>JBAXXT010000017.1:0-54462 GCA_037127755.1 Bacteroidota bacterium
GTATTTTCTCCGGCAGCGTAAATTTCCCATGATAAGAGCCATAATCATTACTGATAAATTTTAATGAATCTATGATTCGATAATTTACGTCTCTCAAAAATACTGTTGCATTGGTTTTTGCTAGGAGTTTACTTTTTTGGTTGTTAAAATCAATGGTAGAGATGATGGCTTTGAAATATACGATTTGCCCAGGCCGATAAATGGATCGGTCTGTAAAAAAGAAAGTTCTTTGATTTCTCTTTTCGAAATGTATAGAATCAGTGAGTTTTTTTGGATTTTGCTCATTTTCAAACCATGTGGGGTCGATAGTTCTAAATTTTTCGTTTTTGCTTTCAATGATAAATGAATAATATCTATTGCTTTTTTGACCATCCATTTTTACATAGCCATTTTCATCAGTACTTCTTACACCCTCATTATCCCATTCTTTTCTTTGAGCGTTTGACGTTCTACTAAGAATAGTGATGTTTGCTTTTGAAATAGGGTTTCCGGTTTCTCTATTCAGAACAAAAAAATCACTCTTGTTTTGAATAAGGCTGATACTTGAAACCTGAAATGATTGATAATTGATAATATCCCTAGCAGGATTGAAATTCTTTCCAGTAGATGCTAATAATACATATTCTCCCTGCGATAATGGATCTAATTTTATTTCCACAAAATGGTTTTGATAATCATTTGTAACAGGAAGCCATTGCTCGCTTGATTGAATTGAATTTTTATTACAAAGTTGATTGATGAGTTGCTCACCATTATTATTTGATTTTGTAAACTCGATTGGTACTGCTAAAATTCTAAGATATAAGGTATCTACATTTTTGTATTCAACCAATACTTTAAACGGTTTATTAGGGAGATCTATTTTTTCAGAATGTATGCTTACGTCTTTAAGAAGAATACGCTGTTTTAAATTTTCTAATTGGTTCTTAACTGGATTTTTGTCAGCAAATTTTTTAATGGCAGCATCAATCAGTTTAATAGCTGCAAGATATTGCCATCTTTCACTACTGTCTTGAAAAGGTTGATAAGTGGCTGCTAAATCAGTTTTGTCCTTAGCCAATTGCAGCCATGCGTATACAGCAGCATTGCTTTCGAAATCTGTTGTAATTGCTGTTAAAGCCTTTTCCTTTAATTGTTGTTTATTTTCAAATATAGCTTGTTGGTAAACCCAATTGATTCTATCAATATCTAAATCTATTAATGCATCTTTTTGTGCATCGTTAATATGAAATAAAGTAAGGTCTTGAAATAATTGAAGCGCTCTAAATGTATGCGCATTACTGTCGTTACTTATAAGTTTTAGCGATGCAAATTCAGCATAATTTCCAAGCGATGCTTGTTGACGAACTGTAAAATTATTTTTAGCTGTTGTTTTTGATTCCTGACCAGATTTGAAATAGTCTAATGCATCTTGTGCAATTACATCATATAAAGTAGGTCTTAAGTATTCTGCATTTCCTTTCCATAAAATAGCACCGTACGCATTCAGTTTGGTTTTTTTAAGATCATCTTTTTCTGTTAAAGAGTAATCATATTCAGCTTCAATGTGCTTTAAAAAGTCATCAGCCGACCAGCTTAAAATATCAGTAGTATTTTGAGTTTTAATTTTAGATCGATCATATAATTGCCAGCGATGATCATTGAAATACTTTTGATATTGTTTGGCGATTAAAACGTGTATCAAAGCCCTGCAACTTGGGTCCTTCGTTTTGCCCAGTTCTAATTTAAATGCACTTATGTTTTTATTGATATCAAACTCGGCTACATTTATTTCAATTGCTGTTCGATAAAGTAGGGCTTTGATCTTTTGTACATTATTAGAATTTTTCTCAGCCAGCTCATAAATCTGATTCACTTTATCAAGTGCAGATTTAGGCAAATGTGAAATTCCCAGGAGGCTGTCAATTTCATTCCATTGTTTAGAAAAACTGCTGTCTAATTTTTGTGCCATCAATCCATTTCCTGCCCAAAATAGAATCCCTATAAATGCCCATCTTTTTAGATTCATACTGCTAATAATTAATCCTGTTTCTGATTAGATGCAATTTCGCAACCAATGCATAAACGAAAGTACCGTTTAACAAAACCTTTTCAAGTAAATCCCGGAAACAAAAATCCCGGTCAGTTGCCTGACCGGGATTATATAGTATTGTAATTTCTTTATTTTTTTAATGCTGCAATTGCTGCTGCCATCGTTTTACCGATATCTGCTGGACTTGCAACTACTTCGATACCACATTCAGCCATGATCTTCATCTTAGCTGCAGCTGTATCGTCAGCGCCGCCTACAATGGCTCCAGCGTGCCCCATTCTGCGACCTGGAGGTGCCGTTTGTCCGGCTATAAAACCTACAACAGGTTTAGTTTTATTGTCTCTGATCCAACGGGCAGCTTCTGCTTCCATGCTACCTCCGATCTCACCGATCATGATGATACCATCAGTTTCAGGGTCGTTCATCAACAATTCAACTGCTTCTTTAGTAGGGGTTCCAATGATGGGATCTCCACCAATTCCGATGGCCGTGCTAATACCAAGACCTGCTTTCACCACTTGATCAGCTGCTTCATAAGTTAGTGTTCCGCTTTTTGAAACGATTCCAATTCTGCCTGCTTTGAAAATAAAGCCTGGCATGATGCCCACTTTAGCTTCATCTGCAGTGATCACACCTGGACAGTTTGGCCCAATCAAGCGAGTATTGGTTGTTTGCAAATAACTTTTCACATGAATCATATCCTGGACAGGAATACCTTCTGTGATACAAACTACTAAAGCGATACCAGCTTCTGCACTTTCTTTGATGGCATCTGCAGCAAATGCAGGTGGTACAAATATGATACTCACATTGGCTCCTGTTGCTTTAACAGCATCTGAAACCGTATTAAAAACGGGCTTGTCCAAATGGAGGGTTCCGCCTTTTCCAGGAGTAACACCACCTACCACATTGGTACCGTATTCGATCATCTGTGTTGCATGGAATGTACCTTCTGTGCCGGTAAAACCTTGAACGATGATTTTAGACTGTTTATTTACTAAAACTGCCATGGATTACTTAAAATTTGCGGCAAAAATAGGTTAAAACCAAGTAGCATTTAGTGTTAAAATCTAATATTTATAATTTTTTATTAGAGCTTATAGAAAATCTTGGTGTCTTTACCGGATTTCGAAATTACTCTCAGGAAGTAAGGGCCATGGTATAAGTTGGCTGTTTGTACTTCCACGATATTATTTCCTTTGGCCAGCACTTTTTTCATGGTACTCTTTAACAAACCATAAATATCATATACATCTATTTCACATTCAATATCCTTGCTGCTGCTATAAATCGTTGCATGGAAATTGGTAATCACTGGATTTGGATTAATGGCTAAGATCTTGATAAAGTCAACTGGTATTGGTCGAATATTTGCCGTATCCTGATTTACTACCTGTTTACAAGTATCAGCTATGCATCCGTGTAATGTTTTTATTTGTAAACAGGCTGTATAAATGCCTTGTGTTTGATATTCTCTCTCTATTTTAATACTGTTACCCTGTAAATAATTATTGTCACCAAATTTCCAAGTGCGCTGAACAATGCTATCTCCAGTTTGAACAGTACTCAGTTCGCTATTGAATATTACTTTTTTCAAACCCACTTTTTCTATTGAAAAATCAGCTTTTGCTTTACAAATTACATTTGAAATAGAAATGGTATCTGCAAATTTGCTTTCACAACCCGATTTGGTTTTGATATAAAGCAGTACAATATATTTTCCCGCTTTTGAATAAGTATGTGTTGGGTCGATGATATTACCCTGCAAAACTCCTGAACTAGCAGTTGTTTCACCGAAGATCCAGTATCTGCTGATAATAGTATCCTTAGTGCCTGCTGCTAATGCATCTGAACTATTGAATTTTACCAAACCATCGGTGATGGTTTTTGTAAAATGGGCCTTACAAGTTGTAGGAACTGGAGGAGCTTTGATTGTAACAGATTCTGTGTATTTACTTTCGCATCCCAATTTTGTTTTGATTACAAGATATACCTGATAAGTTCCAGGTTTTGAATAAGTATAAGTTGGGTCGATATGATTTCCTGTGAGTGTAGAAATGGTAGGATAATTATCCATGAAATACCAGGTTCTACTAATAATACTATCTTTTGCAATGCCATTTGTTACACTTGCCAATGATCCTTCACTATTGAATTGTGCAATAGAATCCTTAACTGTGCTTGTGAAGAAAGCTTTACAATTTGTAGGAACAACAGGCTTGATAATTTTTATGTGTAGCTGATAACTACTTTCGCAACCACTCTTTGTTTTAATAGTAAGTGTTACTGTATATTCTCCAGGATTTTTATAAATATGTATGGGGTCAATTCTATTTCCTGTAAGAATAGAACTACTATCACCAAAGATCCAGGTTCTGCTGATAATGCTATCTGGTATGGTTCCTGGTACAATGCCTGGATAAGATTCTTTACTATTAAATTGAGCAATACTATCGTTCAGTATATATGCAATTACTGCTTTACATCCGTGTATAGGCTGTGGAATATTTGGATTAGAGCAGATGATAAAATTTGATTCAACAACACCTGTAGTGGTAGGTGCTGGATCATGAGTGATGTTTTTGCCATCACAATTTTCTACAATAATGTATAGCTTCTTTATATCACCAATACACTTTAATGTATCAATATAAAACCCATTCGGATTTGTCAATACAGTGTGTGATAAGGTGCAACCACCATTGATACTGTCTGTGCTATAAATTTTTACTAATCTATTTGCTAAATAATGATTACTACTATCTTTTACGGTGCCTTTTACAATAATTGTATTGGCAGATACCACTGTTTGAAAAGAAAGAAAAAACAGTACGAAGAGAAGACGAAAATTCTTATTCATATACTTTGTTTTGGTACTTATAGAGATACCCTGCTATTTCGTTTTGCAGCTTTTTGAGATAAAATATTTTTTGAGTATGATATAATTCGATTCAAAATCTTATTTGATTCGAGATGAAAACTTTGAAAAAAATAGCGAGGAATTGGCTGTCAATGACTACTTTTGCGCCTGCATAAATCAGTATAAAAATTAAAAATTATGGCAAATACAGCCGACATCAGCCGTGGAATGATTCTAAAATTGGACGGAAGTTTGTATTCAGTTGTGGAATTCGGAGAAAACAAAACAGCCCGCGCTGCAGCGAAAGTTTGGGCAAAATTGAAAGGAGTAGATAATAAACGTTCTATTGAAAAAACATGGAATAGTGGTGAAACAGTGTATCCTGTTCGAGTTGAAAAGAAAGCTTTTCAATACTTGTATAAAGATGAAAGTGGTTATAATTTAATGAATAACGAAAATTTCGAACAGATTGCTTTAAGCGAAGAAATGATCGATGCTCCTCAGTTTTTAAAGGATGGTTCTGAAGTATTTGTATATATTAATACAGAGACTGAACTTCCAATTGGTGCGGAATTGCCAGAAAAAATAGTCATGAAAATTACCTATTGTGAACCTGGATTAAGGGGTGATACAGCTACTAGGGCTTTAAAAGCAGCTACTGTAGAAGGTGGCGCAACTGTAATGGTTCCTTTATTTGTAGAAGATGGTGAGTTGATCCGTGTGAATACAAAATCCGGGGAATATGTAGAGCGTGTGAAAGAATAATAATCTCTTTACAAATATTTAAATGGCAGCCCTGAGCTGCCATTTTTCATTTACAAAGCTTTTATTTTTTGAAAAATCTAATTTTACCCTTTTTAAAGAAAATAGCGAATTTTGGTAAAAAAGGGCTATTTTTCCACCCGATTTGACCTAAATTAACCGTTTTTTACTAAAAATCTGCCATTTATGGACTTGAAGCAAATTCACGAATTAATCAAAATCGTCAATAAAAGTAATATTGGTGAAATTAGTATAGAAGACAAAGATGGTAAGGTTACCATTAAGCAAAAAGAAGAGCCTGTTATTAATGTATCGGCTCCTCAACACCAAGTCTATACAACAAGTTCAGCTCCAGCTGCTGCACAAGCACCTGTTGTTAGTGTACCTGCTCCTGTGGCTGCACCTGTTAAAGCAGATAACTATATAACTATTAAGAGCCCAATGATCGGTACTTTTTACCGTCGTCCTTCTCCTGACAAACCCATTTTTGCAGAGATTGGTACCGAAGTGGCTCCTGGTAAAGTGGTATGTATTATCGAGGCTATGAAGCTTTTCAATGAAATTGAAAGCGAAATCAGCGGAACAA
The DNA here is from genome assembly GCA_037127755.1 of Bacteroidota bacterium. Classification (GTDB taxonomy): domain Bacteria; phylum Bacteroidota; class Bacteroidia; order Chitinophagales; family Chitinophagaceae; genus Sediminibacterium. Next base: position 6,241 of record JBAXXT010000017.1, read on the forward strand.
TTGTAAAAATCTTGGTTGACGACGCTAGTCCCGTTGAGTACGACCAACCATTGTTCTTGGTAGAGCCTGCATAATTTTTTCTTCATTAAATTGAATCCATGTTTAAAAAAATATTGATTGCCAATAGGGGTGAGATAGCGTTACGTGTTATTCGTACCTGTAGAGAAATGGGTATTAAAACCGTTGCGGTTTATTCTACTGCTGATAAAGACAGTCTTCACGTGAAATTTGCCGATGAAGCTGTATGTATTGGTAAACCCCAAAGTGCAGATTCTTATCTAAACATTCCGCATATCATGGCGGCTGCTGAAATCACGAACGCTGATGCGGTGCATCCTGGTTATGGATTTTTAGCTGAAAATGCCAAGTTCTCTCAGATTTGTGCAGACCATGGCATAAAGTTTATTGGACCAACTCCTGATATGATTAATAGGATGGGCGACAAAATCACAGCTAAGGAAACAATGATCAATGCTGGGGTGCCTGTTGTACCGGGTGGAAAAGGTTTATTAGAAAGTATTGAAGAAGCTAAAGAGTTGGCAAAAGTTGTTGGATACCCTGTAATCCTTAAAGCAACTGCAGGAGGTGGAGGTAAAGGAATGCGTGTAGTATGGAATGAAGAAGAAATTGAAAAAGCATATACCACCGCAAAAATAGAAGCCGCTGCATCTTTCAAAAACGATGGTATCTACATGGAAAAATTTGTAGAAGAACCTCGTCATATTGAAATTCAAATAGCGGGTGACCAATATGGAAATGTGTGTCATTTAAGCGAGCGTGATTGTTCTATTCAACGCCGTCATCAGAAGTTAGTAGAAGAATCACCTTCTCCTTTTATGACTGCAGAATTGCGTCAGAAAATGGGTGAAGCCGCAATTAAAGCAGCATCTGCCATTAATTACGAAAGCGTTGGTACCATTGAGTTCTTGGTAGATAAGCATCGCAATTTTTATTTCATGGAAATGAATACCCGTATTCAGGTAGAACACTGCGTAACAGAAGAAGTGGTAAGTTTTGATTTAATCAAAGAACAGATAAAAATTGCGATGGGTGAGAAAATTTCAGGAAGAAATTACGAGCCTCAAATGCATGCAATCGAGTGTAGAATTAATGCCGAAGATCCTTATAACGACTTCCGCCCTTCTCCAGGTAAAATTACAAATTTGCATACTCCAGGCGGACATGGTGTTCGTGTGGATAGTCACGTTTATGCAGGATATGTAATTCCACCTTATTACGATTCCATGATCGGGAAGCTGATTACTGTAGCGCAAACCCGTCAGGAAGCAATTGATACCATGTACCGTGCTTTGAGTGAGTATGTAATTGAAGGAGTAAAGACCACCATTCCATTCCATTTACAACTGATGCAAAACGAAGATTTTAGAAAAGGTAATTTCACAACCAAATTCTTGGAATCTTTTAAGATGAAATAGAATTGAAAGTAAAAAGTAAAAATTAAAAAGTAAAAATAATACTACATATGAAATAGCCTCTGAATTTTCAGGGGCTATTTTGTACCTATCTTTTTACTTTTTAATTTTTACTTTTTAATTTCCTAATTGTTTCTCTGTCCCCGATTCTTACGCATCTCGTCATAGAAATCATTGACCGCTTTAATCTGGTCGTCGGTTAAAGGAATGGCTTTGAATTTTTTATTGTTTTCTTCTCTGATGCTTTTCATTTTTGCCATACGATCTTCATCACTCAATTCGCGCATACCTCGCATGGCGCCTTGAGAACCTACTTGAATTTCCAATACTTTGTCAGCTTGCGCATCAGTTAATTTTGTTTTTTCAATTAACTGAGGTTTTACTCTTTGCTTCATCATTTCAAGCATTTGTGCGGGGTCCATTTGCTGACCACCACCCGGAGGTTGTGCAATGATTGTATTGAATGAAGCGATCAATACCAGGGCAACTAAGGCAAGTACTTTTTTCATTTTTTTTATTTTTCAATTGTTAAGTTAGCAATTGCCTGATTCTTTAAAATGATTATCGGTGAAGGCTTTTTTTTTGTCGGCATGTATCTGTTAAAAAAATAGCCCTGATCCAAAAGGAACAGGGCCATAAATGCTCAATGCTCAAGTCAAAAAATTATTATCTTAAGAACAACATCTCACGATATTTAGGTAGCGTCCATATTTCATCGTCAACCAATGCTTCCAATTTATCAACATGGTAGCGGATGATATCGAAGTAAGCGCCTTTCACCTGGCTTTCGTAAGCGATTGCTTTTGTGCGGGTATTTTCTATATTGTTTGCAATCTTACGAGCTTCCACCATAGCGTGTGTTTTCTCGTGAATTACTTGAATATGTTCACTTACTTGCTTCAATATTGAAAACTGACTAGCATAAGCAGCTTCTGGTAAGCCCGCTTCTTTTAAGCCATTAATATTTTTCAATAAATCATTTTGATATTTAATAGCGGCAGGGATAATATGATTCAAAGCTAAATCACCCATAACACGACCTTCGATCTGTACTTTTTTTAAGTAGTTCTCTAATTCGATTTCATGGCGGGCTTCTAATTCAATATGGTTGTAGATGCCGTTTGATTCGAAAAGGTGTTTAGCTTTATCAGTTGATAAAGCATCGAATGCCAAAGGAGTTGTTTTAATATTTGGTAAACCTCTTCTTTCAGCTTCTTTAGCCCACTCAGCACTATAGCCATCGCCTTCGAACAACACAGCTTTGCTCTCAACAATATAGCGTTGAATAACGTGCATGATAGCGATTTCTTTCTTATCTCCTTTTTCAATTAAACCATCTACATCTTTTTTGAATTGCTTCAATGTGGCAGCTATAATAGTATTCAATGTAATCATTGGATTTGCACAGTTCGCGGTTGAACCTACTGCGCGGAATTCAAATTTGTTCCCAGTGAATGCAAAAGGAGAAGTTCTGTTACGATCTGTATTATCTAATAATAATTCTGGAATGCTACGGTGTAAATCTAATTTCAAGATAGCTTCGTCTTGCTCATCAAATTTATCTCCCACTCTTGATTCAATATCAGATAATACTTTAGCTAAGTATTGACCAACGAATACAGAAATAATGGCTGGAGGAGCTTCATTGGCACCTAAGCGGTGATCATTACCTGCAGAAGCAATAGATGCTCTTAAGATATCAGAATAATCATGAACTGCTTTGATCGTGTTAACAAAGAAGGTCAAAAACATCAGGTTGGTCTTAGGCGTTTTACCAGGAGCTAACAAGTTAACACCAGTATCTGTAGCCATACTCCAGTTATTGTGCTTACCGCTACCGTTGATACCTGCAAATGGTTTCTCATGTAACAAAACGCGCAATCCATGTCTTTTAGCAACTCGGCTCATAATGTCCATCAACAAAGTGTTGTGGTCAACTGCGATATTAACTTCTTCAAAAATAGGAGCACACTCAAATTGAGCAGGTGCTACTTCATTATGACGGGTACGTAAAGGAATACCTAATTTGTATGCTTCAGTTTCGTAATCGCGCATGAAAGCGTAAACTCTCTCAGGAATTGATCCGAAATAATGATCTTCTAATTGCTGACCTTTTGCAGGTGCAGCTCCGAATAAAGTACGACCAGCTTGAACCAAGTCAGGACGGCAATTTGCTAATCCTTCATCAATTACAAAATACTCTTGCTCCCAACCTAATGTTGCAGTGATTTTTGTAACGTTCTTGTCGAAATAGTTTGCTACTTCAACAGCTGATTTATTTAATGCTTCCAATGCTTTCAACAAAGGAGCTTTATAGTCTAATGATTCACCAGTATAAGAAACGAAGATGGTAGGAATACATAAAGTTTTACCATGACCAATTTCAATAATAAAAGCAGGAGAAGAAGGATCCCATGCCGTATAACCACGTGCTTCAAATGTTGCACGGATACCACCGTTAGGGAAAGATGAAGCATCTGGCTCTTGTTGAATTAAAGCAGCGCCATCAAATTCTTCAATAGCGGTTCCATCACTTTTCAAAGTAAAAAAGCTATCATGCTTTTCAGCCGTAGTTCCAGTTAATGGTTGAAACCAGTGTGTAAAGTGTGTAACACCTTTTGCTTCAGCCCAAGCACGCATACCATTTGCAATGCTACCTGCATTTGCACGATCAATTTTTTTGCCACCCTTGATACTTGTTATAAGACTCTTATAAGCGTCATCGCTTAAAAATTCTCTTGCTGTCTTAACAGTGAATACATTTTCACCAAAAATACTTGTGATTTTTGCACTACCGAGTGTACTTCCTGCACCGGATTCTGCTTTCAGTGTACCAATTGCTTGAAATCTAAGTGACATAGTTTTATTGATTTAGTAAGACGAAAATACAAAAATCCTTTAAAAAAATTTGACTTTCTCAAAAAAAAACTCAAAAAAATTGATGAATTGTTGAAAAAAGTAAACATTATAATTTTTATAAATATTTAAAGAGTACTAAATTTCCGTTGGCATATTTTTTCAAATAGGGGCGTCTTGGATACAATAATGATAGCTATTATTTTATCCTGTAACTTATTTATGGCTGAATCGTTTCAAGAAAAAACAACTAAAACTCATATTATGAAGAATGCATTATTATTCTGCACTATGCTGATTAGCTTTTCTGGAATTGCCCAATGGAATTGGGAGAAAATCGAAGGAAATGGTCAATTGAAAAAAGAAACCCGAACACCAGGAGATTTTACCAACATTTCCAGTTCAGGTTCTTGGGATGTAATGGTTGCTTATGGAAGCACATGCAGTGTTCAGGTAGAAGGAGACGAAAATCTATTGCCTTATATAGTTACTGAGGTTGAATCAAACCGCATAAATATACATAGTAAGAAAAATACCAACCTGAGATCAAAAAACAAAATCGTGATCTACGTTACACTCAATAGTTTAACTGGAATAGCTTTGTCTGGAAGTGGTAATATTATGGGCGAGGGAAAATTTAGCTCTGATGGGCCATTACAGGTAAGTATCTCTGGATCTGGTAATATTAAAATGGCATTTAATAATGCGCAAACAGTTTCCATGAGTATCGCAGGATCTGGTAATATTCAGTTATCAGGAAAAGCCGAAAAAGCAGAAGTTAGTATCAGCGGTAGTGGAAATGCTGCATGTGCCAATTTGCAGGTAAATGAAGTAAATGCCAGAATAAGTGGTAGTGGAAATATTGATATATTTTCTAATAAGTCGGTCAAAGCCAGTATTAGTGGTAGTGGAAATGTAGTGTATAAAGGGCCTGCAAATGATATAGAATCTCATTCGGCTGGTAGTGGAAAAGTTCGTAGAGCCAGTTAAGCAAGCAAAAAAAGCCACTTTCGAGTGGCTTTTTTTTGTAGAAAACTTAGCCTTGCCCCTTAGAGCTACTTTCTTACCTTCGCGTCGTTATGGAAATTACAGCAAAAACCGCCCAGCAGCTTCGCATTACCGAAGAAGAATTCGAACTGATTAAACAGAAACTAGGTCGTACTCCCAATTTTACTGAGCTATGTGCATTCAGTGGTATGTGGAGTGAGCACTGCAGTTATAAGAACAGTATCAAATGGTTGAAGACCCTTCCCCGTGATGGTGGCAGAATGTTAGTTGCTGCTGGTGAAGAGAATGCTGGATTAATGGATATGGGAAATGGATTTGGTGTTGTTTTTAAAATTGAAAGTCATAACCACCCTAGTGCCATCGAACCTTTTCAAGGTGCGGCTACAGGAGTTGGCGGAATTCAGCGCGATATTTTTACCATGGGCGCAAGGCCAATTGCATCATTGAATAGTTTGCGTTTTGGAAATATAGAAGATATTAAAACCAAACGTTTGTTAACTGGCATTGTTCATGGAATTGGACATTACGGCAACTGTTTTGGGGTGCCTACAGTTGGTGGTGAAGTATATTTTGAAGATTGCTATCATACCAATCCACTAGTGAATGCAATGAGTGTAGGTATCATGCAATCAAATAAAATGATTAGTGCTACTGCAGCAGGTATCGGGAATCCGGTATTTTTTGTAGGTAGTGCAACGGGTAAAGATGGAATTGGCGGTGCCAGTTTTGCATCCGCAGAAATTACTGCTGAGAGCACCGAAGAATTACCTGCAGTTCAGGTGGGAGATCCATTCCAAGAAAAGAAATTATTAGAAGCATGTCTTGAAGTGATTGATACCAATGCTATTATTGGAATGCAGGATATGGGAGCGGCTGGTATCATTTGTTCTACAGCAGAAATGAGCGCCAAAGGTGGTGTTGGTATGCGGATCGATTTAGATAAAGTTCCTACTCGTCAACAAAACATGAAAGCATGGGAACTCTTGTTAAGTGAGAGTCAGGAAAGGATGTTGATTGTTGTTGAAAAAGGAAAAGAAGCAGCCGTGTTAGCTGTATTTGATAAATGGGATTTGAGCTGTAGTAAAATCGGGGAGGTTACCGGGGATGGATTGTTGAAGTTCTATATGCATGGTGAATTGGAAGCAGAAATTCCAGCCTATGAATTAGTACTTGGAGGAGGTGCTCCACAATATACCAGAGAATATACAGCACCAAAATATTTTGAAAAAATCAAAGCATTTGATGTCAATAGTATTGTAGATACCAACGATATCAAAGCGGTTGCTGAACAATTAGTTCAAATACCCAATATTGCTTCTAAGCGCTGGATATATACACAATATGATAGCATGGTGGGTGCGGGTAATACTTCAACCAATGCGCCAAGTGATGCATCCATTGTATTAGCAAAAGGAACAGGTAAAGCACTTGCTATTACAGTAGATTGTAACAGTAAATATGTTTTTGCAGATCCTTACGTGGGAAGCATGATCGCAGTAGCCGAGGCTGCAAGAAATATTGTTTGCAGCGGTGGAGAACCTATTGGAGTTACTAACTGCTTAAATTTCGGTAACCCATATGATCCGGAAGTGTATTATCAATTTGTAAAAGCAGTAACGGGTATGGGTGATGCTTGTAGAAAATTCAATACTCCTGTTACGGGTGGTAACGTTAGTTTTTACAATCAAAATCCAGATGGCCCGGTTTATCCAACTCCTACTATTGGGATGGTTGGAATACTCGACGATTTTGGAAACAGAATGACCCTTAATTTCAAAAAAGAAGGCGATATTATTTTGTTAATAGGAGATCAGAAAAATGATATCAACTCATCAGAATACTTACACAAATTGAAGTCTGTGGAATATTCTCCTGCTCCTTATTTTGATTTAGATCAAGAATATAATGTGCAATCATTTGTTACAGCTCTTATAAAAGATAAGTTGATTCAAAGTGCACATGATATTAGTGAAGGTGGATTGGCGATTACGCTATTAGAATCAGGCTTCACAAATGATCTTGGTTTTGAAGTTAATGCAACAGAAACAATAAGAAAAGATGCTTTCTGGTTTGGAGAAGCGCAAAGTAGAGTAGTAGTATCTGTTACAAAAGATAAGCTCGCAACAATTTTGCAACATGCAAAAGTTGCCGATATTACTGTTACAGAACTTGGTACAGTAAGTTCAGGAGAAATTAAAGTAAATGGGTCTGATTGGGGAAATATCAGCAATTGGAAAAATAAATATGATACTGCCATTGAAAAACTCTTGAACTAAATGCAGCAATCAGCAACCATTGTAGTTACAGGTGCAGCAGGATTTATAGGATCATGCATGGTACAATCATTGAACGATAAAGGATTTCAAAATCTTTTATTAGTTGATGATTTTGGCATTGAAGCAAAAAGAAAAAATTGGGAAGGAAAAAACTACCTGGAAATTCTTGAACGTCATTCTTTTTTTGAATGGTTGGAATTGCATAAACCTAAAATCAATTTAATCATTCACCTTGGTGCAAGAACAGATACTACTGAATTTGATTATAGTATTCATGAAGCTTTAAACGTTGAATATTCAAAGTCGATTTGGAATTATTCAGTGGCTCATCAGATACCATTGATTTATGCATCATCAGCAGCAACATATGGTGCTGGAGAATTAGGTTATAATGATGATCATGAACTGGTTGAAAAATTAAAGCCATTGAATCCTTACGGTGTAAGTAAGAATGAATTCGATAAATGGGCTTTAAAACAAACAAGTAAACCAAATAATTGGACTGGCTTGAAATTCTTTAATGTGTATGGTCCCAATGAATACCATAAAGGAAGAATGGCAAGTGTGATCTGGCATGCTTTTAATCAGATCAACAAAAATGGCGTTGTTAAATTATTTAAGAGTCACCGCCCTGATTTTAAAGACGGACAACAACTGCGGGATTTTGTGTATGTAAAAGACTTACTTAAAGTAATTGATTGGATGGCACTTTCTATGCTAAATAGTGATTGGGATCTGGCGAACAATGGACTCTATAATTTAGGTACCGGTAAGGCAAGATCATTTTATGATTTAGCTGCAGCTAGTTTTAAAGGGCTTGATTTAAAACCCAATATTGAGTTTATTGAAATGCCCGAAGATCTTAGAGACACCTATCAATATTTTACGGAAGCCAATATGCATAAGCTGCAAAAGGCAGGGTATACGAATCTTTTTTATACACTCGAAGAAGGAGTGGACGATTATGTGCGCAATTATTTAAAAACGTTGAAATACATGTAAGCATATGGACCCATTTATAGGGGCATTTGTTTAATAATCTTTAAAGACATGAATAAGAAAATCGCAATTATTGGAGGAGGAAATTTAGGAACTGCTATTGCAGAGGGGCTCATAAATAGTGGTTTTGTTTTGCCTCATGAATTAATAGTAACAAAAAGAAATATAGATACACTGAAACCTTTAGCAGAAAGAGGCGTTAATATCACTAATGATAATTTAGAAGCAGTAAAGAATTCAAGTTGGATTATTTTAGCAATCAAGCCATTTCAAGTTAAAGAAGTACTTGCACAAATCCAACCAGTATTGGATGCAAACAAGCATCAATTGATTAGTGTAGTTACAGGTGTATGGGTTAAAGATATTCAAGAGATAGTGGGAAACGGAATTCCGATTTTTAGAGCCATGCCAAATACGGCCATCGCTATTCAAGAAAGTATGACATGTATCTGTTCTGTAAATGCTTCCCAGGAACAAACTTCATTTGTATCCGAGTTATTTGAGCAGTTAGGAAAATCGGTTTTAATTGAAGAGAAATTAATGGATGCTGCCACTGTATTAGGTGCATGTGGAACTGCATATGCCATGAGATATATTAGAGCAAATATTCAGGGTGGAATTGAAATTGGATTTAGTGCTAAAGTAGCATCTTTAATTGCTGCACAAACAGTAAAAGGTGCTGCCGAATTATTACTTCAAAAAAATACACACCCTGAACAGGAAATTGATAAAGTAACAACTCCAAAAGGTTGTACGATTGCTGGTCTCAATGAAATGGAACATCAAGGATTTAGTTCATCACTTATTAAAGGAATTGTTACTAGTTATAAAAAGATCTTAAGTGATATGTAATTCAGGTTCCGTTCAATTTAGTTTACCTTAAATTAATATACATGCCAATAAAAAACCCTTTATTAATTCTTCTAGGTTTATTGATAATGGGTCATTTGGCTGCACAATTAGATTCTACTAAAAAACATCAACAAGCGTCTCCTAAAATCATACCTCAAAAAGATTTTAGCGACTTACTGAGAGGATCGGATAATAAAGACAATCATAAGATTTTAGATCCTAAAGACACTGTAGAGAATAAGATAAAAAAGCAATTTAGTATTATTCCCGCAGCTGGATATTCTTTGCAAACCGGTTTTGCAGGTATCCTAAGTGCGAACCTGGCTTACTTGAATGATACAGTAGCTAACCAAAAATTGTCTAGTATTTCAACCAGCATTACTTACACAGAATATGATCAGTTATTGATTCCTTTAACAATTAATATCTGGACAAAAAACAATAGGTATAATCTCATTTCAGATAATAGATATATTGATTACCCTTCCAACATATATGGATTGGGTGGTAGAACAGATCCCAATAAAGGGCATCAAATTGCATTTTACGGCATTAAGCTTCACGAGACCATTTTAAAATCTGTTGCAAAAAACTTTTTTGTGGGTGCCGGTATTTATTTCGACCGATTTTGGAATATTACGGTATTGGATTCTGTTACTCTAAGACTAAACAGAATCATAAACCGAAAATTAGGTGCCAATGAAGTAGCTTCTAGTATTGTATTAAAAGCTTTGTACGATAATCGTCTCAACCAGATCAATTCAAAAAATGGTTGGTATATAAATGCGGTGTACAGGGATAGTAGAACTTTCTTAGGCAGCGATAACGATTGGAAATCATTACTGATTGATGTTCGTAAATATTTGCCCTTTCCGGCACACTCAAAAAATACCCTTGCTTTATGGAGTTTTAATTGGTTAACATTAGGAGGAACACCACCTTATCTTTTAATGCCGAGTACGGGATGGGATGATCAATACAATACGGGAAGAGGATATATTCAAGGTCGCTTTCGTGGAAACAATATGTTTTATTTAGAAAGTGAATACCGCTTTAATATTAGTAGAAATGGATTTTTTGGAGGTGTTCTATTTGGGAATCTTCAATATTTTACCCCAGAAATTTCTCAGCAATTTCAAGTGTTATCACCTGGTTATGGGGGTGGTCTCAGATTTAAACTAAATAAACATTCTGGCGCCAATCTTTGTATTGATTATGGATTTGGAAAAGACGGTTCAAGAGGATTCTTTGTGAATCTCGGGGAGGTGTTTTAAAAAAGCAAAAAGTAAAAAGTAAGAAGAATATTTTTGTTCCCCGCCCTATTTAGGGAGGGGAACAAAAATATTACATATGCGCTTTTAAAAATGCAATCGCTTTTTCATGCGCATCGGCAGTAGCTTCTTTATTAAAGCCAGGGTTACTCGGGTTTGCAAAACCATGACCCGCTTCATATTTAAATGCAGTAAGCTTTTTTCCAGAGCTTAACATATCCTGTTCAAACTTTGTAACCATTTCAGGAGATGGGCTTTTATCTTTATTTCCAAAGAATCCAATTACATCGCAATTCAATCCTTTTAATTTATCCAAATTTGTCTCAGGCCTTCCATAATACATCACACAACCTGCAGCTTGTTTTCCTGCTAACAATGTTGTTTGTAAACTCCACATGCCTCCAAAACACCAACCGATAGTGTAAATTTTAGCTTTTGAGCCAGAATAAGCCAAAGCTCCCTTGATGATATTTTCTAATCTTTCTGTTTTTGCTGCTTGAACCAGTTTCATGGCACTGTCTGGAGTGGCGGCAACTTTTCCGTCATATAGGTCAATCGCCAACACATTTACGTCTTCTAATTCCTTTGACAGATTGTCGGATTCCCTTTTGATATAATCATTTAATCCCCACCATTCCTGAATAACATAAACCCATTTGTTGGATTTTTTCTTGGATTTGATTTCATATCCCATTGCTTCTGTTCCATCTGCAGCTTTAAAGCTAACAGCTTTGCCCAGGGCCCCCTCTAAATGAAATGGGATTGGGGTTTGATGAAGGTTTGCAAATGCCATAGTGCTGGCTTCTTGCCTGAATTGGTCTCTTACATCAGCATTATAACAACTGATATAACAATCGGCTGTTAGGATCTGAGGTGCAGGTGCTTTATACCGATAACTAAAAATAAAGGCTGTAGACAGCGCGGCTAAGGTTAAAAGTAATAGTTTTTTCATTTTTTGTGTTTTTGGTGGGAAAGATTTGCACTTCAAATTAACACTTCTGACAAGCCTTTGTTTGTTTTTTCCTTAGTATTTTTTTTCTGAGCTTTTTTGAAGTAGGTTTGTATGACCGCTGAGAATTTTTTGTTATTTATTCCCCTTGGTCACATTCAATGTTTCTTTTTAAACTTAGTACAGCGAAGGCTTAATTTTTTTTTGTAAGGATATTTGGAAAGCGAAAATGCGCATGCAGCTCATCTTTGGTAGTTCTAAGAAATTTAATCGGGTACTAGGAAGTATTCAAAATTGATCAATAAACGCTCTTATGGCAAAGTACATTTTTGTTACTGGTGGGGTAACCAGTAGTTTAGGTAAAGGAATTATTGCAGCATCGCTTGCAAAGCTTTTGCAGGCCCGTGGCCTGAAAGTAACGATTCAAAAGTTTGATCCCTACATAAATGTGGATCCGGGTACTTTAAACCCTTATGAACATGGAGAATGTTATGTAACTGAAGATGGTGCTGAAACCGATTTGGATTTAGGGCACTATGAGCGATTCTTGAGTAATTATACCTCTCAGGCGAATAATGTAACAACAGGAAGAATTTATCAAACCGTAATTAATAAAGAAAGAGCGGGAGATTTTCTAGGTAAAACTGTTCAGGTTGTTCCTCATATTACCGATGAAATAAAACGTAGAATGTTATTGCTCGGTCAGAGTGGTAAATATGATATTATAATTACTGAATTAGGGGGTACCGTGGGTGACATTGAAAGTTTACCTTTTATCGAAGCGGTTCGTCAATTGCAATGGGAATTACCTGACGAAGATCTTGTTGTGGTGCATCTTACTCTAATACCTTATTTAAAAGCGGCAAAAGAATTAAAAACAAAACCTACTCAACATAGTGTAAAAATGTTGAGTGAAACAGGAGTGCATCCTGATGTTTTAGTTTGTAGAACCGAAGAGCCCTTGAATAATGACATCAAACGAAAAATTGCATTGTTCTGTAATGTAAAAACAGAAGCTGTTATTGAAGCAATGGATGCATCTACGATTTATGAAGTGCCCTTGCTGATGCTGCGTGAAAAATTAGACCTTATTTGTTTACGTAAAATGAACATTACAGGATATGCCGAACCTGATTTAGACAAATGGAAAGGGTTTCTCGACAAATTAAAATATCCTAAGAGTAAAGTAACTGTTGGATTAATTGGAAAATATATCGAATTACAAGACGCGTATAAATCAATACTAGAAAGCTTTATACACGCTGGTGCCATGAATGAAGTGAAAGTAGAAGTAGTGAATGTTCATAGTGAATTTATAACTGCTGAAAACGTTTCTGAAAAACTTTCTGGATTAGATGGACTATTAGTTGCCCCGGGATTTGGATTGCGAGGCATCGATGGAAAAATTATTGCTGTACAATATGCCAGAGAGAAGGGGTTACCTTTCTTTGGAATTTGTTTAGGTATGCAAATGGCTGTCATAGAATTTGCAAGAAATATCCTTGGATTACATGGGGCACACTCAGTTGAAATGGATGCACACACCAAGTATCCTGTGATTGATATCATGGAAGAACAGAAAAAAATCACCATGATGGGTGGAACAATGCGCTTGGGATCTTATCCTTGTGAAATTGCAGAAGGTACTCTAGCACATAAAATTTATGGAAAGACTTCCATCACTGAACGTCACCGACATCGTTACGAATTTAATAGCGAATACCTTGATAAGTTTCAGCAAAATGGAATGATGGCAAGTGGTATGAATCCAGAAACAGGGTTGGTGGAAATCATTGAGATTCCTTCACATCCTTTCTTTATTGGAGTTCAATATCACCCAGAATTAAAAAGCTCTGTAGAAAATCCCGCACCTCTCTTTGTGGCTTTTATAGGTGCCGCCAAAAAATACAATGAACAACTGCATAGTAATGGAAAGAAAGTTGCGCAGGTATAATTTATTTTAAAATTTTTAATGCCGGCATGTCTATTCATGCCGGCATTTTTTATGTATGATAACAATGTAAAAGCGGTTTTATTAATCTAGTTTAGTAATTTCAGTTAACTAATTCAACGATATGCTAAACGTAAAAATGTTCATTCTTTTAATGACAATGTTAGTCACCTGTTTTACAGCTATTGCACAACCTCCTTCTGGGATTCATTGGAGTAAAAATGGCAACGGATATTATACAAATTCGGGCGGGGAAATTTCTTACAATAATCTGTCCGACAATTCGAAGCTGGTAGTAATAACAAAAAAACAATTAACTCCGGAAGGCTCTGATAAATCCTTGTCAGTTCGTAACTTTTTCTTTTCAAACGATGAAAGTAAATTACTGATCTACACCAACTCTAAAAAAGTTTGGCGATATGATACCAGAGGAGATTATTGGGTACTTAACTTAAATGATAAAAGTTTAAAACAATTAGGAAAAGGGAAACCAACTTCTTCCTTAATGTTTGCCAAATTCTCACCTGATGATAAAAAAGTGGCTTATGTAAGCGACTATAATATTTATGTAGAAGATCTTGCTACGAATAAGATCCAAGCCCTCACCGTAGGAGGTAGTAGAAAAAAAATCAATGGCACTTTCGACTGGGCCTATGAAGAAGAGTTCTTTTGCCGAGATGGATTTAGATGGAGCCCCGATAGCAAACAGATTGCTTTCTGGCAAATGGATGCGAAGATTACTAAAGATCATTTGATGATCAATAATACTGATTCAATTTACCCTTTTGCTGTGCCAGTAGAATATCCAATAGCTGGACAAAAACCCTCTCCATTTAAAATAGGTGTTGTTTCATTAACAACCAACAAAACAAAATGGATGAATATCCCCAATGATACTATTTTAGAAACTTATTTACCTAGAATGGAATGGGCCGCAAATAGTTCCGAACTTATTGTTCAACATTTAAATCGCAGGCAGAACCAAACAGCTATTTTATTGTGCGAATCTTCTTCAGGAAAAGTCTCTTCCATTTATCATGAAGAAGATTCTGCCTGGATTGATCTTCAACAGGAATGGGATCAAAAATATTCGTATGGTGGTTGGGATTGGATCGAAAATGGTGCGGAGTTTCTATGGTCAAGTGAAAAAGATGGTTGGAGACATATATATAGAATAAGTCGCAATGGAAAAAAAATCAAGTGCATTACCAATGGAAAATATGATGTAATGAGCATTGCTGCAATCGATGAGAAAAATGGTTTTCTTTATTTCGAGGCCTCACCTGAAAATGCCACACAGCAATATTTATACAAAGTTAAATTAGATGGCACAGAAGCTGCGACTCGTGTTACTCCAAGTAATCAGGTCGGTACTAATAGTTATGAATTGTCGCCCAATGCAAGCTTTGCGCAACATAAATTTTCAAATTATTATACCCCTAGTGTTACAGAATGGATAAAACTTCCTGGGCATGCTGCAATAGATGGGGGTAAGGTTAACAAAGCCCTATTGGCGGCAGATAAATCAAAATCGAATATTGAATTTTTTAAGGTTACAACTTCCGAAAATGTAACAATGGATGCTTGGTTAGTGAAGCCCAATAATTTTGATTCTACTAAAAAATATCCTGCTGTATTTTATGTGTATACAGAACCATGGGGTCAAAATGTTAGAGATGAATATGGTATAGCCTACAACTATTTGTATGATGGAGATATGGCTGCCGATGGGTATTTTTATATATCCATTGACAATCGTGGAACACCTGTGCCTAAAGGAAGAGAATGGCGTAAATCGGTGTATAAAAAAATAGGTCAGGTTAATATCCGCGATCAGGCTTTAGCTGCAAAAGAAATTTTGAAATGGAAATATATCGATAGCAGCAGGGTGGCTGTTTGGGGTTGGAGTGGTGGAGGGTCTGCTACACAAAACTTGATGTTCCAATACCCAGGAATTTATCAGACAGGTATTGCAGTGGCAGGTGTTGCTAATCAGCTTACTTACGATAACCTTTATCAAGAAAGATATATGGGATTACCGCAAGAAGATAAAAGTGGATTTATTAAAGGTTCGCCAATTACGTATGCAAAAAACCTAAAAGGAAATTTATTGCTGATACATGGAACCGGAGATGATAATGTTCATTATTCAAATATGGAAATGCTCGTTAATGAACTCGTGAAAAATGGGAAGCAATTTCAAATGATGAGTTACCCAAATCGTACACATAGTATTTCAGAAGGTCCGGGAACTTTTCCGCATCTTTCAAAACTTTATACAATTTACTTGAAAAGAAACTGCCCTAGCGGAGCTAAGTAGTTTCTTTATTTAAATCTATTAAATGTCTTCAGTAGCTTTTTGATAAAGTTGCTGGAGATTTTTAATTTCATAGGCTTCCCTCAGCTTTACATGTTCGTCATAAGTACCCGATGGTAGTAAAGTTTTTGCAATAACAGGCATCAGTTCAATCAACATCAAAATTGCTACCAATAAATAATAGCGAAATGCAACAGCACTATTGTTTTTGATCAAATTATTTAATGCTTCAATCCTGGTGATGAATCCATCATTTAATAAAGTTTCAAATGCCGCTTGTTCTTTTAAAATGCCAGCATCAATCTTTTTTAAACTGCTATCTGCTGATTGAATGCTTGGTGTAAGCGATAAATCTAATGCCAGGTAATCTAATTGTAGCTTTTGATAAGCTTGTTGTTTGGCTTTAGCAATATCTTTTAATCCCACTTTTTTACTGCCACCAGTACCATCAGTTTCCGCTATAAAGCTTTCCCTTGCTGCAGATACCTCTTTGTCTTTTGATAATAATTGTGATTGAAGTTTGTTTCGTTCAATAAGTAAGGGTTGTTTAATACTCATATATACACTATCCTGTTGTAGCAATTTATTTCGCTTGCGTTGTTCATTGTCGAGTGAAATTTGAGTATGTATTTCTTTATTAAACAAATACAATAATGCGGGTTGAGCCATAAACAGTCCAATGGTCATGGCAAGTAGAACTCTAAAACTAATCGGTATAAACTTGTGTTTATTGTTTCGATTGATGCCTTTGATTAGCGCTCGGTCAATACCCAAAATAACACCACCCATAAAAATTCCCAATGCAATGGGTGCCCAGAAATTAGATACGACAGTACTAAAAAAATATGCCCAAGCCAATGTGGCAAATAACCAGGTACCTAAAACAGTCATACCAGTAATTGCATATCTGTTACGATCAATCACCGCTTTTTCAAGTAATTCCTCTTCAGCAGTGGATAACCACCATAAGAATTTTGTGAATCTTCCGGGCGTATAGCTATCGCCAGGAAGTATACTTTTAGTAACCTCCATCATATAAGTAAATTTAAAAATGTGATGGTTGAAGTAGGGAATATCTTAGTTGAAGTAGTTAAAGAAACGAGTTTAAACCCATATTGTAGTCCCAAATACCCTTTTTAAAGCTATTTTAACGCTTGTAATAATTTATTATTCCTGATTCTCAATCTAAACTGAGAATACTACCTTTGCCGCTCAATAAAAATTGATATGAAGACGGATAAGAATTCGGTAATTGGTTTTGTGCTACTGGGTATTTTGTTTTTTTTATACTTCTGGTATACCAATAAGCAACAAACTGCCTTAGTTGAAATTAAAAAAAGACAAGAAGATTCTATTGCGCGTATTCAGGCAGCTAGAATAAAAATAGTAGATACTGCAACTGCAAAACTAGATTCTGTTAGAAGAGATTCTACTTCAAGAGTTTCTGCAGCCGGAAACTTTACAACCGCTGCAACTGGTGTTGAGCAAATGGTTGTAATAGAGAATGAACTCATGAAAGTGAACTTCTCTAATAAAGGCGGGAAAGTATATAGTGTAGTTCTAAAGAATTATAAATCTCAAGATGGTCAGTTAGTAACTCTATCTGGTGGTAAAGATCAAATCAGCTACGCTGTTAATACTGGCACCAATCAGGCTGCCCAAACCGCAGAACTATTTTTCACTCCCAGTAGTATCGTAAAAAATGCGGATGGTAGTCAAACCATTCGTTTTTCAATTCAATCTGCTAATGGTCAGGGTATCGTGCATGAATATATTGTGCGCCCTAACGAGTACATGATTGATTGGAATCTTTCATTAACTGGTGCTGATAAATTATTAAGTCAGGGTCAGTTGAATATGCAATGGATTACTACAACTCAGCAACTAGAAAAGACAGCAGTATATGAGCGACAGATGTCGAGTATCTGCTTTTCAGAAGGTAATAATTTTGATTACATTAAAACTAAAAACGAAAGGACTTTTGAAAAGCCTGTACAATGGTTAAGCGTTGCACAGCAGTTCTTCAATACTACATTAATTGCTAAGAATAGTTTTAGTGCAGGTTCAGTAAGTTTTATACGTAAAACAGATTCTAGTACTCAGTTAGCCACTGTTAATGCTTCACTTCAAATGAAATTACCTGTTTCAGCAACCGTTGCGGTTCCTATGCAACTATATTTTGGTCCAAGTGATTTTAATATACTGAAGAAGCAGGCCCCCGAAATGGATAAAATTGTTGACCTCGGTAGAGATATGTATTCCTTTGTTCGCCCAATCAACAAATACATCATTATGAATGTGTTTAATTTCTTTGCAGGATTTGTAAAGAATTATGGCTGGGTGGTATTGCTACTCACTTTATTTATTCGTTTAGTAACTGCACCTCTTACTTATAGCAGTTATTTGAGTGGTGCTAAAATGAAAGTAATGCGTCCGGAATTGGATGTTTTGAAGAAAAAATTCGGAGAAGACCAACAAGGCTTCGCAATGGAACAAATGAAACTCTTTAGGGAAGCAGGTGTGAACCCCCTTGGTGGCTGTATTCCAGCATTATTACAGATCCCCATCTTCTTTGCATTGTATAGTTTCTTTAACTCAAACATTGCACTTCGAGGGCAGGCATTTTTATGGAGTAAAGATTTGTCGTCTTATGATGTGATTGCTACATTACCTTTTAATGTGCCGATGGGATTCGGTGACCATATCAGCCTGTTCACAATAACTGCAGTAATTACCAGCTTTTTAATTTCTATATATAATATGAGTATGACTCCAACACAGGATAATCCTGCTTTGAAGTACATGCCGTATTTCTTCCCATTCATGTTGTTGTTCATCTTTAATAGACTTCCATCAGCTTTGACATGGTATTATACTGTTTCTAATATTATTACGCTTGGATTACAATTTGTAATTCAAAACTATATTATTGATCATGATAAGATCCTTGCTAAAATTGAATTGAAAAGGAAAGCTCCAAAGACAAAAACAAAATGGCAGGAAAAATATGACCAGATGATGGATAGTAATAAAAAGGTTCAGGATTTAAAAGAACGGACTCAGAAAAAAAATAAATAAAATTTTGAAAGCCCTCCTGTTGATTCGAGAGGGCTTTCTTTATAATTTCTATCTAATAGAAAACTATACATCAATTTTATGAAACTATTTAGCGGGTTGCTTTTTGCATGCATTTTTTTGACTCAATATGGGTACTCACAACAAAGGGTTGTGGCAGAGTGCACGGTAACTTATCAGATAAGTTTTGAAGATAGTAATTTGAATAAAGATGTGCAGTTGGCACTGCAACATAGTTCTAAAATAGTGTACATAAAAGGTAATGATAGTCGCGTAGATTTAAACAGCCCTTCTTTATTGCAATCTGTTATCTATGATAAGACCAATGGTTCTGCAGTTATTCTTAGAGAATTTGGAACTAATAAATTCATGACTAAACTAACAAGTAATGAATGGAGGCTGGCTAATAAGCAATTTGATGGTATGACCATACATTTTGTGAATGAATCAAAAACTATATTAGGTTATGAATGCAAAAAAGCGGTTTTGATTTTAAAGGATAGCAGTGTGTTCAATATCTATTATGCCTCTGCCATTGCGCCATCAGTTCGTGAGTTTGAATACCAATTCAAAGATGTTCCGGGCTTTGTGTTAGAATTTGATGTAAAGGAGCAGGGTGCTTCAATAGTTCGATATAAGGCAACGAAAATAAACCTAAGCCCAGTTCAGGCTTCTAAGTACGACATTCCCACTAGTGGTTATAGACTTTTGAATTAATGGTGCGGGGCAACCGGAGTTTTGAATTTTGTTGGAACCTTTACTTTGAATTTGTATGGGTATACAAATGTGGAATTCCCATTTTCAAAACGGAGCATATAATTCATTTCTGAACTACTCTGATTGTCTTTATTCGACAATAGTTGAGTTCCTTTAAATTGTAAACTCGATTTCATGGAAGAGTATGTAATACCTTTTCTTGAAAAAGAACTTAGATTTTTTAAAGAATATTTACTGTTTTTAGTATGCTCATCTGCGATTCCAGTGAATGAAAATGCAGCATAAGCCACCTGAATTGCCATCACCAAAATGATGGAAAAACTGATTTTTTGTATGTTTTGCTTTGCTGTCATTTGTATAAAGATAATTCTTTTTCTTAATAATATGCCAATTCACATAATATTAATAAGACGCATGAATTTGAAAAAAGTTGCCTCCTAGTTGAAAAAAAGTAAAAAAAAGGTTTTACATTCAATAAACCGACAGTGCAATGAGAGAAAATCCATACCGCGAAGACCGAGAGGAACTCAAAGAACTCTTGATGCAATACCAAAATCTCAAACAGGGGATCAGCCACTCTTTCATAGAAGAAGACGCTTTTGAACGTATTATTGATTATTTCGACGAAAAAGACGACATGAGTCAGGCTTTGGAAGCTTCCGAGATTGCTTTAGAGCAGTTTCCCTATTCTGCACTACTTATGATAAAAAAAGCTGATTTGTTATTGGCAAACAGAAAATATCAGGAAGCCCTGAATATTTTAGAGAGAGCAGAACTTTTCGATAGTAATGACGTAAATCTATATATTTTAAAGACAGATGCCTATCTGGCACTGGATCAACAACAAAAAGCGGTTGAATTATTGGAAGCTGCCTTAAATCTTTTTGAAGGGGAGGAGCGTATTGATCTGTTATTTGAACTGGCCGACGTTTATGATGACTATGAGGAGTTTGATAAAGTTTTCGACTGCCTTAAGATTATCCTGGAAGAAGAGCCCAATAATGAGGAAGCACTCTATAAGATTTGTTTTTGGACAGATTTTACAGGCAGAAATGAAGAAAGTATTCGTTTACATCAAACTATTATTGATGAATTTCCCTATAACGAATTAGCCTGGTTTAATATGGCTGCTGCTTTTCAAGGATTAAAACTCTATGAAAAATCAATTGATGCTTATCAATATGCAGTAGCAATAGATGAAAAATTTGACTATGCTTATCGGAATATGGGGGATGCTTATCTGCGACTACGTAAGTATAAAGAAGCAATTGAAGTACTAGAAAAAGTATTAGAATTATCGAGGCCTGAAGATGTAATTTATGAAGCTATTGGTCATTGTTATCATCGCCTTGGTAACTATGCGCAGGCAAGATTCCATTACAAGAAAGCAGTGCATTTAAATACCGATGACAGTAAGTTGCATTATAAAATTGCAGTAACCTATATGCTTGAAGAGCAATGGCAGAGCGCAATTAAGCATCTTGAAAATGCCATGCGCATTCATCGGACTATTACAGAATACAATTTGGCAATGGGCGAATGCCGTCTTAACCTGGGGCAGTATAAAGAAGCTATTCAATATTTTAGTGCGGTAGTTCGACAAAAACAAAAAAATGTAGCAGGGTGGGAAGCATTGATCAAATGTTTACTAAAAGCTGAGTTTTTTGAGGAGGCACTGAACCAATCAAACGCTGCGCTTAAGGCAACCGATGGTAAACCCGTTTTTCTTTTCTATCAAAGTACGGTGCTCTTTGCAAAAGGCAAATCAAAAGAAGCATTGCTAAAGTTAGAGATCGCCATGGAAAAAGCACCTAAACTTCTGAAAAAGTTTATCGAACTAAATCCGGCTATTCTTCAAAACAATCAGGTAGTTGATATCGTTGCTAGATACAAGAAAGGAAGAAAAATATAAGTAAACATAAACATATGGATACAAGTGGTGGCTCATAAAGTCGCTCGATTAACCTATTTTTGCAGCCGAAAATCAAGCGAAATGAATTTTAATTTGACTCAAATACCTGATCGTGTAAAGAAACCAAGGGCATACGGTATTACAATGGTGATGGATAAAGGACTAAGTATTCCTGAAGTGCACAATTTTATGGGTGTTGCTGGTCCGCATGTGGATGTTGTTAAATTAGGATTTGGAACTGCCTATGTGACGCCTAATTTGAGAGAAAAAATTGAAGCATATCAATCATACGATATCCCAGTATATTTTGGAGGTACTTTATTTGAGGCTTTTTTAATCAGAAATCAATTTGATGATTATTTAGCGATGTGTAAAGACTATGGCATCAATTATGTAGAAGTAAGTGATGGTTCAATTAGCATACCTCATCCTGAAAAATGTGGTTATATCGAGAAGTTGACGAAGCATGTTACCGTATTAAGTGAAGTGGGAAGTAAAGATGCAGCTCATATTATTCCTCCCTATAAATGGATTGAATTGATGCGTGCTGAATTGGAAGCTGGTTCATCCTATGTGATTGCAGAAGCTCGTGAAGCTGGAAACGTTGGTATCTATCGCGGAAGCGGAGAAGTTCGTGAAGGGTTGGTACAAGAAATTTTAACCCAGATTCCTGCAGAAAAAATTATTTGGGAAGCACCTCAGAAAGCACAACAATTGTATTTCCTTGAATTAATAGGCTGTAATGTAAATCTTGGAAATATTGCTCCTAATGAAATGATTGCATTGGAAGCGATGCGTATTGGATTGAGAGGAGATACTTTCACTTTATACCTAGATAAATAACTCTGTCATGCGTTTATTTGGCCTATTGGGTTATCCGTTAACGCATAGCTTTTCACAGAAATATTTTACAGAAAAATTTAAAGAACTTGGTATTTCAAATGCCTCGTATGAAAATTTTTCAATTCCTGATATACAAGAATTGACCAATATTCTTGACTCGAAGAAAGGATTAGAAGGTTTTAATATTACCATTCCCTATAAAAAATCAGTGATTGATTTTTTGGATGAATTATCAGAACCCGTTAAAAAAATGGGGGCCTGTAATTGTGTAAAAATCATTGACGGTAAATTAAAAGGCTTCAACACAGACATTGTAGGATTTCAAAAATCATTACAACCTTTTTTAAAACCAGTTCACCAAAAAGCTTTGATATTTGGCACTGGTGGGGCCTCTGCTGCCGTTGAATATGTTTTCCAGCAACTCAATATTGCTTATCAATTTGTATCAAGAAATACATCTGAAAAGGCAATCAGTTACAATGATTTAACCCAGGATATTTTAGAAACCCACCAACTAATTATAAATACAACCCCATTAGGCATGTATCCTAATCTGGATGCTTGTCCTGACATTCCATTTCAGTTTATTACAGAACAACATCATTTATTTGACCTGATCTATAACCCCATTGAAACAAGGTTTTTAAAGCTTGGAAAACAACAGGGTGCCAGTATTCAAAACGGTTACGAGATGCTAATACTTCAGGCAGAAGAAAGCTGGAGAATTTGGAACGAATTAACCTAAACCCAATTTACAAAACGGCTCTTTATGAACCTAACTCAAAGATTATTTTTTGCTGTTGCATTATGTAGTACTTTATCGATACATCCAGCATGCAATAATAAAACAGAAGTTAAATTAGTTGATTTTACTAAAGCCGAAATGTTCCAACTACCACAACAAGTAATTGATTTTTATTATAATGTAGAAGAAAACCCTAAGAAATTATTTACTGTGATGGATTCTTCTTTTAGAGCTGATGAAAGCTTTAGCAAAAGCAGTCATTTAACCGAAACACATTATACCATTCAGATAAATCAACAGGAACTTAATATACGGGAACGGGATTTTAGAGCACCATTTCTTATTTTTAATGGTAAGCTCTATTTTTCAAAAAGCCATATCCTGAAAGGAAAGTTAATGACACCTCAGGATTTGTTTATATATTTTGTAGATTTAAAAACAATTCTAAAATAAGATTGCCAGCAACCTCAAACATTTAATCATGAAAAATGTATTTAGCCTTACAGATTCTAGTGAAGTAATTAATCGCATTGGTCAATTAACTCCTGACACAAAAGGTTTATGGGGTAAAATGTCGGTTGCTCAAATGCTGGCCCATTGCAATGTTACCTATGAAATGGCTTATGAAAATATTCATCCAGCTCCAAATGCATTTGTGAAATTCATTTTGAAACTATTGGTAAAAAAATCAGTAGTTAATGAAACCCCTTATAAGAAAAGTATTCAAACTGCACCTGCTTTTATTATCAATAGCAATAAAGATTTTGCCATTGAAAAAGAAAGATTGGTCAACTATATCAAGAAGACACAAGAATTAGGCGCGTCTTATTTTGAGGGAAAAGAATCTTTATCATTCGGCTCATTAAATAAAACCGAATGGAACAATATGTTCTATAAACACTTAGACCATCATCTACAACAGTTTGCTGTATAAATCGAAAGGTTTTTTTAATCAGGATCAAACTACTGATCTGGATTTAATTTTTTTATAGCATTTGCTGGTATACCAGTTTTCTTTTTAGTGGTGTAATCAAAACAGATCATGCCCGTTTTTGCTTTCCCTGCCACGATGATATCAACACGATTAACAATCTCTAATAAATAAAAAAAATCGAACCCAAGTTTATCAAAATCTACGGCTTGAATAGAAATTCGTACAAGATCTCCATAATTTAATTCGTGCTTATATTCAATCGCAGAATCTGCCATGATCAAACCATATCCTTCGAAATCCAATTCTCCATATCCCATGGTTTTTAAATATTGTTGTCTGGCTTCCTGAATTAATGTAAGAACACTATCATTCCCTACATGGCCGGCATAATTTAAATCTGTGATTCGAATCGCAATTTCTGTAGAAAATGAATATGATGAGGGCATTGTTAACTTGATCCTATTCATGATACTTTCAATTTTAGAAATTCTATGAGTTGTGCTACCGCTTTTTTACGGTGACTGAATTTATTTTTCTCTTCCATACCCATCTCTGCAAATGTTAGAGTAGAACCTTCAGGAACAAAAATGGGATCATATCCGAATCCCTCAATTCCTTTTTGAACTTCAATTATATTTCCTTTACAAATACCTGTGAATAGATATTCCTGTTTGTCCCAAATTAATGAAACTACAGTCCTGAATTGAGCCGAACGATCTGTTTTGTCTTCTAAATTCTTTAAAAGCAAATTAATATTATCCTCAAAAATTCTGCCTTCACCTGCATATCGAGCACTTTTAACTCCGGGTTCTCCATTGAGGGAATTAACTTCTAAACCAGTGTCTTCGCTAAAACAGTTCTTATTGGTAATTTGATGTATGGTGCTTGATTTTTCAGAAGCATTAGCTTCCAATGTTTCATGAGGTTCAGGAATATCAATTTCAATACCGGCCTCTTTCAATGTGATGATATGAAAAGGGTCCTTTAATATAGAACGAATTTCGGTTACTTTATTCTGATTATTTGTAGCGAATACAAGTTCTATTTTTTCCATTATTTAATTAGTTGTTCGATTAATTTGGTATAACACATGCTTACACAAGTAATGTGCTTTGTCTAACTTTGGATGATTGAACTCTGAAATTTTAAGCATCCCGATTTTCTGCATTATTCTTTCTGAAGCTGTATTATAAGTAGAGGTAAAAGAGTAAATCTTTTCAAATTTTAAAGTCTTAAATCCATATTGCAAACAGCTGATAGCTGCTTCAGTGGCTAATCCCTTGTTCCAGTATGCCGAATCAATTCTCCATCCAATTTCTATGCAAGGCGTAAAAAAGGAATCGAAAGTAGGATGTGAAAAACCTGTGAATCCTATGAAACGATTTTCTGCTTTTAATTCCAGCGCAAATAAACCGTAATTGAATTCATTAAAATGCTGTTTAATCTTTTGAATATGGTCTAAGGATTCTTCTGTAGAAATTATTTTCGGAAAATATTTCATGACCAAAGGGTCAAGATTCATTTTAATATAGGCATCTGTATCTGAATCTTTCCAACTTCTTATTAGTAGACGAGGGCTTTCAATGAATATCTGTTCCTGCATTAAAAGTTTTTTTAAATCTTACAATTGAAACATATTTTTCAAACTCATCCAAAGTTTAGATTTTTCCGTTTTAGCTTCTTGTGAATCTCCATCCATTTTTGTAAGAGACGAAGCAAATAAAAATTTACAGTTATCATGCGATTGTACCTGATAATTAGGCATCGCAAATGGTAGTTTTATTTCCTTTGTTTCTAAGTCAAACACCAGTACAAATTTTGGTTGTAATTTTTGTTTTAATTCTGTATAGCCATTTGGATTATTTGAATGATTGATCAATGCGATATCACCTAGGTTTAACTTACATGCATTTAAAATATTGGAAAGAAATTGAAGGTGTTTATCGTTAATGAATGCAACGCCTGTCTCTTTAATAATAACAACAATATGTTTTCCATTGTTTCCTAAATACCACTGTTTATCTGAATCTAAAACGACTGGTTCTTTTGATTGTGGTATAGCTATTGTCTTAGGTTTGGGAACCGCTTTTTCTGTAGTAGGAACAACCGTTGCTACAGTTTTTAATTCAGTTATTGTTATCGCTTCTGGTTTTGATTGATTCGTCTGCACATCAGTACCCAGTACCAATAAATCGGTGTATAAACTGGCAATCACAAAATCGGGAAGCTGTATTTTTTCTGACGTCATGAGCTATTTATAAAGATAACGATTGTTAGCTTTTATTTTTTTCGTTTATTTGCAACAAATATAAAACTATGGTTGCAGCAATGGATATAAAGATTGAGAAAGTAGCAGTAAGTAAGTTATTGGAATTGAGCCTCGAAAACCTTCCTTTTGGAAGATATTTTACCGATCATATGCTTGAAGCTGATTATATCAATGGTGAATGGACAAATATTACTATCAAACCATATCAGGCTTTATCTTTTGATCCATCATTGTCTGTATTACACTACGGTCAATCCATCTTTGAAGGAATAAAGGCTTTTAAAACTGAAGATGGAGACGCTTTTATTTTTCGTCCTTATGATAATTTAATTCGTTTTAATACCTCAGCTGAAAGGATGTGTATGCCTACAGTTCCTGAAGAACTGTTTATTGAAGGGATGCGCCAATTAATTGAAGTTGATAAAGACTGGATTCCTAATAGAAAGGATCATTCATTATATATCAGACCTTTCATGTTTTCAACGGACGCTTTCTTAGGTGTTCGCCCTTCTGAGACTTATAAGTTTATGATCATATTAAGTCCATCTGGACCCTATTTCGCAGCGCCAATGAAAATTCTGGTGGAAGAAACCTATACCCGAGCTGCTCCTGGCGGAGTAGGCTTTTCAAAAAATGCGGGTAACTACGGAGGCAGTTTAATTGCAGCAAGGTTGGCTAATAAAATGGGATATGATCAAGTATTATGGACTGATGCTTTCGAGCATAAGTGGTTGCAGGAAGTGGGCATGATGAATGTAGTTTTTATTATTAACGGCGTTGCTGTTACTCCTTCACTTGAAGAGGGTACTATTTTAAAAGGAGTTACCAGGGATAGTGTTTTAACTCTTTTAAAGAAAAGAGGATTTAAAGTAGAAGAGCGAAGAATCAGTATCGACGAATTAGTAGAGGCTTACAAAGCGGGACAGGTGCAAGAGGTTTTTGGAACTGGAACTGCAGCTACAATTGCTCCAATTAAGGAATTGAAGTATAAAGAAAATATCATGCAGTTTGATACTACAACCTGGACCATTGCTCCGGCCATTAAACAAGATCTGGATGATATCAAATCTTGTGCTGTAGCGGATGAATTTGGTTGGATGTATCAGGTTTAATATTATAAAATAATTTCAAGCCCGCACTATTCATTTTGTGCGGGCTTATTTTTTTTAGCATCATCTTCATGCTTTAGATTTTTCTTAATCCCATATCCAATACCCAGCGCCAGAAGGATGCTCAAGCCACCATCAATGGGCACATCTGAAGTGTCATTGTCGAAACTGGGTGGTTGTGCCATAAGTAGCTGGGGATAGAAAAAATGAAAACTGAAAAATAGGATTATAAGTATGGATATTTTTTTCATTTTTATTAGTATTTAATAATTTTTTGAATCATCATTTCCTCTTTATTAGAAATTTTTAAAACATAAATACCGGCACTCCATTTATCCATTGAGATAGAATACTGTAACTGATGTGCCGGGTCAAAATCTTTATTCAAAATGGGTTGTCCTAAAGAATTATAGAGCGTTATAGAAAGGGGTAATAATTTTGGAGATTGTATATGCAGTGTAAATTGGTTGCCAGCTGGGTTGGGAAATACCTGACAACTAAACTTCGAAATTTCAATTGAATTTACCGGGATGCTTTTGGCTGTCATTTGAATTTCGAATCGAATACTATCTTTTTGTAAAGGGAGGCTATCAACTACAAATGCATAGCTCAGTCCATTCTTCAACAATAATTTTCGTTCAGCAAATTTGTCAATTAGAAAAAAATCATATCCTGTTATTTCAGGGATTTGATTAACCTTTAATTGATATGTTTTGGATAGGGTAGTTATCAGTCCCAAAGGGATTTTAGTGGCATGTAAATTTGATCTTGTATCAATGCATAATTTTACTTTTTCAGCACTCCAGCTAAATAAACTAAAATCCGGGTTCATCAATTTTTTTGCATCAAAAAAATCCACACTATCTGTTCCATTTGTTTTGAAAATGAAAAGAGCTCTATCCCAAATAATACTATCAGCTTCAACTAATAATTCTAATTGATTATTTGTTTTATTAGTGATACCAAGCACTTTAATGAGTTTGCTATTTGACAGTTTACAGGTTTCTGGAAACTGTATCTGATTGCCCATGCTGGAATCAAGTGTTTGAGCAAAGAATGCTGCGAAACTTGGCAGGAAAATACTATTAGAAAATGGGTAACAAATATAACCGCCTTTATTACCCAAATAAGGATCCCACAAATAATAATTGGGGATTATTTTTTCACCTATTTGCAATTTGCTCATATCAATCTCTGCTGCAAAAGGATTGCCAATTAAATTATAACCATCGTTATGTGCATTCTTAATTAATGTAGCTACTTGGTTGCCGGTATTCAGGCTATCTTTTAAATGTAAAGTAATGGGGGATGGCAGATAGGACTGTCCGTTCAAACCCTCTCCCTTGCTGCCTCTTAGGTTAATACGAATTCCTTGTTTTGGTTGCCATGCATTCATATTAAATCCATTGGTATTTGTAAATGCAGTCCACCCTACTTCATTATTATTTTGATCTCCTGCAATTGGGTTATACCAAAAAGCTGAAGGGTTATTGGTACTTGTAGTTGTGAAACCATTCAATGAACCATCTTTGCCAGTTATATCAATATCTGTAGTTAATCGATTTAAGGATATTGAGTTGGCAAAAGGGTGACCTAAAAACCTGAAATTCCTTTTGCCACTCGGGATATATTTTTGCACTTCTACAAGGCCTGTCAGAATAGCACCTTTTCCCATCGTAGCAAGTGTGGAAGAACCTTTTTCAGAAGAACTTAAAATCAAAAAACCATTCGTGTTTAATTGGGCACTATCGCCTAAGTTAACAGACCCTATTTCATGGTGACTAACAATATTCAATTTATTAAATAAGCTTGCAGATGCACCGGATAGAAGGATGAGTTTATTTAAAATTGCATTACTATTTTCAAATCTAAGCGGACCAGATTTGCCTCTGATAATCAAAGCAGATTCATCCGAGCCTTGTATAAATCCTTTGCTAGAATCCATCATGTTCGTGATGCTTAATTGATAACTTTTGATCGACAATGAAACATTTTCATGAATCATTAGTCTATCCAAGGTCCAGTTATCAGTTAACACGATGGAACCGGTTTGGTTTATTAAATGAAATACGGTGCCAGTTGTTGTAAATGAGAGTGGAGCTATTCCGCTGCCATTTGGTTGGGTATCCCAACTTTCTAAAAAGATAGGATTGGTTGCTGCTTTTAAATAATAATTTGTCAAGATTTGAAAATGCCAATTCGGCAAACTGCTAAAACGGGTATTACTTCTGGTCCAATTTTTTGTATTCCCAATGAATGCAAGAATAGAATCCTTTGTATCTGCATTTTCTATCCATTTAAAATACTGATTATCATTTTCTGTGGCAAAGTCTCTTGCTGTGAATCCATTAATAAGTGTTGATGGAAGCCAGGATTGATTGGAGGTAGGTATGCCGGAATTAATCCAGGGCCTGGATCCGAAGGCATAAATAAATTCGGGTGCCACCGCAGTACCCTGATAAGCGATTAATTCGTCACCAGAAGTTGATAGTTTAGCTGCTGCACTAGACCTAACGGTACCATAGTTGGCTAGCGGAGCTGTTCCTAAGCTATTAAAGCTAATGATAACAACAGTTCCTCGGGCTAGGGTAACGTTGGGAGCTGTCCAGGTATGAACACCCTCAGTAGTACTTACAAATGCCGGCGTTGGGAGGGAGGCATTCCATCCTTTCTCTGAAAATTGGATTTGTGTTGTAGGGGCAATGTCTACCAGGCATAGAAAAGCAAACTGATCGTTATTATCTGATTGAAATGCGATAATCGCAATATCTCCGGGTTTTAGATGAGTATCCTGAGCCAGAATGGGCAAGAAAAACAGGAGGGTAGCAAGACAGGAAAGAATTTTGTGTCTCATATGGGTAGGATTAAGGCATCAAAATAAGTAGGGGAAATGCCCATTTACAAGCTCGAAAATGTGATTGGGCTAAAACATTTCCGAATTTGGGTGTTTCAATAAATCGCTACCTGGTGTTTTAGCGGTTATGAGGTATTTATTAGAATTGCAACCGTTTTTTTCAGAGGCTTAGCCAGGTTAAGTAACTATTTATCCCCGATTTTTGGGTGTAATTGGGTCTATTTTGATTTTTTTTTGAAATACTGGGGGAAAACTTCCGAAAACATTTTGGTTTTTCACATCCAGCCATTACCTTTGCCGTCCGAAATTTTAAACGGATTAGAATGCCTACAATACAGCAATTAGTTAGAAAAGGTCGCGAAATAATCAGGGCTAAAAGTAAATCAAGAGCTTTGGATGCATGTCCACAGCGCCGTGGTGTTTGCACCAGGGTTTACACAACCACTCCAAAGAAACCAAACTCTGCGTTACGTAAAGTAGCAAAGGTTCGTTTGACCAATAAAGTGGAAGTTATCGCCTATATCCCGGGTGAAGGACATAACCTGCAAGAGCACAGTATCGTTTTGATACGTGGTGGTCGTGTAAAGGATTTGCCAGGTGTACGTTATCACATTGTACGTGGTAGCTTGGATACTGCCGGTGTAAAAGACCGTAAGAAGAGCCGTTCTAAATACGGTACGAAGAAAGAAAAAGCAAAAAAATAATCCATTATTCAGCTGAGTAAAGTTTTAATACTTGAAGAAATTCAGCCCAAATTAAAAATTAGCAACAATGCGTAAAGCACAAGCCAAAAAATTACCACTCGCTCCAGACGGACGTTTCAACGATAAATTAGTGACTCGTTTCATCAACAATTTGATGTGGCAGGGCAAAAAATCTACTGCAATCAATATTTTTTATGATGCAGTTGATAAAGTAACTAAAGTAACTGGGGAAGACGGTTATGAAGTTTGGAAAAAAGCAATTGCTAATGTAACGCCTGCTGTAGAAGTACGTAGTCGTCGTATTGGTGGTGCTACTTTTCAGATTCCTGCTGAAGTTCGTGCTGATCGTAAAATTTCTTTGAGTATGAAATGGTTAATCCGTTACAGCCGCGAAAGAAATGGTAGAACAATGGCCGACAAATTATCAAATGAGATCATTGCAGCAGCAAAAGGTGAAGGTGCCGCTTTCAAAAAGAAAGAAGATACACACCGTATGGCTGAGGCAAACAAAGCGTTCTCTCACTTTAAGGTTTAATAAGAATCCGTACTATATTGGAAAACCCTCCCGAGTTCTCAGGAGGGTTTTTTATGGCATCAGACCAACAAATTATCCCCATAACAATTTATTCTTAATGAACTAATTATTCAATCGGGATAATTACTACCTTTGCGGCTCGAAAAATTTGGGCCTCACTTCAAAATATAAACTTTAAACAAGAACTCTTTATGGCGGACTTGAGATTACAACGCAACTTTGGTATTGCAGCACACATTGATGCTGGTAAAACCACCACTACCGAGCGTATCCTACGCTATACCGGTATGATTCATAAGATTGGTGAGGTGCACGATGGTGCTGCTACTACTGACTGGATGGAACAAGAAAAAGAAAGAGGTATTACCATTACTTCAGCTGCAGTTAGCTGTGAGTGGAAATTCCCAACTGATAAGGGTACAGCAGATGCTAATACCAAGTCTTATTATTTCAATATCATCGATACTCCGGGTCACGTTGACTTTACAGTAGAAGTGGAGCGTTCTATGCGCGTATTGGATGGTTTGATTGCATTGTTCTCTGCTGTGGATGGTGTGGAGCCTCAGTCTGAGACTGTATGGCGCCAGGCTAACCGTTATAAGGTTCCTCGTATTGGATTCGTCAACAAAATGGATCGTTCTGGTGCTGACTTCTTGATGGTGGTTAACCAAGTAAGGGAAATGTTAGGTGCTAAAGCAGTTCCATTACAGTTGCCAATTGGTGCTGAAGATGATTTTATTGGAGTGGTTGACTTGATCACCATGAAAGGAGTTATCTGGGATATGGAAACTGAAGGGATGACTTTCAAAGAAATTCCAGTTCCTGCTGATATGATTGAAGAGGCGAACCATTGGAGAGCTCAGCTGATTGAAGCTGTTGCAGAATATGATGATAATTTAATGGAGAAATTCTTCGAAGATCCAGCTTCCATTTCTGAAGATGAAGTTCACGAAGCTATTCGTAAAGCTTGTATCGATTTAAGTATCGTTCCAATGATGTGCGGATCTTCATTTAAAAATAAAGGAGTACAAACAGCATTAGATGCGGTATGTCGTTACCTGCCTTCTCCTGTTGATGTAGAAGATACAGCAGGTCTTCATCCGGATACTGGTGAAACTATTTACCGTAAACCAAATGCAAAAGAACCTTTTGCAGCATTGGCTTTCAAAATCATGACGGATCCTTTTGTAGGCCGTTTGGCTTTCTTCCGTTGCTATTCTGGTCACTTAGACGCTGGTTCTTATGTATTGAACGTAAGAAGTGGTAAGAAAGAGCGGATCAGTCGTATCATGAAAATGTTTGCGAACAAACAAAACCCAATCGATTTTATCGAAGCAGGTGATATCGCAGCAGCAGTTGGATTTAAAGAAATCAAAACTGGTGATACTTTATGCGATGAGAACCATCCTATCACATTAGAGAACATGTTCATTCCTGAGCCTGTAATCTCAGTTGCCGTTGAACCTAAAACTCAGGTTGACGTTGATAAAATGGGTATGGCTATTGCAAAATTGGTAGAAGAAGATCCAACTTTAAGGGTAAAAACTGACGAAGACACTGGTCAAACCATCCTTTCAGGAATGGGAGAATTACACCTTGAAATTATCGTTGACCGTATGCGTCGCGAGTTCAAAGTAGAAATCAACCAGGGTAATCCTCAGGTAGCATATAAAGAATCATTTGGTACCACTATTGAGCACCGTGAAGTGTTGAAGAAACAGTCTGGTGGTCGTGGTAAATTCGCCGATATCCAATTTTCAATCGGACCAGCTGATGCAGAATGGCTGACTGAAAATCCAGGAAAAGCATTCCAATTCAAAAACGATTTATTTGGTGGATCAATCCCTAAAGAATTTGTACCGGCTATCCAGAAAGGATTTGAAAATTCAATGGGAGTGGGTGTTTTGGCAGGATATCCTGTGGTATCAATGAAAGTAAGAGTATACGACGGAAGCTTCCACCAAGTGGATTCTGATGCAATGTCTTTTGAATTATGTGCTAAAGGTGGTTTCCGTGAAGCTGGCCGTAAAGCAAAACCAACATTACTTGAACCAATCATGCGCGTTGAGGTGGTAACACCTGATCAGTACATGGGAGATGTAACAGGTGACTTGAATCGTCGTCGTGGTATGTTAGAAGGCATGGACACCCGTGGTAATGCACAAGTGATCAAGGCTAAAGTACCTTTGAGCGAAATGTTCGGTTATGTAACTCAGTTACGTTCATTGTCTTCTGGTAGAGCTTCTTCAACTATGGAGTTCAGTCATTATAACCCAGCACCTAACAATATCGCTGAAGAAGTGATAGCGAAGGCGAAGGGTAAAGTAAAATCTGAAGACTAATTTTCAACTAGATCAAATTTCTATATGCCCCGTTCCATCCCGTCCCGAGTTCTCGGGATCGGGATGGAACGGGGCTTTTTTTTTGGAAAAAAGTAAAAATCAGCTTAAAATCGAGAAAGCGCTGGGGATAAGTTGGTTGATAAATTCCCTAAAAGGCCATTTTGGGTATATTTTTTGGTTTTTTTCAAAGAAATTCACAAAAAAGATTCAAAAATACTTGCCCAATCAATTACAGCCCCTTACCTTTGCAACCCCAATCAGAAAATTGGGTTTTGTCTATGTCTCAGAGAATCAGAATCAAATTACAATCATACGATCACAATCTGGTAGATAAGTCTGCAGAGAAAATCGTAAAAACTGTGCGCAGCACGGGTGCAGTAGTTACAGGTCCAATTCCTTTGCCTACTCATAAAAAAATCTTTACTGTATTACGTTCACCACACGTAAACAAAAAGAGTCGTGAGCAGTTCCAGTTGGCAACGCATAAGCGTTTACTGGACATCTACACTTCTTCTTCTAGAACAGTAGATGCTTTGAGTAAGTTAGACCTTCCATCAGGTGTGGAAGTTGAGATCAAAGCATAATCTGGGTTTAACTCAGGCGATGCGGCAACAAAGAAGTTCTTTATAAAATATACATCACCTACCAACCCCGATGAATCGGGGAAAAGTAGCTCTGATTAAAAGAAAGCCACTAAGCAAACAACTTCGGTTGTAAATCGCAAAAGTGGACAAACATATAAACAGGCCCTTCGAGGTTTGTTTACTTCCGGTACTTCCCCTTCTCAGTAACATGAGGAAACTAAGGAAAAGGTCGGCAGTCAACAGGGATTGAATTTCACTTTCATCGGTGAAATGTCCTAGATACCTCCGCGGGGCACAAACCGCAAAACACGATGAAAGGAATTATTGGAAAAAAAATTGGTATGACCAGTATCTTCGCTGAAGATGGCAAGCAAATTGCTTGTACCATTATTGAAGCTGGTCCAAATACCGTTACTCAGGTTAAGACCATTGAGACCGACGGTTACAGTGCAGTTCAGTTAGCCTATGGCGACAAGAAAGACAAGCACGCAACAAAAGCTGAGATTAATCACTACGCAAAAGCTCAGACCTCCGCAAAAAAATTCGTTAAAGAATTCCGCAATTATTCAATAGAGAAATCTTTGGGTGAGACTATTACTTTAGACATTTTCGCTGAAGGCGATAAGATCGAAGTAGTGGGAACAACCAAGGGTAAAGGTTTCCAGGGTGTTGTAAAGCGCCACGGATTCTCTGGAGTGGGTGAAGCATCCCATGGTCAGCACGACCGTTCTAGAGCACCAGGTTCTATTGGTGGATCTTCTTATCCTGCAAGAGTATTCAAAGGAATGAGAATGGCAGGACGTATGGGTAATGACCGCGTTAAACTTAAGGGTTTGAAAGTGGTTAAGATTTTCCCTGAAAAGAACTATATCCTGATCAGCGGTTCAGTTCCTGGACATAACGGATCAATCGTTTTAATCCAGAAATAATCACCCACTTAATCTGAAGAAAATGCAAGTAGACGTATTAAATATAAAAGGACAGAAAACCGGTAGAACGGTTGAATTACCTGAAGAGGTATTTGGTATCGAGCCGAACGATCACGTGATCTATTTGGCAGTTAAGCAGTATTTGGCTGCTGGCCGTCAAGGTACACACAAAGTAAAAACTCGTGCTGAAGTACAGGGTGCTAGCCGCAAACTGCACAAACAAAAAGGAACTGGTGGAGCTCGTAAAGGTAATATCCGTAACCCTTTATACAAGGGTGGTGGTACTATCTTCGGACCAAAACCTCACGCTTACGATTTCAAATTGAACCGTAAAGTGAAAGATTTGGCTAAGATCTCTGCTTTAAGTCATAAAGCAAAAGATGGTGCTATTTATGTGATTGAAGAAATCAACATGGAAATGCCTAAGACTAAAGAATTGGTTGCAGCAATGCAGGCTTTAAACTTGAGTGATAAGAAAACATTGATTGTGTTACCTGAGTACAATGATAATTTATATCTGAGCACTCGTAACGTACCAAATGTGGCAAGCACTTTATTGGCAGATATTAATACTTATGAGATCATGAATGCAGATGTGTTGGTTCTTACAGAGAACACAGCAAAGATTTTTGCAGATGATACAGAAGTAGTAGCGTAATTGAATTAGTAACGTTTCAAATAATACAAATGAAACCTTCTGAAATATTAGTTAAACCGATCTTAACAGAAAAAGCAAACGCACAACAAGAAAAATTGCGCAAGTATGCTTTCAAAGTAGATCGTAAAGCAAACAAGCTTGAGATCAAAAAGGCAGTTGAAGATTTCTATGGTGTAACCGTAGTGGATGTAAATACTGCTGTTGTTCCTGGTAAAAATAAAACACGTTATACAAAAGCTGGTTTTATTCAGGGTATGAAATCTGCTTACAAGAAAGCACTGGTAACAGTTGCCGAAGGTGAGACGATTGATCTTTATGCAAACATTTAATATATAGCAAGCGGAGCTGAAAAATTCGCTGATTAAAAGAAAAAGAAATGGCACTTAAAAAGTACAAACCGATTACAGCAGGAACTCGTTGGAGAGTCGGAAATGCCTATGCTGAAATCACTACAATGACTCCTGAAAAGAGTTTGTTGGAGCCTCAGAAAAATACTGCCGGACGTAACGTTCAAGGCCGTAGGGTATCAAGATATATGGGAGGTGGAAATAAACACCATTACCGTATCATCGATTTCAAAAGAAACAAGAAAGACATTCCAGCATCTGTTTTGTCTATTCAATACGATCCAAACCGTACAGCGTTTATTGCTTTGGTGCAATATACAGATGACGAGAAGAGATACATATTAGCTCCAGCTGGTTTACAGGTTGGTGCAACAGTAATCTCTGGTGATAATGTAGCACCTGAAGTTGGTAATGCACTTTCTATGAAGTTCATGCCACTGGGTACAAACGTTCACAACATTGAATTACAACCTGGTCAGGGTGGTAAGATGGCAAGAAGTGCTGGTTCATCTGCACAGTTAGCCAACAAAGAAGAGAAATACGCAGTATTAAAAATGCCTTCTGGTGAATTAAGAAAAGTATTGATCAACTGTTATGCTACGGTAGGTGTGGTTTCAAATAGTGATCACAACTTGGAAACTGCAGGTAAAGCTGGTAGGAATCGTTGGAAAGGTATTCGCCCTCGTGTTCGTGGTGTAGCCATGAACCCAGTAGATCACCCGATGGGTGGTGGTGAAGGTAGAGCTTCCGGTGGTCACCCACGTAGCAGAAATGGTAAGTATGCTAAAGGAGAAAAAACCAGAACTAAAGGAAAAGGAAGCGATAAGCTGATTATCCAACGCAGAGATGGTAAAAAATTAGCTAAGTAATTAGCTCGAAAATAAATTACTAATAGACCAGTAAACTTATAAATATTATGGGTCGTTCGATTAAAAAAGGTCCTTACGTAGACGCAAATTTAGAAGAGAAAATTGTTGCGATTAACGATGGTAAAACAAAGAAAGGTGTTATCAAAACCTGGAGCCGTCGTAGTACAATTACTCCTGATTTCGTTGGACACACTTTTGCAGTACACAACGGAAACAAATTTATCCCTGTTTATGTAACAGAGTTTATGGTAAGCCATAAGTTAGGTGAATTTGCTCCTACACGTAACTTCAGAGGTCACGCAGGAACTAAGAAATAAATCATTTTTGATCAATTCGAAAGAAGGATCTCAAATAAGAAACTAAAAGAAAATGGAAGCAGTAGCTAAACTGAACAATTATCCTACAGGTCCACGCAAAATGCGTTTGCTGGCCGATGTGATCCGTGGCATGGAAGTGGAAAAAGCTTTGGCCATATTGGAACATCACCCACAACATAATGCAACACCTTTAGCAAAATTGCTGAAGAGTGCCATTAATAACTGGGAGCAAAAGAATAGCGGCGCAAGCGCAGCTGATAGCAGCCTAGTAGTAAAAACAATATTCGTAGATGGTGGTCGTGTTTTAAAACGGATGCGCCCAGCACCTCAAGGCCGTGGCTACAGAGTTCGTAAGCGCAGCAACCATGTAACATTAATAGTAGATTCTAAAAACTAATTGTAAAACCATTATATGGGTCAGAAAGCAAATCCAATTGGTAACAGGTTAGGTATCATCCGCGGATGGGAAAGCAACTGGTATGGTAGCAAAAAAGACTACGCATCAAAGTTGATTGAGGATCATAAGATCCGTACTTACTTGAATGCCCGTATCAACAAAGGTGGTATCGCAAAGATTGTAATCGAGCGTACCCTCGGCAAATTGATCGTAACGATTCACACATCTAAGCCAGGTATTATTATCGGTAAAGGTGGTGGAGAAGTAGACCGTATCAAAGAAGAGTTGAAGAAATTGACCGGTAAAGAAGATGTGCAGATTAACATCCTTGAGATCCGTCGTCCAGAATTGGATGCGAATATCGTAGGAGATACCATCGCTCGTCAGATCGAAAACCGTATCAACTTCAAACGTGCCACTAAAATGGCGGTAGCTTCTACACTCCGTATGGGAGCTGAAGGTATCAAGGTAAAATTAAGCGGCCGTTTAGGTGGTGCTGAGATTGCCCGTTCTGAAGAATTCAAACAAGGCCGTGTTCCTTTGCATACTTTCCGTATGGATATCGACTACGCTAACGTTTTTGCTCAAACAGTATATGGTAAAATCGGTATCAAAGTATGGATCTGTAAAGGTGAAGTATTAGGTAAGCGCGAATTGAACCCGAATTTTGTTGGTGGTAAAGATATGAGCGATAGAAGACCAGGTGAAGAAAGAAGACCAGGTGGCGATAGAAGAGATGACAGAAGAGGCGGTGGAGATCGTGGTGGTAGAGGCGGCGGAGATAACCGTGGTGGTGGAAATGCTGGTGGTGGAAGAGACAATAGAAGATAATTTAAGGTACTGGTGCCGGTAACGGACATCGATAGTAAATAAAGTTGAATTACCTCAGCTCAAAAGCGAGGTCATCCAAAAAACAAAATCAAAATGTTACAACCTAAAAGAAGTAAACATAGGAAACAGCAGAAAGGCCGCATTCGCGAAGTAGCAAAGCGTGGCACTACTATTTCTTTCGGTTCTTTTGCTTTGAAAGCGCTTGAACCAATCTGGTTAACAAACCGTCAGATTGAATCAGCTCGTCAGGCAATGACCCGTGCAATGAAAAGAGAAGGTAATGTGTGGATTCGCGTATTTCCTGATAAAATCATTACCCGCAAACCTGCCGATGTAAGGATGGGTAAAGGTAAAGGTAACCCTGAATTCTGGGCAGCAGTAGTTGAACCAGGACGTATCATCTTCGAATGTGACGGTGTTACTGAAGCAACTGCTAAAGAAGCTATGGAATTAGCGGCACAGAAATTACCAATTGCAACCAAATTCTGTGTAAGAAGAGATTTGCAAGCTTAAACAAAAAACGAATTTGCAATGGCAAACAAACAAACATACGATTTTAATAAAAGCGTGAAAGAGCTGAACGTTTCAGATCTGAAAGCTAAGATCTCTGAAGATCAGTTGAGACTAAAGAAGCTTGAGTTCGCTCATGCTATCTCTCCACTAGAAAACCCGATGAATATTCGTGGTTTAAGAAGAGACATCGCCCGTTTACAAACGGAATTGAAGAAAAAAGAAATGGGTATCTAAACCATAAAAGTTAAGTAATGGAAGAAAGAAATTTGCGCAAAACAAGGATCGGTACTGTAACTAGCGACAAGATGGATAAAACTATCACTGTTGCAGTTGAAAGAAAAGTAAAACACCCGATCTACGGAAAGTTCGTAAAGAAAACAACTAAGTTTCACGCTCATGATGAAAAGAGTGAGTGTGGTATCGGTGATGTAGTTAAGATCATGGAAACTCGTCCATTGAGCAAGACTAAGCGCTGGAGACTTGTAGAAGTTGTTGAAAAAGCTAAGTAATTAGCCTTACATGCTAATGCGATTTTAATGAATTGCAAAAGCCTCTGAAAAAAAATTCTGTAAATGCTCCGGACCAAAAGTCCCTAGCAAAAAGTTTAAAAAAAATGATCCAGCAAGAAAGCAGATTAAATGTAGCTGATAATAGCGGCGCTAAAGAAGTGCTATGTATCAGAGTACTTGGGAACAGCGGTCAGGATTATGCCAAAATTGGTGATAGAATTGTAGTGAGCGTAAAAGCGGCTATCCCGGCAAGTGCTGTTAAGAAAGGTACTGTATCAAAAGCAGTTATCGTTCGTACCAAAAACAAATTGCGTCGTAAGGACGGTTCTTATATCCGTTTCGATGACAACGCAGTTGTATTGTTAAACAATTCTGACGAGCCTCGTGGTACTCGTATATTCGGACCAGTAGCTCGTGAGTTACGTGATGCAGGATATATGAAGATTATTTCTTTGGCTCCTGAAGTATTGTAATAAAAATTATTTAGTTAAGCGTTTAACGCCTAGCATACAGCTTTAAGCATATAATAATGAGTAACAGATTCAAACCCAAATACAACATCAAGAAAGGTGATACCGTAGTGGTAATCGCTGGAGATGACAAGGACTTATCAAAGCCCCGTAAAGTGTTGGAAGTGATCATCGACAAAGGTCGCGTGGTAGTAGAAGGCGTTAGTATTGTAACAAAACATACTAAACCATCTGCAGCAAATACCAAAGGCGGCATCGTTAAAAAGGAAGCAGCAATTAATATCAGCAACGTACAGTTGTGGGATGCTAAAACAAGTGCTCCAACAAAAGTTACCCGCACAAGGGAAAGCGGAAAATTAGTTCGTATATCTAAAAAATCAGGGGAGGTAATCAAATAATGAGTACTACTAAATACACTCCGAGATTAGCAGATAAGTATACCAAAGAGGTTATACCTGCTTTAATGAAGAAGTTCGCTTACAAAAGTGTAATGCAAACTCCTAAGTTGGAAAAAATTTGTATCAACCGTGGTGTGAATGGCGCCGTGACTGATAAGAAATTAGTGGATATCGCAGTTGAAGAGCTGAACATGATCACAGGTCAGAAAGCAGTTCCTACAATTTCTAAGAAAGACGTATCAAACTTCAAATTACGTAAGGGTATGCCGATTGGTGCTCGCGTAACTTTGAGAGGCGAAAAAATGTTCGAATTCTTAGATCGCCTGGTGTCAGTTTCTTTGCCACGTGTACGTGACTTCAAAGGAATTTCTGATAAAGCATTTGATGGTCGTGGAAACTATACTTTAGGTGTTACTGAACAAATCATCTTCCCTGAAATCGATATCGATAAAGTGAATAAGATTACTGGTTTGGATATCACTTTTGTGACCTCTGCAAATACCAACGAAGAAGCATACGAATTATTGAAAGAGTTAGGAATGCCTTTCAAAAACATCAAAAAAGATAATAACTAATATAACATGGCAAAAGAATCAGTAAAAGCCAGACAAAGAAAGCGTGAAAAAATGGTTGCAAAATTTGCAACTAAAAGAGCAGCTTTGAAAGAAGCTGGTGACTACGCAGGATTGGATTTACTTCCAAAAAACTCGTCACCTGTACGTTTAAAAAACCGTTGTCAATTAACTGGCCGTCCGCGAGGATATATCAGGTACTTCGGCTTATCAAGGATTATGTTCCGCGATATGGCTTTGAACGGAATGATTCCAGGTGTTAAAAAAGCAAGCTGGTAACTTTTATTCCTATTGGGGTATTAGCAAACAAAATTTAGAACTGATTTAATTCAAATAATATGGTAACTGATCCTATAGCAGACTTCTTAACCAGAATTCGTAACGCTCAGTTGGCTGGTCACAGAATCGTTGAGATCCCTGCTTCCAACCTAAAAAAGCGCATGACTGAAATCTTATACGAGCAAGGTTATATCCTGAAGTACAAGTTTGAAGAAGATAACAAGCAAGGTTTGATCAAGATCGCATTAAAGTACGATCCTACAACCAAACAGCCTGCTATCCGTGCACTAGAAAGAATTAGCCGTCCGGGTTTACGTCAATACGCAAAACCTGCAGAAATCAAACGCGTAATCAACGGTTTGGGTGTTGCAATCTTGAGTACTTCTAAAGGAGTAATCACTGATAAGCAAGCTAAAGCTGAAAACGTGGGTGGTGAGGTTTTGTGCCACATCTATTAATACGATAAAAAGCCTAGTGCTTTCTATTATAAAGCTGATTTGACAATTAAGCTTTTAGTCGGAGCTGAACACAGATCGGGATTTCTTAAACAATAATTTTAAACGACTATGTCTAGAATTGGAAAAAAACCGGTAGAAATACCAGCAGGAGTAACCATTACGGTTTCTGCGGATAATACCATTACAGTGAAAGGTCCAAAAGGATCTTTGCATCAGGAAGTTGATAGAGATATCACTGTTGAAATCACTGCTGGTCAAATTGAATTTAAACGTCCTACGGATCAAATTCGTCACCGCGCTATGCACGGCTTATACCGTTCATTAGTAAGTAACATGGTAAAAGGTGTTACAGAAGGTTACAAAAGAAATTTGGAATTAGTAGGGGTAGGTTATAAAGCAGTAAATACTGGTAATACTTTAGATTTGGCTTTAGGTTATTCTCACAATATCATTTTTGAAGTTCCTTCAGAAATGAAAGTGACTACTTTAACTGAAAAAGGTCAGAACCCTAAGATCTTCTTAGAAGGTATCGATAAACAACTGATTGGACAGGTTGCTGCTAAATTAAGAAGCTTACGTAAGCCTGAACCGTACAAAGGAAAAGGTGTGAAATATGCTGGTGAGGTATTAAGAAGAAAAGCAGGTAAATCAGCTGGTAAATAATCGCTGAGAAGAAACTAAATAATCAACAAGCAATTCCGGCAGAATCGGAATTGTACAAATAAAATAAGATGAATTCTAAATTGGTTCAAAGGCAAAAAATCAGATATCGCATTCGTAAGAAGATTGCCGGTACTGCAGTAAAACCACGCCTTTCAGTTTTTAGAAGTAATGCTGAAATCTACGCACAATTAATCGATGACGATAATGCGGTAACATTAGCTGCTACTTCTTCAAGAGACAAAGATATCGTAGCTCAAAAAGTTACTAAAATCGAGAAATCGAAATTAGTAGGTGCTGCGATCGCTAGAAAAGCTATTGAATTAGGTTTAAACACTGTTGTATTTGACAGAGGTGGTAACTTATATCATGGCCGCGTGAAAAGTGTTGCGGATGGTGCCAGAGAATCTGGTCTTCAATTCTAATTTGCTAACAACAATTAATAGTTAGATAAATGTCTAAAGTAAACGTAAATAAGGTAAAAGCCGCTGGCGAAATGGAACTTAAAGAAAAAGTAGTTTCTATTAACCGCGTAGTTAAAACCACAAAAGGTGGACGTACCTTCAGCTTCTCTGCTCTTGTAGTAGTAGGAAACGGAAATGGTGTTGTTGGCCAAGGATTAGGTAAAGCAAAAGAAGTACAAGAAGCAATTGCTAAAGGTATTGATGATGCTAAAAAGAATCTTACTAAAGTTCCAGTGATGCACGGTACTATTCCGCACGAACAATGGGCTAAAGAAGGTGCTGCCAAAGTATTAATTAAGCCAGCTGCACACGGA
Source organism: Bacteroidota bacterium (assembly GCA_037127755.1). GTDB lineage: Bacteria > Bacteroidota > Bacteroidia > Chitinophagales > Chitinophagaceae > Sediminibacterium. The sequence goes on from JBAXXT010000017.1 coordinate 49,761, forward strand.
GCAGGTGTAATTGCAGGAGGCAGTATGCGTGCGGTTCTTGAAAGCGCAGGTATCACCGACGTTCTTGCCAAAAGCTTAGGTTCTGCTAACCCTCATAACGTGGTTAAAGCAACTATCAAAGCATTAGGTTTGTTAAGAGAGCCAATACAAGTTGCAAAAACTCGTACGGTTAAATTATCGAAAGTATTTAACGGATAATACCGAAAAAAATATTCCATGAAAAAGATTAGAATCAAATTAGTTAAAAGTGGTATCGACAGACCAGAGCGTCAGAAATTAACTTTACAAGCATTAGGCTTGAATAAGTTGAACGCTACTAAAGAAGTTGAAGCTACTCCACAAATTTTGGGTATGGTTAATAAAGTTAGCCATCTTGTAACTGTGGAAGAAATTGCATAGTAAACATTATTTAAATTAGGAAAGAGCTTTAGTGTATTCACTGTTGTTCCTTTCCTATTTTTTAATTTTTACTTTCGAATTTTTAATTTTAAAGCGAGGGGTGATTCCCCGCATAAGTACAAAATCAAATTAAGATGAAATTACACACACTAAAACCAGCACCTGGTTCAGTACACAAAGCAATCCGAATTGGTAGAGGTGAAGCATCCGGTAAGGGTGGTACTTCTACAAAGGGTAATAAAGGTGGTCAGAGCCGTGCAGGTTACAAAAGCAAAATGGCTCACGAAGGTGGTCAGATGCCAATTCAACGTCGTATCCCTAAACGTGGATTCAAAAACATTAACCGCGTAGAATATAAAGTTTTTAATCTGGGTCAACTTGACCAATTGGTTGAGAAATACGGGTTCACTGAAATATCTCTGGAAAACCTTTATATCAACGGTTTGATCAGCAGAACTGATAAAGTAAAAATACTTGCAACCGGAGAACTGAAAGCAAAACTTTCGTTCAAAGTGAACAAATTAAGCGACAAAGCCAAAGCAACTATTGAAGCTGCAGGTGGAAGCGTTGAAATAGTAAAGTAATTTTACTGTAACTTTCCAGACGCATCGGTGATGCGTCTTTTTTGGTTTTGAGGCATTAACTTCTAACAAACGGTATCAGTGAAAAAATTAGTACAGACTTTAAAGAATATTTGGGCTATTGAAGAGCTGCGTAATAAGATCATTATTACATTAGCGCTCATTCTAACCTATCGTATTGGTAACCACATCGTATTACCAGGATTAGATCCAAATGGTATTGAAGCAGCTCAAAGAGCTTCTAAAAGCAATGGTCTTTTAGGAATCTTTGATATGTTTGCAGGTGGTGGGTTCTCACAGGCTTCCATCTTAGCCTTGGGTATTATGCCCTATATCTCAGCTTCCATCTTTATGCAGTTGATGACCATCTTGGTTCCACAACTACAAAAAGTTCAGAAGGAAGGAGATAGCGGACGTAAAAAAATTAATCAATGGACTCGTTACCTCACTGTAATCGTTACCATTTTCCAGGCAGCTGCCTATGTTGGTTATTTGAATAGCCCCGGATATGCTGAAGCAATTTTAGTTGCTTACAAACCATTCTTCTGGTTCTCTACCATTCTTACTTTAACTGCAGGTACATTGTTTGTAATGTGGTTGGGTGAAAAAATTCAGGACAAAGGCTTAGGTAATGGTACTTCTATCATCATCATGGTAGGTATCCTTTCTCGTCTTCCACAAAACTTGATTCAGGAATTTGGAAGTAAACAACAAAAAGGCGGCGGTGGTTTGTTAATCTTCTTAATTGAAGTAGCAATACTAGTAGCTGTGATTATGGCTTTGATTATTTTAGTGCAAGGGGTTCGTAAAATACCTGTTAACTACGCTAAACAAATTATAGGTAACCGCCAGTTCGGTGGGGCCCGTCAATTCTTACCAGTTAAAGTAAATAGCGCTGGTGTAATGCCAATCATTTTTGCACAAGCAATTATGTTCTTACCAACATTGGTTTCTTTCACTAATATCGATTCTGCTCAGGGTATCGTTCGTATTTTCAATGACCATAGCAATGTTTGGTATATGGTGATCTATTCTGTAATGGTTATTGGGTTTACTTTCTTATATACAGCTTTGATTTTTAACCCAAAGCAAATTTCAGAAGATCTTAAACGAAATAATGGATTTGTTCCCGGCGTAAAACCTGGCCAGCCTACTGCAGATTATATTGGATCTATCATGGATAAAATTACTTTACCTGGTGCTATCTTCTTAGCCTTAGTGGGTATTATGCCTGGTTTCGCTCAACGTTTAGGCGTTACACAGGGATTTAGTTCATTCTTCGGAGGAACTTCATTATTAATCATGGTGGGTGTGATTTTAGATACTTTGCAACAGATCGAAACTCATTTATTGATGCGTCAATATGATGGATTGATGAATAGCGGTCGCGTTCAAGGACGCCAAACAGTGTCTACTTCCACTATTTAATTACTTTATTGAATATTAGTAAACCTGTCTGGCTATTGCCTGACAGGTTTATTTTTTTTTAATCATGAGCAGAAGACCAAATATGATTTATTATAAAACAGATGCTGAAGTTGCATTCATGAAAGAAGCAGCGTTGATGGTAAGTAAAACTTTAACTGAAGTGGCTAAAGTTTTGAAACCGGGCATGACCACTTTAGATATTGACAAGATCTGTGCTGATTTTTGTAAGGCTAATAATGCCATTCCTTCATTCCATAATTATCGCGGGTATCCGCATCATATCTGTGCATCTGTAAACGATGTAGTTGTTCACGGGTTTCCGAACGATACACCGTTAAAAAATGGGGACATTGTTTCCATTGATATGGGTGTGATCTTAAATGGTTGGCATGGCGATCATGCCTATACTTTTATTTTGGGTGATGTAAGTGCTGAACTGTTGCAACTGGTAAAAGTTACCAAAGAATCATTGTACAAAGGCATTGAAAAAGCAATTATCAATAATCGGGTTGGAGATATTTCATTTGCTATTCAAGACCATACCGAACGCAAGTATAGTTATGGAGTGGTTCGCGAATTAGTGGGTCATGGCTTGGGTAAAAGCCTACACGAAGACCCTCAGGTACCAAACTACGGAAAAAGAGGTAGTGGCCCCAAAATGAAAGAAAATCTGGTGCTTGCGATTGAACCTATGATTAATTTGGGTGTGAAAGAAGTGTATACCGACGATGACGGTTGGACCGTAAGAACTGCAGATGGTAAGGCTTCTGTACATTTTGAACACGATGTATGTGTGAAAAGAAATCAAGCTTTAATCTTATCTGATTTCAGTATTATAGAAGCTGCTGAAAAAGCAAATCCCCACTTGAACAGTTCTTATTACTAGCTTTTGTATCTTCAGCAAAACTAAGGCTGATGCAAAAAATATTTTGTTGGATATTAGTAATACACTTTGCTGTTCAATCCCATGCACAGTCGGATCTTACTAAGCAAATTCGTAATTACCGCGAAAAGCAGGAGCATGCTTTGTTACAAGAATATATATCCTTTCTTGCCATTCCAAATCTTGCTGCAGATACGATTAACATGCAAAGGAATGCTGTGTATATCCAAAATATGATGGCAAAAAGAGGGATTCAAAATATTCAATTGTTGTATCCAACTACTCCCAAGATTCCTCCCGCAGTTTATGGTGAAGTATTGGTGCCAAATGCAAAAAAAACGATCATATTTTATGCGCACTACGACGGCCAACCCGTGGATAGTACCAAGTGGTCTAAGGGATTACATCCTTTTAAACCAACACTTGTAAATGGATCGCTTGAAAAAAATGCAGTGATCATTAATTGGCCCAAAGAAACTGATACTATTAATCCTGAGTGGCGTATTTATTCTCGCGGAGCATCAGACGATAAAGCAGGAGTGATGGCCATTCTTACAGCTTATCAATCACTTATTGCAAACGGGCATCAGCCAGATTTTAACATGAAGTTTTTCTTTGAAGGTGAAGAGGAAGCAGGCTCAGATCACTTGCATGAAATATTAGAAAAATATGCTCCCATTTTACAATCAGATCTTTGGGTGATTTGCGATGGACCAGTACATCAGACAGGAAGAAAAATGTTAGTGTTCGGTGCCAGAGGCGATGCTCACGTGGAATTAACAGTATATGGAAGCAAACGGCCATTGCATAGCGGACACTATGGTAACTGGGCTCCTAATCCGGCTTTGTTATTGGCTAAATTATTATCATCCATGAAAAGCGATGATGGAAAGGTTTTAGTGAAAGGATTTTATGATGATGTAAAACCATTGACTGAAAGAGAAAAGAAAGCGGTGGCTGCAATCCCATCACCCGATCGGCAAATGAAAGCAGAATTGGGCTTTATGGCAGAAGAAATGCCGGGTAAATCACTAGCTGAATCTATCTTATTACCAACGCTCAACATCAATGGAATGCAGAGTGCAAATGTGGGCAAACTTTCTAGTAATATCATTCCCACGATTGCCGTTGCTTCTTTGGATTTAAGAATGGTTCCTGGCAATGATTATAAAAAACAACAAGAGAAATTAATCAAGCACGTTCAGGCTCAGGGTTATTTTATTGTTGAAAAAGAACCTAGCGATTTAGAAAGAGCGGAACATCCAAAGATTGCAAAGATGCTGTTGAGCGATGGATATAATGCACAAAGAACCTCGATGGATTTAGCTATTGCACAGAATTTAATTCAAGCAATTCAATCTACTACAAATGATAAAATTGTATTGATGCCATCCATGGGAGGCAGCTTACC
>JBAXXT010000018.1:0-54069 GCA_037127755.1 Bacteroidota bacterium
GTTTTCCAATAAGCCAATGCTGTATCCCATGCTGCCCCTTTAGGAGCTTTTTCTCTACCATTAATATAATTGAATGTGGTTTCATCTGGAGCAATCATGCCTCCGCGAGCACCCATTTCGATACTCATATTACACACTGTCATTCTTCCTTCCATACTCATGTTCTCAAACACATCACCCGCATATTCTACAAAATATCCGGTAGCACCTGCTGTAGTTAATTGAGCAATGATATAAAGCGTTACATCTTTAGGAGTAACTGCTTTACCCAATTTACCATTTACATTAATGCGCATTTTCTTTGGCTTCGGTTGCATGATACATTGAGATGATAATACCATCTCCACTTCTGATGTTCCGATACCAAATGCGATGGCTCCAAATGCACCATGTGTAGAAGTATGTGAATCACCACAAACTATGGTCATACCAGGAAGGGTAATTCCGTTCTCTGGCCCAACTACATGCACGATACCATTTTTAGGATCTCCCAATCCCCAGTGTGAAATACCATATTTAGCTGAGTTCCTCTCTAAAGCTTGTAACTGATTTGCAGAAAGCGGATCAGCCACGGGTAGGTGCTGATTAATGGTGGGTGTATTGTGATCGGCCGTTGCAAATGTGCAATCAGGAAACATCACATCAATACCCCTACTTTCTAATCCTAAAAACGCAACCGGACTGGTTACTTCGTGAATGAAATGGCGGTCGATGAAAAATACATCGGGACCATCTTCTATTTTACGAACCACGTGTGCATCCCACACTTTGTCGAATAAGGTACTTGGGTTATTGCTCATGCTCTATGATTTTTGAATTGTTATAATGGGATTTCCTAAAACACAAATTTAAATGCTTTATTTATGACTTATTTATACTTATTTTGACTATTATTAATACCTAATAAGTATCAATGGAACTGAGACATCTTCGATATTTCCTCACTTTAGCCAAGGAATTAAGCTTTACCAGGGCTTCAGAAAAGCTATTTATTGCCCAACCTCCATTGAGTAGGCAGATTAAAGAATTAGAAACCGAGCTAAATACCAAGCTTTTCAATAGAAATAATAAGAAAGTAGAACTTACCGAAGCCGGCAAGTTTTATGTGAAAGAAATCAGTCAACTATTACAATCTCTCGACAGAATAAATTTAAAAGCACAAAAGATCAGTGAGAATATTAGTGGTGAATTTCGCATTGCTTATATCAGTTCTACTTTTTCGGGCGACATCACCGAACTCGTAAAATTCTTATCTGCAAAATATCCTTTTGTAAATTTTAGATTATATGAGGTTCCTACTGTGGAACAGGTAGTTGGATTAGAGCAAGGGAAAATAGATCTTGGAATTATTCGTGCTCCATTATACTCTCCTGAAATAAATTCCAGGCTTTGGTTCAGAGATAGTTTTTCGCTGGTGTATAATAGAAATAAGGTGAGCATAAAATCAGAAACTGAAATCATTAAATTAAGAGATGAAACTTTCGTTTTTTTCAATAAAGAATATGCGCCATTTTATTATGAAAAATTGATTGAGATCTGCGCCAAATATGGATTTACACCGAAGATCGTACATGAATCAAATAACATTTCATCCATCATTCAATTAGTAAAAAATGGCTTAGGTATTTCCATTGTTCCAACAAATATTGTGAAGAGCCATAACGATCCCGAACTTGGGTTTTTGGAATTGAAAAAAGTGAATTTGTTTACCGATATTTTATTAGCAACTCCTAAACTTAGTGATTCAGAGATCGCACAAGAGGCCATTACGTTTTTATTGAAATAGTGCTTAACCATTCAATGCTGCTAATGCATTGGCTTTGATTAATTGCACTTCATCTGCTGATGCATTAAATACAGTACCCAGATCATGTACTAATGGGTTTTGAAAAGTTAATGGATTTGAAACATCTATTCTTGCGGCACTATGATATTCTGATGCCTTTGTAGCGGCTGCTATAGAGGCTACATTATAACTTCTCAAACCACAACCGGGCATGATGATAATTCGATCGCCAGCTTGATGCATTAAACCTGAAAGAATATCTAAAGCATCGATGGCTGCTTTCTTTCCACCACTGGTAAGGATTCGTTCAAATCCTGCAGCTACCGCATCTTCTAAAGATTGCTGCAAATCAGGAGATAAATCAAACGCTTTATTGAGAGTAGCTTTCATTGGATAAGCCCAATCCACAAAACGCTTACACAAATCAAGATCAAGACTGCCATCTATTTTTTGAGCACCGATAGAAATTCCATCGCAGCCAATACTTTTACAAAACAAAATGTCCTGATGTATACTTTCAATTTCATCATCGCTATATAAATAATAACCACCTCTTGGCCGGATGATGGGATACAATTTAATAGATACTAATTTTCTTGCTTGAATTAAAACACCGGGAGCAGGAGTTGTTCCGCCTTCTGTAGGATTGCCACATAATTCAATCCTACCAGCACCACCCTTTTCTGCATTACTACAACTTTCTAAATTAAACGCGCAAACTTCAATCGTAACTTCTTTTGACATGATTTTCCTTTCAGCTAAAATACAGGATTTTATGCGCATCACTTTTAGAGCCTTCACATAGGTGTTGAGCGCCCCAGCCTGAAGGCCGGGGTTAACATTTTTTACCTAGATGTCTGTTTAATTTTTACTTTTATAGATGGACCTTCATGAAGCACTCTTACAAATTCTGCCAGCTGAAAAAGTAAAAACAAGACTCACTGACAGATATAGTTATGCAAGTGATGCCAGTTTTTATTATTTGATTCCACAAGCCGTTGTTCAACCCTCTAGTTTAGAAGAGATCAAATCGCTTTTTGAATTATCCCATCAAACAAATACAGCATTGGTTTTCAGAACCGCGGGAACTAGTTTATCCGGGCAATCCATTACAGATGGTATATTGGTTGATTTAAGCAGGTATTGGCAAAACGCTTCTGTGATAGATCAAGGTGCAGCGGTTAAAGTGCAACCTGGAATTATTGGAGGACAAGTAAATCAACTTTTAAAAAAATGGGGACGTAAAATCGGACCCGATCCTGCTTCTATTAATGCAGCCATGATGGGCGGCATACTTTCAAATAATAGTAGTGGCATGTGTTGTGGTGTTACAGGCAATGCGTATCATACACTTCGATCAATCGCATTTTTGCTTACTGATGGAAGCTTTTATAATACAGCCATTACCGATGATTACGATAGATTTGAAAAAAAACAGGTAGCTATTTTTCAGGGCATCAAAAAACTAAGAGATCAATTATTAGATAATTCAATTTTAGTTACCCGCATTCGAAAAAAATATGAATTAAAAAATACAGTTGGCTATAGTATCAACGCATTTATAGATTATGAACATCCTTTAGATATTCTTGCACATATTTTAATTGGTGCAGAGGGCAGCCTTGCATTTATAGCTGAAGCCATATTAGAAACCTTACCAGATCTGGCTTTCAAAGCAACAACCATTCTTTACTTCGAATCTCCCCTCATTGCATGTAATGCTATCGCAGGATTAAAGTTGAGTGGAGCAGCAGCATTAGAATTAATGGATCGTGCTGCACTGCGATCGATAGAAAATCAAAAATCAGCTCCTGATCATATCAAAGGATTACCTGCACAAGCCACAGGAATTTTATGCGAATACCAGGCAAGTTCATTGGATGAATTAAATGCACAATTAGAAGGGGCATCATCAGTTTTAGAATCTCTTATTACTATACTTCCTTATCAGTTTACGAAAAACCCAGACCAACAAGCTACCTATTGGAAACTAAGAAAAGGAATGTATCCCTCTGTTGCTGCTGCCAGAGAAAAAGGTTCCACCATATTATTAGAAGATATCGCATTCCCCATTGAAGTATTAGGCGAAGCTTTATTAGACGTTCAAGCATTGATGATTAAATATGGTTTTGAGAACGGCATCATATTCGGTCATGCGAAAGAAGGTAATCTACATTTCGTGATATCACAATCTTTAAACCAGGCTTCTGATATCGCATCCTATGAAAATTTTGCAAAAGACTTAGCTGTTTTAGTTTTAGAAAAATATCATGGGTCACTAAAAGCAGAACATGGCACTGGCCGACAAATTGCACCATTCATTGAAGACGAATGGGGTAAAGAAGCTTATGAAATCATGAAGCAATTAAAACAATTGCTCGACCCGCACCAATTATTAAACCCAGGTGTTATTATCAACGCTGATAAAGATTGTCATATCAAAAACCTAAAAACATTACCTATCATAGAAGAGGAGGTGGATAAATGTATTGAATGTGGTTATTGTGAGCATCGTTGTCCTAGCAGTGAATACACGCTTACACCAAGAAGGAGAATTGTAATACGCAGAGCATTGCAAAGATTGGCTCAAGAAAAAGATAAAACAAGCTATGATCAACTATTAAAAGAATATCAATTCGATGGCTTAGATACTTGTGCGGTAGATGGACTTTGCGCGTTGGAATGTCCTGTTGATATTAATACTGGAGAATTAGTAAAAAGACTTCGGAGAGAAAGTCATTCCAAGCGCGCCAACTCAATTGCATTAATGGTTTCAAAGCATTTTGGAGCAGTAGAATCTTTAGTAAAGCTTGCTTTGAAAACAGGTAATCTTACGAATAGGCTTTTGGGGAAACAGGCGATGCCGTATATTACAAAAACCATTAGAAGAATCGTACCCAATTTCCCATTATGGACCGATGAAATTACCGGGCCTATTCAATATAGTGGGCATGAAATAGCAAACCCATCTGCCATTTTTTTTAATGCATGTATCAGCAGAATGATGGGAGCAGATAAAGAATCAACAGAATCAACTGTAGATATTGCAGTACGTGTTTCTAAAAGAGCTGGGATTGATTTATTAGTTCCAAATGATCTTTCAGGCACCTGTTGTGGTCAGGTGTTTTCATCGAAAGGATTTACAGATGCACACAGGAATACCCTGAATCAAACTATTGATAAGCTCTGGAAATGGACTAAAGAAGGTAGTTTACCAATTGTTATGGATACTACTTCCTGTACCAATTCATTATTAGGAAGTAGATCATATTTAAGCGATAAGAATCGGGAACGATTCGATAAAATACAGATCCTTGATATTATTGATTTCTTAGCGGATACAGTTGTACCAAGATTGAGTATCACTAAACCAAAAAACAAAATTGTGTTTCATCCTGTTTGTAGTAGTTATAAAATGAATTTATTAGGCAAGATGAAAGCCATCGGAAAAGCATGTGCCCACCAAGCAGATTTTCCAGTGAACGCAGGATGTTGCGGCATGGCAGGCGACAGAGGATTTTATTATCCCGAATTAACTGCAGCTGCTACAAGAAAAGAAGCAGAAGAAGTAAGGGCTATTGAATATGATGGATATTACTCATCGGGCAAAACTTGTGAAATGTCTATTTCCAAAAATGTTGCAAAAAACTATCGTTCAATATTGTATTTAATAGATGAAGTAAGCGATTAAATATTATTTATTCAATAACCCATCTAAGGTAATAGCAGTATAATAAAGTGCACCAATAGTAGGTCCGCCTGCGTATTGGAAATATCTATTATTAAAGATATTAGAACCTCCTAATTTAATAGTGGCTTTAAGTGATGGAACCCTTAAAGTAACTTGTGCATCTACTGTATTATATGCGGGAACAGCTCCATTAACCAAGGGACTTTCCCATAAGTACGCATCTTGCCATTTCCACACCAAATTAAATCCAAAATTTCTAACAATCTCTCTATTACCAAATGCAAAATTTGTTCCCCACTTGGGAGTATTAAAGCCAGTAACAAATACATCGGTAGTAGTATTTTGTTTGATCGTATTGTAATTAATATTTACAGAAATACTGAAAGTTTTATAAAAATTCCAGGACAGACCTAATGCAGAGCCATAATTCGTATACTTATTTTTTGCATTTGTAAATACACGATATCTTGTCTGTTTGCTTCTGTTTGAAGCAAGCATATCAAGCACTGCAGCATCAGTTCCAACCTGCACCGCATTGTTTTCTGGAACAGAAACATCAACCTGACCCAAGAATCCATCATACACATTATAATAAGCATCAAAATCAATCACCAGTTTATTATTTAACACAGAAGATTTGTATCCGGCTTCAAAAGAATTGATGTGTTCTGGTCTGGTTGTAGCTAAATCCGTTACTTCTAAAAAGGCCCTGTTCTTTAAAGCTGCAGCATTTGCAGTAGATCCTGCTGTTATATCTGTATTTACTGCAGCATTGAAATTATTAACAGAAGAAAGTGTATAAGAATTTTCAAGATAACCAAGCCCTTGATTTATATATGGCAAACCTCCTACCCTTCTCACACCTCCGTTATTTACAAAAGATAGCGCTTCAAATAATGAAGGGAATCTAAAACCATTTTGATATGAAACACGGAAATTATGATTTTTGGCAACAGTATAAACTGCAGCTACACGTGGATTAATTTTAGGGCTAAATTCAGGATTTTGATCATACCTGATGGAAGCAAATAATTTCAAATGATCTTCAAAAAATGTTTTTGTCACTTGTGCAAATGCACCGTATTTACGATATAGTACATCATTACCAAAACTTCCATCTGCCAGTGGTTTATTTCTATCCGATACAGCTCTTGAAAAATCAACAAAATTATTACCATCAGGTATTACCTCGTATAAACGATAATCTGCACCAACTAATAAGTTCAAAAACTTTACCGTGTTAGTTAAATCCCATTGTGCTTCTGTTTGATACATCCTGCTTTTTTGCAACAACCAAGCACCCCCAGTAATAGGTGCTCCAACAATACCCGCATTAAGGTGATCCCAATTATTAATTTTAATAATGGTATCACGAAGTGCATCAAAAGCGGGTGTTCCAGCCTCTACTCTACCAAGATCGGCAGCAGATCTAGCAGTTTTCATGGCACTTGCAAGATTCTGACCAGCATTCAAGGAACTCTGAAGCATTGATTTGAAATTTGCTCCCCACACAGCATTAGAAGATTGCGTTAATTGCAGGTTGTCGGCTAAAGGTTTTAAATTATAAGAATCTCCAGTATTCTCAAGAGAAACATATGCTTTCACAAAAAAGTTTTTTCCTTTTAATTCAAGTTTGTGATTTTGTACAATTACATTATCTAACTGAACCTTGTTACCACGTTGAAATACACCATCCATTTTCCCAAAACGATAGCCATAAGACAACTCTGTATTGGGAGTTAGTTTATAATAAAAAGACAAATCGAATTTTAAATTATCAACAATAGGTTTAATTAGGTCTTTTTCGAGATATCCTGTTCTTCTTAAGATAAATGTTTTATTTCCTCCGTTATAGTTAATAGCATTAATAGTAACTGCATTATTACTTTCATCACCATATCGATTCCACAAATCAGCAGCTGAATTATTCGATCCGTTTAAAGAAGGATATGCAGGATTTGCAGTATTTAAATTATTAGGATTCTGATCGGATTGAGTATTCGACAACCAATCGGTTCCACGCATATATCCAAAATTTAATTTGAACGCAAATTTTTTATTAAATGCCTGCGCATATCTTAAAGCAGTTTCAGTTAATACGCTTGGAGCATAATCAATGCCATCTACATGGTTTACTCCAACACGTTGAAATACACTTAATCCCTGATTGGCAAATGGGTTCTTAGATATTAAATTAGCCATTCCATTAATGGCATTCATACCATATAATGCAGAAGCAGCACCAGGAGTAATTTCAACGCTTTGGATATCTAGTTCAGTGGGTCCAATTGCGTTACCTAATGGAACACCTAAAGTAGCAGCTTGCATATCCACTCCATCCACTAATTGCATGAATCTAAAATTATTGGGAATATTAAATCCCCTTGCATTCGGAATTTTAAAAGTTAGTGAAGAAGTGGTAAGCTGAATTCCTTTTACATTTCCCAATGCATCATAAAAAGAAGCGGCAGGTGTTTCTTTTAGTGCACGTAAATCCAGTTTTTCAATACTTACCGGTGATCGCATTAATTTCTCAGAAGTTCTACTGGCAGTAACCACAACTTCATTAGCAATATAGGTCTGTGTAGTTAATTGAATGGCTAATTTATCAGTGGAAGATGTAACTTCAATTTCCTGATTCGCAAAACCTAATGAGGATATCACAATTCTAAAAGGAAGTTTTTGATTTATAACAAGAGAAAACTTTCCAGTGGAATCGGTTACAGTTCCCAATTTTGTTCCTTTTATAGAAATACTTGCAGAAGGGACAGCTTCGTGATTTTCTCCTACAACTTTGCCACTCAATATAAGCGTTCCGTTTAATTGAGCATGAACCATAAATGGAAAAATTAAAAGCATAAAAAATAAAATATTTTTCATTATTCAATATTTAAAAGTGGGGGTATGACAAAATTTTATTTCTACCCAATTAGATATTAGTTGTATTATTAAAATGTAATGGGAAAGGAGGGTCATTTACCTCTCAATTTCAAGACAACCTCAACATCGTATTTTGGAATTCTCAATCATGCAATTAATTTATTCTATTATTTTAGTAGACTTTAGAGGGTCAAGATTTTTATAACCTTAGCAAAGATATGTTATTCCTACTATTTTAGTAGACTATTCTTTATTTTATAGTTTTTTTAATTGTAACATCAATTTCTGAAGTGAACAATTCCATCTTCAAAGCTTCGACTAAAGATTGAAAATGAATTTCAGAATGTTTGATTGAAATGGTTAATCGTAAGCAGGCTTCTCCTTTCTTTACTGTTGGATATACAATGGGTTGTATATAAATTCCATGTTGATAAAGAAGTGTATCAGAAATTTTCTTACATTTTTTTTCGTCTCCAATTGGTATTGGAGTTATATGTGTATCATTAGGAATAAATGAAATTCCATTCTGCTTTAAAATTTCTCTTAAAAGACTAATTTTTTGATGGTATTCAGGTCTGATTGTTTTATTGTTTCGCAAACATTCAATACTTCTAGTGGCAGCAGCACAAATTGCAGGTGGTAATGATGTAGTGAATATAAAACCAGCACCGAGGCTTCTGATGGCATCAACTAAAATAGTATCTCCGGCAATGTACCCTCCAAATACACCGAAACCTTTTGCAAGGGTCCCGTTAATAATATCAATACCATTTTGCACACCTAATTGTTCCGTCATTCCTCCACCACACTCCCCATATATCCCAACTGCATGTACTTCATCAATATAAGTTAATGCCTGGTATTTTTTTGCTAATAAAACTATCTCTAAAATCGGAGCAATCGTACCACTCATACTGTATACAGATTCAAATACAATTACTTTAGGTTGATCAATAGGAATACTTTTTAGTATATTTTCCAAGTCTTCTAAATCATTATGCCGGAATATCTTTTTTTCACTGCCACTTGATTTAATTCCTTCAATGATCGATGCGTGATTGTCTTCATCGGATATAAAAACAAGGTTTGTGAGTATTTTTCCTAAAACACTTAATGCAGTAAGATTAGCTAGGTAAGCGCTTCCAAATAATAAAGCTGCATTTTTCTGATGCAGGGCTGCGATTATATTTTCAAGTTCTCGATGATAAATTGTTGACCCACTAATATTTCTAGTGCCCCCACTTCCTGCTCCAGCTCTATTAGCCACATAAGCAAGTTTACTGATCACTTCCTCGTGAACACTCATTGCCAGATAATCATTGCTGCAAAAATTGATAGCTCGGTGCTTTTCACCATAAGCATCTTCAAAATAAAATACAGGGAATTGCAGTACAGATTTATTGAGATTCAGGAAATATCGATAGGTCCCAGAATCCTTCAACTCTTTGAGCTTTTGAGAAAAGATTTTTAAATAATTAGTCATATGTTACCCATTCTTTTCTCACTGAGAAATCTCCAAATGTTTCCATTTCATTTTTTTCTAATGAATATAATTGAAACAGTTGTTCTAAAATTTCAAGGATTTGTGCTTCCTCTAAGCTTTCACGGTAAATTTTATTCAATCTTTCTCCTTGCCTATCACCTCCTAAATGCAGATTATATTTTCCAGTAGCAGTTCCAACAAAACCAATTTCAGCTACATAAGGTCGGGCACAACCATTCGGACATCCCGTCATTCGTACAACAATCCCATCATCACCTAATCCATATTTCTGTAAAATGGGTTCCAGTTTTGTAATTAATTCTGGAAAATATCTTTGCGCCTCTGCTAGTGCTAATGGACAGGTAGGTAATGCTACACATGCCATACTATTTTTTCGAATCGCTGAACTATTCTCGGTATGTTCAATGATTCCAAACTGAACCAGTATTTGATGAATTACCTTTTTATCAGATTCTTTGATATCACTTAAAATAAGATTCTGAGTACATGTAAATCTAAAATTTGCTTTTCCCGTTTTAGCTACTTCTAATAAAGCTGTTTTTAAAGGCAATTGATGCGTATCCAGTATCCTGCCGTTCTCAACTAAAACAGTATAATGCCATTTCCCAGCTTCATTTTGTCTCCAACCAAAATGATCCACTCTTGAAGTCATTTTTACAGGACGTTCTTTCTCTAATTTAAATCCTATTCTCCTTTCCAATTCATCTTTAAACCATTTAACTCCTACTTTATCAACCGTATATTTCAGCCGCGATAATTTTCTATCCGAACGATTTCCATAATCTCTTTGTATAGTAAGCACTTCATATATAGCAGACATTGTTTTTTCTTCCGTATTGGCAAACCCAATAACAGTTGCTAAACGAGCATAAGTATCCGGGTTACCATGGGTAGTAGCCAGCCCACCACCAATTGCAATATTGAATCCCTTCAATTCATTATTTTCAATCACCGCTATCAAACCCAAATCATTTGTAAATACATCCACGTCATTATTTGGAGGTATGGCAATTGCAATTTTAAATTTTCTTGGCAAGTATCGATCTTGATATAAGGGATCTTCTTCTTCTTTTTTATCCATCATTTTTTCTTCATCCAACCAAATTTCATAATAGGCCCTGGTTTTAGGTAATAGCAGATCACTGATTTTATCTGCATAAGCAAATATTTTTTCATGAAGTGCTGATTCGCCCGGATGTGAACTGCAAAGTACATTGCGATTAATGTCGCCGCAGGTAGCAATAGAATTTAAATTAGCCTCATTAAAAGCTTGAATGGTTGGCTTGATATGCGATTTGATAAGGCCATGTAATTGAACTGTTTGGCGACTCGTAATTTTTATAACTCCTGTAGCATGTTCTCCTGCAATATGATGCGTTGCAACCCATTGTTCAGGCCTTAGAAAACCGCCGGCCAATCTTAAACGGATCATAAAGCTATATAGTCGATCTAATTTTTTCTCAGCTCTTTCTTCTCGACGGTCTCTATCGTCCTGCTGATACATACCATGAAATTTAATCACGGCTTGATCGTCTTCACGAATAGCACCTGTTAATTCATCCTGTAAACTTTCCACAATGGAACCCCTTAATCCTTTACTCTCCGTTTTTATTTTTTCAATGACGGATAGTTTTTCTTGTTTTGACATGCTTTATTTTAAGTAGGTAAATAATTGTTGTTTAGTGGGATACTAATAAACATCTTTATGATAACGATGTGTATCTTTTAATTCTTCTACAAATTGATTTGCTTCCGCCATCGATTTATGGCCATATTGTTGAATAATCTGAATTAAAGTTTTTTCAACATCCAGGCTCATGGGATCTTTCTTACCACATACATATATATAAGCCCCATTTTGGATCCATTGATATAGTTCAGAACCATAACTCAACATACGGTCTTGCACATATATTTTTTGATGCTGATCACGTGAAAACGCTACATTAATTTTTGTGAGTGTTCCAGTTGCTTCCCAATTTTGAATTTCGGTTTGGTATAAAAAATCACTTGCAAAATGTTGCTCGCCAAAGAACAACCAACTTCTACCTGTGGCAGCAATTGCTTCCCTTTCATAAAGGAAACCACGAAAAGCAGCAATGCCTGTACCTGGTCCAATCATAATAATATCTTTGTCTTCAGATGGAAGCTTGAATCGTTTATTTTTCTGTACAAAAAACTCGATCGTTTCATTTTCAGTAACTGAACTCAGATAATCAGAACATACCCCATATTTCATTTCTTCTTCAACCAAGAAAACATCACGGGCAACAGTTATATGTACTTCCCCTTCCGTTGCTAGGGGTGATGAAGAAACGGTATATAATCTAGGCGATTGTGGATTCAGACTTTGTAATACCTCTATGAATTGCGCTTCCTCTTGTAATGGGTAAATTTTTAAAAGTGCTAACAAATCAATCTTTGTTACAGGGATTTCTTGCTTAATAATATCAGCATAACGTTTAACTAGTTTTTCATTGAGGTTTGAAATGTTAAGTTTATGCTTTAATAAATTATAAATGGTAACCGATTCTGATTTATAATTCACCAGCTTAAGTGGATCGGCTTTTGCTATTTGAATGATTGACGCAACAACTGATTCATTATTTTTAGGAACAATTCCGATCGAATCGCCCGCTTCATATACAAGGGATTCGGCAGCAATTTCAATATGCCAGGTTTCTTTATTAGAACCCCTATCATTTAAATTGAGATGCGTAAGAACCTTACCCTGATAAATTGTTTTACCCGTCGATTTTTTAACTACTACTTCTGTTTTATTTTCAAGATGTACTGTAGTTGAAACAGAGGTACTCAATCCGTTTAATAAAAGATCAAACCAAGCATCTGCTTCTGCTTCGTAATCCACATCACATTTTTGAATAGCGACTAATCTTTTACCTCCTAATTTTAAAAGTTGTTCATCAACATCTACTCCTGCTTTACAAAAAAGTGGATAAGAACTATCGCCCAATGCGAGTACTGCATATTGAAGATTTTGTAATTTAAATCCGTTTTGGTGGATGTGATCATAAAACTTTTGTGCAGCTATAGGTGGCTCCCCTTCGCCCTGGGTACTAATCACAGTTACAAATAATTCTTCTTTTACTAAATCATTCAACCTATATTGATCCAGGCTGACCAGCTTTGTTTGGATATGTTTCTTTTTAGCCTTAGTTGCAAATTCTGTAGCTAACTTTTTAGAATTTCCTGTTTCGGAACCAAAAACAATAGTCAATTTCTTTAATGATGGTATAGCATCATTATCATGAATAATTTTGTTTTTACTAGTATCATTTATAATACCTGATAAGTATCCATTAATCCAAATCAATTCTTCCTTTGTAGAAGAATCGATTAAAGATTTTATAATTGTATGCTTTTCCGCTGTTAACATATCGCTTGTTTTGGCAACACATTTTGAACCAGGTCTTCTACTGGTTTAAAATAGTATTCATCGCTTTTTTTGTTATTAAACCAATTAAAAGATTCATGTAGTGCTACTACTTTCCCAATTATAACAAGGGAGGGAGAAATAAATATTTTACCCTTCAATTCTTTTTCATAACCTTCAAAACTACCAATCATCACCTGCTGAAAGGGTGTAGTTGCTTGTGACACAACGGCTATTTTTTTATCATTTGAAATGCCATATTCTTGCAATTTTTCAACAAGCTGGTCAAGGGTATTAGACGACATATAAAAAACAAGGGTATCTGGAGTTGAAGCAGTATCTCGCCAATAATTTTCATCCAATACTTTATCATTATAACTTGTAAGAAAACGAACAGAAGTAGCATAACCTCTGGCAGTTAAAGGAATGCCCGCATAAGCAGATGCACCCGATGCAGCAGTGATGCCCGGTACTATTTCATATCGAATCCCAGCATCATTCAGTGTTTGTAGTTCATCAAGAATATTCGAAAAGAAAGCCGTATCACCACCTTTTAAACGAACAATTAATTTATATTCCGCCGCATAATCTACCAATAGCTGATTAATGTCTTCTTGTGGTGTTGAGCCTTTTTGCTTACACTGTTTTCCAACATAAATAATGGGCGTATTCGTTGAAACATAAGTGTCAAGAATTGCTTTACTTACAAGCCTGTCTGTAATTACTAAGTCTGCCTCTTGTAAATAGCGTGCAGCTTTTACTGTGATCAATTCGGGATCACCACATCCAGCTCCTGCTAAAATTACTTTACCAAAACTGACAATTTTACGCATAATAGTCTACTGTTTAGGTAGGTTTAATAGTCAAGCGAAAACAATGAAGTTTTCGTTCTTTTATCCTTTAGAATAATCCTTCAATAGATAAATATCTTTCTCCTGTATCGTAATTAAAAGTCAACACTTTTGATGAAACAGGAATCTCAGACAATTTCTTTGCAACAGCTGCAAGAGATGCTCCAGTAGAAACGCCTACTAAAATTCCTTCCTGCTTTGCAATTTGTTGTGCATATGAAAATGCTTCATCCTTACTAACCGTAATAATACCATCAAGTATCTTAGTATTTAAAATGGATGGCACAAATCCTGCTCCGATACCTTGTATTGGGTGCGGACCAGGTGCACCACCACTTAATACGGGTGACAACTCAGGTTCTACAGCGAATACTTTTAGATTTGGAAATTTTGCTTTTAAAACTTCTGCAACACCAGTGATATGTCCACCTGTGCCAACACCAGTTATGATATAATCTAATCCATCTGGAAAATCAGCAATGATTTCTTGAGCAGTTGTTGTACGATGAATTTCGGTATTTGCAGGATTATCAAATTGTTGTGGCATCCATGCATTAGCAGTTGCCTGTGCTAATTCAGTTGCTTTTTCTATCGCACCCTTCATGCCTTTTTCGCGAGGTGTTAAAACAAATTCTGCTCCGTACAAAGCCATTAATCTTCTACGTTCAATGCTCATACTTTCAGGCATCACCAAAATAATTTTGTATCCCTTCACTGCCGCAACCAATGCCAAACCAATACCAGTATTTCCTGATGTAGGTTCGATGATGACACTATCTTTATTGATCAATCCTTTTTCTTCCGCATCTTCAATCATGGCCAAAGCAATACGGTCTTTGATACTAGATCCCGGATTTGTTTTTTCTAATTTGATCCAGACTTCGTGATTAGAACCAAATAAACGACTAAGACGAACATGGGGCGTATTCCCAATGGTTTCTAAAATATTATTTGCTTTCATAATGATTTTTTTATTTTATAATTAATTTAAATGACAAAATTTAAGGCTTCTGTTTCTGGATATTTATCCTTTACAGCAACTTCACTTTTGTGGTATACAATCGAGTTTGGTAAAACACTATAGGTTAACCATACATTACCACCAATCACACTATCATGTCCAATTACGGTATCCCCACCCAAAATGGTTGCCCCGGAATAAATAATCACATTGTCCTCAATGGTAGGATGTCTTTTTGTACTTGCCTTATCCTTCGAAACATTTAAAGCCCCCAACGTAACCCCCTGATAAATTTTTACATTATCTCCTATCAAAGTGGTTTCTCCAATTACAATCCCAGTTCCATGATCAATAAAGAATAACTTTCCAATTGTAGCACCAGGATGAATATCAATACCGGTTTTACCATGTGCGTATTCCGTAAAAATTCTTGGAATGATTTTGACCTGCAGATTCCAAAGCAAATGCGATAATCTATAAATTGCCGTTGCGTAAAATCCAGGATAAGCTACTAATACTTCTTCCACAGAAACAGCTGCTGGATCGAATTTTAAAATTGTATTGGCATCTGAAATTAATTCATGATATAATTCCGGGATAGCTTCAAAGAATTGTTCCGTAATACCCTGCGTCTTCACGCCATCAGGAATCACATCGTAGACCAGGCTAGAAAAATGACTCTTTAAGGATTCGAATTCTTTCTCTAAATCTGAAGCTTGCTTATGCCTTACCGTTTTGGGTAAGAAAAGAAAAGCAAAGAGTTTATCAATAAAATCTTCCGCCAATTCTTTATCCGGGAAAAAATTGAAATTCTTTGAATTCTGATTAAACAGATTATTTATAAAATCTTTCTGTGTCATATTTATATTTATTGAATCATACATGCACCAACTGTAACATGACTCGTTTCATCGATTAATATGGCGCCACCATTCACTCTCAGATGCTGGTAAGAATCATAAGGAATCGGTGATGCAGTTTTAATGGTTGCTTTAATGATATCGTTCAATTGTACTTTTTCTGGCGCCGTTTCATGTTCTAATGAATTAACATTGACTTTATATTTGAATTCTTTCACAACGGCTCTAACCAAACGACTATTGATTTGCAATTGATATTTATTGCCTTCCATTAATGGCTTATGATCCATCCAACATAACAACACTTCTAATTCATTGGATACTGAAGGTTGATTTTCTGATAATGTTATTAAATCGCCCCTACTCACATCTACATCATCTGCTAAATGCAAGACGGCACTTTGAGGTGCAAAGGCTTCATCAACTTCCACACCTCCTACTTCAATTGCAGAAATAGTAGTTGTTAATCCTGAAGGCTGTATGGTAACACTAGCTCCTTTTTTATAAATACCGCTTACCACTTTTCCTGCATATCCGCGATAGTCGTGTAGTGCTTCAGTTTGAGGGCGAATTACATATTGCACTGGAAAACGTGCATCTGTTAAATTAATATCATCAACCAGCTTTACATTTTCTAAAATTTGTAAAAGTCCTTCCCCTTCATACCAATCCATTTTAGTGGACCTATCTACAATATTATCTCCATTCAAAGCACTGATGGGTATATATCTCACATCTTTTAGTCCAAGAGATTTTGCTACTGCAGCATAATCAATTAAAATATTATTATAAACATCATGAGAATATTCAACTAAATCCATTTTATTTACAGCAACAATCACATGGGGTATATTTAAAAGAGATGTTATAATCGAATGCCTTCTGGTTTGTTCTACCACACCATGCCTCGCATCTATTAAAATAATTGCCAGATCAGAATTAGATGCACCCGTAACCATATTTCTTGTATACTGAATATGTCCAGGAGCATCTGCAATAATGAATTTCCGCTTGGGAGTAGAAAAATATTTATACGCCACATCAATGGTAATACCCTGTTCCCTTTCTGCACGTAACCCATCGGTTAGCAATGCAAGATCTATCTCCCCGTCTTCTCTATTTTTTGTTTGTTTTTCAATAGCTTCCAATTGATCAATTAAAATCGACTTGCTATCATACAATAACCTACCTATCAGGGTACTCTTCCCATCATCTACACTACCTGCTGTTATAAATCTTAAAATATCCATTTTACTTTCTTAATCTTTAATAAATTCTAAAACTTAGAAATAACCATTTTTTTTCCTGTCTTCCATAGCTGCTTCACTCACACGATCATCAATCCTTGTCTCTCCTCTTTCACTGGTTTTAGTAGCAATTATTTCTGTGATAATATCATCAATTGTATTTGCTTTACTTTCTACTGCAGCCGTACATGTCATATCTCCAACTGTTCGATAGCGAACATTTTTTCTTGAGATCTTATCAGTTGATTCTAACTGAACAAATTCAGACATCGCCACCAATTGCCCCTCATGTTCTAACACCTCTCTTTCATGAGAGAAATAAATAGAAGGCAATTCAATTTTCTCTTTTCTGATATAATTCCAAATATCCAATTCTGTCCAATTACTGATTGGGAATACACGTACATTTTCTCCTTTGTCAATTCTTCCATTATAAGTGTTCCATAATTCTGGTCTTTGCAATTTTGGATTCCACTGACCAAATTCATCCCTCACAGAAAAAATGCGTTCTTTTGCTCTCGCTTTTTCTTCATCTCTCCTGGCACCTCCTATACAAGCATCAAATTTGAATTCTTCAATAGTATCTAGAAGCGTATAAGTTTGTAAAGCATTTCTACTTGCAAATTTTCCTTTGGGTTCAGTTAAGTTTTTTGCTTTAATAGTATCAGCAACATAACGAACTATTAATTTTTCACCAATTCTTTCAGCCATAGCATCGCGATAGTCTAGCGCTTCCTGAAAATTATGACCTGTATCAATATGTACCAATGGGAAAGGAAATTTACCCGGGCGAAAAGCTTTTAAGGCTAAATGCACCAATGTGATCGAATCTTTTCCCCCACTAAATAAAAGTGCCGGGCGTTCAAATTGGCCAGCAACTTCCCGCATGATATGGATTGCTTCAGATTCTAACTGATCCAAATAATTTAAATGATATTTACTCATGTTCTATTTTAAAGGCAACGCCAATTTTTAATTCTGTATTTACTTTATTGATGCACATGCAACCCACACTCTTTTTTATTTGCATCTTCCCACCACCAACGCCCCGCACGAAAATCTTCCCCTTCTTTAATAGCTCGGGTACAAGGCGCACATCCGATACTTACAAAACCTTTATCATGCAAAGGGTTATATGGAATGTTATTTGTTCTGATAAAATCAGATACTTGTTCAGTTGTCCAATGTAATAGTGGATGGTACTTTATTATTTGATTGCTCTCATCCCATTCGATAGATTGAAGATCCTGACGAGCAGCAGAGTGCTCCGCACGTAGGCCAGTAACCCAAATAGCATTGCCAGTTAATGCACGCTTTAAGGGTTCTACTTTACGGATATAACAGCAATCTTTTCTATTCTCCACAGATTCATAAAAAGCATTGGGTCCATTTTTTTCTACAAATGATTCCAGTTTGAATTGATCCGGGTAAAATGCTTTGATAGATATTTTATAACGTTCTAAAGTGCTATTCCAAACACTATAAGTTTCTGCAAATAATCTTCCGGTATCTAAAGTGAAAATTTGTATTGGTAAATGCTGATCAGCAATCAAATGAGTAATCACCTGGTCTTCATAGCTAAAACTGGATGAAAACACGATACTCCCATCATAGTCTGTTGAAAGCTTTTTCAAAAATTTATCGGGCTGAAACTCAGAAAGTAAATTTTGTAGATGTGGTATATTTTGATGTAAGGAATTGTTCATTTGATTTCTGTTGTTGAGTATTTAAGCAATATAGGGGTACTGTTATAATTAACAGCAACATTTGCTTTTGCAACAGAAAGGCATAAAATTATTTTGCGAAAATCGTTTCATACTCGTAATAGTCTACTTAATCGGTCAACAAATATACGATTTCGCTACAGACAGCAAAAAATATTCCTATTTATTTGGTAGACTGATAAAAAAAGACCTAAACATGACAATGCCTACTAACGCTCGTTAGTAGGCATTAGGTCGAAGATTACTTAACTCTCAAATACTTTTCTATATTTAGCCGATCAATTCCAGATTTTTCAATTTTCTCAATCCCCTTTTGAATAAGTGTGTCATTATGAATAGTAACAGTAAACTTAAAAGCGTTGCCTTCCCAGTTACGGGCATTACAAAAATCTAGGTTTTCTGTATATACACTATCCACTAATGTATATGTTCCACCTCCAGCATCAAATGAGGCAGAAGAATCTTTTCCCTTATTCAAATCATGTTTTAAAAAAGAAAAGTGCGTCCTATTTATGATCTTGATAAAAGAAACCGCTTTTGTATAATCAGTAACCACCGTATCCCCTTTTTCGATCAAAGTTCCCGAAAGCAATTTCCAGGTACCTTCTAATTGGATTTGATTTGTGTTGTTTTCCAAAGGTTTTGAATTACAAGCCACCACTAAAACTATTACTATAAAACAATAAATAATTTTCATAAAATGATTGTTTAAATTTTATTGAAGGGTTAACATTACAATAGATTTAGCAGGCATATTTAATATCAAATCACCGGCATCTTTTTTTGCACCATTAAAAACAACAGGCTTCACAAAATCAGGTTTATCGAAAGAATTAATATCCGTAATTTTTGATGATGATAAAATCAGTCCGTCAACTTTTGACCAACTGATAGTTTGTAAATTAGTTCTTAAATTAATGGATTTATTAGGATCTAAATTAACAACAGTAATATGAACCACACCATTGCTATCTTTTGATGCTGAAATGTTCAAAGCAGGTATTTTCTCTTTCCCATTTACATAATCCGGACTCACAAATTGAACAGGCAAAAGTTTTGCTTCCTGATGTACTTTGAATAGATCAAACACATGATAGGTAGGGGTAAGCACCATTTTATTACCCTCTGTTAAAATTATTGACTGCAGCACATTTACAGTTTGAGCAAGATTGGCCATTTTAACACGATCCGCATGATTATTAAAAATATTCAAATTGGTTCCGGCAATTAAAGCATCTCTCAAACTGTTTTGTTGAAATAAAAAACCTGGATTGGTTCCTGGTTCCACATTTGTCCAAATACCCCACTCATCAACCACTAATGCAACTTTTTTCTCAGGGTCGTATTGATCCATGATTGTTGAATGTTTTCTTACCAACTCTTCCATGAACAAAGTCTTTTTCATCGTAGCAAAATACTCTGACTCATCAAATGAAGTAGCTGATCCTTTATCCCCCCAGTTTTTTGGAACGGTATAATAATGCAGCGTTAGTCCCCACATCATCCATGGGCCCACTTTTTTCATCATGGTTTCTGTCCAATTATAATCATCAGTATTCGCTCCAGAGGCAATTCTTTTTAAACTAGCACCAGGATAATTTTTGGTAAAGCCAGCATATCTTTTATACTGATCTGCATAAAAATCTGCCGTCATATTACCACCACATCCCCAGCTTTCATTTCCTACACCCCAGAAATTTACATTCCATGGTTTTTCTCTTCCATTTTGTTTTCTGATGACAGTCATCGGACTCAATCCATCAAAGTTTAAATACTCCACCCATTTCGACATTTCCTCTACAGTTCCACTACCCACATTTCCAGTGATATAGGGTTCACACTTTAACAATGAACAGAGTTCTAAAAATTCATGGGTGCCGAAGCTATTGTCCTCAGTTACATTACCCCAATTGGTATTAATCATTTTAGGACGTTGATTACGAACACCGATACCGTCTCTCCAATGGTATTCATCTGCAAAACATCCTCCAGGCCAACGTAGATTGGGAATTTGTATTTTTTTGAGTGCATCTACAATATCTAATCTTATACGATCTTGTTTAGGAACTTGAAGACTGTCTTTAACCCAAAACCCATCATAAATACATCTGCCCAGGTGTTCAGAGAAATGACCATAGATATGCTTACTGATAATGGTTGTAGGATTTGCTGCCTGCACCTGAACACTTACCACTGACTGAGCAAGTGAAGAGCCAGAAATAAATACCATTCCAAGAACTACAATTAAATTATTTAGAAAAGAATTTTTCATTGTGATTTTTTTGCTGTGATTATTATTGAACACTGAATTTATAAATAGTTTTTGTGTGATAAGATTTGCCAGGAACAAGAACTGTACTTGCAAATGAAATACGATTTGGCGCATCTGGAAAATGTTGTGTTTCTAAACAGAAAGCAGTTCTATAACTATAATGCAAATCTTTTTTACCTAATAAACTACTATCTAAAAAATTACCCCCATAAAATTGTATCCCAGGTTCTTGCGTAAAGACTTCTAATTTGATCCCAGATACTGTAGAATAAACAGTAGCAGCCAATTCCATATCGGAAACTGATTTTCTCTTTAATACAAAATTGTGGTCATAACCCTTGCCATTTTTAATTTGCTCTGACTTTGAATTTACACTATCCCCAATTGCTGTTGGTTTTCTAAAATCAAAAGCAGTACCTGCAACATCTGTGAATACACCAGTAGGAATTAGGGTAGAATCAACAGGGGTAAATTTATCAGCATTAATGGTCAATAAATGATCATTGATAGTACCAGAACCAGCGCCATTTAAATTAAAATAACTATGATTAGTAAGGTTAAGAATGGTTTTTTTATCCGTAGTTGCCTGATAATGTATTTCAATACTATTATCATCAGTTAGATGATACAATACTTTTACAGTAAGCGTTCCAGGGTATCCTTCTTCCATATCTTTTGAAACATAATTCAACTCCAAAGATTGAGTATCTAATTGTTTTGCATCCCAAACCTGATTATGAAAACCAGTTGGTCCTCCATGCAAAGTATTCGGCGCGTTATTGATCGCAAGTTGATAAGTTTTACCATCCAATTCAAATTTTCCTTTTGCAATTCTATTACCATACCTACCTATCAATGCCCCAAAATAATTTTCTTTTCTATCAAAATAATGATTCAAACTATCATATCCTAATACCACATCTGTAAAGCTTCCAGATTTATTCGGAACATTCACCGATACAATTCTGCCACCATAATTTGTAATATAAACTGCCATTTTATTTTTGTTGGTCAGTTTATACAAATCAACTTTTTTGCCTTTTACATCTTGCTGATAAGCAGTGGCAGATATCTGAGTAACAGAATCATTTTTGAAAGATTCGGGGTGTTTTGCATTGTTACAGGCTATTGCAAAAAATAGCAAAAAAACAGATGAAAATTTTTTCATAAAAAACATATAGCTTATTTATTTGTTAGTCAATCGAAACAAGAGATGTACCATCTCCTATTGATACAATATACGATTTCAATTTGGTGTTAAACTCTTTTTGAAAAGCAATTTCAGCATGATAAATAAAATCTGTAACGGATTCTTCCTTCACTAAATTAATAGTACATCCTCCAAAACCACCTCCCATCATCCTTGCACCCAATACATGTATATTCTCTTTCGAATATGCAGCAAGGAAGTCTAGTTCCTTACAACTCACTTCATATAATTTACTTAAACCATCATGCGTGAGATACATTTTTTTTCCAAATGCAATCATATCATTTTTCTCTAAATCAATACAGGCTTCTTGTAATCTTTTAATTTCTTCTATAATAAATTTACATCTGTTATACACTTTAAGATCTACTCTTTCTTTAATGGCTTCAAGCATTTGAGCATTTACATCTCTCAGGGATTGAACTTCCTGATGCTCCTTTTGAATTTCTGACACACCTGATTCACACTCTTTTCTTCGCACATTATATTCCGAGGAAGCCAATGAATGTTTTACACATGTATCCAGTAGTACAATCTTAATCCCCTTTTGATTAAATGGGCTATAATGATAGTCCATTGAACGGCAGTCCAACTGTATTACTGCATCCGCTTTTCCAAACATACTTGCAAACATATCCATGATACCACATTGCAATCCAACAAACTGATTTTCGGCACGCTGAGCCAATTTTACCATCTCCATTCTCGACAAACCCAATACAAATAATTCATTCAGCGCAAATACTGTAACACACTCTAAAGCAGCAGAAGAAGATAATCCGGCACCCAAAGGAACATCTCCCGCAATAACTGCATTAAATCCTCCTATTTTTAAACCTAATTTTTTAATTTGATCTACGATACCCATGATATAATTGGGCCAATCTAATTTTGATTTTGATAAATCGGATATAGAAACAGTGAACGACTCATCCAGATCTGCAGCCGTTAAATGAATCTCAGCATCGTTGCGTTTACCTATAGCAATGTATATCGCTTTATCAATGGCTGCTGGTAATACAAACCCCAAATTATAATCGGTATGTTCCCCAATTAAGTTAATTCTACCGGGAGATTTTGCAAACAAATCTGGCGTCCCATATATTAATTGATAAATAGATTGAACGCTAGAAATACAGGTTTGATTTTCCATAGACATAAATAGAATTATTTTCATATGTTAGAAATCGAGTCTTGGAATATACCCAGCCTCATTTCCTAACCGCTAATCTTACTTGCTGAATCAAACAAACTTGTAAAATAGCGGGCCAAAAGTACTTATATTTTATAAATAAATGTATTTACAACACTTATTATAAAAATAAATTGCAGAAGTTTTCGCAATGTCATAACTCTTCCATAAATTTCAAAACGATTTATGCCAAAGTATCAAAAACAATTCCGGATTCTTGTTGCAGTTGACTGCATCATTTTTGGCTTCGACGGAGCCGAACTGAAGATTTTATTAATTAAAAGAGACCTTGAGCCTGAAAAAGGAAAATGGAGCTTAATGGGTGGTTTCATCACTGAAAAAGAAAATTTCGACCGTGGTGGTGCTCGGATCCTCAAACAGCTTACCGGTCTTGAAGGCGTATATATGGAGCAGCTGCACGCTTTTGGCCATCCCGACCGCGACCCACATGAACGAACTATATCTGTAGCCTATTTTGCTTTAATTGATATCCATCAATTCGAGAAACAAATTAGTTCTGATTTTCATGCCGAATGGTTTCCGCTGAAGAAAATCCCAAAATTGGTTTTCGATCATAACAATATGGTTACAAAAGCAAGAGAACGCCTTCGTTATAAGTCCGCATTTCATCCCATACTTTTTGAATTATTACCAGAAAAATTTACACTTCCACAATTGCAAAGCTTATATGAAGGAATTTTTGATACGGAGTTCGATAAAAGAAATTTTAGCAGAAAAATTCAATCCACCAAATTGTTGGTGAAGCAAAAAGATAAAGATAAAGAGAGCTCCAAAAAAGGCGCTTACTATTATAAACTGGATAAACGGCGTTATGCTGCTAATCTGCATGCCTTCCTAAATATTATTCCCAATCCTGTAATATTTAATCGGCTTTAAATTTATTAAAAGATAAATAGTCTAACCATTTTAACAAATGTGAATTAGATGCTACTTGTATCATGACTAAAAATACATATGTAATAGGAGTTGATTTTGGCACAGACTCGGTTAGATCAATATTGGTTGACAGTAGTAATGGTGTAGAAATTAGTTCATCTGTATTTTATTATCCAAAATGGAAAGAAGGTAAATTTTGTAACCCTGCAAAAAACCAGTTTCGTCAACATCCCCGGGATTATATCGATGGATTACAACATACTATAAAAGCTTGTGTGGAAGCAGCAGGAACTGAAATTGCTTTGGCAGTAAAAGCGATTGGTGTTGATACTACAGGAAGTAGTCCTGTAGCAGTTGACAGAAAAGGCCAGCCACTTGCATTACTTCCAGCATTTGAAGAGAACCCAAATGCTATGTTTGTTTTATGGAAAGACCATACTTCGGTTGCTGAAGCTGCCTCTATTAATCAGCATGCCAAAAAATTTCCCATCAATTATTTACAATATGTAGGCGGAATTTATTCATCCGAATGGTTTTGGGCAAAATTATTACATATCCTGAGGGTTGATGAAACTGTAAGAAAAGCCTGTTATACTTGGGTAGAACACTGCGATTGGATTCCATTTTTATTAACTGGGCAAAATGATGCAACACTCATCAAAAGAAGTGTTTGTGCAGCAGGACATAAAGGTTTATGGTCCGCCAATTTTGAAGGATATCCGCCGAACGATTTTTTTTCTTCCTTAGACCCTTTATTAGATGGACATGTAGAAAGATTGGGAAAGGATGTGTATACTTCCGATAAATCAGCGGGACATTTATCGGATGAGTGGGCTGCTGCATTAGGGTTACCCATTGAAACCATTGTTGCTGTGGGTGCTTTTGATGCGCATATGGGTGCGGTAGGTGGACAGATTGAACCTTTTCATTTAAGTAAAGTAATGGGTACTTCTACTTGTGATATGCTTGTTGCTCCAAAAGAAATTATTGGAGATACTTTGGTGAAAGGAATTTGTGGCCAGGTAGATGGATCTGTGATTCCTGGTATGATTGGTTTAGAAGCTGGTCAATCTGCATTTGGCGATAGCTACGCATGGTTGAAGAAAATGATTCTTGCTCCAGTGATCGAAATTCTTTCAAAAACAAAAATTACTGACGAAGAAACTATCTCAAAACTTATAGACGAACTTTCTACTCAATTCATAGCCGAGCTAAGCAGAAAGGCAAATGAATTACCCTTAACGCTTTCCGACCCAATTGCAACTGATTGGTTAAATGGAAGAAGGACTCCCGATGCGAATCAATTATTGAAAAGTGGAATCATCGGGCTAAATCTTTCTACCGACGCAGTGATGCTTTTCAAAACCATTGTTGAATCTACCTGCTTTGGTGCAAAAGCCATTGTGGATCGATTTAACGAAGAAGGCGTTCCCATTAAAGGCTTAATTGGTTTAGGGGGAGTTGCAAAAAAATCACCCTATATTATGCAAGTGATGAGTGATGTGATGAATATGCCCATTCGAATTCATAAAAGTGAACAAACCTGTGCCCTTGGTGCTGCTATGTTTGCTGCAACTGCGGCTGGTGAATACGATAAAGTAGATGATGCAATGGTTGCGATGGGTCAGGGTTTTGACACTACTTATTATCCCAATGAATCAAATACAGAATTTTATAAACAAAGAATGGAGCAGTATAAAAAATTGGGTGCCTTTTTAGAATCAAACTACTAAGAGTATGAAACAATTTGAAAAAATAAAACAGGAAGCATACTATGCCAATATGCAGTTACCAAAACTGGGTTTGGTATTGTTTACATTTGGGAATGTGAGTGTGGCAGATCGTGAGTTAAATGTATTTGCCATTAAACCAAGTGGAATTCCTTATGATGAATTATCACCAGAAAAAATGGTGATCGTAGACTTTAATGGTGAGATCATTGCAGGAAATTTACGACCATCTTCAGACACGAAAACTCATGCCGTTTTATATAAGCACTGGGAAGAAATCAAAAGCATTGTTCATACTCATTCTACTTATGCCACAGCCTGGGCTCAATCACAAAGACCTATTCCTATTTATGGTACCACACATGCCGATCATTTAACAATTGATATTCCTTGTGCTGCACCCATGACTGATGAGATGATTGAAGGAGATTATGAATACGAAACTGGGTTACAAATCATGCAACATTTTAAAGAAATTGGATTGAGCTATAAAGAAGTTGAAATGATACTGGTTGGAAACCATGCTCCATTTACTTGGGGCAATACAGCAAGCAAAGCAGTGTATAATGCGGCAGTATTAGAAGAACTGGCAAGAATGGCCTATTTAACGGAACAGATTAATGTAAATGCTCCCCGATTAAAAGAGTCATTAATAAAAAAACATTTTGAACGTAAACACGGACCTAAAGCTTATTACGGTCAATAATATTTTGAAATCACAATTATCGGCATGAAAGCATTTATTCTTTTTATTTCTTTTACGATAATGCTTGTTGCAAATGCGCAACAAAAGGATTATCCTATACAGGCATTGGATTTTACGAAAGTAAAATTACAAGATCGTTTTTGGATGCCCCGTATAGAAACAAATAGATTAGTAACAATACCAGCTTCTTTTGCAAGATGTGAAAGTACAGGCCGGGTGAACAACTTTTTAATGGCCGCCACAAAATCAGGAAAATTCTGCACCCGTTATCCCTTTGATGATACTGATATTTATAAAACAATTGAAGGCGCTTCGTTTTCCTTGGCAATGCACTATGATGCGAAACTAGACGCTTATGTTGATTCCATGATTCATATCATTGCAAATGCACAAGAACCGGATGGATATTTATACACTGCCCGAACAATTGATAAAGTAAATGTGAATCCTTTTTTTGGAAAAGAAAGATGGGAAAAAGAAAGAGAGCATAGTCATGAATTATATAACGCCGGTCATTTGTATGAAGCTGCAGCCGCTCACTACCTTGCTACTAAAAAGACTTCTCTTTTAAATATTGCTTTAAAAAATGCGGACTTAGTTTGCTCTGTATTTGGTACCGATAAACGTCATGTAGCCCCAGGTCATGAAATTATTGAAATGGGGTTGGTGAAATTATACCGCATCACGGGAAAACCTGAATACTTAAACACAGCAAAATTTTTCATTGAAGAGAGAGGAAATTTTAAAGGTTATGATGCCAAAAATAAAGATCCTTTTAAAAATGGAGCCTACTGGCAAGATGATATTCCAGTAAAACAACAGCAGGAAGCAGAAGGGCATGCAGTAAGAGCAGGCTATCTATATGCTGCAATGGCAGATATTGCAGCACTCACTGAAGATAAAGACATGTTAGCTGCAGTTGACAGAATCTGGAATAACGAGACCGGCAAGAAAATGTATGTTCAGGGTGGCGTAGGAGCCATCGGCGATGGCGAAAGGTTTGGAGCAAATTATGAATTACCGAATGCCACCGCATATAATGAAACATGTGCCGCAATCGCCAATATTTATTTTAATCAAAGAATGTTTTTATTGCATGGCGATGCGCAATATATTGATGTCCTTGAGAAAATTCTGTACAATGGTTTTCTTTCAGGGGTAGGCTTGGATGGCAAATCTTTTTTTTATACAAATGCCATGCAAATTCAACATTATTTACAGCATCCTGATATGGAAGTTGGACGATCTGGTTGGTTTGAATGTTCTTGCTGCCCTACCAATATTGCTCGTCTCATGCCATCAATTCCTGGTTATATCTATGCGCAAAAAAAAGATATCATTTATGTGAATCTGTTTATTGCAGGAACTGCATCATTGCAGGTAAACAATCAAAATATTCAAATCACTCAGGAGAATAATTATCCTTGGAATGGAAATTTAAAGTTCACAATCCTTACAGAGCAAGCCAATACCTTTAATGTACAAATTCGCATCCCCGGATGGGCCACTAATACTGCGATCCCTAATAATCTCTACCATTTCAGTAATCATTCCAATGCCATATTTACGATTCGTGTGAATGGGAAACCTGCTGAATTTCAAATTCAAAATGGTTATGCCATTTTGAAAAGAGTATGGAATAAAAATGATCAGATCGAAGTAGAACTACCTATGGAGACAAGAAGAGTAGTTTCAGACAGTTTAATAAAAGATAATATTGGAAAAACCTCCATTCAAAGAGGACCCTTGATGTATTGTGCAGAATGGATAGATAATGCTGGAAATACTTCAAATATCATTCTTCCAAAAACGGCATCATTCAGTTCTTACTTCCATCCAAAACTTTTGAATGGCGTGATGGTTTTAAAATCTCAGGCTTCACAAATTGAAATTAGTGCCAATGGACTTGAAATTAAAACTCAATCAAAACCATTTACTGCTATCCCCTATTACGCTTGGGCAAATAGAGGAAAGGGAGAGATGACAGTTTGGATTCCGGAAAAAATAACTGCCACAGAAATCATTACCAAATAATAAAGAACAATAACGAAAGCAAAGCCAATGATTAATTTAAAAAAACTCGAAGTCTGGTTCATCACAGGAAGCCAAAGTTTGTATGGTGAGGAAACATTACAAAAAGTAGCTGAGAACTCAAAAACAATTGCCTCGTATTTAAATGAAGTAGATCAAATTCCTGTGACTGTTGTTTACAAGCCAATAGTTAAATCGGCTGAAGAAATATTTGAAACATTCCAGGATGCAAATAATTCAGAAAACTGCATAGGTGTAATTACTTGGATGCATACATTTTCACCGGCTAAAATGTGGATCAATGGATTAAAGATCCTACATAAACCATTGTTACATTTTCATACACAATTCAACAGAGACATTCCATGGTCGACAATTGATATGGACTTCATGAATCTAAATCAAAGCGCACATGGCGATCGAGAATTTGGTTTTATGATGACGCGGATGAGAATGAATAGAAAAGTAGTAGTTGGTCACTGGCAGGATAGTGAATCCTTATCTAAAATAAATAGTTGGATGCGTGCTGCTGCGGGATGGCATGATTGGCAGGGAGCAAAATTTGTACGCTTTGGCGACAATATGAGATATGTGGCAGTAACAGAAGGCGACAAAGTTGAAGCTGAAATGAAGTTTGGATATTCTGTGAATACCTATGGTGTAGGAGATTTAGTAGCAGTAATGAACAAGGTTAGTGAAAAAGAAATTGATGCGCTTGTTGCAGTATATGAAGAAGAATATACCCTGGTTGATGCTTTACAACCCGGCGGATCGCAACATCAGTCGCTCAGAGAAGCTGCAAGGATTGAAATTGGAATCGAAACTTTTCTAGTAAATGGAAACTTCAAAGGGTTCACAACAACTTTTGAAGACCTGCATGGATTAGTACAATTGCCAGGTATTGCAGCGCAAAGATTGATGACAAAAGGATATGGTTTTGCAGGTGAAGGAGATTGGAAAACAGCAGCACTTGTTAGAGCCATGAAAGTGATGGGCAGCGGATTAAAAGGTGGCTCATCCTTTATGGAAGATTATACCTACCATTTTAATCCTGATAACCGAATGGTACTTGGTGCACATATGTTAGAAATATGTGAGTCTATATCTGATGCAAAACCAAGTTGTGAAATACATCCATTAGGTATTGGTGGTAAAGCCGACCCAGTTAGATTGGTTTTTAATTCTGGTCCCGGCCCCGCTATTAATGCATCCATAGTTGATATGGGTAATAGGTTTAGATTATTGGTAAACGAAGTAATGGCTGTTAGCTCATTTAATCCTTTACCAAAACTCCCAGTAGCACGTGTTTTATGGAAACCTTATCCAAATATGCATACTGGTTGTGCCGCATGGATCCTTGCCGGTGGCGCTCACCATACTTGCTATAGTCAGAGTCTCAGTGCAGATCATATGGAAGACTTTGCAGAAATGGCAGGAATTGAATATTTACTGATAGGAAAGGAAACAAAAATCTATCAGTTTAAAAACGAATTACGCTGGAACGAAATCGCCTATAAATAATTAAATTACCCACAAATTTTCAAAACAAAACGATGAACAAAAACCTTGCCTTTGCTGATTACTTGGTGTTTATAATTTACTTCATAATTGTAGCCGGTTATGGTTACAGCATCTATCGAAAACGCAAAAAAAACGAACATGATGCAAAAGCTTATTTCCTGGCTGAGGGTACGCTTACCTGGTGGGCGATTGGAGCTTCGCTAATAGCATCAAACATTTCTGCTGAACAATTTATTGGCATGAGTGGTGAGGGATTTTTCTTAGGTATTGCTGTTGCTGCTTACGAATGGCTTGCAGCTGTTGCATTGATCATTATTGCAATTTGGTTTATCCCTGTTTATTTAAAGAACAAGATATACACTATGCCTCAGTTTTTAAAAACCAGGTATAACGAATCTACTGCCTTGATCATGGCTGTGTTTTGGTTATTTCTTTATGTATTTGTAAACCTCACTTCTATACTTTATTTAGGTGCAGTAGCAATTAATGGTATCGCAGGTGGCGGATACTTGCATATAATAATGATTGGCCTTTCTATTTTTGCTTTATTGATTTCTTTAGGTGGAATGAAAGTGGTTGCATACACAGACGTTATTCAAGTGGCGGTTTTAATAATTGGTGGGCTAGTTACAACCTATATCGCATTAACAACTGTAGGCGCTTATTTTGGTGTGGGTGAAAATGCAATTGCAGGATTTAAAGTTTTGTTGAGAGAAGCACCTGAGCATTTTAAAATGATCATACCAAAACCAAATGCGGCATCTTCTCAAAATGATATAGATAAATACATCACATTCCCAGGTATACTTTCGTATGCTGCTGGTATTTGGATTATCAATCTTAACTATTGGGGTTGTAACCAATATATCACACAACGCGCATTAGGAGCAGATTTGCAAACAGCCAGAACAGGTATTTTATTTGCGGGTTTTCTAAAACTGATGATGCCATTGATCGTAATGCTACCAGGTATTGCAGCTTTTGTTTTATATAAATCAGGTCATTTACCACAACTAGTGGGTGGTAAAGATGGGGCATATTCTGCAGTACTTACTTTCTTACCTACTGGTTTAAAAGGCTTATCCGTTGCGGCACTTACTGCTGCTATTGTGGCATCACTCGCCGGTAAAGTAAATAGTATTTCAACTATTTATACGTTGGATATTCATAAGAAATATATTCAGAAAGAGGCCAATGAAAAAAGTCAAGTTTTCATAGGACGCTTCGCAGTATTTGCAGCCATGATATTGGCAGTATTGTTTACTTGGAACGACTTACTAGGAATAGGGGGAGTTGGTGGATTTACCTATATCCAAAAGTATACTGGTTTTATTAGCCCGGGTGTGTTTGCCATGTTCTTCTTAGGAATGTTTTGGAAACGCACAACAGGCTCAGCGGCTATCGTAGGTCTTTTAACTGGTTTCTTATTATCTGTTTTATTTAATGAGTTCGCTCCAGGTCTTTTTGGAAATGAAACATTATTATATACTGCTTATCCAAATGGCAAAGGTGGTTTTGAAATACCATTCCATATTTGTATGGGATTGTCTTTCTTATTTACCATGATTGCAATGATAGGAGTAAGTTTGGCTGGACCTAAAATTAATCCTAAGGCATTCGAATTGGATAAATCTATGTTTAAGCTAGCTCCTTCAACAACTGTATTAATAGTAATCATGTTATTTATTATAACTGCATTGTATGTGAAGTTTTGGTAATTTATCAGCTCTTCCAAAAAAAAGCCCCGTCTTGATGTATTAAGGCGGGGCTTTTTTTTCTTTACAATACTATTGAATCAGATTACTAAAAACTAAATCGTGATAATCTTTTATAAAACAAATAATATTATCATATTCCGAAAACTCATGTGCTTCATGCATCGTAGTTAAAACAACGGCTTTCATCCCAGCTCTTTTAGCCGCTTCCACACCTTTGGGGGCATCTTCAAATACAATACATTCTTCGGCTAATACACCCAATTCTGCAGCACCTTTTAAATAGGTCTCCGGATCAGGCTTGCTTTCAACCACATCATCTGCACTTACAATGGAAGTAAAATAATGTCGAAGATTTAATCCATCTAAAACAAAATTGATATTGAATGGTATAGCAGCAGATCCTATTCCCATTTTAATACCCTCATGCTTTGCTTCTACTAAAAAATCATCAAGTCCATCTATCAATTTTAATAGCGGACGATATTCTGCCTGATATCTTTTTTCTTTTTCAACAGAAAGCCTATCCATTTCTTCTTTAGTAAAATGGTCTTTCCCAAAAACACGAATCAGGAGTTCCGTGTTTTTCCCATACATCTGTTCTTTCACCTGTTCCCAACTAAGATTGGCTCCAAGATCTTCATTCAGTATATTAAACCATGCTTTGCAATGAAACTGCATATCATCAATCATAGTTCCATTCAAATCAAATAAAAAAGCTTTTGTGGGAAGGGGCATCCATAATAATTTATAAGTTGCGCAATAATATAGTAAGCGATATGTATCTCTACATATCGCTTACATTCTTTTTAAAAATTTAGATAAGATTTTTTTCTTCATGCAAATCAGGGATCTGCACATCTTTAAAACCTTTCCGCTCTAGTCTCTTTGCGAAATCTTGTTGAACATCATATTCTCCATGAACCAAGAAAAGGGTTTTAATTTGGGTAACATCCTGGCAACTGATGAATTGACATAAATCATCATAATCTCCATGAGCGCTCATACTTCTTAATGATCCAACTTCCGCCACCACATCAAATTCTTCACCAAATATCCTAACTACTTTATCACCATTTGAAAGCCTTCCCCCAAGAGAACGGGGTTCACAATATCCCACCATTAAAATAGTATTCTGTGCACCACTTATATTATTCATGATATGGTGCTTCACCCTTCCGGCATCTGCCATACCACTCGCAGAAATGATTACACAGGGCTTTTCTAAAAAATTTAGGTTTTTACTTTCGTCAACCGTTTTTATATAGCTGAGTCCTTCAAAGTCAAATGGATCATCATCACTTTCCATTACTTTTCTAATCCTACTATTAAAATATTGGGGATAATTTTTGATCATTTGAGTAGCCTCTCTACTCAACGGACTATCCACATAAATAGGAATTTTAGGCAACTTCTTTTCTAGCGAAAGCTGATTTAAATCGTATAATATTTCTTGGGTTCTACCCACACTAAAAGCAGGAATAATAAGTTTTCCTTTTTTCACAGTACAAGTATGCTGAATCCATTTCAATAAATTATCCGGAGTACTGTAAACTTCATCGTGTAATTTGTTTCCGTAAGTGCTTTCTAACAATAAGTAATCAGCTTGCGGGAAAGCAGAAGGAGATCTTAAAATTACGTCGCGATATCTTCCCACATCTCCACTGAAACAAATTCTTGTAAGCTCATTGTTATCGGAGATTTTTAAGTTAACTGCTGCACTTCCAATAATATGACCCGCGTCTGTAAACATCACTTCAATTCCAGGTAATACTGTTTTCCATTGATCATAATCCACTGTTTCAAATGCCTTGATTGCAATCGTTACATCATCTACAGAATATAATGGCTCGTAGAGGGGAAGCCCTTGCTTTAATCTGCGTTTATTGATGAATTTGGTATCCGAACGTTGAATCTCTGCAGAATCTTCTAAAAGTATTGCTGCCAATTCTTTTGTGGCTGGTGTACAATAAATTTTACCTGCAAACCCCTCACTCACTAGTTTTGGTATCAAGCCAGAATGATCAATATGGGCATGTGATAGAATCATTACATCAACTTCCGAAGCTACAAACCCGAAATCTCGATTCATACCGTCTGTCTCTTTGCCCATACCTTGAAACATTCCACAGTCTAATAATATTTTAATACCCGACTTAAGTGTAATTAAATGTTTGGAACCCGTAACTGTTCTAGCAGCTCCATGAAATGCAATTTTCATTTTCATTCCTCCTACCGACTGAATCGGAAATTTAAACTACGTGAATTGAACCTTATTTAATTTTGGCTTTAAAACTCCAGGTAAACCAAAACTCAGAAACAATTTCTTCCGTTTCATTTTTACCCACTGAATAACATTTAATAGTTTGTCCCTCACCAGAACGAATGGTTTCTTCAATAGCATGCGCAATCAAAACTCCATCGCTACATGTAAAGGTAATTTTATCAATTGCTTTTTTATGAAACTTAGCTTCCATGCCAACAACCAACATACTTATAGAAGGGTTTCTTTCAAATATTTGACCAAAAGCCAACATACCTGTACTCATTTCAGCAGCCATTGATTGTACAGCAAAGTACATGGACTTAAATGGATTTTGATTTAACCATTTATACGATACCGTAACAGTTGCTACTTCTGCTTCAAATTTTTTCATTCTTAGTCCCGCAATCCAAGCTGCTGGTAATTTCTGTAAAAGAAAAAACCAAAACTTGATAGGATGAAGAATTATTTTTTGAAATTTAGGAAATTGAGGATTCACTTTTAAAAAGTTTATTTTGTCTATAACAATATGGCCGCTAATGCATAATCTGCAACTAGAATTAAAATACAACTTACAACAACAGCGGAAGTACTAGCACGTCCAATTTCAAGTGCACCTCCTTTTACATTGTACCCAAAATAAGCTGGTACAGAACTAAGTATGAATGCAAAAGTGTATGCCTTATACATCGAGAAATTTATATTGTACAAATTCAAATTTTTTCTTAAGCCTGTATCAAATATATCTGTTGCTAAAATACCCGACATAGATCCTGCCATCCTACCACCCCAAATACCTAAGACTGCAGAGATCACAATCAGACAAGGAATTACTACAAGTGCTGCTAAAATTTTGGGGAATATTAAATAACTTTTTGAATTGATCCCCATGATTTCCAATGCATCAATTTGTTCACTGATCCGCATATTTCCTAACTCACTTGCAATCTTACTACCTACCACTCCTGCCAAAACGATACTTAAAACCGTTGGGGACAATTCCAATATCATACTATCCCGCACAATCTGTGCAATAGTGGAAGCTGGAACTAATGGGCTCACTAACTGATATGCTGTTTGTACTGTAGTTACAGCACCTAAAAAAATTGAGATAATTACCACAATTGGTAATGCACCAATACCAATTTCAACACATTGATGCATGAATTCTTTCCAATACATGCGCCAGTTTTCGGGCTTGGTAAACATCCCTTTCAACATGAGCAAATAGGAACCAAAATGCGTAAAAAATGTCATTCTGCTAATTTATATTTTTCCTTTAATTATTCTTTTTCTTTAAACGCTTCCACCAACTACTAGTCTGCACAACCTCATTGATATCGCCCTTACATTTCAACTGTGCATCAACAACTGCCACGATTGCCATGTTGATAATATTTCTCACACTACTTCCTAATTGTAATACGTGAACAGGCTTATTTAATCCTAACAATATGGGGCCAATCGCATCTGCACCTCCAATCTCTTTTAATAAATTGTAAGTTACATTACCAGAAGTAA
Organism: Bacteroidota bacterium; assembly: GCA_037127755.1. Lineage (GTDB taxonomy): Bacteria > Bacteroidota > Bacteroidia > Chitinophagales > Chitinophagaceae > Sediminibacterium. The sequence goes on from JBAXXT010000018.1 coordinate 35,957, forward strand.
GATTAGGGAATATTAATACGTTTACTTCTTCATCTACCAATTCACTAAATGGATAATTATCTTTCAAAATTTCCTTATTAAAAGCCAAACTACCCTGCATTTCACCATCCACAATCAATGAAGGATTTCGTTGTTTCAATATTTTAGTAGCCTGTGCAACCAAGCGGGCTTCTGGAGAATCACTACTTCCAAAATTGCTATAACTTAACATGGCAATACGTGGTGTTAAGTTGAAGTTGCGTACTTCTTTTGCCACCATCATGGTGATATCTGCTAATTCTTCAGCAGTAGGATTAAAGTTTACGGTTGTATCGGCAAGAAATAATGGACCTCTTTTTGTAAGTAGCAAATACATTCCAGCAATCTTCTTAACTCCTTCTTCTGTTCCGATAATTTGTAACGCTGGTCGAATGGCTTCTGCATAGTTTTTTGTGAGTCCCGATAACATTGCATCTGCATCCCCTGTTTCCACCATCATACAACCATAATGATTTCGGTCTTTCATCAGCTTGGTGCTTTCATAATAATTCACCCCCCTACGCTGACGTTTCTTAAAAAACAGTTCCGCATATTGTAGCCGCTTAGCTTCATTTTCATCGTTCCTTGGATCAATAATTGGAATATCAGATAAGTCGATATTATTCTGTTCAGCGATCTGTTGAATCTTTTCGGGATCACCTAATAATATTGGATAAGCCAAACCTTCATCGTATACAATACTTGCAGCTTTTAAAATTTTCTGATTGTCTGCTTCGGCAAATACCAATCGTTTTGGTCCCTTTCTAGCCTTATTTCCAATCACCCTCATTAACTGATTATCCAATCCTAATCGTTTATTCAATTCCACCGCATATGCATCCCAATTATCAATCGTTTTTTGTGCCACTCCAGATTCAATGGCTGCTTTTGCAACAGCAGGGGCAACTGTGGATAATAAGCGTGGATCTAATGGTTTTGGAATGATGTACTCTGGACCAAAACTCATGTTCTGCTGGTTATACGCCATATTTACAATATCTGGAACTGCTGTTTTTGCAAGATCAGCCAAAGCCCTTACAGCAGCGAGTTTCATTGCCTCATTAATTTGTTTTGCTCTCACATCCAGCGCACCTCTAAAAATATAAGGAAAGCCCAACACATTATTCACCTGATTAGGATAATCTGTACGACCTGTAGCCATAATAATATCCTTTCTTACACTTGCTGCATCAGGATAGGAAATTTCAGGATCAGGATTTGCCATGGCAAAAACAATTGGATTCTTTGCCATAGAACGAACCATATCTTTCGTTACCACATTACCCACGCTTAATCCTAAAAATACATCCGCATCTTTCATGGCAGTCTCTAAGGTCCAATCTGATTTTTTAACTGCAAATTTTTGTCTGATGGGTCCAAGGTCTGTTCTTCCTTCATGCAATACACCATCTTTATCAAACAAAATAAAGTGCTCATACCTTGCACCTAAAGCCACATATAATTGTATGCAGGCCATAGCTGCCGCACCAGCTCCGTTTATTACAAAGTGCACTCTATCAATTTTCTTTTTTTGTAACTCCAAAGCATTCAACATAGCAGCGCTGCTGATGATGGCAGTACCGTGCTGATCATCGTGCATCACAGGAATATTCATCTGCTCCTTTAGTTGCTGTTCTATATAAAAGCATTCAGGAGCTTTGATATCTTCTAAATTAATACCACCAAATGTAGGTTCCAGCGCCTTAACTATTTGTACAAATTTTTCCGGATCTTTTTCATTGATCTCAATATCGAATACATCAATATCCGCGAAAATTTTAAACAATACCGCTTTACCTTCCATCACAGGTTTACTAGCATCCGGACCAATATCGCCCAACCCTAATACAGCTGTACCATTACTAATTACACCTACTAAGTTTCCTTTAGCAGTATACTTATAAACATCTTCAATATTATTAAATATTTCTTTGCAAGGTTCTGCCACACCAGGGCTATAAGCTAAACTCAAATCCCTTTGAGTCTTTGCTTCTTTTGTAGGAACTACTTCTATTTTACCTGGCCTTCCATTTGCATGGTATTCCAAAGCTTGCTCTCTTCTTAAATCTGTTTGTTTCGACATATTAAATTTTTAACAGCTAGATTTTGCACCTAGCCATGCCATCACACCTATACCTATTTCAATGGCACTTTCATCAATATCAAATTGTGGTGTATGCACATTATTTATAATTCCCTTTTCCTCATTTCGAACTCCAAGACGAAAAAAACATCCTGGTATTTTTTGTGAATAGTATCCAAAGTCTTCGGCACCCATGCGCACTTCTGTTTCCTGCACATTTTCTTTCCCCAAATAAACATTTGCTAAATCCCAGTTTTTATCTGTGAATGCAGGGTCATTATCTACAGTTGGATAACCAACGTCAATCAGTAAATCCAAGGTTCCACCCATAGATTCCACTAAACCCATAGCTTGTTTACGGATCAATTCATGGGCTTTAAATCTCCATGTTTCATCCATCGCACGAAAAGTTCCTTTCAACTTAACTTCAGTTGGAATTACATTCGTTGTATGCCCTCCTTGTATGGAACAGATAGACAATACAGAAGGTGAAAGCGGATTATTATTTCTGGAAATAATTTGTTGCAAACTCACAATTAACTGCGAAGCAATTAAAATAGTATCAGCAGTAAGATGCGGTGCAGCAGCGTGGCCGCCTTTACCACTAATGGTCATATATATTTCATCCGCACTTGCCATTACTCTTCCTTTTCGAAAACTAAGTTTACCAGAATCAAGGCCTGGATGAACATGTAATGCGATGATTCCAGTTGGCTTAGGATTTTCTAATGCACCATCCCGTATCATATAGCTGGCTCCTCCGGGATTTTTTTCTTCGCCGGGCTGAAATAACAATTTAATAGTTCCCTCCCATTCACCCTTCAGTTCGTTTAATATCTGTGCCGCACCTAATAATATAGTAGTATGTACATCATGCCCACAAGCATGCATAACACCAACATTTTGCGAACAATAACTTACTTTATTCTCTTCCGTAATTTGCAATGCATCCATATCCGCGCGCAAAGCAATCACTCTTGAATCAGGATTTTTTCCTTTAATAATCCCAAGTACACCAGTTGTTGCTATAACTTCAAAAGCAATTCCCATTTCTTGTAATTGCTTTTGTACAAATTTGCTTGTTTCAAATTCCTGGTAACTGAGTTCTGGATGCGCATGAAGATGCCTGCGTATTTGAATAAATTTTTCAGAATAGTTTTTCGCTCTCTCTAGTATGCTAAGTTTCAGTTCCATTAAAAATTATTGTTGAAGTAATAGTTCTTCTTCCTCTTTTGTTGGTGTATAATCAATGGCATCTTCAATTACAAAAAGGCCCGTTGTATAATATTTCTGCAATTGTAATTTAAACTTTTCTGCATCAGCTTTCTTTAAAAAATTGCCTATCCTTACTTTAAAATTAGGCGACTGAAACAAGGCATATGATTTCTGATCAGGAAAACGGCTCAATAACTCTCCTTTAATCTTAAAAGCCTGATCCCTATTAGAAGTACTCACTACTTGTACCCGATATCCTTTATATTGTCCAGAACTAGTTTGTAATGAGGCTTTTTTATTCGCGACAATTTGCTTACCAGTTAAAACATCCATCCTCGCATCTTTATGAACGATTACAGTATCTTTTATAATACTTGCAGAAGAAAAAAAGCTACACCCCATAAACAAACTAGCGGCAAAAAATTCCTTCCACATTTTTTGAATTTTGAATTTTGAATTTTAAGTTCTTACTCTAAGTTAAATTTAATATCCGGAATCACTTGCAGGAGTTCCTTCTATGATAGCAACACCAGCACTGCAACCCAACCTTGTGGCACCAGCATCCACTAATTCTTTTGCAAATGCATAATCCCTAATACCCCCAGATGCTTTAATCTGAACATGTTCCGGTAAATGCAATCTAAACAATTTAACCGCAGCCACACTAGCCCCTTTATCGGCATATCCAGTTGAAGTTTTTAAATAATCAATACCAGCTGCTCCATAAATATCACAACAAGCAATAATTTCTGCATCCGTTAAAACACCACTTTCAATTATTACTTTAATTGTTTTGCCCTTACTTTTAATAATGGGCATGATATGATTTATCTCGTTAGCGATATAGGTAAAATCTTTGTTTTTAATGGCTGATATATTACAAACTACATCTAACTCATCAGCACCATCCACCATGGACAAAACAATTTCTGCGATCTTTGCTTCCACTGCAGAATATCCAAAAGGGAAACCAATAACTGTTGCCACTTTAACGAAAGTTCCCTGAGTTAGAGCTTTTGCCTGTTTTACAAAATTTGGCGGAACACAAACTGCAGCGAATTGATATTCTATTGCTTCCGCACAAAGCTTTTCAATATCTGATATTAAAGTAGTGGGCTTCAGAACAGTATGGTCGATATATTGGTTCAATTTCATACGATACTTTTGAGTAGCAAAGGTAGTTAAAGAAACAAACTCTATTCAATAAAAAGCCCTGCTCCGTATTCAGGGGCAGGGCTTTTACTTTTCACATAGTTGTTTGGCGCACTAGCCTAAAGGCCAGTGTTAACCGCTTCTGTTTTATTGTGCTTCCTTGCCATGGCAAGATTTAAATTTCTTTCCACTACCACAAGGACAAGGATCATTTCTTCCAATTTTCGGACCCACCTGCACAGGTTGTTGCTTTACGGGAGTGGGATCGTAATAATCATTTTCTGTGGGAGCCTGATCAATATCTTCTTTCTGAGTTTTCATTTTACTCAGGTCCGTTTTCTGCTGACGTCCTTCCTTCACTGTATCCCCTTCATTCAAAGGAATTGCTGAATGACATAGGAACTGAACAATTTCACGGTTTACTTCACCATCCATTTTTTTGAATAGATCAAATGCTTCCATTTTATAAATCACCAATGGATCTTTTTGTTCGTAAGTAGCTGTTTGAACACTCTGTTTCAGGTCGTCCATGGCACGCAAATGTTCTTTCCATGCATCATCAATAAAACCAAGTGTGCAGGTTCTTTCTTGTGCATTTAATAATTCAGCGCCTGCAGTCTGCAAGGTTTTATCCAAAGGCGCTAACACTTGAATCACACGACGTCCATCTGTAAATGGAACAATTACATTTTCAATATGTGCCCCCTGGTCTCTCCTGATATTTTTGAAAACAGGTATGCTATGTTCAGCTAGATTGGCTTTTTTACGCTCGTAATTTTCAACCGCTTCATTATACAATTTTTCTGTTAGCACATTTTCATTTCCCCTCGATATTTCATCAGCTGTAATACTAGAATCAATTCCAAAATTTACGATAACTGCTAGTCTAAAACCTTCATGATCATTTTGTTCTTTGAAAGAACTAATTAATCCTTCCGCTACAGAATATAAAGCATTATCCAAATCTAATGCCAAACGCTCACCAAATAAAGCGTGGTTACGTTTGCTATAAATAACAGTACGCTGCTTATTCATTACATCATCATATTCCAACAAACGCTTACGGATACCGAAGTTGTTTTCTTCTACTTTTTTCTGTGCACGTTCAATGGATTTTGTAATCATACTATGCTGAATCACTTCACCTTCTTTGTATCCAGCAAAGTCCATCACTTTTGCAATACGCTCGCTTCCAAACATACGCATCAAATCATCTTCTAACGAGATGAAGAATAGGGAAGATCCAGGATCACCCTGACGACCAGCACGACCTCTTAACTGACGATCAACACGACGCGACTCATGTCGTTCTGTACCCAAAATTGCTAGGCCACCAGATTCTTTCACACCTGGTCCAAGCTTAATATCAGTACCTCGTCCTGCCATGTTAGTTGCAATGGTAACTGCACCTGCGAAACCTGCTTCGGCAACAACTTGTGCTTCACGAGCATGTTGTTTCGCGTTCAAAACATTATGAGGAATTTGTTTTTGACGTAACATTCTACTCAGCAATTCACTTACCTCAACCGAAGTGGTACCAACAAGAACCGGTCTACCTGCTTCTCTTAATTTTACAATCTCATCAATTACAGCACCAAATTTTTCGCGTTTGGTTTTGAACACTAAATCCTGCTCATCTTTTCTGATGGCCACCACATTCGTTGGTACCGTAACAACATCTAATTTATAGATATCCCATAACTCAGCCGCTTCCGTTTCTGCAGTACCCGTCATACCGCAAAGCTTGTGATACATCCGGAAATAGTTTTGCAAAGTAACGGTAGCATATGTTTGAGTTGCTGCTTCAATCTTTACATTTTCTTTTGCTTCAATTGCCTGGTGCAATCCATCAGAATATCTTCTTCCATCGAGGATACGACCTGTTTGTTCATCCACAATTTTTACTGCACCTTCCATCACCACATACTCGATGTCTTTATCAAAGAGCGTGTAAGCTTTTAATAATTGCTGAACGGTATGAATACGATCTGCTTTAACAGAATAATCGTTGATGATCGTTTCTTTATTATGTAATTTTTCATCCGCAGTTAATGATGCTTCCTGTTCAACATTTGCTAATGAAACACTGATATCAGGAATCACAAAGAAGTTTGGATCTTCTCCAGCTCCAGTTATTAAACCAATTCCTCTATCCGTTAATTCAACAGAGTTATTTTTTTCATCGATATAGAAAAACAATTCCTGATCTGCAATTGGCATTTCTCTGCTCTGATCTGCTAAATAATAATTTTCAGCTTTCTGCAATTTCACACGAATACCGGGCTCGCTCAGAAATTTAATCAAAGCATTATTTTTAGGTAATCCACGGTGCGCACGAAACAGGGCCAATCCTCCATCTTTAGGATCGTCGTTGCCTTCTGTAATTTTTTTCTTGGCTTCATTCAGGAATTGATTGGTTGCTCTTTTTTGTGCATCAACTAACTTTTCAATTCTTGGCTTCAAATCGAAAAATTGTTGCTCCCCTGTATTATGTCCAATCGGACCACTAATAATTAAAGGAGTACGTGCATCATCAATTAATACTGAATCCACCTCATCCACCATGGCAAAATGGTGTTTGCGTTGCACCATTTCTTCTGGTGTATGCACCATATTATCTCGTAAGTAGTCGAAACCAAATTCATTATTGGTACCATAAGTGATATCAGCTAGATAGGCATTGCGACGAGCTTCGCTATTAGGCTCATGCTTATCAATACAATCCACAGTAATTCCTAAATATTCAAAAATGGTTCCGTTCCATTCACTATCTCTACGTGCTAAATAATCATTCACTGTAACAATGTGTACACCTTCACCTGCTAACGCATTCAAGTAGGCCGGCAAAGTTGACACCAAGGTTTTACCTTCGCCCGTTGCCATTTCTGCAATCTTTCCTGAATGCAAAACACTACCCCCAATTAACTGCACATCATAATGCACCATATTCCAGGTAACAGAACCCCCACCCGCTGTCCAGGTGTTTTTGAAAATTGATTGATCCCCCTCAATTCTTATATAATCTTTTTTCACACTTAGATTTCTGTCTAACTCGGTTGCTGTACTTACCAGTTCTGAGTTTTCTTTGAATCTGCGTGCTGTTTCTTTCACCACTGCAAAAGCCTCTGCCTGAATAATAGCAAGTGCTTCTTCAATTTTTTTATTGCGCTCTTTTTTTAATGTATCTACTTCCTGATAAATAGTATCTCTTCCATGAATGTCGTTGACAGGTAAAGCTTCTGCTTCTGCATTTTTTCCTTCAATTATATCATCAATGGATTTCAGATGTTCCTTGATACGCCCTTTAAACTCAACCGTTTTTGTTCTTAATGCATCATTCGAAAGTCCTTGTAACTCCTGAAAATAAGTACTTACTTTCTGAATAATAGGCATAATAGATTGCACATCTTTTTCGCTCTTACTTCCCCCGAACAACTTAGAAATAAATTTCAACATATAATAGTATTGGATAATTCGTTTATCTGTGATTTTATGAACTTAATTCTTTTAGTCAAAAACGATGCTATTTGAAGGTTTTCGTCAAAATGTCAGCAAGTTTTTTTCAAAAGGAGAATAAAGGTAAAGATTTTAAATAGAGCAGGGCTATTAGCCATCAATTCCTAAAAGACTAATCTTTTGTAAATTTTCTTCCATCCATCCATATCTATTTTTTCTGTCTTTACTTTTATACCCATGAAACATCTCTTCTTTTTTTGTTTTATATGCATGATTTCACTTGTTGGCAGCGCCCAGGTAGTAATAATTGATACCAGCAACACCCAAACAAAGGACAACCTTTTAAAAAAGCGGTTTGACAGCACTATTGTAATAACAGATAGTGTAAAACCTCTATCTATACCAGATTCAGTAGCTTTTAGGAGGAATATATTGAATAAAACAAATATGACTATTCTTTTAGCATGGTCTGGCGCAAATTTGGTTCAGGGCAGTATTTCAGCTGGGAATTTAGAGGGATCACCTCATTATTTCCATCAAATGAATGCCTATTTTAATATTGTTAACCTTGCGATTGCGGGATACGGACTATATGAAGTACGTAAAGAGATGAATAAAAAGCTTAGCCTTTATCAGAATTTACGCCAACAACAGAAGATAGAATCATTGCTTTTACTCAATACCGGACTAGATCTAAGTTATATCACAACGGGACTTTATTTAAGAGAAAGGGGCACTAATAAATTAAATGACCAAACCAAGGGTTATGGTGGGAGTTTGGTGTTGCAAGGGAGTTTTTTACTGGTCTTTGACATTATTCAGTATATACAACACCGCCAGAATGGTCAATTACTAAATAAATACTTAGGAAATCTTCAACTGGCAACTACTGCAAATGGAGTTGCACTGGTTTTACCACTTTAAAAGTGAAAACGGGAAGGAGGATACACTTTATAATGACAATTTTTTTCCACAAGCCGTGATTTTTGACGAAAAGGATGGAATTTCAGGGTGTTTCTGCTACTTTTGCAACCCAAAACCGGGAATGCAATCCGGTAATTACAAACCCGAAACTTGAAACTTAAGATATGGCAGGCCAATTAAAAGAAGTACGTAGTAGGATTAAGAGTGTTCAAAGCACCCAGCAAATAACCAAAGCCATGAAAATGGTGAGTGCTGCCAAATTACGTCGTGCTCAAGATAGCATTACTCAAATGCGCCCTTACGCCAAAAAATTACAGGAAATGCTTAGCAATATTGTAAGTAGCATTGAAGGTGGCGTTACTTTAAAATTGGCTGAAGTTAGAGCTGTAGAAAATGTGTTGTTAATAGTGGTAACGAGCGACCGAGGTTTGTGTGGAGGTTATAATGCAAACATCGTTAAGTTAACAAAATCAACTATTGAAGAAAAATATAGCCATCAGGCATCAAAAGGGAATGTACATATCTGGAATATTGGTAAGAAGGGATTTGAGGCCTTGACCAAATCAGGATTTAAAACAAATGATACTTATAAAGATGTTTTCTTAAACCTTAAATTTGAAACCGTTCAAGCTGCAGCTCAAGCTGCGATGAAGGCTTTCGAAAATAAAGAATACGATGCCATTGAAATCATTTACAGTGAATTCAAAAATGCTGCCACACAAGTATTTGCAGCAGAGCAATTCTTACCTATTCCTAAAGTAGCAAAACTTGCCGGACACAAAAATTCTGATTTCATATTTGAACCAGAAGTAGAAGTTTTGATCGCAGAATTAATGCCTAAAATTCTGAATACACAATTATACAAAGCAGTATTAGATGGCAATGCAAGCGAACATGGAGCAAGAATGACGGCGATGGACAAGGCAAGTGAAAATGCGAATGAATTATTGAAATCTCTTAAAATTAGTTATAACCGCGCCCGTCAGGCTGCTATTACAACTGAGTTGACAGAAATCGTAAGTGGTGCCGCAGCATTGCAGGGATAATGCAAAATCCTTATCTTACAAATCACAAAAGAAATTCAGACATTGGAAATTAGCACCATTATACCCCATATTGAAGTCTTGATCTTTGCAAGTGACAAACCACTTACATCGCTCGACATTGTTGAACTAATCAATAACAGCTTTGGCTTTTTAGAAGAGCGAATTATGTTAGATCAAGTAGAAAGTGCATTGGAAGGCATCAAAGAAAAATACGATTCAGAATTTTATCCTTTTGAAGTAAAAGAAAGCGGCGGTGGCTGGCAGTTCCTTACCAAAAAAGAATATCATAAAACTATCGCACAATTAAATGGCGATAAATTTCTAAAAAGATTGTCCAATGCTGCTTTAGAAACTTTGGCCATCATTGCCTATAAACAACCTATTACAAAAGGCGAAATCGAAGCTATTCGTGGTGTTAATAGCGATTACAGTATCCAAAAATTATTAGAAAAAGAACTGATCTTAATCAGTGGCAGAAACGAACACTCACCGGGAAAGCCCTTGGTGTATGCTACATCTAAAAACTTCATGGACTACTTTGGGATTAATAGCGCATCCGATCTTCCTAAAATTCGAGAAGTTCTCGCAGAACAATTAGTAGAAGGTACCCGACCCGAAGACTTCACAAATCTCCCTATTTCAGAACATATTGGATATGAATCATTGGAAGAAGAAATTCCCACTGAAAACATTTCTACTATTGCAGTAAACCAGGATGGAGAATTGATCATTCCCGAGGAAACACCCACATTTGAAAATACCCCTACTACTGAAAATAATTCAGATGCTGCCGATCAGGATGAAGCAAAAGACCCCTCTGAAGAAGCAGGGGATGAAGAAAAACCAGAATAATTAGTGCATTTTTTTAGACCATGGCCTAAGACAATTATCTTCGCGTGATGCAGCAAGAATTGTCACCTGAATTGTTATGCGATATCGCTAAAACTTACGGAACTCCATTATACGTTTACAATGCCGATAAAATAACGGCCCAATTTAGAAATTTGCAAAACGCTTTTGCCGATTCTAACACTAGATTTTTCTATGCCAGTAAGGCATTAACGAATATCAATATTCTAAAACATATTCTTTCCATTGGTTGCTCTATTGATTGTAGTTCAGTAAATGAAGCACATCTTGCTTTGCATGTTGGCTTTAAACCGGAAAACATTCTTTACACAAGCAATGGAATCGACTTCAGTGAAATTGAAGAAGCGGTTGGTTTAGGTATTAACATCAATATTGATAGCTTATCAAACCTTGAAAAGTTTGGAAAAAAATATGGGCATAGTTATCCTGTAGGAATTCGTCTGCGCCCCAATATTATGGCAGGTGGTAATCTTAAAATCTCTACCGGGCATAGCAATAGCAAATTTGGAATTCCAATTGAACAATTGAATGAGATTTTAGATTTGGTTAAAACGCATGACTTATTTATTCGCGGTTTACATATTCATACTGGAAGTGAGATCAAAGATGTTTCTGTTTTTATGAAAGTAGCAGAAGTGTTTTTTGATTTGATCCCTCATTTTCAAGAGTTGGAATTTCTAGACCTTGGGGGTGGATTTAAAGTAGCTTATAAAGACCGCGACCATGAAACAGACATCAAACAATTGGGAAAAGAAATTGAAGGTTTCCTGACTAATTTGGAAAACAAACTTCAAAAGAAGTTTCAGTGTTGGTTTGAACCAGGTAAATATTTGGTGAGTGAATCTGGGTACTTAATCACCAAAGTAAACGTGCTTAAAACATCCCAGAACACTGTTTTTGCAGGGGTAGACACTGGGTTGAATCATCTGATTCGTCCGATGATGTATGATGCTTACCACCGCATAGCCAATATTAGCAACACTAATGCTGCAATAAAAACTTACACCATTACAGGCAATATTTGTGAAACAGATACATTTGGCACAGACCGACATTTACATGAAGTGCGCGAAGGCGATCTTCTTGCTATTTATAATGCGGGTGCATATGGTTTTGAAATGTCGAGCAATTATAATGCTCGCTATAAACCAGCAGAAGTACTTGTTGTATCAGGCAAAGCATCTCTAATAAGAAAAAGGGATGAATTTAGCGACTTGTTAAGAAACCAAATTGCCGTGTTATAGAACAAAAATGTAGTTTGCATACACATGATCGAAATTAAAAACATAGTAAAACAGTTTAACGACAGAGTTATCCTTAATGACATCAGTGCCGTTATGGAACCAGGAAAGTGCAATCTTATCATAGGCACCAGTGGAAGCGGTAAAACTGTTCTAACTAAATGTATGGTAGGCTTGTTTAAGCCAGATGCTGGTGAAATTATCTTTGATGGTGTTGATATGTTTTCGATGGATAATGATACACGCAAACAATTACGTCAACAAATTGGAATGTTATTTCAGGGGACTGCTTTATTTGATTCAATGACAGTGGAACAAAATGTATTGTTCCCATTGGATATGTTTACAAGATGGACCAAAGCCGAAAAAATGCATCGTGTGGATGAAGTACTTGATCGTGTAAATCTACAAGATGCTCATAAAAAATTTCCATCCGAAATCAGTGGCGGGATGAAGAAAAGAGTAGGTATTGCACGATCCATTGTGTTGAATCCAAAATATCTTTTTTGCGATGAGCCAAATTCAGGATTGGATCCGCAAACAGCTATGGTCATTGATAAGCTCATCAAAGAAATAACGGATGAATTCAAAATTACTACGATCGTTATTACACATGATATGAATAGTGTGATGGAAATTGGGGACCATATTGTGTATCTATATAATGGACAAAAACAATGGGAAGGAACTAATAAAGACATCATCTTTAGTAATGACAAATTATTGAACGACTTCATTTTCGCATCTGAGTTTTTACAAGACGCGAAACAAATGCGCATGCTTGATGCAAATAATGAACTGTCAAATAAAAAATCAAATTAGAAAATTAAAATACTATGTTACAAAAACTACTTGTTTTTTGTATGATTACATTTTGTGCGATCACATTGCATGCACAAGCTCCTTTTGATACCATCCCTCCTTATAAAAAGGACAATCGTATGCCTGCATTTAAAATAATGAGGCTCGACAATACCTGGTTTTCAAAAGAACAACTACCTAAACAAGACTATACCATCATCATTTATTTTGCTCCCGACTGTGGACATTGTCAGCACGAAATGAAAGAGATTATCAAAAACATGGACAAATTCAAAAAAGTGAATTTTCTTTGGGTAAGTTATAAATCAATGCCTGAAATTTCAGAATTCTATGTGAAATATGAGATCAGCAAATACCCGAATATGTTTATGGGAAGGGATCTGGATTATAAACTCCCAAGTTTTTACAGAGTTAAAATGACTCCATTTGTGGCAGTTTATGATAAAAACAATCTATTCATTAAGGCATTTGAAGGTGGTGCAGAAATGAAAGAATTATACCCTGTGTTAAAACTTAATTAGTTGATTTTTATCATCTATAAGAATTTAGCAAGTACTACCTTTACCGCGTTAAAAAAATTATTCAATCTCTAAATATCTTTTTTTATGAAAGTTACTGTTGTAGGTGCTGGCGCCGTAGGTGCAACCTGTGCCGATAATATTGCCCGTGCTGCATTAGCACAGGAATTGGTTATCCTCGATATCAAAGAGGGTTTGGCAGAAGGTAAAGCACAGGATATGATGCAGACATCTGCATTATTAGGTTTTGACACACGTATCAGTGGTAGCACTAACGATTACAGCAAAACTGCAGGTTCTGATGTGGTAGTAATAACTTCGGGCATCCCTCGTAAACCAGGAATGACACGTGAAGATTTAATTGGTACCAACGCAGGAATTGTAAAAGGTGTAGCAGAAAATATCCTGAAATATTCTCCAGACGCTATTATCATTGTGATTAGTAATCCAATGGATACCATGACATACCTGGCGCTTCAATCAACCGGCATACCTAAAAACCGTATTATTGGAATGGGTGGCACTTTAGATAGTGCCCGTTTCAAATATCAATTGAGTCAACATTTAGGTTGCAGTCCTGCTGATTTAAATGCAGTTGTAGTTGGTGGTCATGGAGATACTACCATGATTCCTCTAATCCGTCTTGCAACTTGGAACAGTGCTCCTGTTACCAATTTCCTTACCAAAGAACAGCAGGATCAAATTGTTGCTGATACCATGGTAGGCGGTGCTACTTTAACTAAATTAATTGGCACATCAGCCTGGTATGCACCGGGTGCTGCTGGAGCTGCTTTGGTGGAAAGCATCTTACGCGATGAGAAGAAATTGTTTACCTGTTGCGTTGCTTTAGAAGGTGAATATGGTCAAAAAGACATCTGTTTGGGTGTTCCTGTTGTGATTGGCAAAAACGGATGGGAAAAAATTCTTGATTTCAAATTAAACGAAGAAGAGCAAGCTGCTTTCAATAAAAGTGCAGATGCTGTTAGAAATATGAATGAAGTATTGAAAAGTTTATAGTATTTCTACTGATATAAAAAGCCAATCCAAACCGAAAATTCGGAATTTGGATTGGCTTTTTTTTAACCATTATATTCAATACATTTATAAATATTCATAAATCATCAAAAACGACTTATCATGAAAAAAACATTATTCTTATCCGCTATGGCTTTAATGCTAGGTATGACAGCTATGGCTCAAGAGAAAAAAGAAGCTAAACACGAAGCTAAAGAAGCTAAACACGAAGCAAAAGAAGCTAAGCACGAAGCTAAAGAAGCAAAAGAAGCTAAGCACGAAGAGAAAAAAGAAAAAGTAGAAAAGGCAGAAAAGAAAGAGAAGGCAGAGAAAGTAGAGAAAAAAGAAAAGGTAGAGAAGAAAGAAAAAAAAGAGAAGAAAGAAGGCGGTAAATAATGATACCTAATCGATAAAGTTAGAAGCGGGCTCTTTGAGCCTGCTTTTTTTATGTATTATAATACAATTTTGCAGCTAGTACAATAGCGTCAATATTTTGACCCTCCATACATTTAAAGTGTTTTTTAGGACAGGCTTTAGTTCCAAAATTAGAACAGGGCTGACAGGAAAGTTTCTCAACCAAAAAGTTTTGATACCGCTCTTTATTACCATTTGCATAATAAGGCTCCACATCTAACAAAGGGGAAGTTCCTCCCCAGATAGCAAGTACAGGTTTATTAAAAGCACAGGCGATATATTGCAAACCCGTATCGTGCGATATGACTAGTTTCGATTTACGCACCAGATCCGCCGATTCATGTAGCTTAAATTTTCCGCATGCATTATAAATTCGAATGGAATCAACTGAAGCAATTTCCTGGGCTTCTTTATAATCTTCTTTTCCGCCAACAAGGATAATGGGGTAATCTAATTTTTTACAAAGCTCCTGCAATTTGTGCACAGGTAATTTTTTTGTATAGTAAGAAGCGCCGATTACAATGGCTACATATCCAACCATATGCGGCATTGGAAGATCTTCTATTTTAATTTCGCAGTTATTCGGAATAAAATAATCCATTCCTTTCCCATCATTTTTTACTGCAAGAGGAAGCAGGGTGTCCAAACAACGATCTACGATATGTCTGCCAGACATTTTATTAATATGAAATTTCGTCAGCAGAAATTTTTCATATCGCTCCTTGTTATAAGTCAGCACTTTAACATTCAATGCCCAGGCAATTCTTTTTGTTCTAAAATTATGATGCAAGTCAATGATACAATCGTATTCCTCTAATTTCAAATCTTTAATAAGAGATAATAAATTGTCTTTAAAATAAAAGAATTTATCGATATAAGGATTTCCTTCAGTTACCGCTTTGAAATTATATTTGGTAAGAAAATGTACTTCAGCATTATCCACTTGTTGCTTTAAACAACGAATAGCAGGAGTTGTAAGAACAATATCCCCAATAGAAGAAAAACGAATCACCAAAAATTTCATGCAACAAATTTAAACATAACCCAATCGCTAGGGCAGCATTTCTTCAGGCTCCAGATAATTCAAATCTTTGCTAAATGTCTCCTCCGTAAAGTAATAAGCAATCATGGTAATAGTCATTACAATGGCACCAGTAATCATCCCGCTTTTTATAATATCCCATCCCCAGGTTTTTTGAAAAAGGTCTAGGAATAACATATTAATCAAGGGTAAAATTCCCCTAACCACATTTGGAATAGTAGTAGCAGCAGTTGCTCTTAAATTTGTTCCAAACTGTTCCGCACCCATCGTTACAAAAATTGCCCAAAACCCAGTACTAAAACCGAGTACGCCACAAATAGCATACATACTATTATCTGAATTATTTACAGAACTGAAAAATACAAATAGTGAAATGATGCAAATAATATAAAACAAAAGCAAAGCTTTTTTTCTGCTCTTAAAAGCCTGACTAATAAATCCAATTAAAATATCTCCTATTGCAATGGCGGTATAGGCAAACATGATTGACCTTCCGGAATCAATAGTAGTACTCCCAAACATTGCTTTTCCGAAACGATCACTTTGATTAACCAGTATCCCTATCACATACCAGGTAGGCAACCCTATAAGCACTGCCAACGCATATTTCTTAAACCTCTTTTTGTTATTAAAGAACATAAAAAAGTTTCCCCTACTAACTTTTTTATCCATCGACAACTCTTTGAACATTCCGCTTTCAGAAACACTTACTCTTAACAATAATAAGCCAACACCTAGTCCGCCTCCAATTTTATAACACAATCTCCAATCATGGGTTAATTGATACGTGAAATAAGCAAACACTGCCCCAAATAAACCAATACCAGCTACAAGGGATGTTCCTATTCCTCTTTTATTCTTGGGTAAAATTTCACTCACTAGGGTAATACCAGCACCCAGTTCACCAGCTAAACCCAGGCCTGCCACAAATCTACAAGCCGCATACTGATCCACTGTTTGAACATAACCAGTAAGAATATTTGCAATGGAATACAAAATAATGGAACCAAATAATACACTTAGTCTTCCTTTTTTATCCCCTAAAACACCCCATACAATTCCACCAATAAGTAATCCTAACATTTGCCAATTAATAACCCTGGTGCTTTCGGATAATAGCGTAGCATCTGTGGCACCCACACCTAACATGCTTGATTTTTTTACAATTGTAAAAAGAAGTAGATCGTAGATATCTACAAAATATCCGAGTGCCGCAACTATTACTGGAAGAGACAATATGCCGAATTTTTTTTCAGTCATCTTTTTTATTTAAGCGGATTTCTTTTTATTGAAGATCAATTTGAATATAACTGGGGCAGTGGTAATGAGTACAATACCCAAAACGATAATTTCTAAATGAAGTTTTAAATCAAAACCAAATTGTGAAAGAATCCATTTTTGAAGATAATGTCCACCCACTAACATACTAAAGACCCAAGCTACTGAACCGATTACATTATAAACAAAAAAGCGACTTTTATTCATCTGTACAATTCCTGCAACGATGGGGGCAAATGTTCTGACTATAGGAATAAACCTGGCTGCGATGATGGCACCACCGCCATGTTTTTCATAGAAATCGTGTGCCTGTTCTAAATAATGTCTTTTAAACAAAAGGTTTTCCTTCCAATGATACATGGCAGGCCCTACTTTATTTCCGAACCAATATCCCAAAGAATTTCCTAGAATACCTGCAGTAGAAATCAATATCAGCAATACTACTAAATCAATTATTTCATTACCAGTTGGAAATACTTCATTCGCCAAATTGGTACTATAAATTCCCGCCACAAATAATAGACTATCCCCTGGTAAAAAGAATCCGGCAAAAAGACCTGTCTCTGCAAATACAACAAATAAGATCAACCAAAGGCCGCCGTGTTCTATATAAAACTGAGGTTGTAACAACTGACTCCAGTGAAAAGCATCTAACAAAAAACTATAGATCATATAAATTACTTAAATAGTGGCAGTTGGGTTTTCTAATGAATTTTCCCATTTACTAACTACAGTTGTGGCAAGTGCATTTCCTAATACATTGGTGGCAGTTCTGAACATATCGCAAAAGTGATCAATGGGTAATATTAATGCAATACCTTCTGGTGGTATATGAAACATGGCGCAGGTTGCAGTAACTACTACCAGAGAAGCTCTTGGCACACCTGCAATTCCTTTACTAGTGAGCATTAACACAATCAACATGGTAAACTGTGTGCCAATATCTAAATGAATATTATAAGCCTGAGCAATGGCAATACTTGCAAATGTCATATACATCATACTACCATCCAGATTAAA
>JBAXXT010000019.1:0-47598 GCA_037127755.1 Bacteroidota bacterium
CGAGCACTCGGGATGGAGGGGTGGCTGGAGCGACTGAGCGAACAGATGGGGTGGTGACTCTCTTAAAACAATAATTCTCAAAGAATCCTATTTCGGCTTAATCTCCATCTGAATATTAGCCCCCTGTATATTATAAATGCTATCCACAATATAACTTTCAGTTCCACGCCAAGGCAGACTTCCAAAATATCTTTTATAGTGCAGCTCTAATTCTTTACCCGAGTTTTCTAATAATTTTTTAGCTACAGATTCGCTTGTTACGCTAAATTCAAAATAATTACTTTCAACATTTACCTTAAAACCACTCTGAATAATTTTTCCTTCATAGGTTTTAAAGAGAACGCCCTTTTGTTGGAATGTATTTAATTGTCCGGCTTTAGTTCCTTCGGCATACACAAAATAGAATCGCCAATAGAAAAATATCACAAATGCAAAAAGTATAATTGCTGTGAAAATCCAAAGTATTTTTTTCATATAATTTTTTTATAGTCCTTTTTGATCTACAAGATAAATTAAACCCGCCATATTTACTGCTCCCAAAAGCAACTCGCGTTTATTCACGTTTTCGAAAACATCGCTTCGGGCATGGTGCAAATCGAAGTAGCGTTGGGGGTCAGGAATAAAGCCAGACATAGGTGTGCCAAATGCACCCGCCAAAGGACCAATATCAGCACCCCCACCACCTTCTATCATCCGGTCTGTTCCATAAGGTCTTAATAGCGGTAACCAGGCTTGAACTTTGGCCAATTTTGATTTGTCTTTAAATGAAAAGCCAAATCCTCTTGGTGTAAATCCACCCTCATCACTTTCTAATGCGAAGATGTGTTTCTCATTATTGGCTTTTGCTTTTTCTGCATATTTCGAACCGCCTCTTAAACCATTTTCTTCATTGGCAAATAATACAAAGTGTATGGTGTGTTTAGGTGTATAACCAATGGCTTTCATGGCCCTTAAAACTTCAATAGTATGAACAATACCAGCACCATCATCATGCGCGCCTTCGTTCACATCCCAGCTATCTAAGTGCCCACCAATAGTAATGATTTCATCAGGAAATTCTGAGCCCTTCAAAACCGCAATAACATTATGTCCGATAGTATCTGGAAGAAATGTTCCATTTGTTTTCAAGGATACTTTATAAGCAGTTTTAATACTCCAGAGATAATCTGCATCTCTTGGTCCAACAGCAACCGCAGGGATTTTAGCAATGCCCTCAGTATAAGCCATAGCACCAGTATGCGGATCATTGGCAGTAGATTCAGTTAATGAGCGAATCATAACCGCAACAGCGCCATACTTGGCGGCGCGACTAGGACCTGATCTTCTATACATACCTACTTCGCCATAGGAAACAAACGGCATAATATTGGTAGGATTGAATCCATAATTATAATAAACGATCTTACCTTTTACTTCATCTTTTCTTCTTTCTAGTTCATCAAAGTCAGCAACCATCAGCACTTCGGCAGTGATTGTTTTTCCTTCACTACCCATAGAATTTCCAAGAGCCAAAACATCTAGGCTGCGTGAAACTTTCTTTTTGTTTAATTCGGTAATTACTGCTTTGTCTGCACCGCCTCGAATCCAATGTGGCAGCATGCATTCTTGCATAATTACTTCGTCAGGGCCGATATGTTCTAATGTTGCCTTTCCCCAAAGTTCTGCTTTAGCAAACTGAGGAGAACCAGCTAATCGTCCGCCTACTTGTTTCGTTAATTGGTAAAGAAGGTCGTATGCAGTTCCATTTCTAAGGATTTCATCCGAAAACTTTTTAATCATCACAGAATCATGGTCCTGTGCAATAGCCAGTAAAGGCAATAGTGCTATCACAGCAATTAGTCTTTTCATTTGTTAGTAGTGGTTGAGGGTTAAAGTTAACCATTTGTTGTGTTTGAACAATATGGTATGAACGGGGTTTTATTAACGGAGAAATAATTGTTACTTGCACCCTAATAGGCTATTAGAATCACAAGTATAAACTACGAATTATGCGTATAGGTATTGTTTGCTACCCCACATTTGGTGGAAGTGGCGTTTTGGCAACCGAACTCGGCAAGGCATTAGCCGATGAGGGACATGAAGTTCATTTTATTACCTACCAACAACCCGTTCGATTAAACACGTTTAATACCAATATATTTTATCACGAAGTAAGAGTACCAACCTACCCTTTATTCGATTATCCTCCTTACGAAGTTGCATTGGCAAGTACGATGGTGGATGTAATCATGAATCACGATTTGGATCTGTTGCATGTTCACTATGCCATCCCTCACGCTTCTGCTGCATATATGGCAAAGCAGATTGTGAAACAAAAAACCGGAAGAAGCATACCAGTAATTACAACTTTACACGGAACAGATATCACACTGGTAGGAAAAGATAAAATGTACGAACCTGTAGTAACTTTTTCGATTAACGAAAGCGATGCCATCACTGCAGTATCGGAAAACCTAAGAGAAGAAACATTCAAGAATTTTGCCATCACAAAGGAGATCGATGTTATTTACAATTTTGTTGATGTAGCAAGATTTAATAAAAAACCTATCGACGCTTTCAGAAAAGTGATAGCTCCACATGGCGAAAAAATATTGATGCATGCATCCAACTTTAGAAAAGTAAAAAGGATTGATGATGTTATTACCATTTTTGCAAATGTGCGCAAAGCCATGCCTGCTAAATTATTAATGGTAGGTGATGGACCAGAACGCCATGCTGCAGAAGAACAAGCACGCGCTTTAGGTATTGAAGAAGATATCAGATTCTTAGGTAAACAAGAACAGATGGAAGACATCCTAGCTGTAAGCGATGTATTTTTATTGCCTTCTGAATATGAAAGTTTTGGTTTGGCGGCTTTAGAAGCAATGGCAGCAAAAGCTGTTGTAATTAGCACCAATGCAGGAGGTCTGGCAGAGATCAACAATCAAGGTATCACAGGTTTTATGGCCAATGTGGGTGATACCAAATCCATGAGTGATTTCGCGATCGATCTGCTTCGCGATGAAGAAAGATTAACAAAGATGAAAGAGGCTGCTTATCAACAAGCTTGTTTATTTGATATCAGTAAGATCATTCCTGTATACGAGCAGCTTTATAGTAGATTTTGCAGAATGCAAATTTCTTAAAATTATTTGTTGATCACTTCATCAATACTCCTCAAAATAATCGCACACATTTCTTTGAGTTCTGATTCAGTTATGATCAGTGGTGGTGCAATGCGCAAACGATCTGGTGCAAATAAAAACCAATCAGTGATCAACCCATTTTTTACACATTGATGAACAATAGACTGATTCAAATCAGGCGTAGCAAATTGTAATGACATCCATAAACCGGCAGTTCTGCTCGATACAATGGCAGGATGCTTGATCAGATCGATCAGTATTTTTTCTTTAGCAAAAACAGTGTCCATATATTTTCCATCCAACAAAACTTCCAATGCCGCTTTACCTGCTGCACAAGAAACGGGATGGCCACCAAATGTGGTAATATGTCCTAAAACCGGATTCGAAGTTAATGTTGACATTAATCTTTTATCAGCAATAAATGCGCCCAACGGCATCCCTCCGCCTAATGCTTTTCCTAATAATAAAATATCTGGAACAACCTCATATTGTTCAAATGCGAATAATGAACCCGTTCTTCCAAAGCCCGCCTGAATTTCATCAAAGATCAATAACACGCATAACTCATCACATTTTTTTCTCAATGCTTTTAACCATTCTCGATTCGGTTTGATGATACCGCTCTCGGCTTGCACTGTTTCTAAGATAACACAGGCTGTGTTTTTATCTATTGCATCAATGGCAGACTGCTCATTAAAATCTACATGAAAAATATCGGGCAATAATGGTCTGAATGCATTTCTCCAATACTCATCACCCATCACACTCAATGCACCTTGTGTACTCCCATGATAGGCATTTTTAAATGATATGATTTTTGATTTTCCTGTTACCCTTTTCGCCAACTTCATCGCACCTTCAGTGGCTTCTGCACCGCTATTGGTAAAATAGACACAGTTTAAAGACTCCGGTAATTGTTCCGTCAAATATTTCGAATAAGTAGTTTGTGGCGATTCAATGAATTCGCCATACACGATCAAATGCATGTATTCGGCGGCCTGGTCTTGCACCGCTTTTACCACTTTAGGATGACTATGTCCAATATTACATACACTAAATCCAGAGATCATGTCTAAGTAAGATTTTCCATCGATATCCCATAAATGGATACCAGATGCTTTTACCATCTCAATACCAATGGGTTGGGTGGAAGTTTGGGCTACATGACTCAAAAACAATTGTCGGTTCGATTGCATAAATTCCTATAAAATTACAAAGTTCGCAAATTAGCAACGGAAAAAGCTTAGCATGTTTTAGCTTTGTACAATAAATTATTCCATATGGCGCTTATTCTTCCAGTACAAGGTAAATCCCCGGCATTTGGTAAAGACTGTTTTGTGGCTCCAAATGCTACCATTGTGGGTGATGTTGTAATGGGCGATGAATGCAGTGTATGGTTCAATGCAGTTATCCGTGGCGATGTAAACTATATTAAAATTGGGAACAAGGTTAATATTCAAGATGGTGCCATTGTTCACTGCACTTATCAAAAGCATCCAACCAATATTGGCAATCATGTATCCATTGGGCATAATGCCATGGTGCATGGATGTACTATTCATGATAATGTATTAATAGGGATGGGAGCTATTGTGATGGACGAATGTGTGGTACATTCCAATTCCATCATCGCTGCAGGTGCAGTAGTTTTAGAAGGCACTATCGTAGAAGCAGGAAGTATTTATGCAGGCGTGCCGGCAAAAAAAGTAAAAGAAGTGTCTCAGGATTTAATACAAGGAGAAATTAATCGAATCTCCAATAATTATGTAAAGTATGCTTCTTGGTTTGAAGATCATAATGATGCACCAAAAAAATAAATGTGTTATGCGTTTAGCTATATTACTTGTTTGTGTTCTGATATTTAGTTCATGCGGACTGTTTCGTCACAACAGTGCTAAAGACATGAATGGCCTTTCCTGTAATGGATTGCATGGTAGAAATACAGGGGCTGAAAAATTATTATCGGATGATAACCTGGCAAAGAAAATGCCGAAATATAAGATGGATAAAATCAATAATTAATCTCTTCCATCTTTTCTAGTATTGTACAATAACTCACATATCGCTCTATCGATACCTCTCCACTATTCACTGCCGCTTTAATAGCACAACCGGGCTCATTAATATGCATGCAATTATTGAACTGACAATTATTGATCAAATGCCGCATTTCAGGGAAATAATGTGATAACTCTTGTTTGGGTACATCAACAATGCCAAATTCACGCAACCCAGGCGTATCAATGATCCTGCCACCAAAATCTAAATCAAACATTTCAGCAAATGTGGTTGTATGCATCCCCTTTCCACTCCAGTCACTAACTTCTGCAGTTCGTAAATTAAAATCGGGAAATACTGCATTGATAAATGTTGATTTGCCTACACCACTATGTCCGCTTAATAAACTTGTTTTATCTTTTAGTAAGGCTTTAATTTCATCAACTCCTAAATTTTCTTGAACACTCGCTAAAATTACTTTATATCCAATTGCTACATACATAGTTTTCAATTCTTCAAAAATCACCATCTCTTTACCACGATAGATATCGGCTTTATTAAAAACAATGACTGCAGGAATATGGTATGATTCACAAGCAACCAAAAAACGATCTATAAATCCTTGTGATGTTTTGGGATCTCTTAATGTGGCAAATAATACACATTGATCTAAATTACTCGCAACTATATGATGCATCCTTTTATTATGCGGAGAAATTCTTGCCACATAATTTTTTCTGGGTAAAATTTCATGAATCATAGCTGACTCTTCTTCCACATCTTCTATTTCCATTTCCACTTCATCACCTACAGCAATGGGATTAGTAGAGCTGATATTATCAATCTTGAAAATACCCTTAATCCTTGCATTAAAGGTCTTGCCTTCTGCATTTTTAGTAATGTACCAACTGCCCGTAGATTTATAAATCGATGCTCTCATTCCTAACAAAGATAATACCCCACCCTTCCCCTGCCAATAAAATACCAGTCTGCTTTAACCCAGATTTAGATAAAAATTAACCAAGCGCCAACAGTAAAGCACTGAACTGCTGCTTTCTACCCATTTTAATTTAATATCTTCGCTGCATGGCAAAGTTTGCACACGATGAGGTAGTGCCGTTCAGGCAGAGTGAGTTAGACAAAAAAGAGCAGGTGGCTCAGATGTTTAACACCATTGCATTTCGTTACGATTTTTTGAACCGTTTTTTGAGTGCAGGAATAGATAAGGGGTGGCGCAAAAAGGCAATCAATCAGTTAAAGGATTTAAATCCAAAATTGATTCTTGATGTGGCAACAGGAACAGGTGATGTTGCTATTATGACTTATAACCAATTGCATCCTGAAAAAATTATCGGCATCGATATTTCTGAAGGCATGTTGGAATTTGGAAATAAGAAGTTAGAAAATTTGCACTTGAATCAAGT
The DNA here is from genome assembly GCA_037127755.1 of Bacteroidota bacterium. Taxonomy (GTDB): domain Bacteria; phylum Bacteroidota; class Bacteroidia; order Chitinophagales; family Chitinophagaceae; genus Sediminibacterium. The sequence goes on from JBAXXT010000019.1 coordinate 6,548, forward strand.
GATCGAATTACAAAAAGGAGATAGTGAAACTATTCAGTTTGCAGATGAACACTTTGACGCGGTTACCGTTGCTTTTGGGGTACGTAATTTTCAACACCTTGAAAAAGGTTTGGCAGAAATGCAACGTGTATTGAAAAGTGGTGGTAAATTAGTAGTATTAGAATTTTCAAAACCAACGTTTGGGCCGGCACAGGTATTCTATAAATTTTATATGAATGTAATCGGACCAAGCATTAGTAAACTATTCGGCAGTAATAAAGCAGCATATCAATACCTGAACGATAGTGTTCAGGCATTCCCTGAGGGGCAAACATTTTTAAACCTAATGAATGAAGCAGGATTTACCCAAACTTATTTAAAAAAGCTTAGTCTAGGGATATGCACGATCTACTGCGGAAGCAAACCATAAGATTAATTATCTGTTCTTTCTTGTTGATGGCTGGGCTCAATGCTCATAGCCAAAAGGAGTTGTATCGTCAAGACCACGATAATATGGATTATTATTTTGGGCTTACTTTAAGTTATAACAGCTCTTATCTTAAAACAACTAAGAGTACGAAATTTTTGGCATCAGATAGTGTGATGGTAACCGAACCAGGTTCCAGTGGTGGCGTAGCATTGGGTCTGATGGGTACATTCCGAATCGACGACCACTTTCAATTTCGTGTAAATCCACAGTTAATTATCGGAGGCTCGAAATACATTTCTTATAATCTTACCCATACAAATCCAGGCGAATCATCCTTTCAAAAACAGGTACTCCCTTCTAATATTGTGAGCTTCCCCTTTCAGATAAAATTTAATTCAGATAGGATCGGCAATTTCAGGACTTATATGCTGGGTGGGATTAAATACGATATTGACTTAGCCAGTAATTCAACCGCTCGAAATGCAGATGATATCATCAAACTAAATCGTTATGATTTTGGTTTCGAAGCAGGTATAGGTTTTAATTTTTACCTCCCTTTTGTTACCATATCACCAGAGTTAAAGATCAGTAATGGCTTAACTAACCTACACCATCTAGACCCCGCATTAAAATTCTCCAATGTGCTAGATAAAATTCAATCAAGAATGATCGTATTCTCCATCCATTTTGAGGATTAATGAATCTGTAGAACTTTTTCTTATTTCGACATTGAGCTAGCTAAGATTCGATAAATTGCAGTTTCGAAATCTTACACATGCAAAACTATCTGATAAAGAATACCTGTATTGTTAATGAAGGCAAACGTTTCTTCGGTGATTTGCTCATGAAAAATGGCCGAATTGAAAAAATAGCGGCCAGTATTAGCCTGCCTGAAAATTGTATCGAAATTGATGGTAGCAATCAGTTTTTAATCCCTGGTGCTATAGATGATCAAGTACATTTTCGCGAACCCGGACTTACACATAAAGCCAATATTTACACAGAAGCAAAAGCAGCTGTGGCCGGTGGCGTAACCAGTTTTATGGAAATGCCCAATACAAATCCTCCCGCATTTACCCAGGAATTGCTGGAAGCTAAATATAGTATTGGCAAAGAAACATCGCTCGCTAACTATTCATTTTTTATGGGAACTTCCAATGATAACCTGGAAGAGATCTTAAAGACGAATGAAAAGAAAAATGAGGTATGTGGGATAAAGATATTCATGGGTTCCTCCACTGGAAATTTACTGGTTGATAATCCCATGGTCCTGGAGAATATTTTTGGAGGAGCTGAATTATTAATTGCTACCCATTGTGAGGAGGAACGCATTATCAAGTCAAATTTAGCCGCACTAAGTGCAACAAAAGAAAAATTAGAGATAACAGACCACCCCATTATTCGTAATGAAGAAGCTTGTTTTGAAAGTTCATTTAAAGCTATTCAGCTTGCGAAAAAATTCAATAGTCGTTTACATATTCTGCATATCAGTACAGAGAAGGAATTACAACTATTTACTAATATGATTCCTCTAAAAGAGAAGCGAATCACAACGGAGGTATGTGTACATCATTTGCATTTTACAAGTGACGACTATGCAAGATTGGGTAACCAAATAAAATGTAATCCAGCTATCAAAGCCCCACATAATAAGAAAGCATTATGGGAAGCCTTATTAGATGATCGTCTGGATATTATAGCCACAGATCACGCCCCACATACCTGGGCCGAGAAGCAAGAAGATTATGCCCACGCACATGCAGGTTTGCCGCTGGTGCAGCATCCCGTTTCTTTAATGATGCATTATGTAAATGAGGGAAAAATAAGCATCGAGAAAGTTGTTGAGAAGATGAGTCATGCCGTGGCAGAATGCTTTCAAATAAAGGAAAGGGGATTTATACGGGAAGGATACCATGCAGATCTTGTATTAGTGGATATGAATCAATCCCATACCGTAACTAAGGAGAATATACTTTATAAATGCGGCTGGAGCCCATTGGAAGGCTTTGTTTTTCCAGCCACCATCACATATACTTTTGTAAATGGGCATTTAGTTTATGGAAAAGGACAGTTCAATGAATCTAAGCAAGGAATGAGACTGCAATTTGAACGCTAAACGAATACATGCAAGTAGATAAAACCACACTAACCGATCTTTCTATCTTTCATAATGAAGAAGAACAATCTGTTTTTCATCATTTCAATTTTGCCCAAACCAATGGTGGAAGGGAATATTTTAAATATATCCTTAGCAACCCATTAGATTCTGTACATGCAATAAAGGATTGCCATATCACCATACAGGCATTAATGCATATGCGTGATAAATGGCCATTGGAATTAATTACAAATGGAACTATCATGATGATAGAAAAGTTTTACGAAACAGCCATCGATTCCTATCCTAAGCAACCTGACTTTTTTAGCAGTTTCATTTATAAATTCTTACATAGTTCTGATTATAGCATTACAAAATATACGGTTACACATGCTATTTCTTTTTTAAAAGGAATGCAAGAAATTTTATTCTTAATCGCTGAAGAAAAGAAGAGTAATCAATTACAGACTTGGTATGATCAACTGGAACACTTTCTTGAAAAGCCTATTTTGAAAGAAATTGCGGCATTGGATATTAACGCAAAATTATCGGTAAAAGATAATTTATATTATGCCAACTATTTGAGAAAACAATTCAAAAGATCCATTTTTGAATTAATAGATATTTTCTGCAAACTCGATGCATATATGAGTATGGCAATTGCTTGTAAAAAATATGCTTTTGAATTTCCAGAAGTTGAAGATTCTGAGCAACCGTTTGTACATGCAACTGGTTTATACCATTTATTATTACCTATACCAGTCGCTTATGACATCAGTTTAGATAGAAACGGAAATTTTATTTTCTTAACAGGTGCCAATATGGGAGGAAAAAGTACTTACATTAAAGCTGTAGGACTAGGCGTTTATTTAGCGCATATTGGAATGGGTGTACCCGCAAAAAGTATGCGCCTAAGTTTATTTGATGGATTACTGAGTAATATTCAAGTAGAGGATAATATTTTTAAGGGGCAAAGTTATTTTTATAACGAAGTACAACGGATCAAAAATACCTTGGAAAAAATTAGTGACGGAAAAAACTGGCTTATATTAATTGATGAATTATTCAAAGGCACCAATATTCAGGATGCTATGAAGTGCAGCACGGCTGTTATTGAAGGTCTTATTAAGATGAAATATAGTCTATTCATTCTCTCTACCCATTTATATGAAATTGGAGATGCATTAAAAAAATATGATAATATTCAGTTCCGGTATTTCGAAACAAATATGACGGAAGATAAAATAGAATTTAGCTATCAGATCAAAGATGGAATCAGCAATGATCGGATCGGCTATCTGATTTTAAAACGAGAAGGAGTGACTAAGATTTTAGAAAATTTATAATTAATAACCCCCTCTTAAAATATCTTAATCGCACTTAAATCATTTTAGTAGTGATTTAAATTTCATGCGATTGAGTTGACTAACTTTCATCTTCAGCAATTCATCATGTTAGTTAAAACATTTGGCAGTTCCGTTTTTGGCGTTGAAGCCATCAGCATCACTATTGAAGTGAATGTGAGTATGGGACAGGGTTATTCTATTGTAGGAATGCCCGATATTGCTGTTAGGGAAAGTATACAACGCACTGAAAGTGCAATTAAATCTAACGGCTATTACATGCCTCGAACGAAAGTGGTGGTGAATCTTGCACCAGCAGACATTCGAAAATCGGGTTCGGCATTTGATCTTCCTATCGCAATGGCAGTATTGGCTGCAAGTGAGCAAATTTCCCGTCCTGAACGTCTCAACGATTTTGTAATTATGGGTGAGTTAAGTCTGGATGGAAGTATACAACCCATAAAAGGAGCATTACCAATTGCTATACAAACCCGCAAAGAAGGTTTCTTTGGTTTAATAGTACCTAAAGAAAATGAAAGAGAAGCCGGTATGGTTTCCAACTTAAATGTCTATGGCGTATCTCATATCACTGAGCTAGTAGCATTTTTTGAAAACGAATCTTGTATCGAGCCAGTTGTAGTAAATACCCGTGAAGAATTCTTTCATAACCAATATGATTTCGATATCGATTTTAGTGATGTAAAAGGTCAGGAAAATATTAAACGTGCATTAGAAATAGCGGCCGCGGGTGCACATAATGCAATTCTCATAGGGCCACCAGGTGCAGGCAAAACCATGCTGGCAAAGCGTTTACCCACCATCTTACCACCGCTCAGTTTGCAAGAAGCTTTAGAAACTACCAAGATTCATAGTGTTGCCGGAAAATTACCCATCGGAAGTTCTTTGATCAGTAAGCGCCCTTTTCGTTCACCACATCATACCATTTCAGATATCGCTTTGGTGGGGGGTGGCAGTAACCCTCAACCAGGAGAAATTTCATTGGCTCATAATGGTGTGTTGTTTTTAGATGAATTACCAGAATTCAAGCGCACTGTTTTAGAAGTGATGCGTCAACCCATGGAAGAAAGAATTGTAAATATTTCACGTGCAAAAATGTCGCTCGAGTTTCCTAGCAACTTTATGTTAATTGCTTCTATGAACCCCTGTCCCTGCGGATATTTTAACCATCCAGATAAAGAATGTACTTGTTTGCCAGGCACGGTTCCGAAATATTTGAATAAGGTTTCTGGTCCGCTTTTAGACCGAATTGATTTACATGTAGAAGTTACCCCTGTACCCTATTCTGAATTAAGTAATAACCTATATAAAACTGAAAATTCAGAATCCATCAGAGCCAGGGTATTGAAAGCAAGAGAAATTCAGACTATAAGATTCAAAGAATTTACTGGTGTTTATGCCAATGCCCATATGAGTAGTAAAATGGTTCGTGAAATTTGTATCCTTAGTTCAGTGGGAGAAAATTTATTGAAGCGCTCCATGGAAAAACTCAACCTTAGTGCGAGGGCTTATGACAGAATTCTTAAAGTGAGTAGAACCATTGCTGACCTGGAAAATTCATCCGATATTAAATCAGAACATCTTGCAGAAGCCATCAATTACAGAAATTTAGATCGGGATGGTTGGACTGGTTAGGAAATAGTACTGGATTCAAACTCATCCATATTCTCAATTGGCAAAATAAATTTAAAGCTACTTCCTTTTCCTTCCTCACTTTCAACTTCGATTTTTCCTTGATGCTTTTCGATAAACTCTTTGCATAATAATAACCCAATCCCTGTACCTGTTTCATTATTTGTTCCTTTATTACTAATGGTTTCTCCAATTTTAAATAAACTAGTGAGAATTTCTGGTGACATCCCTACTCCATTATCAACAACACTTAGGGAAATAGATCGATCAGTTCTCTCAGAGGTGATACTTAAAAATCCATTTGGGTGACTGAACTTAATGGCATTAGTTAAAAAATTACGAATCACTGTACTGATCATCTCTTTATCAATATACACTTCATCGTTCTCAACTAAATTTACTTCAACTGCAATTTTCTTTTGCTTAAACATTTCTTCAGACAACTCTAAAACAACTTTTACAATTGATTTTAATTGAATTTTTGTAGGGTTAAATTCCATCCGACCACTGTTAGAAACAGACCATTCTAACAAATTCTGTACTAATTTTTTAATATTACGAGTAGCTTGATTTATGTGTTTAGCATATTCTGCAACTGAATGAAAATCATTCTTGGCTACGTTTTTTTCCAACAAATCACTTAAGCCAATAACTGTATTGATTGGGTTTCTAAGGTCATGGCTGATAATAGAAAAGAATTTGTCTTTTGTTGCATTCATTTCTAAAAGAACTTGTTCATTATTCTTATTCTCAGTGATGTCATAACAAGAACCTAAGTATCCTAAAAAAGAATTATCTAAGTCATAAAAGGGTCTGCCAAAATCACGAATCCATGCATACACTCCATATTTGTTTTTCATCCGATATTCCATTACAAATTCTTCCTTTTTTTCAAATGAAGAAACATAAGTTTTTAAACAAAGCTCAAAGTCATCTGGGTGTACTCCTTCAGTCCAGCCATTTCCTGATTCTTGAGCCATTGTTCTGCCAGTAAATTCCAACCATGTTTTATTGAAATAATTACATTTCATGTCCAAACCAGAACGCCATATAAATGCTGGAAAATTTTCAAAAATTTTGAGATACAATTCTTTAGCCTGGCTAATTTCAATGATATTTTTCTTAAGCTTTTTGTTCTCGTACTCAAGAACATTTACCCTTCCTTTTAACTGGTCAATCTCCTGTTCAGATTTCATAGTATCCATTGAATATTAAATCAAAAAGTTAGTTCTAACTCAATTAAAGAGATAGAAATAATGAAAGGAACAAATGAGATATCATTAATTGAATTGATAACTGAAAAATCTTTTTTTTAGATTTTTAGAACAAAGATTCCTGATGTAATAATTTAAAATAAAATATATGCAATTCAATATACTTAACGAATATCTACAAGTAATTGCTTTAATAGTGACGATTCTAATCTATTTCCAAAGCATCTTTGTTGGGAAGTTTGGGAAATACTGTATGACCTTCCGTCTGATACCAGAATACAGTAGATGCAATATCATCCTGTAATGGTAAGTATCTTCCTCCATCACGCCAGCCCAAAGCCTGAATCGTAACTTTTAAATTCTTTTCGAATCGAATCGGATCCGTAATATGCCAACGGTACATTCCAAAACGTTGCGCCATACTATAATGTCCATCTCCTTTGATCACTTGATGTAAACCCGCATATGCAGTAGAAAATTCTGTATAATTCGATTCCATCACACCAGCTGCATTTTTCTTTTCGGTATCAAAGTCGTACGAACCACAGAAGTAATCTTCCGTACCAGTGCCACAAATGGTGGGATATTTTCCATCATCATCCATGAAAAATTTAATTTCACCTTCTCCCCACCATCCATTATTATGGACGCCCCAGGCAATATAAGTGCCTACATATTGCCCCTTCCCTTTTACATTGTCTAACAAAACATAATCTGTTTTATTAGGAAGCGGATTCACTCTTCTGAACTGTGCATGAAAATAGGCCGCATCAGATGGCACTTCGGTTAAGACATAATCTACCTGATAAAATAGTGTCATTTCTTTTTCATCTATATTCTCCATGGTAATTTTACACTTCTTTCTAAATGGCATGGGCCAATAACAGTTAAAAGCACTTCCTGGATTTACGGTTACTGGTAAAGAATTGAGTGCAGCATATTTACCCCAACCCATACCAAAGAAATCACCCACGGGAACTTCTACGGAAGGATTTGTATCACCATCCCAATAAAACCGCAAAATAGAATTCCGCCAGTTACCAGTAGGCGTCATCCAAATATGCTGAATAGATCCAGCACTATCGATTTCTGCAATGGTGAATGTTGTTTTGGCTTTTATAACAACACATGGATTTATTTTCCAGCCTACCCCTAAGTCTCTTGCAGCGTTAGAACCAGTTCCAGTCTCGGCCATCCCACCCTTTCCCTTCGCACCATTATAGTTTTCAGGACTTATTGACCTTGTCTTTGCATTCGACAACCGAAATATGTTTCCCAGATTATTTTCAATGCCATTATGAGGCATCTGAGCAAATGAAGTATAAAATAATAGGGATAGGCAGAAAGAAAGTGTTGTTCTTTTCATAGAAGTACAATTGTATAGATAAATTTACTTTTTATTTACCTATTCAAACAATACCACCATCTTTCTGCCCTAATTTATTATTCTATCGATAATTGAGTATGCATTTCAGAACTAACGGGTTTAAGACTTTTTTTACTTGATAAAATAAACCAAACCAATGGACAAACACCCCCTACCGTGAAAATAGATCCCCCAATAATTCTTAGCCAGGTAAGCGTTTGAAATCCGGCGCTTTCAATAAAAACATTACTGCGAGCATACCAAAGTCCATTTTCAGTTACTGCCTTAAATTGCCATATACCAGCTGGGAATAAATCAAGTAGAACCATTAAGATTAAACCTATATTAATTGACCAAAACGAAATTTTAATCAATTTCACATTCCATTGCTCTGCTTTAAATAATAACTGGCAACAGAATAGTACTGCTGCTAATGCAAGGTTGCCATATACACCCATTAATGCGGCATGGCCATGGTTTACAGTTAAATAGGTACCGTGCTCATAATAATTTGCAATGGGTAGGTTAATTATAAAACCTAATACGCCTGCACCAAAAAAATTCCAAAAATTAACTGCCACTAAAAACAAAAAGACTTCAGAAAAACCAAATAGGTTTTTGTTATTCTCAGTAACTAATTGATTTCTTTCTAATATTTTAGGAAGTTTTGCAAATCTCGATGCTTCCAGTGTTAACAACACTAATGGAATTACTTGTAAAGTAGAAAAAACAGCACCTAGTGCCATTGTTCCCACAGGTTTTGCATTCCAGTAAAAATTGTGTGATATCCCTAGTAAACCAGATCCTAAAAATAAAAGTGTGGCCAAATAAATAACTCTTATCACTGATTGCTTACTCACTAAGCCCATCAACACCATAAAATAACCAATTAATACGGTAGTGAAAACTTCAAAAAATGCCTCCGCCCACATGTGCACTACCATCCATCTCCAAAAATCAGCAACTACAAAATTGGTTCTGGGAGTTGCAATAAATCCAGAAATAAACAAAAGGATAATACTAACAGTTACATAAACTAACCAATTAGGCAAAGCCCAAGGTTGTTTTAATTTCATTACAGGTTTAATGCCTCTATAAATAGTGATGGCCCAAATAATGAAAACAATACCAAGAACTATTTGCCATAGTTTACCCAACTCTACAAACTCCCATCCTTGATGTCCAAGCCAATACCATTTATTCCCTAACAACCCATGTGGGCCAAGGAAAATTCCCAAAAAACTACCAGCCACTAAAAGAATTGTGAGCCAAAAGATGATATGTATTAAATTTTCCTGCGACTTCTTTTGGACAGGAGACAAAAGCGACATCATAAAAAAAGACGCCCCAATCCAACATGCAGAAATCCATAATAAGGAAAGTTGAACATGCCAACTTCTAGTGATAGTAATGGGCAGCTGAATAGATATGTTCCAACCAAAATAATGAACAAATCCAACAAAATCATGTACCGTTAAAATACCCGCTATTACTTGAACAGCAAATAATAAAATGGCTACATAAAAAAATTGATAGGTAGCTCTTTGAATATTACTAGGCTTGAAATTGCTAATCGCCTCCCTTGTCATAAAAGATTGAGCATTATTGGTATAAGTACCATCATCCAGTTTTTCTAACTTCCCATGATAATACAATACTACTCCTAATCCAAAAATCAAGGCCAAAGAACCAATGATACTCCAGAGTATTACCGCCGCACTTGGGGTATTTCCTGCAGATGGATCGAATGGCCAGTTATGCGTATAACTGTACTTTTCACCAGGTCGTTCAACTCCACAAACCCATGATCCCCAAAAGAAAAATGCAGTTAAAGTTTTTAATTCTGTAGTGTCCGTTATATAACCAGTTGGTTTAAAAGCGCCTACTGCTGAGGGATTGCAAAATTTTTCTCGATAAAAAATTACAAGCTCATTAACTGCAAATGCTTGTGCTTCAGAAATAATAACGGTATTGTCATCCTTTTGATATCTATTTAATTTGATCTCAGTTTTTACTTGTTCTGATACCCCTTTTTCTAATAAGGAAAACTGTACATCTTTCTTTAAATTTTTAAGATAAAATTCACGCATGCTATTAGCAACCTGATGTAATGCTTCGGCAGTAAAATCGGGGCCTCGTAGTGCACCATCGCCAAACATAGTTCCATATTCCATGAGTGCGTACTTTTGAAAAACAGCTTGGCCTTTCAAAATATCTTCTTTTGAAAAAACTATTTCATTCTTGGTTGAAATATAATTTGGAATTGGAGGTGCTTCTGTATAAGTATGAATACCAATCATAGTAACACCTGCCATACTAATTACAAAAATTGCTAACAATGGTAACCACCAATTTTTGGGATTTAATAAATAAACAAGAAAATTATTTTTAGACATGCTAATTTGTTGAATTAATTATAAATAAGAAAATACCCTTTTAGTGATACAAGATTCAGTTTGTATACCGCAATTAACCCTAACTAAAAATGTAAATAGATGATTGAACGCATAATCAAGAATGTATTTCTTATATTCAAGAAAAAAAACATGAAAAGATGGAGTATTCTAGGAATAGCTTTTCTATTCTTTTTCTCAGAAACAATACAAGCACAGAAAAAAACAAAGGCTGTTGACAGCTTAGCCATATTTGATGCTTATGTACAACAAGCAGTAAAAGACTGGGGAGCCCCAGGATTAGGCATTGTAGTAGTCAAAGACAACCAAGTGATTTTTAAAAAAGGGTATGGAGTAACAACACTCGGAACCGACCATCCCGTTAATAGCCAAACACTTTTTAATTGCGCCTCTACCACTAAAGCAATGACCGCTACTTGTATGGGGATATTGGTAGACCAGGGGAAAGTAAAATGGGACGACCCTGTGATTAAATACCTTCCTGAATTCCAGTTATACGACCCTTGGGTTACCCGTGAACTAAGGGTAAGAGATTTGTTTTTGCATAACACCGGTGTAGGTAATGCAGATTTTCTTTGGAGCGATAATCATTTGACTGCTGATGAGATCCTTGAAAAAATGCGTTTAGTAAAGCCTAGTTATTCTATGCGCTCGAGTTTTATTTATCAAAATATTTTTTATCTGGCAGCAGGCAAAGTGATTGAAAAAGTAAGTGGCATTCCTTGGGCCGATTTTGTTCGTCAACAAGTTTTTCAACCGTTGGGAATGACCAATACTTTTTCTCAGATCTCCCAAGTTACCAGCACCAATATAGCAACACCACATTTTCGAATTGATAAACAAATTCAAGTAATTAGCAGAGACATCGCTGATGTGGTTGGGCCTGCTGGCTCCGTTCTTTCCTGCATTGATGATATGGGCATTTGGATCAAAACCATGATGGACAGTAGTAAAATTGCTGGTGGCAGATTATTGAAACCCGAAACCTGGAAAGAAATGTTTCGCCCTCAAACCCTTGTTACACCTGAACAGTTCTACCCTACCAAAGAATTAACCAAACCTAATTTTATGACATATGCCTTAGGATGGTTTCAACAAGATTACAGAGGAAAAAAACTAAACTTTCACACTGGAAGTTTAGCTGGTGCAGTTGCCATTAACGCTCAAATGCCAGAAGAAAATATTGCCGTATATATTTTTGGTAACCTTGATCACGTAGAAGTTAGACATGCACTCATGTTTAAAACAATCGATTATTTTGCTTTAGGCGGTAATAGAGACTGGAGTAAAGAATTCTTAAAACTCTATGGTGATATTCATGCTGCAGGTGAAAAAGCAGAAACAGATACTGATAAAAAAAGAGTGCTGAACACCCATCCTTCCCTTTCTTTAAATGAGTATGCAGGAGTATATGAAGATCCTTTATATGGCAAAGTAGTCATCAGCTTTGAAAACAATGAATTATCATTTCTTATAAATAACAATAATAACACTGGCAAATTAACCCATTGGAATTATAATAGTTTTAAAGCTGAATACAGCAAAAAGTGGTATGGGAAAAGCGACTTGCAATTTCAATTGAATACGGAAGGAAAAGTAGATGGAATAAACCTTGATGGTTTTCAATATAAAAAGTCGAAATAAAAAATGGCCCCGATTTATTGGGGCCATTTTTTTAAAAAGTTTCTTCCGCAATAAGATCCTTGACTTTACTGATCAGGATCCTTTCCTGCAACATAGAATCTCGATAACGGATTGTTACTGTATTATCTTCTTTGGTCTGATGATCAATGGTTACACAGAATGGTGTGCCAATCGCATCCTGTCTTCTGTAACGCTTACCAATGGCATCTTTCTCTTCATAAAAACATTTGAAATAAGGCTTACACTCGTTCATTAAGTCGCGCGCAATTTCTGGCAAACCATCTTTTTTGGTCAATGGAAGTATTGCCAACTTAACTGGGGCAAGCTTTGCCGGAAGATGCAATACCACTCTACTATCAGTTGTTCCATCTTCTTTGTGGATTGTTTCCTCTTCATAGGCATTCGACAAAATCAATAAGAACATTCTGTCTAAACCGATAGAAGTTTCCACTACATAAGGCACATAGTTTTGATTGATCTCAGTATCAAAATATTGCAATTTCTTTTTGCTATAAATCTGATGCTGGGTTAAATCAAAATCACTTCTTGAATGGATGCCTTCCACTTCCTTAAATCCAATAGGAAAATTAAACTCAATATCACAAGCCTCTTTAGCATAGTGTGCCAACTTCACGTGATCATGATAACGGTATTTATCGGCACTAATTCCTAAACTCAAATGCCATTGCAAACGCGCTTCTTTCCAGTATTGATACCACTGACCTTCTGTGCCAGGGCGTACAAAAAATTGCATTTCCATTTGTTCAAATTCACGCATTCGGAAAATAAACTGCCGGGCAACGATTTCGTTTCTGAAGGCTTTACCCGTTTGTGCAATTCCAAATGGAATTTTCATGCGAGCCGTTTTCTGTACATTCAAAAAATTCACAAAAATACCTTGTGCTGTTTCTGGACGTAAATAAATGGTATCTGCATCTTCTGCCACAGAACCCAATTGTGTGGAGAACATCAAATTAAATTGACGAATATCTGTCCAGTTAGCCGTGCCGCTCACACCACATACAATTTTATGGTCGATAATCAATTGCTTCAACCCAGCAAAATCATCCTTTGCTAATAATGCATCCATCGCTTCAATCAATGCTGTTGCTTCGGCTTCTTTGCCAGCTTCTTTCAATGAATCTGCTTTCGCTTCAATGATATGATCTACACGATAACGTTTATTACTATCACGGTTATCAATCATGGGATCGCTGAAATTATCAACGTGTCCGCTTGCTTTCCAGGTTGTAGGATGCATAAAAATAGCCGCATCAATACCCACGATATTCTCGTGCATTTGCGTCATACTCTTCCACCAATAATCTCGAATATTCTTTTTAAGTTCTGATCCGTAGGGACCATAATCGTATACTGCGCTTAGTCCGTCGTAGATCTCACTACTCGGAAATACAAATCCATACTCTTTGGCATGGGATATTATTGCCTGAAATAAATTGTCTTGTTGCGTGCTCATGTGACGCAAAAATAGGATTTTACAGCTATTGAAGCTTCTCATTTTCCTGATGGCGGGTAGCATCACGTATGTTTTTCTTCTCGAAATTCTTTTCCAAAGCATCAGTAAGGCTAACACCCGTTTGGTTGGCCAGGCAAATTAATACCCAAAGCACATCTGCCATTTCATCTGCCAGGTCTTTATTTTTATCAGACTCCTTAAAAGATTGCTCCCCATATTGCCGAACCATCAGTCTGCTCATTTCACCTACTTCTTCCATCAATATACCTAAGTTGGTGAGCTCGTTAAAATAACGAACTCCTACTGTTTTGATCCATTGATCTACGTCTTTTTGTGCCTGTTCGATTGTCATTTCAATAAGTTTTATTTTAAACCAGCACCACCATGCACCATTTTAATATTCATCACCGTTGCAATGGAAATTGCTCTTTGTTTAATTTTCTCAGCATTATTCCCTACAAAATTTTCATCTACTGTTTCTTTGAACATCTCGATCCAGCGATTAAAATGTGCTGATTGAAAAGGCGATTTTTCATGAAGGTCTTCATGTACTTTCATAGTATTGCCATAATATTTTCCAGTATCAAATAATACCGATTCCCAAAAATCGGTGATCACAGGTATATGTTTTTGCAAACTTAAATGTACTACTTCTGTAAAATAATGACCAATCATGGTATCCGTCAAAGCCTTACTATAAAAGCGATCCATCAATAAAAGCAGGTCTTCTCGGTTTAAAATATCGTTCTTCATCATTCTTTGTTTTTTGAATCCATCACAATTGTAACCGGACCATCATTTAATAACTGCACTTTCATATCAGCTCCAAATATGCCAGTAGGGATTTCTTTTCCTAAATCTTTTTTAAGTTGCACAATCAGGTTCTCATACATCGGAATTGCAATATCAGGTTTTGATGCTTTGAGGTAAGAGGGCCGGTTACCTTTTTTTGTGGCAGCATGCAATGTGAACTGACTCACCAATAAAATCGCAGCATCAATATCTTTCACACTCAAATTCATCACTCCTTCGGCATCATCAAAAATCCGCAGGTTTACAATTTTACTACTGATCCATTCTATATCCTCATTGGTATCAGCATCTTCCACACCCATTAATACCAATAGTCCTTTTTGAATGGCACCAGTAATAATTCCATCCACTTTCACAGAAGCTTCGCTTACTCTTTGAATAACCACTCTCATATTTGTCTATCCGATTTTAGAATTAACTTTATAGGAATGAAGATAGATATAACATCGGAGATCCTGTTTCAAACTGCACGATCAGGGGGCAAGGGCGGACAAAATGTGAACAAGGTGGAGACCATGGTGGAAGGTCGCTGGCTAGTTGCGGGTTCAAACTTATTTTCAGAAGAACAAAAACATAGAATACAAGAAAAGTTGGCCAATCGCATCTCAGCAGATGGGAATTTGTTGGTTAAATCGCAGGAGTCGAGAAGTCAGCTAGAAAATAAAGGAATTGTAATTGATAAAATGAACGACTTAATTGCAAAAGCGCTGATTCGAAAAAAAGCCAGAATGGCCACCAAACCCACCAAAGCTGCCATTGAAAGAAGAATAGAGGGAAAGAAAAAGAAGGCGGAGAATAAATCCTTCCGAAAAAAAATTGACCATCGGAACCTCTAAGGATTCCGATAGTATTAACAACACATTCTGTACTTTAGCAATCGCAAGAAAGGGAAATCCCTATCAAAATAAAAAATATAGGCATTGAGCGGAATAAAGAAATTAGCAGGGCAAACAATTTGGTATGGTGCAAGCTCTATTGCGGCTAGGTTTATTAATTATTTATTATTACCCTATCTCACTTATAAATTATCAAAGGCAATTTATGGTGAGTTTTCTTTAGTCTATTCCTTTATACCTTTTATGAATGTTGTTTTTACTTATGGCATGGAAACGGCATATTTCAGGTTCTCAAGTACAAAAGACAAAGACAGTGTTTATAATACTACCAGTATATCTTTAATTTTCTCTAGTATCGTTTTAGGGGCTTTATTAATATTAATGCGGCAACCCATTGCTAATCTTTTATCTGTAGGTGCACATCCAGAATATATCATTGTAGCTGCTGGAATTATTGCCATTGATGCACTTTGCAGTATCCCATTTGCAAGATTAAGACAAGAAAGCCGTCCTGTTAAATTTGCGCTAACTAAAATAGGAGGCATCCTTGTAAATATTGCAGCTACTTATTTTTTCATCAGTACGATCCCAAATTATTTGAATAGCCATCCTTCACATTGGCTGAACAATTATTATTCACCTAATTGGAGTGTAGGATATTTATTATTGGCCAACCTTGTTCAGAATTTATTTGTATTACTTCTTTTGAGCAAGGAGTTCTTTGGTTTCAAATGGAATTTCGATTGGTCACTATGGAAAGAATTAATGTCTTATGGCATGCCTTTAATCATTGCCGGATTTGCAGGCATGATCAATGAAACTTTCGATAGAATCATGTTGCAATGGTGGGCACCTGTTGCATCTGTTGAAGCTGCAAAAGGAGAAGTGGGAATCTATTCGGCATGTTACAAACTAGCCATGCTTATTACACTTGCTGTTCAGGCATTTAAAATGGGAGCCGAACCTTTTTTCTTTTCTCAATCGGCAGATAAAAACGCTCCAAAATTGTATGCAAGAATCATGAAGTTTTTTGTGATCACACTTTGCTTCATGTTTTTAACGGTTGCGTTGTATCTGGATGTCTGGAAGCAATTTATTCGTAATCCTGAAATGTGGGTAGGCTTGAAAGTAGTACCCATCTTATTGCTTGCAAATATGTTCCTTGGAATTTATTATAATCTTAGTGTTTGGTATAAGCTCGGACATAAAACAATGGCTGGCGCCTGGATTACTGTTGCAGGAGCAACTATTACACTTATCATCAACTATACCCTCATTCCATACTTTAGTTATATGGCCTGCGCCTGGGCTACTTTTGCATGTTATGGCAGTATGATGGTAATTAGCTTTATCTGGGGCCAAAAGGAATACCCCATCCCCTATGCTTGGAAAAAATTAGTGGCATATATCGCTATTGTTACCAGTTTTTATTTAATACAAATAGGGGTTCTGTATTTCTACAACCCCTTTTGGTTCCAGTTTGCAACTGGCACAATCTTATTATTTGTATTTAGTTGGTTTATCCTGCTTGTTGAAAAAAAGGAATTTAAGAAATTACCAGTTGTTGGAAAATATATTCATTAATTATTTTTCATTCAATAAAACCTGCTTTGCTTTTTCAAGAGCCGCTTTTGTTTCTTTTGATACATGAGGATAAGCTATTTTCAACTTTTCAAACTGTTGAAAAATAGCAAGCCCGATCAATATACGCATATACCATTTATCGTCAGCAGGTATCACATACCAAGGTGCATAATCAGTGGACGTATGGTTAAACATTTCTTCGTAAGCATCTTGATATTGATCCCAGAATCCGCGCTCCTTCATATCTGCTAAAGAAAACTTCCAATTCTTTTTCGGGTCATCAATTCGTTCTAAAAATCTTTTCTTCTGTTCTTCTTTTGATACATGTAAAAAGAATTTTAAAATAATGGTGCCATTCTCACTTAAATTCTTCTCAAAACTATTAATCTGTTCATAGCGTTTTTTCCAAAACTTTTTATTGATATCCTTTACAGTTTTAATCCCAGGCATATTCTCATTTAAAATATATTCTGGATGCACTTTAGTAACTAATACATTTTCATAATGCGAACGATTAAATATTCCAATTTCTCCTCTTGCAGGTAATTCTTTATAATGACGCCAGATATAATCATGATCCAGCTCAACAGTAGAAGGCGATTTAAAACTGGATACTTTAACTCCTGAAGGATTTAATCCGCTCATCAAATGTTTAATGGTACCATCCTTTCCTGCGGCATCCATTGCCTGTAAAACAATCAATACACTAATTTCATTATGTGCATATAATTTATCCTGCATATTGGCTAATTCAAGGATCCCTTTCTGTAACAATGATTCGGCTTTCTCTTTGTTGATAAGCTTTTTCTTTACATTAGTAGGCAAAGACTTTAACTTGATTTTCTTATTCGCTTTTATCCTAAAAGCCTCCATATTAATCAGTGGTTTTGCTGCCATATTTTATTTTTTAAAGTGGAGATAAAAGTTAGCACTAATTTTTTAATTCAAATATCTTTGCCCCATGGCAGAAGACTTAGAAATTGTTAAAGGTGATAAAAACGAACAGTATCAAAACCTGATTCCACAAATCAAAGGCCTAATTACAGGCGAACCAGACCTTATTGCCAACCTAGCCAATGTAACTGCAGCATTAAAAGAACAGTTTGGATGGTTTTGGATTGGTTTTTATATCGTTAAAAATGATGAATTGGTTCTTGGACCCTTTCAAGGTCCAGTTGCTTGTACACGAATTAAAAAAGGGAGAGGCGTATGCGGTAGTAGCTGGGAAAAAGCTGAAACAGTTATTGTTCCGGATGTAGAAAAATTTCCTGGCCATATCTCATGTAGTAGCCTATCAAAATCTGAAATAGTAGTACCCCTGCTAAAAGATGGTATTGTTTGGGGAGTACTAGATGTTGATAGCGATCAATTGGATCAGTTCGACAAAAACGACCAGTTATACCTGGAACAAATTCTTGCACTAATTGAACTTTAACCCACTGATAATCAATAGATATTATGGTATTAACAAGGCATTTATTTTTTTTAACCTAGCTTTGTGGCATTCATATAGACTCTCTACCGACTGATTATCTACTTCCGTGACAAAGTTTCATCAAGTCAAATCCGGAAAGGTTATATACCACCTGAGCAATTTCAGGTGTTCATTTTAAAATTTTATTATTTTGTTATTCGAACAATTAAGCCTCATTGAGCCCATACTAAATGCGCTCAAGAACGAAGGCTACACAACACCCACACCCATTCAAGAGCAAGCCATTCCAAGTATTTTGGAGGGAAGAGACTTATTGGGATGTGCTCAAACTGGAACTGGAAAAACAGCAGCTTTTGCAATACCTGTATTACAATTACTTTGTAAAGAAAAATATACTGGTCAACCTAAAAAGGGCGGCATCAAAGCCCTTATTTTAACACCTACCCGTGAGCTAGCCATTCAAATTGAAGAAAGCTTTGCAGCTTATGGAAAAAATTTAGGCCTTAAGCAATTAGTAATCTTTGGTGGTGTTTCGCAAGGAGCCCAAACAAATGCACTTCGCAATGGAGTGGATATTTTAATTGCAACTCCAGGAAGATTATTAGATTTAATTCAGCAACGTTTTATTAAACTTAACGATATTGAATTTTTTGTATTGGATGAAGCCGACCGTATGCTGGATATGGGTTTTATTCATGACGTTAAAAAAGTGATCACACTTTTACCAGCAAAAAGACAAACCTTGTTTTTCTCGGCTACCATGCCCGCAGAAATCAGTAGTTTGGCCAGCAGCATTTTAAACAATCCTGTAAAAGTAGAAGTAACTCCTATTTCTTCTACAGCTGAAACTATTGAACAAGCTATCTACTTTGTTGAAAAGGAAAATAAGAAATTATTATTAGCACATCTTTTAAAGGATAGCAATATTAAATCTGCATTAGTGTTCGCAAGAACCAAACATGGTGCTGATAAGATTGTGAAAGACCTGCATCGTGGAAATATTGTAGCTGAAGCCATCCATGGAAACAAATCTCAAAATGCGCGTCAACGTGCATTGTCAAATTTTAAAACAGGGCATACCAGAGTTTTAGTGGCCACGGATATTGCGGCAAGAGGTATTGATGTAGATAATCTTTCGCACGTAATTAATTTTGAATTGCCGAATGTGCCTGAAACATATGTACACCGAATTGGACGTACAGGAAGAGCAGGGGCCAGCGGTATTGCATTTTCATTTTGTGATGAAGAGGAAAAAGAATTTTTGAGAGATATTCAAAAGTTGATAGGTATTCAGATTCCAATGGTTTCAGAGCATCCTTATGCGATGTCGAATACTTCATTGAATAATATTTCTACTTCTGCAAAACAAAAACCTGTTCAACGCCATTATCAAGCAAAAGAACGAAGATCGTTTAGAGGCGGAGACCCAAGAAGATACTCAGGTAATCAATCAGCAAAAAGAGGTTAGAACAACAAAAAAGGCTAACTTTATTTTTAATAAATAGTCTAACAATGAGAAAGGAAAGATTAAAGAAAATGATGCTAAGTGGCTTAGTCGCTGGCATCATTTTATCCATCCTTTCTTATGGTGGACTTTTTGCTGCAGTAAGCATTAAATTCTTCAACCCATTTTTTGTTGAGTACTTAAGTGGCGTATTTATCTCAGATCAATCAAGAGATATCTTTTTCTACACCCATGCATTAGTAATCAGTTTTGCACTTGCATTTTTCTGGGATAGATTTAAGTCGGTCTTTAAGGGTCATATCATTATCCGCGGACTAGAATTTGGCGTTGTATATTCTCTCACAGGTTTGCTACCCATTTTATGGATGACGTATAGCCAGATTGATGTATCCATTACGATGGTTTTATCTTGGTTTGGTTTCGGATTTTTTCAATCCAGTATGGCGGGAATTATATTTGCAAAAATGAACCCTTAGTATTAACTAATGGGTTTTAGATTTAGTCTGAATTCAACTAATAATTCATCATTAGCTTTTATCACGCCACCTAATTTACTGGGCGGAGTTAAATTAAAATCAGAGAAATGTATTTTCTGATTTCCTTTTAAATGCACGTCTTGTTTTTCATCCCCTGTAAAAAGATAATTGATCTCAAACCTTTTATTCACGCCAGACAAACTAATATCAACGAATCCAGTAATTTTTGATGGATTTTTAAAATCAGGAAAACTATTGATAGAAATAAACTTAACGGCTAGTATCGGATACATTTTTGCTTTCAAAGTTTTACGAAGATCAGCAGTCATCATTCTGTTATGGCAATCAAAAGCCTGGATCTCTAAATTTAATTTTCCATTCATGGGAAGCATCTGCCCTCTTGATGTACCTCTTAACAAGGTAAGTGTATCAGGTAAATAATAATTATTGATATCGCATTGAAAGCTATTGATATTGGTGGTACCATTTACAGAAAGGCTACTTCCTTGCATTACTACCCATATTGCTTTATTGTCTGGAACATAGAATCCAGATAAGACTAAAATGAGTATTATGGCAAAAACTTGTTTCTTCATTTGTTCACCTATCCTACAATAATAAAAAGAATAGCCGAATGAAAGAACTTCATCCGGCTATTCACACCATAAAAAACCATTTTATTAGAATCCTACTATCGCTTCAATGACATATCCATTGAATTTACCAGAAGAACGGTAATCTGTAGTTGGGAAGTCTACATATTTTTGACTCACAATTTCACCTTTCAATAATACATTTTTGGTCATGAACCAACCACCTGCGAATGAAGTTCTATTAATAGATACATCATTAGCAACACCTGCTAAAGTTGCTTTTACAGCATTGTAACGAGCACCTAAGAAAAGGCTTTCATTTTTACCAAATCTGTATACTCCTTCAATAGCATATTGAGTTGCTTTTCTGTCAACTGTTTCAGTTTTAGTTCTACCTTTTGCTGATTCATAAGTAGCAAACACTTCAAAACCATTTACTTTCACAAAACCATTTAACATAGCAGTATTGATTTTTTTGCTAAAGCCAGGGTTAAAACGGCCAGAGAAAGCAACAGCTGTAGAAGCTGGAAGAGCACCTGGAGCTCCTTTTTCCATCACGTTTTGATAGTTAGAACCGGTACGGTCGCCACCAAAGATGGTTAAACCACTACCTGCCTGACTACTATTTGCATAATAGCTACCTGTTAAACGAACTCTTACATTATCATTTAATTTTTTATCAAATCCCAATTTGAAATAAATAGAAGGGTTTCTTTTTACGTTAGGGTCTGCTATTGTTGGATAAGTAGAATCGATATTACCTTTAATCATACCACTGGTTAAACCAATCATACCCAAAAGGCCATTTTTTTGAAGATATACTTCACCACCAATTTCAGTTGCAAATTCATCCATAATATAGTTGTCCATGAATGGATTGTATAAAGCCTGACCACCATCAGTTCTGCGGAAGTGTTCATCACCGTAGTTCACTTCAAAGTGACCAATTTTTACAGTTGTAATTTTCATCAAATCATCCCAGAATTGTCCTTTAAATGGAACTTTATCGAATTGGATATAACCACCTTTCACCCAAGTTTCATTGTGGTGACGAGCAGATAAATAACTAGTAACATTTAATTTAACACCATCTGCTAATTGAACATCCATGAACAAGTTAGCTTGAGCTGTCATAAATCCATTTTGCAAAGGATATAAACGGTTTGCGCCTACACCTGTGTTATTAATAGCACCTGGATTCTCGTGTTTTAAATTTTGGAACTGTTGAGTAAATCCAGCACCCCATCTAACTTTTAAGCCAGTAAAAGGAACTGTATCTGCTTTAGAAGTTTCAAATTGGTTAATCCCAGTTTGATCGTAAGGACGGAAGTTTGAAATTTTTGGTTGCTGTGCCATTAGCATTAATGGAATTGCAGCTAATGCAAGAAAGGCGATTTTTTTAAATTGGAATTTCATAAAATTTAGTTTGGTTAAAATAGTATTGTTGTTTAGGAAATATTGGATTATTTATTCAGTTTCATGTCGAACTTTAAAGTAACATCGTTACCTGTTTTAATGGTACCCATCATAAAAGTTGGGGGAGCCATACCGAATTCTTTCATACTGATCTTTTTAGATCCCATTACAGTAATTGACTTATCCGCATTTACTTTACAAGTAGCAACGATCTCTGCATCTAAAGTGGTGCCGGCAATGGTTAATTTTCCAGTTGATTTAACTGAATAATCGGTAGCATCTAAATTAGTAATGGTGGCAGTGTTAGAAGCAAAAGTGATGACAGCATTTTTATCACTTTTCAAAGCTTTGTAAGCATTTTTATCCATGGCATCATGGCCGCTTTTTAAACTTTCTGCTTTTGTTGTAAAACTGAGTCCATTAACTGCTGTAAGAGCACCAGCTGCATTTAAAGTAAAGTTTCCTTCAAATGTTCCAACTGAAGATTTCATATCCCAATCGTGAAGTGTAGAAGTGCCGCTAACAGTAAGTGATAAAGTTTTAGAACTATATTTTGCTTGTGCAAATGCACCGATACTTAAAATAAGACTAAAAGCGATGAGGCCGAGCTTTTTAAAATTGTATTTTTTACGCTTATTCATAAAATTGGTTTTTTAGTGATGTTTTCGATTCTTGATGATTAACTATCAATTTTCTTACACAAATGTCGAAACATTGAGTAAACTTTAACATGATGCGTGTCACCGCATTTTATGATTCTAATCAGGCAAAAAGATGATAATTGTCAGTTTTACATCTAAGTTAATACAGTAGAATCCGCCCCGCAAATGCGAAATCATCCTTTTATAAACAGTTGAAAAACAACAATTTTGATAGATTTTTAGAATTGGCACTAATCTGCATTGTATTTTATTATCAAATCCCCTACTTTTGCGCTCTATCAGAAAGTATCCTAAGTAATTTTCTGGTTTTGAATGGAAGCGGATGTGGCGAAATTGGCAGACGCACTAGACTTAGGATCTAGCGCCGCGAGGCGTGTGGGTTCGACCCCCTCCATCCGCACAAACTGATAATCAATTAGTTACATAAAGCTCACTTCGGTGGGCTTTATTGTTTTTTGA
Organism: Bacteroidota bacterium; assembly: GCA_037127755.1. GTDB lineage: Bacteria > Bacteroidota > Bacteroidia > Chitinophagales > Chitinophagaceae > Sediminibacterium. The sequence continues at coordinate 29,902 of JBAXXT010000019.1, forward strand.
ACCTTAGGGGCGATAAAGAATCTATGATTAGCATTTCAGCCAATCCCTTACCTTTGCCACCCAAATTTTAAGAAAACAAAAAAATAACAATGGCAACTATCACCCGCGAGAATATTGGCTTGCTGAACGACAAACTTACAGTGAAGCTGAGCAAGGAAGACTATTATGGCAATTTTGAAAAAAATTTAAAACAATACGCCAAAACAGCCAATATCCCAGGTTTCCGTAAAGGGATGGTACCCGTTGGTATGGTTAAAAAAATGCACGGACAAGGTGTTTTTCAAGACGAAGTTTTGAAGACTGTGGAAAGTGAAATGAACAAATACCTGAACGAAGAAAAGCTGGACATTTTTGCACAACCGATTCCATTAGAGAATGAGGGCAGCAAATTGGATATGAATAATCCTGGCGATGTTGATTTTGCTTTTGAAATTGGTTTAAAACCAGACTTTGAAGTAGAGGCAACAAAAATTAAAGTTACCAAATACAATGTGATTGTTACTGATGAAATGCTGAATGAAGAAATTGAAAGACTTCAAACCCGCAATGGTAACATGACGGAGCCAGAAACTGCTTCAAGCGAAGACCATGTATTGAATGTAACATTCACAGAGTTGGATGCAGCTGGCAATATGGTAGAAGGTGGTATCAACAAAGCGAATAGCCTATTGGTTAAATATTTTGCAGCAGAATTTAGACCACAATTGATGGGCAAAAAGATCGATGATGTGATTGATGTTCATTTGGCAACTGCTTTTGAAGACAAAGAAAGAGAAGTAGTACTGGCCGATTTGGGTTTAAACAAAGACGAAGCCGGTTCTGCTGACAAGACTTTTAAAATGACCATTACTAAGATCGGTTTTGTAGAGAAAGCTGCATTAGATGCTACTTTCTTTGCAACCGTATATCCTAATAACGAAGTTGTCTCTGAAGAAGATTTCCGTGCTGCAGTAAAAGCTGAAATTGAAACTCATTTCGCTCAACAAACACGCAATCAAATACACGACCAAATTTATCATCACTTGATCGACCATACCAAGATGGAATTCCCTGAAGAATTCCTGAAACGTTGGTTACAAGTGGGTGGCGATAAACCTAAAACTGTCGAAGAGGCAGAAGCAGACTATCCAACTTTTGTAGATCAGTTAAAATGGACCCTAATTAGCAGCAAGCTAATTACAGATAATCATGTGGAAGTATTGCCGGATGATATCCGTGATTTTGCTAAAATGCAACTATTCAGCTATATGGGCGGCCAGTTAGGCGCTTTGGGCGATAATCAACAGTGGGTAGATGATTATGCGAACCGAATGATGCAAGACAAAAAATTTGTAGAGGATAGCTACCACCGCATTAGCGCCGATAAACTGTTTACCAGTTTAGAAGGCCAGGTAATTGCAACAGATGAAGCCATAACGATGGAGGCTTTTGCTGAAAAATTGCACCATCACCATCACTAGAAAGTGAAAATTCAAAAGTAAAAATTCAAAATATCATAAAAAAGAGGCTGTCTCAAGCGAGCAGCCTCTTTTTTATGGCCAAAATCAGGCAAAAAATAACTGACTGATTGTCGGCAAAAAAATCTTTGCACAGTATTTGAATAATCTACCTAGTCAGAAATGGCAAAACACTTATCTTCAAAGCGAAAATCATAGCATATGAATCTTGGAAAAGAATTTGAACAATACGCGGTAAAACATAGAGGCATCAGCAGTGCTACTCTTCATAATTATCAGCAACATGGAATTACTAATTTAACTCCCTATATCATAGAGGAACGTCCGATGAATGTGGCGAGTATGGATGTATTTAGTAGGTTGATGATGGACCGTATCATTTTTTTGGGCGAAGGCATCAACGATTATGTAGCCAATATCGTTACCGCTCAATTACTGTTTTTAGAAAGCGTAGATCGTACACGCGATATTCAAATGTATATCAATAGCCCAGGTGGAAGCGTTTATGCAGGATTGGGTATTTACGATACCATGCAATTCATTAGTCCGGATGTAGCAACCATTTGTACCGGTATCGCTGCAAGTATGGGTGCGGTACTTTTATGTGCAGGTGTTGAAGGAAAGAGAACTGCTCTAAAACATAGTCGCATTATGTTACACCAACCTAGTGGGGCTATCGGCGGACAAGCAACAGATATTGAAATCACTGCTCGCGAAATCAAGAAATTAAAATTCGAATTGTACGAAGTAATTGCAGAACATACACACAAATCTGTGGAGGTAGTTGCTGCAGATTGTGATCGCGACTTTTGGATGAAAGCCATTGAGGCAAAGGAATACGGACTAGTTGATGAAGTTTTATTAACCAATCCAAGAAAAGTAAAAAAAGACTAATTAAGAACTAGCATAAAACTAAAAATATGATCAATCAGAAATATATTATCAATCCATACTTAATGGAAGAAGAGGAAGAAGAACCAAAGGAAGAGAAGCAAGAACCAGTGGGAGGATTCATGATGAAGAAAATGGAAAAACTGTTCTTCGAAAAAAGAGCCGTGTATCTATGGGGTGTGGTGGATGATAAATCTGCCCGCGATATCGTAAGCAAATTGTTGTTGCTCGATGCAGATAAGCCTGGAGAAGAAATTAAATTTTATATCAATAGTCCGGGTGGTGTAGTAACCAGCGGCATGGTGATGTACGATACGATGAAAATGATTTCAAGTCCGGTAAGCACCATTTGTATGGGCTTAGCAGCAAGTATGGGATCAATTCTTTTAAGTGCAGGAACCAAGGGCAAACGTTATATATATCCGCATGGCGAAGTGATGATTCACCAGCCAAGTTTGGGTGGTTATATGCAAGCTACTTCGGCTGATATTGAGATCCAGGCAACCCAGATTCGCAAAACCAAAGAATTGGGAGCTAAGATCCTAGCTGATAATTGCGGAAAAACGGTGGAGCAAATTATGGCAGACTTTGACCGCGACTACTGGATGGATGCCAACGAAGCAGTTGCTTATGGCATTGTAGATCAGGTTCTTAGCAAGATCTAAAAGCATTTTATAGAAGATTTGGGAGTACTTATTCCTCTAAAAGCGGGAACTGTAGTACCTTTGACCATTCCCTGGCAACTAAATGTGGTTTCAATTCGTTTATGTTGAGAGGGAATAAAAAATTATTATGGCGAAACAAGCTCAATTACACTGCTCTTTTTGTGGTAGAAGCCGCGAAGAGGTGAAGATTCTGATAGCAGGGCAGGAAGGGCATATCTGTGAAAATTGTGTAGAGCATGCACAGGAAATTATTGTGCAGGAATTGAATCTAAAAAATGATCCCAATGCTGCAAATTCAACATTCAAATTAAGTATACGCAGACCGGCAGAAATTAAAAAATTCCTGGACGAATATGTGATTGGGCAGGACGATGCTAAAAAAGTTTTGTCCGTGGCTGTTTATAATCACTTCAAAAGAATTGTTCAGAAAAAACAAGCCGATGATATTGAAATTGAAAAAAGCAATATCATCATGGTGGGCGAAACGGGAACTGGTAAAACATTATTGGCAAAGTCAATCGCTCGTTTATTGAATGTACCATTTGCCATTGTGGATGCCACTGTATTTACAGAAGCCGGTTATGTGGGCGAAGATGTAGAAAGTATGCTTACCCGTTTATTGCAGAATTGTAATTATGATGTTAGTTCTGCAGAAAGAGGTATTGTATATGTAGATGAGATTGATAAGATTGCAAGAAAAGGAGATAACCCTTCCATCACCAGAGATGTAAGTGGAGAAGGTGTTCAACAGGGTTTACTGAAAATGTTGGAGGGCACTGAAGTATTGGTTCCCCCTCAAGGAGGCAGAAAACACCCTGAACAAAAAATGATCAAAGTTGATACTAAGAATATTCTTTTTATCTGCGGAGGTGCATTTGACGGAATTGATAAAGTAATTGCAAGAAGAATTAATACGAATGCTATTGGCTTTAGTGTAAATAAAGATGAACAAGAATACCAACGCAAAAATTTATTGCAGTTCATTAATGCAACGGACCTGAAAAGCTTTGGTTTAATTCCAGAATTATTAGGTCGCCTACCAGTTGTAACACATTTGAATCCACTGGATAAAGAAACATTAAGAAGTATTCTGATTCAACCTAAAAATGCATTAATCAAACAATTTACCAGACTCTTTGAATTAGAAGATATCAAATTGGTGATTGAAGAACCCGTGCTGGATTTTATGGTTGATAAAGCACTGGAATATAAATTAGGTGCAAGAGGTTTAAGAAGTATCTGTGAAAGCATTTTAACCGATGCGATGTTTGAACTTCCTGGAACTGATACCAAGGAATTAGTGGTTACTTTAGATTATGCAGAGGGTATGTTTAGCAAAAGCAAATTGAGCACTTTAAAAGTAGCTTAAACATAACAATTTAATATTAAACAGTGGGCATAAGTTCTCACTGTTTTTTTATGCCCCTATAGTATCTTGCAAGTCATAACAAAACTCAAAACTGTTTATATGAACGAATTAATTGAACGCCTTACTAAAGAAGCAGGATTAGATGCAGCACAAGCCCAGCAAGCAGTTGCAACAATTGCAGCATTTGTAAAAGAGAAATTTCCTATGTTAGGTGGCGCTGTAGATCAGATTTTTTCTACGGGGAACAAAGAAGATTAAAATTAACTTGCCTTGGGCAGTTGTACAGTAAATACACTGCCCTCACCTTTAGCACTACTGATCAAAAGATTTCCGCCTTGTTTTTGTAATAAATCGCGGCAAAGAATTAAACCAAACCCACTTCCTTTCTCTTGTAAAGTTCCTGTTCTGGTGAAATATTTCTGAGCATTAACTTTGTTCAATACCTCTTCACTCATACCAATTCCAGAATCGCGAATCATTACATAATGGTACTGTGCATCTTCCCGATTAGTTATTTCAATTCTACCATCAAGTGGGGTAAATTTAATGGCATTGGAAATGAGATTTCTGAAAATAATCTTAATCATATCCTTCTCCGCTTTTACGATCGTATCGTTATGTGTGATATTAATGAACTTGATGCGCTTATGCATTAATGGAATCTTTTGTTCTAAATGCATTCCATTCATCAAATCATAAATATTCATATCCGATTTTTCCAATTCCTTACCCGTAATCTGACTCTTTAACCAGCCCAATAAATTGTCTAATAAGCCAGTAGTATTGATATATTGGGTCTCCAATTGCTCCAATAACACTTTCGATTCATCAGGTGATAAAGCTCCTTTATTAATCAGTGAAAGAATAGTTTGTGTGTTGGTAATTGGATTTCTAAGATCATGAGAAATGATGGATAGCAATTTATCTTTGGTACGATTATCCTCTTCCAACAATAGATTCTTAGAATTAATTTCTTTGTTAAGGTTATCAAGCGATGCCGCATTTTCTTCAATGATAGAATTCTGCCTATACAATCTTCTACTCAACAACATTTGCTTACGATAACTTATAAAAGCAAAAATCACCATCATCGCAAGGATCAATAATAGAAAGGTACCTCCGATAATAATGATTACCTGACTGCTTACGCGCTTATTGGCTTTTTCGATTTCTGTTTTTGCATTCAGTTTTTGAATCTCTTTATCCTTAACCAATGCAATAAAATTATTGGCATAATCTACTTCATTATCTGCTTTAAGTTTTAAGGTATTGATCAAACTATCCTGCCAATTAATGGTATTTTCAAGATCGTATTCCGACTTATAAATATTTTTTATAAAAACCATTGCATTGGTCATCAAACTATAGGCATTGGTTTTTCGTGCATTGTCGTAGGCTTTTTTTGCCAACGAAATGGCATCATTTAATTTATGTTCTAATAATAATAACTGAGCTAGTTGAAACTGGTTTAATGACATCCCGTAGGAATCCTTCAACTCAATATCGAAAGCTATCGAATTATTGAAATTTAATCGGGCGGTAGCAATATCTTTTTGAGCAATTGCTAATAATCCAAGATTATAGAACGATTTCTTCTGACCGTAAATGAATTTGTTTGTCTGACTTATTTGTAAAGCTTCATTGAAAAGGGATGCTGCCTTCGGATAATTTTTCCTCTTTATTTCAATTAAACCCAGGCTATTTTTAATATTAGCTACTTCCGTTATCTGACCAAACTTAATACATGACTGCATGGATTGATTGTACAGTTTGATTGCGTCATCCACTTTCCCCGCAAGTAATTCATATGCGGCAATTTGTATATTGATCTTTGGAATTGCTAGCGTATCATCATACTTAAGACTATTATCAAGTGCAATTTCATACAATAAATGAGCCCTTTTGTTAAACCCATTTTGTTGAAAAATACCAGCTTCTGTATAGTACGCGTTTGTAAGACCTTTATGATAGTTTACTTTTTCAGCATAATCTTTGGCTTGAATCAGGATGTTCAATGCGTCTAATACATTATATGATTTCCTATTAAAAGCAAGTTTATTGAGAGAATCTACGAGTTTAACCGTTTTGGCAGAATCTAGCACGTTTAATTTGCTATTCTGGGCGAATAGTTGGAATGGGTAACCCACCAGGATGCATATAATTATTACCCATTTTTTTCTCATCAATACTGAATAGCTAGTTTGCTAAGATAAATAACTTTATTTAATGAAATTCAAGAGTATCTAGCACAAATCAAGCAATATAAAGGTTCCCGAACATATTGAAGGGTAGATACTTAAGTAAAAATAGGTGAAGGTTGCCCCAACCAAGCAATCGTTCTAGGGCAACCTCCCGAAAAATAAACTATCGTTAGTTAGTTTTCAGGACAAAACTAACTGTTTTTATCTTTCAGCCAAAATTGGATTTAAAAAATTATTACCCACTATAACACCAGGATAGGAGCCATCATCTGATACAAGGAATCGCTGAGTCCATAAGTTTTTCTTATTTGCTCCTTATTTTTAAATCCTCCCAATTTATCCCGAAACCTGATCATTCTTGCTGCCAAGGGCCGATTGAAGCCTGGAATTAACAGCAATTCTGCAACTGTTGCCTGATTGATTTGAATAACTGTTGGCATTGATTTAGGCCTTTCAATGGGTGTTTTAAAAACTGGTTTTTCAGGTTCTGGTATCCGTACAAAGGGCATTAGCTTATTGGCTTCAGCTACAGATATCCCCCAGATCTTTTTCAAATCTGCAGGTTCCCGAAATCTTCCCCCTTTTTCGCGATAATGTATGATGGTTTGCACGGTTTTATCTCTAAGACCCAGTTTTTTCCAGCCATCAGCAGGCAATTCATTCGGATTAAATACAAAAAGTAGTGCAGAAAATGCAGGATGAGCAGAATCAGTATGTATAGTTGGTGCTTTCGCCCCTGTTTTCGCAGAATCCAGAGGTTGAACCTTCCACCCCAAGGGTTCCTGCAATTTTTGGGGTGTCGGATACCAATAGGGAAGTATCCAAAAAAAAGCCATCAGGCAGCAAAGAAATAGGATCGACACCCGTTCACGGCTGTTGAAACTAAAATAGTCTCTTAGTATTTTTTTCATTTCTCCTCTTTTTAATAAGAGGGGTTACAAACGAATCTGCAGGCCATCATAGGCCAATTTTATATGTGGGGGTAGTTCCTGGTTGATGTCTTCGTGTTTTCCCAATTGATGACTGATATGCGTAAAATATACTTCAGGCACTGCCAATTCGATGCTGATATCAACTGCCTGTTGCAGGGTAAAATGGGAGATATGATCTTCCTTTCTTAAGGCATTTAATACCAATAATTTTGAACCGCGAATCAAATCCATCTGCTCCTCATCAATTCTATTAGCGTCGGTGATATAAGTAAAGTCACCAATTCTGAATCCATAAACAGGCATTTTATGATGATATACTAAAATGGGCTGTATGGGCAGATCGCCTATGATAAACGGACTCTCATCGATGGTTATTAAATTCAATTCCGGGACCCCTGGATATTTGGTATCTGCAAAAGCATAATAAAAATCTCTTCTAACGGCTTCCTCAGTTAGAGAATTTGCATAAATATCCATTGGCTTTTGTGTGATAAAATTCAAAGCCCTGATATCATCCAGACCTGCCATATGATCTTTATGCGGATGCGTAAACAATACAGCATCCAAATGGGTGGTGTTGGTACGTAACATCTGATACCTGAAATCTGGGGTAGTATCAATAATAATGGCCGTGGTATCTGATTGAATTAATACACTGCTTCTTAATCTTTTGTCCTTAGAATTGGAAGAAGAACAAACCTCACATGCACAACCTATCATGGGAATACCCGTACTGGTACCTGTACCTAAAAAACTAACTTTAAAATTGGGCGCTTGCACTTCTCAAAGCTAAATCATAATACGAGAAGATGGGTAGGTCTAAAATAAATTTATTCAATCACGATCTCCGATTTTTTCACCACTGCTTCATAGAGTTTCTGCGACTCATGAGTTAGTTGATCAAAATTGATATTGAGTTGAGGAATAATTTCCATCAGGGTATTGATGCGGCCTTCTACATTCAGAAATTTATTAAGTACTACCACTTTACGCTCTTCTAGCAAACACCATCCGCTCTGAAAAGTTCCCCGCTCATAACGAACCACATATTTAGATTCCCCAAGAATATCTTCTAATTTGTTCAATGTTGTTTGTGTGTACTTCATGTAATACCTTTTCTCTTGATGAGCAATTTAGATGTTCAAAAATAACGCAGTGCCCGTTCTAAAGGGTTTTCAGTTATCCACAGGACGGGGGGAAATGTATACCAGGTCCCCTACTTACTTTCCATTTTAATTACTGGAACAATCATTTCTTCCAAACTCACGCCCCCATGTTGAAATGTGTTTCTATAATAGTTCACATAATGATTATAATTATTGGGATAACAAAGAAAACCATCCTCTTTGGCAAAAATAAAGCTGGAATTAATGGTTGGAATTGGCAGACCAGCCTCCTTGGGATCCTTGAATGCTAATACATCTTTGGGTTCGAAATTTAGGTTTCTGCCATGTTTGTACCGCAAATTAGCCGTGGTTTGTTTATCTCCAATCACTTTATGGGGATTATTTACTCGCACACTACCATGATCTGTTGCTAACACTAATTTGATGCCCTTATCGGCTATTTTTTTTAATGCCTGATTTAAAGGACTATGTTCAAACCAACTTCTTGTAATACTTCGATAACTAATTTCATCGCTTGCCAATTCTTTTAATACTTCCATTTCAGTTCTTGCATGACTGAGCATATCTACGAAATTGTATACAATAACATTGATATCATTTTGCATCAGGTTATGAATATTGTTCACCAATTGCTGCCCATCCTGATGATTTACTATTTTATGATAGCTGAATTTTAAATGCTCTTTTTTTAAGCGCTTTAATTGTGCTCTAAAAAAATCTTCCTCATACAAATTTTTACCGCCTTCTTCCTCATCATTTTTCCATTTGTCGGGAAAATTTTTTTCAATTTCCAAAGGCATCATTCCCGCGAAAATAGCGTTGCGACAGTATTGTGTGGCAGTTGGAAGAATAGAATAAAATGATTCTTCTTCCAGTATGCGAAAGTTTTCTGCAAAGATGGGTTCGATCGCTTTCCACTGATCGAAACGCAAATTATCGATCAAAATAAAAAATAATGGAGTGCCAGGTTCTGCGTGTGGCAATACTTTAAACTGAAATAAATGATTGCTCATGATGGGCGAATCGCTACTCTTTGGATTCACCCAACTCGCATAATTTTTACTTATAAATTTAAAGAACTCGGTATTTGCTTCTTGCTTTTGTGTGTTGAATACTTCCTGCATTTCCGGACTATCACTCTTCTCCATTTCTAGTTCCCAATGGACCAGTCTTTTGTAAATATCCATCCATTGTTGATGATCTGGATTATCGTTCAACGCCATAAATAATTCCCTGAAATTCTGCTGATAAGAAGTGGTTGTTTTTTCTGCCACTAAGCGTTTATTGTCGATCAATTTTTTTAAACTCAACCAAACCTGATTGGGATTCACTGGCTTAATTAAGTAATCGCTGATCTGGCTCCCGATGGCTTCATCCATAAGATTCTCTGTTTCATTCTTGGTAATTAAAACAATAGGAAGCTGTCGATTGATGGCTTTGATCCTTGCCAGGGTTTCTAATCCAGAAATACCAGGCATCGATTCATCCATAAGTATCACATCTACATAATTCGACTTTACATACTCCAAAGCGTCGAAACCATTTGTTTTGGTAGTTACTTCATAACCCTTCTGTTCAAGAAATAATTTTTGAGATTGGAGGCTTTCGATTTCATCATCCACCCAGAGTATTTTGGCTATAGACATATTCAAATTTAACCATCAGAAATGTTGGAGAACCTTAAAACCTTCACAATTTTTATACCAGTATGTAAATTTTCCTGTTTATACCAAAGGTTACAAGGTGAAATCACCCAATATAACTTTGGCTTATTATTCACCCTTAAGATTCATTTGGGTATCTGTATTTTTGCAGACTGCCCGCAGATGCAATAAATTAGCAAAGCATGATGTCTACCAAACGAAAAATAATTAATGATCCGGTGTATGGTTTTATCACCATCAACCATCCCCTGATCTTTGCCATACTTGCACACCCCTATTATCAACGCCTTAGAAGGATCCACCAAATGGCATTGGCTCAATTGGTTTATCCGGGAGCTGTACATAGTCGTTTGTTGCATTCTTTAGGAGCTTATCACTTAATGTGTAATGCCGTTTCGGAATTAAGGGACAAAGGGGTTGAGATTACAGATGATGAAGCTGTTGCCGTAAAAGCTGCGATTCTTTTGCACGATATTGGACATGGCCCCTATTCTCATGCATTAGAGCAGATTTTAGTGCAGGGCGTGCATCACGAACAATTGTCCTTGCAGATCATGCAAGAAATGAATGCCCAAATGAATGGTGCGCTCAATCTGGCGATTCAAATATTTACCAATCAATATCCTAAACCGTTCTTGCATCAGTTAATAAGTGGTCAGCTAGACATGGACAGAATGGATTACCTGAGCAGGGATAGTTTTTTCTCAGGTGTAACAGAAGGCGTCATTGGCTACGATCGAATTTTGAAAATGCTGGTGGTGCATGGGGGAGAATTAATGGTAGAGGAAAAAGGTATTTATAGCGTAGAAAAATTTCTTGTGGCACGTAGACAGATGTATTGGCAGGTTTACTTACACAAAACCGTTTTGGCTGCTGAAAAAATGCTTGTAAAAATATTAGAAAGAGTACGTGAGATTTATCACAGCAATGATGAAGGTTTAAAGACGCAATCGGCGCTCGACTTTTTTCTTGGCGAATTTAATAGCGAGATGAATTTAGAGGCATTAGAAAAATTTTGTTCGCTCGACGACCACGATATCATGCATGCCGTAAAGGTCTGGAGCAAGCACCCAGACAGGATCTTGTCTTTATTATGCAATCGGCTTTTGAACCGTCAATTGTATCGATCCAGAATTCAGGCTGAAGAATTCGATCCCCAATTTATTAAAGAAAAACAGCAGGATGCTATTCGCCAATTTAAAATAGATCCAGCAGATATCCGATATCTTTGTTTTACAGGTGAAGCAAGTAATACACTTTATCAAACGAAGGATGAACGCATCAATATTTTGTTTAAAGATGGTATGATTAAAGACATTTCGATGATCGATAATGCATTAATACAGCAAAAGCTTTCCGCACCTGTCAAAAAATTTTACATTTGTCTGCTTACATAAGCAAAGGCATCTCAAAAACTGATCTCCCTAAAAAAAAAGTATGCAATTTACTGCCGCTCAAATCGCTTTAATGATCAATGGTAAAGTAGAGGGAAATCCTGCTGCTGCCGTGGCTGCTTTTGGAAAGATTGAAGAAGCTACTGCTGGTCAGATTGCTTTTTTATCGAATCCAAAATACGAAGAGTGGTTATATAATTCAACAGCTAGTATCATCATTGTGAATGATTCGCTCGAATTAAAGCAACCAGTTACAGCTACTCTAATTCGGGTTCCGGATGCTTATTCTGCCTTTGCTGTATTGCTTTCGAAATATCAGGAAATAGTTTCTCAACAATTAGTGGGCATTCAAGAACCAAGTTATATTGCCAAAACTGCAAAGTTGGGTGAGGGCATTTTTGTGGCCGCTTTTTGTCATATTGGTGAGTATGTAAAAATTGGTAAAAACGTAAAGTTATATCCTGGCGTTGTAATTGGAGATGGGACTGTAATTGGAGATCATGTGATATTACATGCAGGGGTAAAAGTTTACCATCAGTGCATTTTAGGGAATAGGGTAATTATTCATGCAGGAACAGTGGTGGGAGGTGATGGTTTTGGTTTTGCTCCTCAGGCAGATGGCAGTTACAGCAAAATTCCTCAGATCGGCAATGTAATTATTGAAGATGATGTAGAAATTGGTTCCAATACAACAATCGATCGGGCAACGATGGGATCCACCATCATACATAAGGGTTCCAAACTCGATAATCTGATACAGGTAGCGCATAATGTAGAAATAGGAAGCAATACTGTTATTGCTGCTCAAGCAGGGATCAGTGGCAGCGCTAAAGTTGGAAATGGGGTGATGATCGGGGGCCAGGTGGGTACTGCAGGTCATATCATTATAGCTGATGGAAGCAAAATTGCAGGTCAGACAGGTGTTACAAAAAGTATAAAAATTCCGAACAAATCACACAATGGAACACCTGCTCTTGAATTCACAAGTTCCCTCCGCATACAAGCATTGACGCGTAGTTTACCCGAAATGGAGAAGCGGATTCGGGAATTAGAAAAGACAATTCAACAACTACTTGCTGATAAAGTGAAGGACTAAGAGCCACTATTAAGCAGTTTTAATTGTATTTTTGCAGCTCATTTATAATCAAAAGTTCAAGTGTGCGACGCAAGTAAAGCCGAATTTGGCTATACAGCTGGAACCACAAACACATTATAATAATATGGATAGCAATTTCAATCCCGACAAACAACATACCCTTAATAGTTCCATTAGCATTAGCGGAACCGGTTTGCATACGGGTGTTATGGTAGACATGACCCTCCGTCCGGCCAATCCTGGTTTTGGCATTCAATTTCAACGAATCGACATGCCCAATCAGCCCATTATTAAGGCCGATTGCGATTTGGTAACCGATACAAGTAGGGGTACCACTTTACAGATTGGAGATGCAAAAATTAGCACGGTTGAACACGTACTTGCTGCTTTAGTAGGTATGGGTGTTGATAATGTATTGATTGAAGTAAACGGACCTGAAATTCCCATCATGGATGGAAGTTCCACTCCTTTTATTGAGTTGATTGAAGAAACAGGTGTGTTAGAACAGGAAGCGGCAAAAGCCTGGTATAGTATTGATGAAAATATTTATCATTACGACGAAGAGAAGCGTGTAGAAATGGTAGCATTGCCAGCCATGGATTATCAAATCACCACTTTGATTGATTTTAATAGTCCGGTTTTAGGTACGCAACACGCCGGTTTAAAATCCATCCGCGATTTTAAGGCAGAGATTGCACCTTGTAGAACTTTTTGTTTTTTACACGAACTGGAAGCTTTATTAGATAACGATTTGATTAAAGGTGGAGATATTAATAATGCGATTGTGGTGGTTGACAAACCAGTAACAGATGCAGAAATGGAGCGTTTGGCAAAAGTGTTTAAACGCGAAAAAATTGAAGTAAAGAGTGAAGGATATTTGAACAACCTGGAATTGCGTTTTCCAAATGAACCAGCGCGTCATAAACTATTGGATGTAGTGGGCGATCTGGCTTTGATAGGATATCCGATTAAAGCAAGAATCATTGCCAACCGACCTGGACATAGCACCAATGTTGACTTTGCAAAAAAGATCAAGCAATATATTAAGCGCAACAAACACGTGAAGAATGTACCGGTGTACGATCCAACCATTCCTCCGGTTTATACCTTAGAGAAGATAGAGAAAACTTTACCGCACCGTCATCCATTTTTGTTTGTTGACAAGATCATAGAATTAACGGATACTTGTATTGTGGGCATTAAGAATGTTACATTTAGTGAGTCGTTCTTTCAAGGTCACTTTCCAGGAAATCCAGTGATGCCGGGTGTAATACAGATTGAAGCACTAGCGCAAACAGGTGGTATACTTTGTATCAATAGCATGCCGGAAGGAAATTATGATACTTATTTCTTGAAGATTGATAATTGTAAGTTTAAGATGAAAGTGGTTCCGGGTGATACTATGATTTTGAAAATGGAGCTGATAGCACCTATCAGAAGGGGTATTTGCGAAATGCGGGGAACTGTTTATGTAGGCGGGAAAGTAGCCACAGAAGCGGATCTGGTAGCACAAGTAGTTAAGCGAACATAAATCTTAAAGAAAAGCCAATAAACCTACTTTTGTAATGTCGGTTTTACTTTGGCATCTTTTTTATAGTCCATAATAACTATGGACGCACTTATCACACCAAAACCAAAAACAAGGATGACGCATCCCTACACTTACATCGACCCGAATGCGAGGATTGCTCCTAACGTGAAGATCGACCCCTTTACCGTTATACATGGCGATGTAAAGATTGGCGAAGGCACCTGGATTGGCAGTAATGTAACCATCATGGATGGAACCCGAATTGGGAAGAACTGTCGCGTTTTTCCGGGAGCTGTTTTAGGTGCTATTCCGCAAGACTTAAAATTCAGTGGCGAAAAAACCACAGTAGAAGTGGGCGACAATACTACCATCCGCGAATTTGTAACCATCAATAGAGGAACTGAAGATAGAGGTAAGACCAAAGTGGGGAGCAATTGTTTGATCATGGCTTACACGCATTTGGCGCACGATTGTGTAATTGGAGACCATTGTATCCTTGCCAATAGTGTACAGGTTGCAGGGCACGTTACCATGGGCGATTGGGCTGTGGTAGGTGGTGTGAGTGCCGTGCATCAGTTTGTGCAGATTGGACAGCATGCGTTTGTAGCTGGGGGGAGTTTGGTAAGTAAGGATGTGCCACCTTATATCAAAGCGGTTCGTAATCCATTGAGTTATGGTGGGGTAAATAGTATTGGTTTAAAAAGGCGTGGTTTCCCATTAGATCGCATCAATCATATCCTGGATGTATATCGTACGATTTATAATAAAGGATTTAATACATCACAGGCATTAGAATATATCGAGGAAGAATTGCCAGCTACAGATGAGCGCGATGAGATTGTAACATTTATACGTGATAGCGGAAGAGGCATTATCAAGCGTTTTGTAAAAGGCGCAAACGACGAAGATTAATATGACAACGGCTACTAATAGCGCTATTAATACCAAATTAGATAAGATCATTTTATCAGATGCGGGTAAGCGATTCAATCGCGAATGGATCTATCGTCATTGTAATTATGAATTCTCTGTGGGTAAAGCTTATGCCATTACCGGACCCAATGGAAGTGGTAAGAGTACTTTATTGCAAGCCATTGCAGGGAGTATGCAAATGAGTGAAGGAACGATTGTGTGGAATGATCAGCAAGAAAGAAATATTGAAGGCGAACAGATTTACAAACAGTTGGCCATTGCAGCACCCTATTTGGAGTTGATTGAAGAAATGACCGCCAAGGAATTTTTAGAATTTCATACACAGTTCAAGCCATTAATAGCTTCGGTAACGATCGAAGAAATATTATCGATTATTGGTTTAGAAAAAGCGGTGGGCAAACAGATCCGCTATTTTAGTAGTGGGATGAAGCAAAGGGTAAAATTAGCACAAGCCATTTTCTCAGATGTGCCGCTGTTATTATTAGATGAGCCCTGCACCAACCTTGATGCATCGGGTTATGCATTATACCATTCGCTCATTAAAAAGTTTTGCATGCAGAAATTAATTGTGGTGAGCAGTAATGATGAGCAGGAATTTAATTTCTGTGATCAGGTGGTAAAGATTATGGATTACAAATAATAATTTATAAATTTCTACAACAATTAACCATCAAAAACCATTTTTTATGAGCGAGAAAATGAGTTCCTCCACAAACGCGATCAATTGGTTTGAAATTCCGGCAACAGATATTTCAAGAGCCAAAACATTTTATGAAACCATTTTTGAAATTACCATGATGGAAATGGAAATGCCCGACATGAAGTATGCGATGTTTCCATTTGATTCCAAGAGTACAAAAGTTTCAGGTGCAATAGCAAAGAGTTCGTTTCACACAGCAAGTTTAACTGGCGCTATCATTTACTTAAATGCAAATCCTGATTTACAAAAAGTATTGGACAGAATTGAAAAAGCTGGAGGAAAAATTACCATGCCAAAAACTTCGATCGGACCAAATGGGTTTATGGCATTCTTCACTGATTCTGAAGGGAATGGGATGGCGTTGCATTCAAATACCTAATTTAAAAAAGAATATAAGTTCGTATCAATCAGAGAAGGTAAAAGCAACAACTAATAAAATGATTTTAGTTGCTTGAAAAGTAGCAATTTAAGTTGCAGTTTTAGCAGATAGTTAGGTTAAAATGCAAATGAAAGCTACGATACTGTTACGTCCATATTTTCATAAAGGGTTTGAGTGCATTGGTTTGGTATTTAAAAAAAATAATACCCTCTATGAAATTGCGAAAAGAATCAAAGGAATTCGGTGGAACGATCAAAAAGGAAGCTGGTATCTTTCGTGTGACCGAAGCGCATACGAATTGATCAAAAGCGCATTTGAGGGATTTGCCATATTAGACACTGATGAATTAAAAAAATATTTAGAGCAGCGAAGAACAATCATACCAGTTACAGCTCAAAAGCTCACAAGTGCCAGTGCAAAAATTATTTTGCAGTTTCCATTAGGTGAAGAGAATTTAAAGGCATTTGCAGCATTTAAAGATCTATTGATTTTGAAGGGGTATAGTCCCAATACCCTCCGAAATTATTGCAATGAATTTCATCATTTATTGCGACTGTTAGGCAATCGTAATGTGGCTGAATTAACGAAGCCGCAGATTTTATCTTATTTATTATGGTTGCTGGAGAAGCAGGGTTGCAGTGAAACAAAAGTGCATACTACAGTGAATGCGATCAAATTTTATTATGAAAAATTATTGGGGCGGGGCATCGAATTTTATGATTTGCCTCGGCCAAAGAAGCCATGGAAGTTGCCAGCAGTATTAGCAGAGGAAGAGGTGTTAGAAATGATTCAACAAATGACCAACCTGAAGCACAGGAGCATATTGATGGCAGGTTATGCAGGTGGATTGAGGGTTAGTGAGATCATTGGTTTAAGGTTGGTCGATATTGATAGCAAGCGGATGATGATACATATTCATGGGGCAAAGGGAAAGAAGGATCGGATGGTGCCATTATCAAAAGTGTTGCTAGAAACACTGCGTGAATATTATCTGGCATATCATCCCAAAGAGTGGATTTTTGAGAATCCGCAGGGTGGTCAGTACAGTATTAGATCAGCGCAACAAATCTTGCAAGACGCAAAATTTGCAGCGGGAATACATAAAAAGGGAAGCATACACATGTTGCGTCACAGTTATGCTACGCATTTAATGGAGGGAGGCACTGATATTCGAATCATACAAGAATTATTAGGTCATAACAGCATCAAAACCACGATGCGCTACACACATGTGAGCAAGAAAGACATAGGAAGAATTGTAAGTCCGCTCGACAAATTAAAATGGTAGTCTGCGTTTTTTAAGTAGAACATCTTCGTTTTCTAAGTAGATACAACCCACCCCCCACCCCTGCGTTTTT
>JBAXXT010000020.1:0-43935 GCA_037127755.1 Bacteroidota bacterium
TAATGAACGTGAATAATTGTTTCATAATTTTAATTTTAATGTTGTTATAAATACATAGATTCAAAAAAGTCAGGAAGGTTTAATGAAATAAAAATTATTTAGTATTATTGGAACCTTTTTGCGTCTTTTACGTATACTAATTAAACAAGTAACCCAATTTCGAATCAAAAAAGTAAAAATTGAAACTAAGCCAGCCCCGTATCTTATTCCTATTTGTTATACTTATAACCACAAACTTATCATTGGTTCATGCACAGGAGGAGACTGCTAATAAGTCGAGCAAATCAGTTTTTAAAGTAAAAACCAGCTATTTGTCTAATTCAGTGTACAATGGTCGTAAAGATTCATTAGAAGTGCCCTATCTTAATTTTAGCTTAAAATACCTGAATAGTGGTGGATTCTATGCAGGTGCTGGTATATCATACTTAGTAAGTTCATATGCCCAGAGAATCGATGCTTTTAATATTAATGCGGGTTATTTTAAGGAGATAAATGACAATTTCGACTTTTCTGTAAACCTCTCTAAGAGCATTTATAATAGCAATAGCGTTTCAGTGATTTCTGAAATATTGGGAAATGTAAGCGGTATTGTTACTTACACGAATAAGTTTTTTGACCTTTCTGCTGGAGCATATGTGATGGTTACACCTACCAATCCAGACTTTAGTTTTAACCTTAGTGCCTCACATTCTATTAATCTGGACCCAGAAGAGCAATGGTCAATTGAACCTGCTGTTGACCTAAATTTTGGATCAAGACATTATTATGGAAGTTATATTTCAGAAAGGCAAAGGAAAAAAGGAAAGGGATCTAGTTCTGGTGGAAGTGGCGGTACAGGCGGTGGTGGTACAGGCGGTGGCGGTACAGGTGGTGGTGGTACAGGTGGTGGGGGTACAGGTAGTGGTAACCCGGTAATAGATATAGAGAAAACTGTAGTGGCCTTAGGAACAGATCAATTGGCGCTTTTAGACTATGAAGTATCTGTACCACTATATTATAGAGGAAAAAAATGGGGATTCTTCTTTATTCCTACTTATGCCATTCCTCGTAGTCCTATTACTTACGAAACAACTATCAAAACAACCATTACGGCTAATGGAAACTCTGTTTCTAATACCAGAGTTTCACAGGCTGTAGAATCTTTAAGCAATGTATTCTATGGGGAAATAGGTGTTACTTATAAGTTTTAGGCGTTGTTGGCCTTAAAATACACTTCATATAGTTTAACAAAAAGCTATCAGTTTTTTGTATATACCTTTGCAGGGTAATGAAAAAGCTACTTGTTTTACTGTTGTTGATGGTCTATGGTTCAGCCACCATGGGAACGACGGTACATTTACATTACTGTATGAACAAAGTAGTGGGTTGGAGTTTGGCAGATAACCAAGACCACAAATGCCATTCCTGTGGCATGGAAAAAAAAGCTGGTTGCTGCAAAGACAGTAAGGCTCAAATTAAATTAGCCGCCGATCAACAAAAAGCTGACCCCGCTAAAAACGTAAATTTTAATGCCCAGTTAGTTTGTTCACAGCCCATTGCTTCCGATTATTTTTTAGCAGTTGTGGCTACAACTGAAATTGTTTCTCAAAAAAGCGATTCTCCGCCGATACTTCCCATTCTGGAAGAACCCGAATTCCTTTGCGTATTTAGAATCTGATTTTCTTTCTATTAATTTTTGAATGGGCTATTGGTTTTGAACCTAGTCATTCTGATTCATTGCATTTTTTAATGCCAATGATTATTATTGATATCGGCTACGCCGAAAAATGAAAGAAAATGAAAAATTATATATTGATATTGCTCAGTTTTGCAGCAATTAGTTTTACTGCAACTGCACAAAATAATTCCCCATCCCCTGAATACAAGTCTGTGTCATTTAAAGTATTTGGTGCTTGTGAACAGTGTAAAGACCGAATTGAAAATGGTTTAAAATTAAAAGGAATTAAGAACGCTGTTTGGGATGTTGATTCTAAACAATTGGCATTGGTTTTTAACCCGGCAATCATTTCGATTGATAAAATTGAAAATAAAATAGTAGGATTGGGTCATGACCTTGAAAATAAAAAAGCCAAAAAAGTTATTTACGATGCACTCCCTAGTTGCTGCCATTATCGAGAAATCGATGAGCAGAAAAAAGCATTAAAATTGGATAGTAGTATTGCATTCATGATTCCCATGAATGTTCCTCATACAGATTCTGTTCAACAAACAAACGCCATCCATATCGACAATAGGATGGTTCAAGGCTTGGTGATGGAAGAAGCATCTAACGGTAAATTCAAACCTCTGGCAAGTGCAAGTATCTATTGGTTGGGTACCAATAAAGGAGTGGTTTCCGACAGCTTAGGTATTTTTAAAATTAAACTCGATACCATTCACTCCAGATTAGTGGTTAGTTATACAGGGCTTCAGTCCGACACCATTTCTGTAACTGATGTAAATGAGTTGAAAATAATATTAGCATCTAAAAATCAACTCAAAGAAGTAACAGTAAAGAGTCGCCAACGATTTACTTATGCCTCTCCAATCAGCACTATTAGAACGCAGGTAATGACTGGGGGAGAATTATTAAAAGCGGCATGTTGTAATTTGAGTGAGAGCTTTGAAACCAATCCCTCTGTGGATGTGTCATATAATGATGCTGTTACTGGATCAAAACAAATTCAATTATTGGGTCTTAGCGGTAATTATACACAACTGACAGTAGAAAATTTACCTGGTCCAAGAGGACTTGCTACTCCATTAGGATTGAATTCTATTGCAGGTCCTTGGATCGAAAGTATTCAATTAACAAAAGGTGTTGGCTCTGTGGCTAACGGATTTGAAAGTATTGCCGGTCAAATTAATGTAGAATTGAAGAAGCCCGAATCAGCTGAAAAAGTATTAGCAAATGTGTATGTGAACGATCTTGGTAAAACCGATTTGAATTTGAATCTTGTAGAAAAGTTAAGTCCAAAATGGTCATCTGCATTATTATTACACGATGATTTTCTTCAAAATAAAAACCTGGATTTTAATAAAGATGGTTTCAGGGATTTGCCCACCGGTAATCAGTTGAGTTTGGTAAACAGGTACAAATTTGATAATAGTAAAGGGTTGCTTGCACAGTTTGGTGTTAAGGTTTTGAACGACCAAAAAGTAGGTGGTCAAACTGCTTTTAATCCGGATATCGATAAGAATACTACTAACTATTACGGTCTTGGAATAAATACAAAGCGATACGAATTGTTTGGAAAAATTGGCTATGTTTTTCCTCAACAGAAATATAAAAGTATCGGATTGCAAATGGCCGCAATAGACCATCAACAAGATTCTTATTTTGGATTAACCACTTATACCGCAAAACAAAAAAGTTTTTATAGTAATCTAATTTATCAATCCATCATCGGTACAACCATTCATAAGTACAGAACTGGTTTAAGTTTTCAGTACGACAACTATGATGAAAACTTTAAAGGAGTGATGTATCAAAGAAAGGAACTTGTGCCAGGTGCTTTCTTTGAATACACATTTACACCTACAGAATCTTTTAGTGCAGTAGTAGGAATGAGAGCTGATTATAATAGTTTGTTTGGTTCTTTTGCAACACCCAGATTAAATCTAAGATATGAGCCGATTAAAGGAACTGTGATTCGTGCAAGTTTTGGAAGGGGACAAAGAACTGCTAATATTTTTGCAGAAAACAATAGTGTGTTTGTAAGTGCAAGACAAGTTTCAATCATTACAACTGATGCTGGGAAAGCATATGGACTAAACCCAGAAGTTGCCTGGAACAAAGGCATCAGTATCGATCAGAAATTTAAATTATTTACTAAAGATGCCAGCTTAAGTATCGACTTTTTTAGAAACGATTTTAATAGCCAGGTGGTAGTGGATGTAGAAAATGCAAGAGAAGTAAAATTCTATAACCTTGCTGGAAAATCTTATTCTAATAGTTTTCAGGCCGAATTAAATATAACACCCATCAACAAGTTTGATATCAGAATGGCCTATCGATATTTTGATGTGAAAACAACTTATAGCGGTCAATTATTAGATCGTCCATTAATTGCAAAAGACCGGGCCTTTTTAAGTTTAGATTATGCCACTGATAATGGTTGGAAAATGAATTATACAATCACTTATAATGGAAAAAAACGCTTGCCGAATACCAGTGCCAATCCTGTACCTTATCAATTAGAGACCTATTCTCCTGAGTTTTTTAATATGAATGCACAGATAACAAAATCCTTTGGAAGCAAATTGCCAATGGATATATATGTGGGAGCCGAAAACTTAGGTAATTATTTTCAGCAGAATGCGATACTAGCTGCAAACCAGCCATTTAGTCAATACTTTGATGCCTCCATGGTTTGGGGACCTATTACAGGCAGGATGTTTTATCTGGGCTGGAGGATGAAAATAAAGTAAGCTTTAGCCATGTTTTGTAATAAAACTAACCTTAAGATGGATATAGAGGTAATGCGAGACTAAATAGTGTTAATGCGTGATGGGATAGTGCTAATGTTTAATTAATAAGTATCTTTATAGGTATTTCTTAAACAATCCCCGGTTATATGAGTAATACAAAATTTGGGGCACCCCGCATATTTATATTTTTTTCTATTATCGTTTTAGTAGGATTAGCGGTTTCGTCTAAACTCATTTATACAGAGCTACAAGCTTCCATCCAATTGTCTGATCATGCAAAAATAAGGTTGAAGGCTTTATCGCAATTAAATAGGTTAAATAGTGCCATTACATATATTGAAAGAAATGAAAAGCCAAAACTGATAGCTCAAAATAGTAATAGCATTTTTGAAATACATCAGGGTTTCGCTTTGGCAAAAAATGCGCTCGATAGTATTAAACAACCACAATTTCAGATGGAAATATTTCCATTTGAAATTGATAGTTTAAGCAATTTTATTGAAAAAAAATATCAGTTATCTAATCTTGTAATTAAGCTTAGTTTAATTAACAATCCGGATAGCGCAATTTCAATTTTAAAAAACTCAAATGATAGTTTACTTGTACGTAATTTTTATATAAGCTATAATACAATTTACAATCGGATTCGGAAAGAGTTGGATTCCCAACTGGAAAATCATATTTCAGATGCGACAATGATTTATGAGATACTTTGGATAGTTATTTTTATAACATTCTCTGTATTGCTATTTTCCATTATTAAAATATCCAATCAATTAAAAATTAAAAATGATTTATTACTTAAGAATAAAACATTTTTGGATATCATAGAATTTAGTTCCGATTCTATCATGACGCTTGATTTAAATTTAATTATCACCTATTGTAATAAGGCAACAGAAGATCTTTTCAAACTTGCGAGAAAAGACATCATTGGTAAGATTCCAGAAGTTCAATTTCGGACTCAGGGAACTCAAGAAGAAATTAATGAAAGAAGGCTTTCCATTCGAAAATATGGTTTTTGGATGGGCGAGCTAAAGTGCATGGATGCAAATGATCAAATTATTGAGTTGCATATGACACTAAATTCTTTTAAAGACTTAAGAGGTAATTCAATCGGCTATTTTTCTATACAAAGCAATATTACAAAACTAGTACATGCACAAAATGAAATAAAAGTATTAGCAGAATCTCTTTATGATGCAAACAAGTCTTTAAAAGATCAGGTCAAAGTACAGACTACATTAATTAATGACGTTTTTGAAAGAGTACAGGAAGTGTTTATAGGAACTGATAGGGAATTAAAAATCAACTATGCAAGCAAACATATTGATTCCATTTTTGGAATAAAATCAGATTCATTACATGGTATGGATGTGAAGGAATTTCTTCTTAAAATTGCGGGGCCTGAGTATGTAGAAATCCCCAGAACTGCTTTTGAAACTAATCAGAATAATAATTTTGATTTTAAGAACGAGGAAACTGGATATTGGTTTGAGGGAAATGTGTACCCATCAAAAAATGGAATCTCCCTTTATTTTCAAGACATCACTGAGAAAGTTAAATCTAAAGAAGAGAATTTAAAATCGCAACGGATGTTTGAATTCTTGAGTAAAGCGAACGAAAATATTTTGACTGCCAAAAATGCAAATGACCTTTTTCAAAACATTTGTGATTTAACATTAACGCTGGACGATATAATCTTTACATGGATTGGAGCCCCAGAAAATATGAACGAAAATATCGTGGCACTAAAATGGGCCGGTAAAGAAGATGGATATCTTTCAGCCATGAAATTTTTTCCAATTAAAGAGGCCCTAGCAGGAAGAGGACCTTCAGGAAAAGCATTCAGAGAAGAAAAGGTTTACTATTGTAATGATATCGGTAACGACATTGAGATGGATTTGTGGCGCGAAGAGGCATTGAAAAGAGGGTACCGGTCTTCTATTTCACTTCCAATTAAAGTGGATTCTAAAATCACTTACGTTTTTACATTATATACTTCCAAGCCAAATTACTTTAAAGAAGACCATATAGAATTACTAATCAATATTACTGATAATATCAGTTTTGCACTGCAGGCTTTCTATACGGCAGATTTAAAAAAGGCTGCCGATATTCAGTTAATTAAAGTATTAAAAGCAATTGAGCAAAGTTCTGCATCGGTCATTATAACAGATCTTAATGGGAATATTGAATATGTTAACCCTGCATTTAGTAATTTGACAGGTTATAGTTTTGAAGAAGTGTTAGGACAAAATCCAAGCATATTAA
This sequence comes from Bacteroidota bacterium, assembly GCA_037127755.1. Lineage (GTDB taxonomy): Bacteria > Bacteroidota > Bacteroidia > Chitinophagales > Chitinophagaceae > Sediminibacterium. The sequence continues at coordinate 6,685 of JBAXXT010000020.1, forward strand.
AAACTGATTACACAACACCAGAAGAAATCAGTCATCTTTGGGAAAAAATATCTCATAACCAGGAATGGGCTGGAGAATTCTGCAACAAAAAGAAAAATGGAGAATTATTTTGGGATCACGCGGTTATATCTCCTGTATTAAATGAGGCTGGTGTAATAACGAATTATGTATCTGTTCAAGAAAATGTAACCACTCAAAAAAATCTACAGGCAGATCAACTTAAATTAACTGAAGATTTAGTTAAGAGAAATCATGACCTAGAAAAATTTTCTTATATCCTGTCACATAATATTCGTGGTCCACTTTCAAATATTCTTGGTTTAAGAGATGCCTTGAAACGCGAACATGCTATTGGCATTGAACCAAGCCTGCTTCAGGCAATTTCAGATTCTGCAGATTCCATGGATCAGGTAATTAGAGAAGTTTCTCAAGTTATAAGTAGCAACCAGGTTAGTATGGAAGAAAAGGTTGTCTTCAATTTCGAGAAGTTATTGGGATCTGTAAAAGTGGATTTAGAACAATTTATAAATGAAAAACAAGCTGTGATAGAATCTGATTTTTCTAAAGCCCCAACTTTTAATTCGATTGCTTCTTATTTCAATAGTATATTGTATCATTTAATTACAAATGCATTAAAATTTTCAAAAAAAGGGATAGCTCCGAGAATTCAAATCTGGACAGAATCTAGGGATGATAAAACTTACTTACATGTAAAAGATTATGGAATAGGTATTGATTTGGACAGGTATGGAAAAGTTGTATTTGATTTATATAAAAGGTTCAATTTTAATGTAGAGGGAAGGGGTGTTGGTTTATACCTAGTTAAATCGCAGGTTAAATTTTTGGGTGGTGATATTGAAATTAAAAGCGAACTTGGAATGTGGACTGAATTTATAATTTGTTTACCCAATCAAAGCACCTAACTATTTTATCTTAAATTCTATTAATTTTAATCTATCAACAAAACAAAGTTTATGAAATCTTTAAAATTATTATTGATGGGCTTGGTTACCATCTTGTCTCTCTCAGTTTTTGCTCAAACAAAAGAATCTACTCCAAAAGCCGAAACCAGTAAATGTGGTTGCACCAAATGTGGTTGTGCAAAGGGTAAATGTGATTGTACAAAAGGCGATTGTAAATGTTCAAGTTGTAGTAAGGAAGCAGCGAAAAAATATAGTTGCCCGATGCATTCAGAAATCACTAGCGATAAGCCTGGTAAATGTTCTAAATGCGGCATGGACCTAAAAACTTCAAAAAAATAACTAAAAAGGGAACAGTTATTCAACTGTTCCCTTTTAATCTAATTGTTTAATTTAATATCCTTGATAGTAGTAGGGATCCAAACTTGCATCTGGTTGCTACCCCGGTTACACCAGGTATAGTAGGGGATTGCCAATATTTTTTTATCAACTGTTTGAATACTTTTACCATCAGCAGCTATCTGAACACTTGGAACCGTAGTACTTAATGCAATAATTTTTTCTTGCAAAACATCCATGGGTTGTTCTGTTATTTTTGAATCAGGAGGCAACAAAATATTATAAGCTTTACCATCATTATCTGCGCCTTCAATACAGTATACCAGTGGTCCACGTTCAAGTGCCATTCTATTCTGGTTTGTTTTAATTGCGTCGCTGGAAATTACCCGTTTAATTTCCATGGGTAGTTGATAACTAATTACATCATTCTTTTTCCATTGTCTTTGAATGATGTAATAACCATTTTCTTCAGTTACAGGAACAGCTTGTTCATTTACCAGAATGGATGGTTGTATTCCATTAAACGTAACAAAAGAATAGAGGTTACCCGGAACAACTGTATTATTCGACCATCCTGGTTTTCGTATTAAAACTCTAAAACTGGATGATACACTTGGGGTTACAGCAATTTTAATATTCCCATCCAAAGGATAATTGGTTTCCATTTTTATGCCAATATCTTTTCCCTTCAGATTTATTTTTGTTTCACTTCCTACGAATAAATTAATATAAATCGATTCCTGATCTTTCGCATAAATATAATCACCCAGTGATGCAATCAATCGTGCAATATTAGCAGGACAACAGGCTGTGCCGAACCATTCTCTTCTTGCATTCTTGCCAGTTGAACCCAATGGGTTTCCATAAAAAAATCGATCCCCAGATAAACTCAAACCATCCAATGCGCCATTATATAAACTGCGTTCAAGTACATCCATATATTTTGCATCACCAGTTAATGCATTCATTCTTTGATTCCAGAATACCATTCCAACTGAGGCGCAAGTTTCGCAATATGCTTGTTCATTTGGTAAATCATAATCAACTCCAAAACCTTCATTGCTTCCAGAGGATCCGATGCCTCCAGTGATATACATGTTTTTATACACTACATCTTTCCATACACGTTGCATGGCACTGAGATAACCTGTGTCGCCAGTTTGTGCGGCTACATCTGCAGCACCAGTGTACATATACATGGCGCGAACTGCATGACCAGTAATTTTTGATTGCATTTTCACTGGAACTACGTCTTGTGCATAAGCAGTGTCTTTCCAATCCGTCCAGGTATAACCTACAGCATTTTGATGTCCTCTCTCAGATAAAAGCCAATCTGCCAATGTTAGATATTTTTTGTCGTTAGTGGCTTTGTACAATTTAACCAATGCAAGTTCTAATTCCTGGTGGCCAGTTACCCAATGTTTTTTAGTGGGTCCGAATAGTGCATCAAAATGGTTAGCCCAACGAATTGAAACGTCAAGAAATTTTCTCTTACCCGTTGCATAATAATAGGCTACGGCTGCTTCGATCATGTGTCCGGCATTATAGTCTTCATGCATACTCATATCAGTATACCTTTTGGTAATATCTGATAATGTGAACCAGGTATTTAAATATCCATCGGGTTGTTGTGCAGCAGCAATTATTTCAATCCACTCATCAGCTTTGCGTTCCAGCGCAGAATCGGGATTGTTTTTTAGTGAATAGGCAATTGCTTCAAGCGCTTTAAATACATCACTATCGTCATAGAAAATGCCTTCATGTTTTTCTCCTTTTTTTCTGGCAACTTTCTGAAAGTTGCGTATTCTGGGCGTTGCAGTTTCAGTTTGGTACACACAAGCATTTAGGGTCTTAGTAGCCACTAATTGCAATTTAGGTTTCCAGAAATGATCTGTAATGACCACTTTTGAAAAGCTGATGGGCTCAATTTTCACCATTTCACTCTGACTATAACTTGTTGCGCTTATACAGAAAATGCAAAATAATAGGATGATTTTTTTAAACATGGAGCGGTTTTAATATTGATAATAATCGGCTTGTTTTTCAATAACTTAAATATAAATGATTGTAAGCAGATCGTAAATAGTAATGGAAAAAATGGCTGTATAAAATGATATGTAAATTTTAAAACATAATTAATTAATATACTATCAAATTTGATTTTGGGTTACCTTTTCTTGAAAGAGGTATTAAAGGTTGTACAAAACCCTTAATAAATGGTACAAAAAACCTATTTCAAGACAAAAGATTATTGCAAAGTGAAATTCAGTTTCAATGTAGAAAATGCAGAAACTATCGAAATTTTAGGCTTGAACAGTGATTGGGAAAACTCCATCGTAATGAGTAAAAAGAAAGACGGAAGCTTTAGCGCTGAAGTGTCTTTGCCTAAAAATTCACAACATGAATTTAAATATCGCGTCAATGCTTCTGAGTGGTTAAATGAGCCCGAAGCAGATAGTGTTAACACCAATGTTTTTGGTAGTAGCAATAGCGTTATCGTATTATAATATCCTATATACAGCGCCTCCGAGTTCTCGGGGGCGTTTCTTTTTTTATTCTTAAATGCATAAAAAAAGATGATCCGTTTACTGATCATCTTTTAAAATGTTATGAATTAGAATTACACCAGATCAAAACGATCCAGGTTAGTAACTTTTGTCCATGCTGCTATAAAATCATGCACAAATTTTTCTTTTGAATCTTCACATGCATAAACTTCTGCAAGTGCTCTCAGCTCTGAGTTTGATCCGAAAATCAAATCAACTCTAGAACCTGTCCACTTAATCTTTCCAGTGGCACGATCAAATCCTTCAAAAATATCCTGAGATTCCGCACTCGCTTTCCATGTGGTGCTAATATCAATCAGGTTTACAAAAAAATCATTCGTCAACATTTCTGATTGGTTTGTAAACACACCATGTTTTGAATCACCAAAATTGGTATTCAGAACACGCATGCCTCCAATAAGAACAGTCATTTCTGGAGCAGTTAATGTTAGTAATTGAGCTTTATCAATCAACATTTCTTCAGCAGAAACAAAGTAATTAGATTTTTTATAATTACGGAAACCATCTGCAATGGGTTCAAGCACTCCAAAAGATTCTATATCGGTTTGTTCCTGTGTTGCATCAGTACGACCAGCCGTAAAAGGAACAGTTACTGAGTAACCTGCATTCTTAGCTGCTTTTTCAATTCCTGCTGCTCCACCTAAAACAATCAGATCTGCCATCGAAACTTGTTTGTTACCAGTATTTCCTGCATTGAATTCTTTTTGAATAAGCGCTAATGCATCCAACACTTTTGATAATTGTACCGGATTATTAGCCGCCCAATACTTTTGTGGTGCCAAACGAATTCTTGCACCATTTGCGCCACCTCGTTTATCAGATCCACGGAAAGTAGATGCAGATGCCCAGGCAGTTGAAACCAATTCTGCTATAGAAATTCCTGAGTTAAGTATTTTATTTTTCAAAAGAGAAATATCAGCTGCATCAATCAATTGATGCGTTAAAGCTGGTATAGGATCTTGCCAGATCAATTCTTCTGAAGGAACTTCAGAACCAACATAACGTGAACGAGGACCCATATCACGATGCGTTAATTTAAACCAGGCTCTTGCAAAAGCATCGGCAAATTGATCAGGGTTTTCGTAAAAACGTTTTGAAATAGGGCCATATGCAGGATCTACTCTTAATGCTAAATCAGTGGTAAGCATGGTTGGCGCATGACTTATTGATGGGTTATGTGCATCTGGAACCGTGCCAGCACCAGCGCCTGCTTTGGGTTTCCATTGATGAGCACCAGCCGGACTTTTTGTTAATTCCCACTCAAATCCGAATAAGTTTTCAAAATAATTATTACTCCATTTTGTAGGGGTGGTAGTCCAGGCACCTTCTAAACCACTGGTTATAGTATTTTCTCCATTACCAGCACCTAGGGTATTTTTCCAGCCAAGGCCTTGTTCTTCAATGCTTGCAGCTGCAGGTTCTCTTCCTACATATTTACCAGGATCTGCTGCACCATGCGTTTTACCAAATGTATGTCCGCCTGCAATTAATGCAACGGTTTCTTCATCATTCATCGCCATACGTGCAAATGTTTCACGGATATCTCGTGCAGATGCAATGGGATCAGGATTTCCATTGGGTCCTTCCGGGTTTACATAAATCAAACCCATTTGAACAGCAGCTAAAGGATTATCTAAATTACGTTCACCCGTATATCTTTTATCACCTAACCATTCACGCTCAGAACCCCAGTTAACTTCTTCCTGTGGTTCCCAAACATCAACACGACCACCAGAAAAGCCAAATGTCTGAAAGCCCATAGATTCCAATGCGCAGTTTCCGGCAAGAATCATCAAATCGGCCCAGGATAATTTCTGACCATATTTCTTTTTGATTGACCATAAAAGCAAACGCGCTTTATCAAGGTTCGTATTATCAGGCCAGCTGTTTAATGGAGCAAAGCGTTGCATACCTGCTCCACCACCACCACGACCATCTGTAGTGCGATAGGTGCCGGCACTATGCCAGGCCATACGAATAAAGAAAGGACCATAGTGGCCATAATCCGCTGGCCACCAATCTTGCGATGTGGTCATTAAATCATAGAGATCTTTCTTAACCAATTTCAAATCAAGAGAGCTGAATTCCTTTGCATAATTGAAAGATGCATCCATTGGATTTGATAAGGAAGAATGTTGGCGAAGGATGTTCAACTTTAACTGATTGGGCCACCAGTCATTATTTCTGGTTCCAGTACCTGCACTACCAAGCTTGGCAGATGAAGCAGAGGCCCCTGTAAATGGGCATTTTGCTTCACTATTCGTTGTATTATTTTCCATATTTTTATAATTTATTTTGGAGGTTAAATTTACAATAATCGTTCGATACCTCAGATGAAACAATTATTAGTTATTTGGCTGAACATGAAGTAACCCCAAGTTTCAACTACTAGTAAAACTTTAAAAAAGGAAATTTGTTTAAAAAAAATAGCCAATTTTTAAAGCTTAGTTCATCATTTTTTTTTAACTGCTATTTAAATCCCCTTTATATTGCAATTCTGCAAACATTTCTTCATTTAAAAGTATCTAACTCATGCAAAAAGCCTTTTTACTAAGCTTCTCTATTTTAATGGCAATAGTTCAAACAACATCTGCACAAGACAAGCCAGAATGGAAACAAGTTTTTAGCAATATCAATAAAGAAGCATTAGATCATTCTAGGGCTTATGAAACGTTAAAAGAAGCGACCGAAACAATCGGACATCGTTTAACGGGTTCTGCCAATGGTAAAAAAGCGGAAGAATATGCCTATAATTTGCTGAAAAGCTATGGTTTTACCAATCTCCGATACCAGCCTTTTGAAGTAGAAAGTTGGAGCAGGGGAAATTTAAGTGTGTCAATGGGTACTGATACGAATCATTTGGCGGTAGTTAAATCTGTTGCCTTAGCGCATTCTCCAGTTACCTCAAATATTTCTTATGAAGTGGTAGATATGGGAAATGGATTGGAAGAAGATTATCAGGCAGCTCCTGATAAAGCAAGAGGTAAGATCGCATTGGTTTATTTGGGTGTTTTACCTGGATCTAAAGCGGGAACCAAAGGGTTACATCGCTCTGAGAAAACAGCCATTGCTACAAAATGGGGTGCTACAGGGATTATCGTAATCAATACTGCAAAAGGCGGCATTTTATTAACAGGTACTGCTTCTGTTACGGGTAAATTAATTCCAATTCCAGCGGTATGTATCAGTTTAGAAGATGGCATGAAATTCAAAGAAGATCTGAAGACTGGAAAATTATATTCTCATATTAAAATGAACAATTTTTCTGGTTTGATTAAAGCAAGAAATGTGATAGCTACTATTCAAGGAAAGACTTTACCAAAAGAGAAAGTGGTAGTTGGCGGACATTTAGATAGTTGGGATTTAGCAACCGGAGCAATTGATAATGGTATTGGTTCTTTTGCTGTGTTGGATATGGCTAGAACTTTTGCTGCATTGAAGTTACAGCCTGAACGTACTGTTGAATTTGTAATGTTTATGGGTGAAGAAGAAGGCTTGTTAGGATCCAGGGCATATGTAGATGCTGCGATTAAAAATAAATCAATAGATCAGCTTAGATACATGTTGAATTATGATATGACCCATGACCCCAAAGGTTATAATAGCTCTGATGAAGGAAGTAAAGCCTTATTTGAATCTATTGGTTCTATTGCTCATTCATTAGATTCTAATTTTAAAAATACATTTAGATCAGGTGCAGGCTTACATAGCGATCATCAACCCTTTATGTTAAGAGGAGTGCCCACTGGCGGTAGTGCAGGAAATGGATTGCCTAATAATGCAGGCCCTTGTTATCATGCCGATTGTGATGTATTTAGTTTAGCGGACAAACAAGGAATGGTTAACAATGTACGTTTTAGTGCTATGTTATTGTATGGTATTGCAGACGCAAAAGAAATTACTGCAAAGCATTTTACGGATACTGAAACAAAAATATTCTTGGAAAAAAATAATTTAAAAGAGCCTTTACAAATTGCAGGTGAGTGGCGTTGGAAAGACTAATGAATTGGAAGGGTCAGTGTTGTTTTGAATATTGATCCTTCCATTTTTGTAATCGAAGTGAAAAGTAAACGCTAATAATGCCACCAATCATTCCAGCTCCTACATCCAAGGGAAAATGTTGTGCCAGATAAATTCTGGAATAGGCTACCAGATATAGGTAAATACAACCCACAGGTATAATCCATTTTTTAGGAATCAATAAGCAAAATAAAAGAAAGATACTACTAGCCGTTGTTGTATGCCCTGATGGGAAACTATCAACAGAATTTAAGTAAACACCGGGTACAATATGTATTAGACTCCAGTCGGTGATTAATTTAGTTGGGCGGGGAGTACCGTTGAAAAAAAAATGTTTGGGAATCTGTGCAAATAAGGTGGAATATAAAATGCATCCTAGCAGTAGTACCGTATATTTTTTTCTCATTAATAATACAAATAGAGCAATAGGAATCCAGATAATACCATCTCCTAAATAAGTAATGTAGGTAAATGCTTTATCTGCAATAAATCCTAAGTTGCCATTGAGGAGTAAGAAGAATGCTGACTTCCCAATGAGATAGGAAAGAGCGATTAATAAAGATCCAGATGCAGCAGTGATGAATGCTCCAGTCTTAAAATTCTTGATAGATAATTCAGTCATTATTTCCTTTAGTACTTTCAGCAAAACTAATATAAAAAAGAATAAGGCCTGTTCAAGGCCTTATTCAAAACATTTAAATTACTCCAGCCAATTCCAGACTTCGCTTTTTTAAGTGAATGATATCGAGATTATCGATGATCGGATCTGCAGTTAAGATTAATGAGGTTTGATTTTCTTTCCACCAGGTATTATTGATGAGTTCTTGAATCGGTAACACACCAATTAAATATTTTCTTTCTGCATCTGCGTGCCATTCTTCGATCCACTCGAATTTTTCTCTGGGGATATATTTCCAATCATCAAAACTTAAATAAACTTTTACGAAGAATTCGTTGGTAAGTTCATGTGGTTTATGATGATAAAGTTTCTTGTATTCGTATCTGTAATTGTAACGTAAAGCTGATATATCACTTAACACTGCTGAGGCTGTTGGAAAACTTCCAGCGCCTTTACCGTAGAAAAATTGTTTATCCGCAAATCCACTTTCAATTACAACTCCGTTATATTCATTCTTTACAAAAGACATCGGGTCGCCTAGTGTTACAAATTGAGGAAGCACAAATGCAGCTACTTTGCCATTCTTCAATTTTTTTGCCTGAGCGATTAATTTAATATCGAGTCCCTTTTCTTTTGCTACCAGGGCATCACTCAATTGAATATTTTGTATGCCAGTGAATAAAATATTATTTGGATGTTCTACAATACCATAAGCATGGTTTAATAAAATAGTCCATTTATTAACTGCATCATATCCCTCCACATCTAGCTTGGGATTACTCTCCGCAAAGCCTAATTGTTTGGCTAATAAAAGTGCGGATTGGAAATCTAATTTATCTTCAAACATTTTTGTAAGAATAAAATTAGTGGAACCATTTACGATTGCTTTGATTGAATGTAATAAATCGTTGTCGTAATATTCTTCCAGGTTTCTGATAACAGGGATAGAAGCACATGCGGCAGATTCGCAAAGGAATGGAAGGCCAGTGTCTTGTTGTAATTTTAGAATTTCAGGTAAGTGTTCGGCAATCATTTTTTTACTGGCACTTACTACTGCTTTCCCATTGTTTAAGGCGATGCTAACAATTTCAAATGCAGCATCTGCATCGTCAATCACTTCTACTATGACGTTGATCTCTTCATCGTAAAGTAATTCATCTTTATTTGTTGTAAACAGTGCATCCGGTGCATTTCTGGATTTGCCCGGATGCTTTATACAGACTTTTTTTATACTGGCATTGAGTGATTCGGTTTGTTGTAATACTTTATACAAACCTTCTCCAACAACACCAAACCCAAATAATCCGATCGTTAATTTCTTATGTGTTTCCATACTTATTTTTTCAATTATAAACTTGCTTCAGCAAATACTGTTTTCTTTTCTTTTGATTTTACTACCTGAGCAAAAGTATTTTCCAGATCCTGGATCAGATCTTCTGCTTCTTCTAATCCAATTGATAATCTAATTAAACTATCTGTTACACCAGCAGCTCTTCTGATTTCTGCGGGAATAGACTTATGTGTCATGTTCATAGGGTGAGAGATCAAACTCTTAATGCCACCTAAACTTTCTGCCAATTTGAACAAGGAAGTATGGTTAACTATTTCCAGGGCTGCTGCTTCTGTATCCTCCTTTAGTTTAAAACTGATGATGCCACCAGATCCTTTTGATTGTTTTTTTGCTAATGCATGATTCGGATGTGTCTTCAAACCTGGATAATATACTTTTTCGATCAATGGATGTTGTTCCAACCACTGTGCAACTTCTAAAGCAGTGGCACAATGCTGACGGATGCGCAAATGTAGTGTTTCAATGCCTCGGATGGTTAGCCAGCTATCGAATGGTGCAAGAATATTACCGCATGCGTTCTGATAAAATTTTAGTTTAGCACCTAACACGGGATCTTTTGCAACCAATAATCCTGCAATCAAATCACTATGACCACCTAAATATTTAGTGGCACTATGTACCACGATATCTGCTCCCTGAACTAGTGGTTGTTGTAAAACTGGTGTAGCAAAAGTATTATCTACACATAGTAAACAATCACTTGCTTTAGCGATTTTGGCAATTGCTTCTATGTCTGATATTTTCAATGTTGGATTGGTGGGAGTTTCTAACCAGATCAACTTTGTTTTATCTGTAATAGCATCAAATACTTTTTGGGTATCCGATGTGTCTACATATGTTACTTTAATTCCAAATTGCGCATATACCGATCCGAATAAACGAAACGCACCACCGTAGATATCATCAACGGCAACTATTTCATCGCCTGTTTTTAATAATTTGATCACACAATCAATAGCAGCCAAACCACTGCTGAAAGCCAATCCTGTAGCACCTTTCTCTAATTTTGCAATGAGTTGCTCAAGTACCGCTCTCGTGGGATTATTTGATCGAGAATAGTCGTATCCCTTATTCACACCGGGTGCTTCCTGCACAAAAGTGGATGTTTGATAAATGGGTACTGAAATTGCACCTGTTAGTGGATCTACTGGAATACTGTGAATCAATTCTGTTGCGCTGCTCATGATTATTTTTTGAAATGTTTTTAATCGTCTAAAGCAACTTGTCAAGAGAGGGTAGAACTTACTGTTAGAGCTTTCAATGCCTGATGGACATAAAAAAAGCTCATCTAGTAAGTCAGATGAGCTTGAATATATTAATTCCGCGAGGGAAGTAGAAACAAACTATTACTCTGACTTATCTCTGTAACGCGCAAACGTTACTGGAGTTGGCACCTTCATACTATTGAGTTAATAATATGGGTTGCCAAGGCTTCAACGGGCCAAATCCCTCTGCCTTTCTTGATAAGTTATCTAAAGAACTGGCGCAAAGATAAAGGGGAAGTTTCCAATTTTCCAAATGAAAGTCTATAAAATCAGTAGGAATATGTTGAAAAATCAATGCTGGTATGGTTTCTGGCGGATAAAAATATTTTTTTAAAGTATTTTTATGGATTTGAATTTCAAAAGATCTGGTCATTTTAAACTTATTGGCTAGCACATTGTTTGTACATTTGAGGTCCTTAAATTAGCATGGCAAAGAAAAAATCCGTTACAAAACCAGTTGTACCCAATATCGCTGTTGACTCATTAGAAACTATTGAAGTTTATGGGGCACGCGAGCACAACTTGAAAAATATTGACATTATCATTCCGAAAAACAAATTGGTTGTTTTTACTGGTGTTAGTGGAAGTGGTAAATCTTCTTTGGCATTCGATACTATCTACAATGAAGGTCAGCGTAGATATATGGAGAGTTTTAGTGCCTATGCCCGTCAGTTTATGGGAGATATGGAGCGCCCGGATGTAGATAAGATCACAGGTTTGAGTCCGGTGATTTCTATTGAACAAAAAACCACGAATAAAAATCCGCGTTCAACTGTAGGTACTGTTACCGAAGTGTACGATTTCATGCGATTGTTATTTGCACGTGTTGGAGAAGCCTATAGCTACAACACCGGGAAAAAAATGGTGAAGTTTAGTGAAGAGGAGATCGTAGAAAATATATTTCAAAAATATGCGAACAAAAAAATATCACTTTTAGCTCCTTTGGTTAGAGGAAGAAAGGGGCATTATCGTGAACTCTTTGAAGACATTCGAAAGAAGGGGTATTTAAAAGTGAGGGTTGATGGTGAAGTAATGGACTTAACACCCAAATTACAAGTTGACAGGTATAAGATTCATGATATTGAAGTGGTGATAGATCGTTTAGCGGTTACTGCAGATATGAAAGTGCGTCTAAGTCAGAGCGTACAACAAACTTTAAAAACTGGAAAAGATCTTTTATTTCTCCTTGTGAATGACACCAATAAAATCATACAGTATTCAAAACAGTTGATGTGTGAGGATACGGGTATTAGTTATGAAGAGCCCTCGCCAAATGCATTTTCTTTTAATTCACCATATGGGGCATGTCCTACTTGTAAGGGTCTGGGAAATGTATATAGTATTAGCATGGAAGCAATCATTCCAGATTATTCCAAGACGATTAAAGAGGGTGGTATTGTGCCACTTGGCGAACAAAGAGAAGCACATGTTTTTAAAACTGTAGAAGCTATTGCGAAAAAAAATAAAATAAGTTTAGATAAGCCAATCAAAGATTTGCCTGTTTCTTCTTTGAATATCATTTTATATGGAAATGCAGAGGGTCCGGGCATGGATGCTTTGGAAGTAGAAGATGATATGCTTCCCGGCACACCTTATGAAGGAGCATATGAAGGTATTATTCCCATGTTAAAAAGATGGTTTACAGGAAATGGAAGTACGGAAGTGTTGCGCGAATGGGTAGAGCAATTTATGGAACTAAAGAAATGTGGTTCGTGTAATGGCGCAAGATTAAAGCAAGAAAGTCTTTGGTTTAAAGTGGATGAGAAAAATATTGCCGAACTAAGTGATTTGAATTTAAGTGATTTAATTGTTTGGTTCGATGGTATTGAGAAAAGATTAAGTAAAAAGCAAAATGCCATTGCAAAAGATATTTTAAAAGAGATTCGGGAGCGGCTTCAGTTTTTATTGGACGTTGGTCTAACTTATCTTTCATTGAACAGACCTTCCAGAAGTCTTAGTGGTGGTGAATCTCAGCGAATTCGATTGGCTACACAAATTGGGTCTCAATTGCAGGGAATCACTTATGTATTAGATGAACCTTCCATTGGATTACATCAACGCGATAATCATCGTTTGATCACTGCATTACAAAACCTGAGAAATATTGGGAATAGTGTGTTGGTGGTAGAACATGATAAAGATATTATGATGGCGGCTGATTATTTGGTGGACATTGGTCCTAAGGCTGGCATTCATGGTGGAGAGATTGTGGCTGCAGGTACGCCAGCAGAAGTGTTATTAAGCAAATCAGATACTGCGCTTTATTTGAGTGGAGTTAAATCAATTCCTGTTCCAAAAGAACGTAGAGTAGGTAATGGTAAATTTATAGAGATCAAAGGTGCTACAGGAAATAATTTAAAGAATGTTTCCGTAAAAATACCTTTGGGAAAGTTAGTGGTAGTAAGTGGTGTTAGTGGAAGTGGAAAATCTACTTTGATCAATGAAACATTATATCCCTTACTATCAAAACACTGTTACAATAGCCGTGTGTTTCCTATGGATTATAAAAGCATAAAAGGGTTAGAGAATATTGATAAAGTAATTGAGATAGATCAATCGCCAATTGGTAGAACACCCAGAAGTAATCCTGCTACTTATTGTGGTTTCTTCACAGAAATAAGAACCCTTTTTTCAGCTGTACCCGAAGCAAAAATCAGAGGCTATAATGCCGGGCGTTTTTCTTTTAATGTAAAGGGTGGTAGATGCGATATGTGTGAGGGTGGTGGAATGCGTACTATTGAAATGAATTTTTTACCGGATGTGTATGTTCATTGTGAAAAATGTAATGGCAAAAGGTATAATCGCGAAACATTGGAGATTCGATATAAAGGAAAATCAATCAGTGATATATTAAATATGACTGTTGATGAAGCTTGCGATTTTTTTCAACCCGTACCATTTATCTATCGTAAGATCAAAGTATTACAAGATGTGGGATTGGGATATATCACATTGGGACAATCAGCTGTAACCCTTAGTGGTGGTGAAGCTCAGCGTGTTAAACTTGCTACAGAACTTGGAAAAAAAGATACAGGGAAAACTTTTTATATCTTAGATGAACCTACTACAGGATTACACTTCCAGGATATTCAGCATCTATTGGATGTATTGAATAAATTGGTTGACAGAGGAAATTCTGTATTGGTTATTGAACATAATTTAGATGTCATAAAAGTGGGAGATCATATCATTGATTTAGGACCTGAAGGTGGAAATGGAGGAGGTAGGATTTTATTTGAAGGAGTACCAGAATTAATGGTGGATATTAAGGAAAGTCATACGGCACGATTTCTTAAAATTGAACTGTCAAATTAAATGCTTTATGGATTTAGAGCAATTGAATTTTTTACCTGACTGGGATGAGAATCGATTCATCAAAAAAATGAATCGTCATGGCGAAGCTTGGAAAAATGCACCAGGTATATTAGCTGCGAGAGAGGTCTACAAACAATGGAGGGAATTATTTGGATTGGTCATTGCATTCGCCGAAAATCTGGAGGACGAAAATGATGAAAACAACCGATCCACTACTAAATCACTGATCTATCAAAATGCACTGATAGTAGCACCTAAAATTATTGGTGCAGTAAGCGTGGATACCTATACCATGAAAATGGAAAATGCTGCATTGGTGCGATTCAATTGCAGACAAATGATGGAACAAATCAATTTCTCTGTTCTTATGGGCTGGTCGGACGAAGATTATAAAAGAGTAATTGAAGACAGTTTTGAACAGTTTAAATTATTGGTTAGTGTTTGGGTAGCCACCTTTAGAAAAGAGGGTGATGAAGATGATTGGGGTATTTTTATATAGGTTGACGAATCATTTCTATGTGATCGATTCCATCTTCATCATAAACATCACTGCTTTGTACAAACCCCAGTGATTCGTAGAATTTCTTTAAATAAAGTTGTGCCCCGATTTTAATAGGGCCATTTCCAAAATGCTCCATGCATTTTTCAATGCTATATTCCATGAGTTCTTTCCCTAAACCCAAACCGCGATAGTCTCTGCTATTAACAACACGACCAATGCTATAATAATCTGGATAGGAAACACCCTTTGGGACTAGTCTTGTACCCGCTACTAAATGATTACCATCCCAACCCAAAATATGGTAGCAATATTGATCCTTATTATCCTGATCCAGAAATACACAATTTTGTTCTACCACAAATACGTCTGAACGAAGCCTTAATAAACTGTAAAGCTCATCAACACTCAGTTCTTGAAAGGTTTTGCAGGTCCATTGGTAGGTGTTTTCGCTCATAAAATATTTATTAGGCCTTAAATTAAGTGATTAGGCTGCAAAACTAATGGTAGAACCACCATTATTTTACATCTTTGCAGCCTTAATTGCAAGTTTTACAATTACTTGAATCAATTCTATGCATAAAAAAGTTGCCATTATTGGAGCTGGACCTGCTGGTTTAACCGCGGCCTATTTATTGGCTAAGGAAAATCAGCAAGTGATGGTTTTTGAAAAAGACCCAACATATGTGGGCGGAATTTCGCGTACTGAAACGTATAAAGGATACAGTTTTGATATTGGTGGTCACCGCTTCTTTTCTAAATCCAAAGAAGTGGAAGATTTCTGGACAGAAATATTGGGCGACGAAATGTTAGAACGCCCCCGTTCTTCCCGAATTTTTTACAATAAAAAATTCTTCTCTTACCCATTGGTTGCTTTTGAAGCTTTAATGAAATTAGGAATCTGGGAAAGCTTTTTATGTGTGATGAGTTATTTGAGGGCGAAAGTTTTCCCGGTTAAAAATCCAACCAACTTTGAAGATTGGGTTACCAATCAATTCGGAAAAAGACTCTTCAATATATTTTTCAAAACCTATACCGAAAAAGTATGGGGCATTCCTTGTAATGAAATATCTGCAGATTGGGCTGCGCAAAGAATTAAAGGACTTTCCTTGAGCAGCGCCATTTGGAATGCTTTATTCAAACCAAAAGCTGCGAAGGGCGATAAAGATAAAGTGATCAAAACTTTAATTGATTCTTTTAGGTACCCTAAAAAAGGCCCTGGAATGATGTGGGAAGTTTGCACTCAGAAATGTATTGCGATGGGAGTGCAGGTGGAAATGAATACAGGGGTGAATGGTATCAGTCAGGCTGATGGAAAATGGACCGTGCAAACCTCGGATGGTAGAACACTCGATGGTTTTGATTATGTGTTGTCCTCTGCACCGATGCGTGAATTAATACCTTCAGTTGCTCCACAATTTCCTGCAAAGCCTCTGGCATCCTCACAACAATTAGGTTATCGGGATTTCGTTACAGTTGTTCTGATATGTAAAGATGAAGATGCATTTAACGATAACTGGATTTATATTCACGACCCTAGTGTAAAAGTGGGAAGGGTTCAAAATTTTAAATCCTGGAGTCCGTATATGGTTCCTGATCCAGAAATGGCATGTTATGGTTTAGAATATTTTTGCTTTGAGGGAGATGGTTTATGGACCAGTTCCGATGAAACCCTAATCAGCTTAGGGAAAAAAGAAATTGAACAAATTGGATTAACCAAAGCTTCAGCAGTTGTTGATGGTTATGTGGTTCGTCAGCCTAAAGCTTATCCAGTATATGATCATAGTTACAAACAAAATGTAGAAGATGTTCGGGAAGCCTTGAAAGCTTATCCTGGACTGTATCTGGTGGGCCGTAATGGCATGCACAAATACAATAACCAGGATCATAGCATGATGACGGCAATGCTTGCTGCAAAAAATATTATCGCTGGTAAAGAGTTATACGATTTATGGGATGTAAATGAAGATGCAGAATACCATGAAGGTGGAATGCGAGGTGCAGAGGAAGAGCAGAAAATTGCAGAGCGATTAGTTCCCATGAAAAGTGAAAAGTGATGAAAAGTTGTATAAAGTAAGTAATATAAAAAATACAGGTTTCCCCTCCATCCCGAGTGCTCGGGATGGAGGGGTGGCTGGAGCGACTGAGCGAACAGACGGGGTGGTTAATCTCGTTTAGATAATTTTTCTTATTAATAGTGATACTTCCCCTTCCACTTATCCCTCAAAAATTTCCGAATCTCATTTTCGCGTAAATTATTTCCCGGATTATAAAACTTAGTTCCAACAAGTGGTGCAGGCAAATATTCCTGATCAATAAAATTGCCTTCTCCCAAATGCGAATACTGATAATTTTTTCCGTAGTCTAAATCCTTCATCAATTTTGTAGGAGCGTTTCGAATATGCAAGGGCACTGGCTGATCACCAAATTGTTGCACTGCTTTTTGTGCTTCCATAATGGCAACCACTGCCGCATTACTCTTTGGTGAAGAAGCCAGGTAGGTAGCACATTGCGTAAGTATAATCCTGCTTTCGGGGTAACCAATTTTAGTAACGGCATCAAATGTAGTAGTGGCCATCAATAAGGCATTTGGATTTGCATTGCCAATATCTTCACTCGAAAAAATAACCATTCTCCGGGCAATGAATTTTACATCTTCACCTCCTTCAATCATTCTGGCAAGCCAATACACGGCTCCATTCGGATCGCTGCCCCGCATACTTTTAATGAATGCAGATATGATATCATAATGTTGCTCCCCTTGTTTATCATACAAGGCAATTTTATTCTGAGCCACATTCATGACAAATGCATCAGTGATAATTCTGGATGTTTCTTTAGTGGGGAATGAGCTAACCACTAATTCTAAAAGATTCAATAATTTTCTGGCATCACCACCGGATAGTCGAATGAGTGCTTCTGTTTCTTTTAACTCGGGTTTAGCACTAAGAAGCAATGCATCTTTTTCTAAAGCGTGGTGCAGTAATCTCACCAAACCCTCTTCTGTCAAGGCTTTTAAAACATATACCTGGCACCTGCTCAACAAGGCGCTGTTCACTTCAAAAGATGGATTTTCTGTTGTGGCACCAATAAGTGTAATGATTCCTTTCTCAACTGCACCTAGTAATGCATCTTGTTGACCTTTATTAAAACGATGAATCTCATCAATAAATAATACTGCTCCGGCATGTTCTTTAGCAGCATCAATAATTTCTCTCACTTCTTTCACACCAGAACTAATGGCGCTCAATTGATAATAAGGAACCTGTAAAGTATGGGCAATAATATTTGCAATGGTGGTTTTGCCAACGCCTGGTGGTCCCCATAAAATCATAGATGGGATCCGGCCATTTTCAATGGCTGTTCTAAGAATGGATCCTTTGCCAGTCAAGTGTTCCTGACCCACCAAATCGTCTAACAAGTTAGGCCTTATTCTTTCTGCTAAAGGAGTAGAAGTATTCACATTTCTAAAGTACAAAAAAAGGATGGATCATACTGATATTGATATTAATCGAGGTTTGCGATTTCTTCTGCAAAAAGATGCGCATATTGTTTTAGTATTCTAAGGCCCATAGTGATATGCACTAATAAAACAAAGGAAAAGAAGAATAAAAAGTAGGCTGCACCTCTCATAATCTTAACAAATAATGCAACATTGATTCCACTTGGCATATTGGGTTGCGTCTCCAGGAATTTATCTACTACATTTTTCAAATCGTGTTCACCCATGTAAAAAATACCTACTGCAGATATTAAGAATTGGAATCCTAAAAAAAGACTGACGTATGCGTTTACTTTTATCCAATCCTTAAGAGATGGTTTTGCATATTTATTACGGTCAATATGTCGGATTAAGAAAATCATACTTGCAAAAACATAGATGCAAAATCCAGCTATTAAAAACACTGCAAATAATAAGGAAGGGTTGCCTAACGCACTTAAGAGCATGATTAAATCCATGACTGCAAAAAAGGATGCAAATGGCAAAAGAATATAAGTTAGCAGGCGGAAGACGGATAATTGTTTCATATAAAAAAAGGACTACTGTTGTTGTTGTCCGGCTAAGTTATCAATAATTAATTCAGCACCCTCAGAACCGGCTTGTTTTTGAAGTTGAACATCTGTTATTTCTTCAAATACTTGTCCATCTTCATACCCAACTGACACATAAACAGATAAGGATTGTCGCGCAGGTCCTTTAAAAGTTCCTTTTGCAGGGGTACAGTCTTTAAAGTCGCGTCCAACAGCTAATTTAACGTGATTATTGGTAGCCCAAACATTATTGGTAGGGTCAATTCCAGCCCAACCATAATGAGGTATAAAAGCTTCCACCCAGGCGTGTGTAGCACCTTCGCCACGCATACCATTTTTATTCGGACAAATATAACCGCTTACATATCTGGAAGGAATTCCAATCATTCTCAAAAGCTCTAACATAACGTGAGCAAAATCCTGACAAACACCTGATTTGTGTTCTACAATTTCATCTACAGTTGTTTCAATATTGGTGATGCCTTTTATATAGGTGAATTCTGTAAATATAAATTGGCAACAGTCTTTTACAGTATCAGCGATTGTTTTGTTTGAACTATAAAAGAGGTCGATATAACTGCGCATGGTATCGATTGATTTCGATTCCGAAGTTCTGGCCAGCTCTAACAAATGCAGGTCTTTACCTATAACAGCTTCCAGATCTTTTGCAAAAGATGGGATAGAAAATTGTGGATTTGGATCTTTAGAAGTACGCACTTTTAATTTACTTTCAATCACCATTACTTTATGGGGTGAAAGCAAATTGAAACTCCCCGTTTTATTGCCCCAATAATCATCGTACAATAAAATATCGGGCTGATCGGTAATAATCACATCATGCTGTAAAATCTCTTGATCCTCTGAAGCATAAGGAAATATTTTTATTTCGTTCACGCTCTCTTTTACTGGCCTATCGTATTCGTATTTTGTAATGTGATGTATTGTAAAAACAGACATTCTGGGTTTTGTTTAAGAATAAGAGAAATAAATTCTGCCTAAATCTCGGCTGAACTCATTGAGCTCTTTTCGGACATAAATCAAATATTTTTCCAATCCTTCTCTTTCCACTAATTCAATATCTGCAAACTTCACAGAACTATATAGCCTGCCATAGGTTCGGAGTAATTGAATACTTCCCTCCACCGGATTAGAGGCTGCAATATCGGTTAAATATTTGTTTGCTCTATCTAAAGCATAATAAAGCGAGCGAGGAAAATTTTTATCGAAAGCTAATTGTTGTAAAACATTGTAATTGTGGTTTAGATTACTATAATTTTTCAAGTGTAATTCGTATCCTGACAGTGCTAATAATAAACTGCGCCAAAAAATGATATCCTGTTCATCTTTTAAATTAAAGTCGATTTTTTTGAAAAACGAATGTGTAAACTCTGCAGTTAACAAACATCGTTCGGTATACTTACCAAGGTTCATATAATTCCATCCTTGTCCACGTGGCATGGTAGAATCAGAAATTCCACAGAATTGATCACTGCTATTAATGAAAGCATCAATGGTGATAATCGCATCCGGGCCAGCTAGTTTTGCTTTTAAACCAGGTTGATTAATCTGATGATACATTTGATTAACCTGTTCCCAAACTTCTTTTGTGATTTGATCTTGCACGCCCCTTGCATTTTCACGTGCCCTTGTAATGATTACTTTGAAGCTGTTTTGGTTTTTATTATCTAAGAACAAATAATGTAAAGCAGCAGCATTATCTTTTTTTAAACGATCTATTTCATCTTTTGGCAGTGAAGTGAATATTTTTAATGATGGTTCCCATGTCATGCTACTAGCCTGCACCTTATCAAATGAAAGTATATAACTGGTCTTCATTAAGCGTAACATTCCATCTGCTCTTTCCATGTAGCGATGTAACCAATATAGGGAGTCTGCGATTCTACTTAACATGTTTTGAATTGTTCTTGATGATCAATTTATTTACACAATACTTTTGTTAATCTACCACCCAGGTGTCTTTACTTCCGCCACCCTGTGAAGAGTTAACCACTAATGAGCCCTCTCTTAATGCTACACGAGTTAATCCACCTGGAACAATATTTATTCCATTGGGTCCACACAAAGCATAAGGCCTTAAATCCACATGTCTTGGTTGTAGTTTTCCATCTATTAAACAAGGAACTGTTGACAACTGAATAATGGGTTGTGCAATAAAATTTCTAGGGTTCGCCAATATATTTTCTTTCGCTTTTTTCAAAGCTTCTTCAGTGGCACTATTACCCATCACCATTCCATATCCTCCAGATTGATTGGTTTCTTTCACCACCATTTTGTTCATATTCTCAAATACATAATTCCTTTCCTCTACGTTATTCATATGATAAGTAGGGATATTTGGAAGAATGATATCTTCATTAAGATAATATTTAATCATTGCTGGAACGTAAGCGTAGACTGCTTTATCGTCGGCCACTCCATTCCCCAGTGCATTTACAATGGCCACATTCCCTTTTCTATAAGCACTAATCAATCCGGGTACTCCTAATGCACTATCGGGTCTAAACACTAATGGATCTAAATACTCGTCATCAATTCTTCGATAGATTACATCTACCTGACGAAGACCAGCAGTAGTTTTCATGTATACCTTATGATCGTTCACTAATAGATCGCGACCTTCCACTAATTGAATGCCCATTTGGCGTGCAAGAAAGGTATGTTCGAAGTAAGCTGAATTATAAATGCCGGGAGTTAATAGCACAACGGTAGGGTTAGCGATTTGTCTAGGTGCATAAGCCACTAAATTATCATGCAATAGCAAGGGATAATTATTGATCATACGAACATTGCTATCTCCTAATAAATTCGGGAATATGCGTTTGGTAACTTCTCTATTCTCTAACATATAAGATACACCGGAAGGAGTTCTTAAGTTATCTTCCAGGATATAAAAAGTTCCATCATCTCCCCTGATTAAATCAATACCCGCAATGTGTACATAAATATCAAATGGAACCTGAATGCCAAAAACTTCTCTTGTGAAATGCGGACAGGAAGCAATCAAATCAGCTGGAATAATTCCATCTTTTACAATTTGTTGGTCGTTGTAAATATCTTTTAAGAATAAATTCAATGCGGTTAATCGCTGCTTGATTCCTTTTTCAATATGATCCCATTCTGCACCAGTTATAATACGGGGAATAATATCGAATGGGAAAATTCTTTCAATGCCTTCGTTTTCGCTGTAAACAGTAAATGTAATACCCTGGCTCATAAACAGCTCTGCCGCCAATTTATGCTTTTGCAGATAATCATCTAAATGTAATTGTTTGCCTGCTTCGAAAATAGAATGATACTGTTGTCTGATACCCTCGGCACTCATCATCTCGTCCCAAATATGGGAGGCAATAGGGTATTGGTTAAAAAGGGTCTCACCCGTCATAAGCATCAAATTGTATGGTCAGTTACAAAAAAGTTATTCTGTGACCTGATTAGTCAGATTCAACTTACGTAATTTAAGAGAATTTTCTATTTATTTCTCTTCATTTTAGAAAACATCTATAATAAATACCAAAGTATTGTAAAAAAATAAAGGGAAATCCGAAAATTTTCAGATTTCCCTTTAAAAAAGCCGATATTTTTATTTTATTTAATATCTAATTTGATCTGTAATTCTCTGAACTGTTTTTCATCAATTGGTCCAGGTGCATCGAGCATTACATCGCGACCACTATTGTTTTTAGGGAAGGCGATAAAGTCGCGGATGCTTTCACTTCCGCCAATGATTGCACAAAGGCGGTCAAATCCGAATGCTAATCCGCCATGTGGTGGTGCGCCATATTCAAAAGCACCCAATAAGAATCCGAATTTATGGTTGGCTTCTTCTTCGCTCATACCCAATGCTGCAAACATTTTTTCTTGCAACGCTCTTTGGTAAATACGAATAGAACCGCCACCAATTTCATTTCCGTTCAATACCATATCATAAGCATTGGCTTTGATATTGGAATAGGGATGCTCTAAATATTTCTCTGCATTTTCAATCAATGGATTGTTGTTGATCATGATCTCAATCTCTTCTGGCTTAGGAGAAGTGAATGGATGGTGACGTGCCACCCAGCGATTGTCTTCCTCTGCATATTCGAACAATGGGAAATCTAATACCCAAAGCATTTTAAATTCATCCTCTTTTCTAAAGCCCAGGCGCTTACCCATTTCTAAACGTAATTCGCTGGTTGCTTTGCGGGTTCTTTCTTCACGTCCAGCTAAAATCAACACCAAGTCACCTGCCACAGCACCTGCAGCATCAGAGATGGCTTTTAATTTATCTTCTGTATAAAATTTATCAACGCTACTCTTATAAGTTCCATCCGCATTGCATTTGATATAGATCAAACCATTCATGCCAATCTGTGGACGCTTCACCCAGTCTGTAAGTTCATCTGTTTGCTTGCGCGTATATTCACTGCAACCCGGAGCTGCAATTGCCAATACAGTTTCTGCATTATCGAAAACACCGAAACCTGCACCATTAATGAGTTCGCCTGTTGCAGCAATGTTGCCAGCTTTTAAGAAAGCCGATTTCAAATTCGCAATTTTCATTCCGAAACGAATATCTGGTTTATCGTTTCCAAATTGCCACATCGCATCTTCCCAACTGATGCGTTCCACCAGTTCTGTATAATCGATATTTTTAACGTCTTTGAAAATGCGTTTTACCAAACCTTCAAACATGTTCAGAATATCTTCTTGCTCCACGAAACACATTTCACAATCGATTTGCGTAAACTCGGGCTGACGATCAGCTCTCAGATCCTCATCTCTGAAACACTTTACAATTTGATAGTAACGATCGTAACCGCTCACCATCAATAATTGCTTGAATGTTTGTGGAGATTGTGGTAATGCATAAAACTGACCCGCATTCATTCTTGATGGCACTACAAAATCTCTGGCACCTTCTGGAGTAGATTTAATTAAGAATGGAGTTTCAATATCCATGAAATTATTTTCATGTAAATAGTTTCTGGCTGATCTGCTCACGGCATATCGGAGTTCCATATTTTTTTTCACAGCATTTCTGCGCAAATCCAGATAACGATATTTCATTCTTACATCTTCACCACCATCAGTATCATCTTGAATGGTAAAAGGAGGTACGGCAGATTTATTTAAAATCTTAAAACTACTGATGGTAATTTCTACTTCACCAGTAGCAATATGGCTATTCTTATTACTTCTTTCTGCAACAATACCTTCTGCCTGCAATACAAATTCTCTTCCTAATGGATTCGCATCTAACACTGCATTCAAATCTTCGCCCATCAACAATTGGGTAATGCCATAACGATCGCGTAGATCCACAAAAGTGATGGCACCAAATTTTCGAACGGTTTGAACCCAACCTGCTAAAGTTACTTTCTTGCCAACATCACTGATTCTTAATTCACCACAAGTGTGCGAACGATACATATAAACTAATTTGAATTTGAAATGTTTAATTTTACGAAACACTACTAAAGTTTCGGGTCGCAAATATAACCGAATTGGGCGACTTCCCTTCCTTGTACTACCTTTAATTGAATGAATTCGAGTACAATCAGTCCCAAAACATACCGGATAGCCATTGCGGTTTTCTTTTTTATAGCAGGCCTCAGTTTTGCAAGCTGGGCTAGTCGCATCCCGGATATTAAACGTCATTTAGCTTTGAGCGATGGAAAATTAGGTCTCATTTTGTTCGCTATGCCCATTGGCACTATGTTGAGTCTGCCCTTTACAGGATGGGTGATCAACAAGCTGGGAAGCAGACGAGTTTTAATTGCTTCTGCCCTTTTTTATCCTACTACTTTATTAATGATTGGTCTTGTGCAAGCGCCATGGCAATTAGCACTGGCACTTTTCTGCTTTGGAACTTTTGGAAACTATTCGAATATATCTGTGAATACACAAGCCATAGCAGTAGAAGAGATGTATGGAAAAACAATTATGGCTTCTTTCCATGGCATTTGGAGTTTAGCTGGTTTTAGCGGTGCAGCTTTTGGAACACTATTTATAGCATTAGGATTGAGTCCCTTTTTTCATTTTTTAATCATCTTTTTTTTAGCTGCTAGTGTAGCGATTTATTTTTCACGTTACACCATCAGAGATAAAAAAGGAGCGGCCCACACTTCTTTCTTTACCAAACCAGATCGTTTTATTTTGATTTATGGATTGATAGCTTTTGGTTGCATGGTCTGCGAAGGAACCATGTTTGATTGGAGTGGTGTTTACTTTCAAAAAATAGTACATGCTCCTGTGCATTTGGTAACTCTTGGATATTTATTATTCATGGGAATGATGGCCAGCGGCAGATTTGTGAGCGATAGAATTACACAAAGAATTGGGATTCAAAAAGTATTAATTGCAAGTGGAATTAGTATCACAAGTGGATTATTGATGGCTGTTATTTTTCCCTATATCATTACTGCAGGTATTGGTTTTATGTTTGTTGGATTAGGTGTTTCATCAGTGGTGCCTTTAGTGTATAGTGCCGCTGGAAAATCTAAGACCATGTCGCCCGGAACTGCACTTGCTGCAATTTCGTCCATTGGTTTTATAGGATTTTTAATGGGCCCACCTTTAATTGGCACCATTGCAGAATACTCAAGTTTGCGTTGGTCATTTACAATAATTGCCCTACTGGGTTTCAGTATTACTGTTCTTGCTAGTAGAGTAAAATGGTCTTAATTTTTTATTGAATTAAGTGTGGCACAAATCTGCTTTTATTATCTGTAATTAAACTGTCTGCCTCTCTGATGCCCATGCCTGCTGCTTCCTGGCCGATAATCCATGCACCAATCACTGGATAATGATCTGCAAAATTAGGTAGTGTAAATAATTCTTGATAGATATAACCTTCATTGCCGTACTGCCCATCTGTTTTTGCCAAAGACATATTTTTCATCACCAGATCGATATTTGCACCTTCTCTTGATAAGATCGGTTTCTTCACATAATTTGTAAGTTTACCTTCTTCAAAATACGCAGGTAATAAATAAGGACAGTCAGGATAGAGTTCCCATAATATAGGGAGTATGGCTTTATTTGATAAGATCATTTTCCATGCGGGTTCAATCCATAATGCTCTATTGGTATCATTCGGAATATTTTTTCCAAATGACTCAGTCAATAACCATTCCCAGGGATATAGTTTGAAAATATTTTTGATTGGCTGATCTTCCAGATCTAAAAATTGATTTCCTTCTTCATCCCAACCGATATCATCAATAAAAACCAATTTTGTTTCAATGCCTGCCTGAATAGCACAATCGCGTAAGTATTCAGTATTCGTTAGATCTTCCAATGTTTCTTTCAAACATGTAAAATGTAATATGCCAGGATTCAAATAGTTTTTTAAATACTTCCAATAGTTGATCAACTTCTCATGCACACTATTGAACTGATCTTTGTTTTTATCAAAGTCTTGTAACCAAAACCATTGTACAATGCCCGCTTCATATAAGCTGGTAGGCGTATCGGCATTGAATTCTAATAATTTAATTTGTTCATCCTTGTAACATAGATCAAAGC
The DNA here is from genome assembly GCA_037127755.1 of Bacteroidota bacterium. GTDB lineage: Bacteria > Bacteroidota > Bacteroidia > Chitinophagales > Chitinophagaceae > Sediminibacterium. The sequence goes on from JBAXXT010000020.1 coordinate 33,142, forward strand.
GACCATAAATAGAGGGATGGTCTTCAGTCCAACTTTTTTCAATCATCGGAATCGCCCAATCTGGAATATTGAATTTGCTGTACAAATTATTATCCATCACGTGTTGCACTGCGCCCAAACATAAATTCCATAATTCATTGGTAGCTTTTTCGATGGCCAAAATTTCGGGCATCGAAAAACTATAGTAAACTGATTCATCCCAATAAGGAACATTGGTACTATGAAAACCAAAGCCTAATTTTTCAACTTCGTTCTGCCAGTTATTTCGGGCAGTGATCTTATTTCTTTGCATGATATTTATCTGATAATATTTTATGAAGAAACGCTAAATCCACTTCTTCCAAATCCACCTCTGCTTACAGCTGCTTTAAATCCATTGGTTCCAATATTTGAACTGGGGTGGATTGCACTGGAATAATACCCGGCACGCTGATAGGAGCCATTATTATAATTTCCATAAGGTCTAAATGCATAATACCAAAGCAAAGCGGTACCAATACCTCCATGATGATGCACGTTTGTATAAGGTGCTGTTGAATCACTTCGGATATGCATATTTGTATTATCACCCCAATCTGGTTTTTTTGCCTGATTACAACTTGCCAAAGCCGCAGTAATCAACACGAGTTGGATGTATTTTGATTTCTTCATTTTAGTTTACTTAACAGTGATATAAATTTCATAATCCTTTTTTACAGAAACAGCTTTTGTGTCGCCATCCTGATTTTCTGCGTAAGTGTTATGAATTCCCAAACCTGGTAAGGTATCACGATATACAATATTTCTTATGATACTATCGTGTGCCCACACTGCATGAGTGGTTACAAGAATATCGTGCAGGCTATCTAAGTGTTCTATTTTCACAGAACTTTCAATTGCGCCAGATTTGTTTACTAGGTTAGTTACATCCTCATTGGGCTGAGGGTCTTGGCAAGAAATTAAATATAATAAGGCTGCGCCTCCCAAAATCGCTAATACGATCGGTTTCATGGTATACATAAGTGTCAGTTTTCAATTTGGTTGATACTCGGGTCGTAGATCGACCACCATCAAAATTTAGATTGACGCTAAAGTTAACCCGCTTCTCGCTGGAACTTGCTTTCAGTTACTTTAATTTTTGATGGATTTTGCCCTGAATTTATAGTCGGTGAATTTCCGGGGCTTTTACACGCTGTCTGCAACGGGCAAATAGAAATTCCAATAAGTGGTTCATGTGGTTGGGAGACTGGCTCCATTTACTTTGATACAGTAAAGATATAGTGATGCAGGGCCTGCTTCAAAGGGGATACAGGTCTAGCGGGACTGGTATTCATACCAATGGTAGAGTATGTAGGAAGAGTGGTAAAACAGTAAAAAAAGGACCAGAATTTGCTACATGGTTTCAAGTTCGCCTTTGTGACGAGGCTTCCAATACAGGTAGTAATAGCTCAAAATCATTAAACCTATCGTAAAAGGAATAATGGCGAGATGCTTCATGGTATAACTTCCAAAAAGAATATGGGTATCGAAACCAAAAAATTCGCTCAGCATCCAGTAGGAGTTAGCCGTGATCCAAACGGTAATGGCCAGATTATGGCAGAGTTCAGAAACAAATTGACGGGTTCTCCATGCAATAATAATTGAAACAATCAGGGTTGGAAATATCATTACAATTCCCAAAGGTTTCCAAACCATGCACCAAGCCACATCTTTAAAAAGCCAGAAGACAATATGAAGGTTTTCCATCTTGCGATAGTGCAATGGAATATTATATAAAGCATCATTTGGTTTAGAAGGAATGACATTCAAAACAGTATGTCCATCTACTATGTTCTTGTTCAAAGTTTCGGTTGCCATTTTATCCATGCTTGCTTTATGATTGGAAGTTGGCGCTAAATTAATTTTTTGTTATGAATTAGCGACTTAAAATTTTCTTGAAGCGGTCAATATCTACTAAAGGGTCCATGGGGGTTTGATTTGTTAGAAAATCGGCAAATTGTTTACCAAAATAAGGGGCAAGCGAACAGCCTTTAGTACCCATGCCATTGAATAAGCCCACTGATTGATGTATGGGATGAAGGCCTGCAAAAGGTCTTCTTTCCATATTAGTGGGACGCTCTGATGCAATATGATCTACTATTTCGAAAGGAAGTTTTAACCAATGGTATAATTGGGTTTGTGTATTTCTTCTATATTCAGCCGTTGGCATTAGATCCGTAAAATTCCATTCATGTGTTGAGCCGATCCACCATAAATTATTATGCCAGGGTACCAGACTAATGCCTTGTTTATAAATATGATTTCTGGGAAGCGCTGGAATATCTGCAATAATGGCTTCTCCTTTATTTCTGGAATAGGGTAATAAATTAAAATAGCGATTGTCGATTCCTTCTGCACCATCGCAGAAAATTATTTTTTGAGCGATATGATTTTTATATCGAACCAGATCTGTTTCTATTTCGCATGCTGTCCAATCAAAACGTTCATTCAATAAAGCATTTGCATCAATCAATTTTTTCCTCCATCCGTTCAGCATGCCATGCAACTCAATCAACAAACAAGGATCAATTTCACCAATGCTGAATGGAAAATTAAAATAGGCACGCCATGCTTCCTGATCTTCCGGTACACGCAAATATTCTTTTTCTTCAGGCATTCTATCCCGAAATGCCAACTCCATTTGAGGAGTAGGATGGAAATTAAGGATATTACATTTTCTGACTAAAGAAACACCCAAATCGTTTCCTAATTCAGTATAAGCATTCCAGGCAAAAGGCAATAATTTTTCAATCTCCCAGGTACGAACAATTCTTCTTCCAGTTACAGGATTAATCACACCACTTGCCACTTTTGTAGATGTGGAAGGTTGGTCATCATCTATAACCAATACATTCTTTCCAGCTTTCATTAAATTCCAGCTCAGAAATGTACCGCAGAGTCCTTGTCCTACAATAATATAATCAAACTGCATGCTTGCGAAATTCGACAATAATTCTGAATCTGAAGAATTAGAATGGCTTACCGTGTGTTGTGTTGATTAATTTTCTGGATAGCGAAGGAAAATATTGCATGAATTGTAAAAAAAGATTTGTCACATAATCCTTTCCAAAAAGACGTTGAATTGTTCTGCCAGCAAAAATCCTTTTGGCAAATTGTTTTTTCCATTGCCGCTCATAGTTCGATTCTAAGACGGAGCGATTTTGTCCATTCTTGAAAAAATAATTAATATTTTGAAAAGCAATTTTACTTCCATGCAAGGCCATGCTCATTCCGTTACCACATAAAGGTGTGATCATACCAGCTGCATCTCCAACACATAATATATGTTCCTCTATTTGTGTTTTTTTTTGAAAACTAATCTGAGAAATTGTCAGCGGCTTTTTATAAATAAATTCTGCGTTGTTAAAAATATCTTTTAAAAAAGGGTTTTTCCATAAAATTTGCTCTTCCATTTCAGGAATGGTATTCCCTGACTTTCTTAAATTTTCAGCGGTAGTTAAATAACACAAACAGCAATCTCCATTTTCTATTTCTTCAATGCCGCAATAGCCGTTATCAAAGTTGTGTAAAGCAATTTGATTTCTTGGATGTGGGTATCGAATATGGTATTTAACGCCAATAAAGTTATTCAAAGCATTGGGTTTCGCTTTTGCAAAAGGTCGAGATAAATGAATATCCAGATTACTCTTTTTGCCGAAACTACCCGCAGCTATCCTGCTGTAATAACTGCCATTGTCTGTTATAATTTCGAATCCATTTATTTTAAATACCAGGTCCTGTACTTTAGTTCCTGTATAAAATGTTACTCCTTTATCTATTGCAATGCGATATAAATATTCATCTAGTTTAAACCTGCTTATTCCAAAGCCACCGAGGGGAAGTGAAAATTGATAAGACCTTCCATTTGGAGCGGATATTTTTAATTCATTAATGATTGGAAGTCCCCAGGTTGAAATTGGTACGCCTAATTTTTCTAAGAAAGGAAGGGATTCATTGCTTATATATTCGCCACAAACTTTATGAAATGGGTAGGTTTCTTTTTCGAATAATATAGTTTTATATCCAGCATCTGCACATTGAATTGAAAGGCTCAATCCTGCGAGGCCTCCTCCAATAATTGCGATATCAAATTCTTCAGTCATTTAAAGTCCCTGTTCTTTTACTATCAAATAACGAAAAGCCCATTTCCAACTAATTTTATAATTTTCAATACCCGATTTTGAGAAAATATTTTTCCAATCTGATTTAATAAAACCACGGGAAACACTTAGACAGGCATCGTTTTTAACTAAATAGGAATTTGAAAATAGATTCGTCAATATTTTTATTAAATAATATGCCAGCCAATGTCTTTGTAAGTCATTGATGAAAAAACCCTTCTCAGTATTTTCTGTCATCCATTTTAATTGAAAAACTAATGCTTCATCAGTAAAATGGTGACAAAATAAACTAGAGAAAATAATATCTGGTTTGTTTTCAAAATAAACTTGAGAATAATCGCTAAATATAAAATCGGTGTTTGCTTTCAAGTATTCATTTTGTTTTGCAAAAACGATGCATTCATTATTATAATCGATACCAATACAATGAACCTTAATTTGATTTGCTTTACAATAGTTAACAATGGCCACCAAATTGTCTCCCCCTCCACAACCTATTTCACAGACTGTAATTTCTTTTTTGTCTTTGGCCAATTGTTTAAACCCTTCTAAAGTAATGGCATGTCCACCCAATAATGTATTAATGGTATTCAGCTCCCGCATGGTTTGAGCAATATCCGCAAATGGAATTTCTTCACCATCGAGCAACTCTTTTTGATATGATCTGGTTTTAAAATTCATTTCAAATAAAATTATTTCTTTTTGCAAAGGAAGGTTTCCATAGTTAATCCTGGTCCAAATGCAATGCCAAATACATTCTCGCCTGATATGATTGCACTGTCCATGATTTCTTTTAAAACAAAAAGAATCGTAGGAGAGGACATGTTTCCATTTTCTGCTAATATTTTTCTTGCAAATTTTGTTTGTGATGCTGTTAACGATAGTTTTTGTTCTATCACATCAACTATTTTTTTACCACCGGGATGGATGCACCAATAAGAAATATCAGCTACCGTTAAATTTTTTTTCTCAAGTCCTGCATTAATGAGTAAATCAATATCTTCTTTGATGATTTGTGGGATATAGCTACTTAAAGTCATTAAAAAACCTTTACTGCTGATTTCCCATGCCATATCATTTTTTCCTTGAAATGCAACTTGCGAATGAAAGCTTTCTATTTGTAGCGCCTTTGTGCAAGTACTATTATTGCTTACCAAAACTGCGGCAGATCCGTCTGCAAATAAAAGACTACTCGATGCATTTTCAAGGGAATACTCTTTTTGAAAATGTATGGTACATAATTCTGTGGCTACTAATACCACTTGTGCATCTGGTTCACTGTCACAAATAAATTTGGCCATTTTCAATCCATGTATGGCAGCATAACATCCCATAAAATTAATAGAAGTTCTAAAAAGGGAAGGGGATAGTTGCATTGCTTCCATGATCTCTAAATCCAATCCTGGCGCACTCATTCCTGTACAACTGATCGTTATCAAATGTGTAATTTGATCGCTATTGATATGTGATGCTATACATTTCTTAATAGCCTCAATAGACATTACTGATGCATTATTTTTATACAATTCCATTCGCTGATCTATAGAAGGGAATGCGTCTTGATTATTCTTAGGTAAAAAATTCCAGTTAGCATTTGTATCTCCATAATCTGGGATGGCAGAATGTCTTGTTTCAATGCCGCTATGGTGGTAAAGAAAAGCCAGTTTCCTTTTTTCATCAGCATCTAACTGATAGGCTTTCTGCATGTATTGCAATATATCCACTTGTTTGTGTGCAAATGGGGGAGATGCAGTTGCTATAGATACGATATCAGCCAAAATGATTCAATATTAATAATGAGATAAATGCCAGATTCGTGCAGGTACTGGCTAACCAAATCATACGCATTGTATTTTTGAAATTAGCCTGATCTGGGTCATTCCAGACTTTCAGCGCCCAACTCGCAAAATATAGAACCACTGGAATGAAAAAAAGTTGAATAATCCAAAAATTAGTCAGCTCATTTTGTGTTTGAAAATGCTTGAAGAGGCAAAGAAAAGCTAGTAAATAAAGGGTTGCACAGAATATAAAAGTGCCTCTTTTTCCCAATAACATAGAAATGGTTTTAACGCCATCTTTTCGATCTTGTATATGCTGGTAAATTTGCGTGAGGGGGTAGAATCCCCCAATTAATAATCCTGCTGCAACAACTAGTAATAAAGGAACTTCTATGGTAAGATTAGAACTAACTCCATGTGCAATGGCAAAAAAAACTAATGAGCCCTGATTGCTAATTACCAATAGATAACCAAGTACAGGGTATTTCTTTAAACGTAAGCCACGCCAACTATACAACCTGGAGCACATAATAAAAAATAGAAAACAACCAGCAAAGATTGTACTAATATAAAATGATAGCACAAACCCAATGAAATCCAGTACCAATGTTATGTAATACAATTGCTTTGTAGGTTGCATGGGATAGGCAATGCCACCGATACTTTCTGTATCTCTATCATTATAACTATTATATCCATTGCTTGAGGGGTAGAGTATAGCATGCAATAATATGAAGACTATAATGGCCCTGCCTAAATTGAGTTGGGGGGTTATACTTAAAGCAAACCAGAATACGGGCATTAAAAAAAAGCTAAACGGAATTCGTAAAAGCTGTATGGTTGATTTTCGAATCAATTTGTGGGAATTGAATAATGAATATAAACTTTATTCAGCCACATTGATTCTTATTCCTTCTGAATGACTACTAAATTCAGGTGCGTACATACATTGTATGCTGGCAAGACCCACAGAAAAGTTTCCTGTATGTGTGATGTAAACAGGATATTCAAAAACATATGTTCCCTTATTCAAGTGACTGATAAAAAAGTTACTACTAATATCTGTGGTGTTTTCGTAATAACCCATTCCATCCTGCCATTTGTAACCACTCAATACATTTACAGGTTCCATCCCTGCTGCCCGCAGATCTTTTAAATGCAGGTATTCCATTTCACGATCTGTTTTGATGACCAAACGAACTACCACTTTGTCGCCCACTTTTAATGGGTTGTTCAGATCAACTGACACCAATTCTTTTCCCTTATCTGTTATTTTTTCAATCATTAATTGTTTTTGAATATTCAAGGGAGAAGCAGCTTCCGTGATTTTATCGAGATCTTCAAAGTACTGCCAGTAAACAGCACCCCAGGCGGGTTGATTGTTTTTTTGGTTGCTACTTTTTACTGTTTTGGTGGTTACTTTTATTTCACCCATTTCAGATTCAACTTTTGGCCCATCAATTCTTTTTTCGAAATAACCAGTTCCAAGTTCTGTTTTTTCATTACTGCTATTAATGACAGTATTTCCTAACGCTATCTGAACAGTTTTTTCTTGTTGTAGCCAATCTGAGCCATTGAGTAATATTGCATAACAGGCATTCGCAGTTTTAATACTGGTCTTCCAGTTATTGGTTTGCTTATTTAAAATCAACCAGGTTTTAATGGCATCAATTGCTTTTGTCCTCTCCGTTGAATTGTTTTGTTGATTGTATTCGGATACTAATTCAATAACAATCGAGGCGGTTTCAATGGTAGCGTTATACCAGTCCCTGGCTGTTTGTTTCCAATACATACCCTTTTGTTGATCAACTACCGCATTTTCAAATAGGGAAGGAAGTAAAGTTTTGCCAACAAATATTACTTCTTTATTTCTTAATTGAATCAGTCCAATGAGCGATTTATAATAAACCGAAAATTGATTCCAGTACAATTTGCATTGTTTAGTATAAAAATTGGAAGCTAATGTTGAATTTATTGCAATGTCTCCATAAAAACTTCGCATGTAGAGCCACTGAATTTGACTTTCATTTATATATTTTTTATTTGGATTCATACCATGACTGAATGCAAATTGATACTCAGTATTAATATTATCATCTGTGAATCGAACTGCTTTAACGATCATTGGTTTGAAGCGGATAGCCATATCCGGTGTAATAGCTCCCAATCTTTTTAGTCTTCCAATTCCAGTTAAAATATAAGTGGTGATATATGGATCTGCATAACCTCCTTTGAACCAGCTAAATGCTCCATTCTGTAATTGCAACTCTTGCAATTTCTCTAGGGATGATTGATTGGATTCGGCCAATTTTAATAAGTCGAACAATTCTGATAAATTCTTTTTTCTTTCAGCATCCGTATTTGCAGCCAATACCCAAGGCGTTTCTTCTAACAAAACTTGTTTTAGTTGTTGGTTCTTTTGAAGATTCGTTAATAAGGAAGCAGTATCTTTTTTGATTTTTTCGAACCAGGTTTTAATAATCGGATTTTTATTTACTAGGTATGCTGCAATACTGTTTGCATATATTTTATTAAAGGTTGCTTCAGCACAATTATCCATTCCTTGTTTTAAATAGGGTAGTGCTTGAACTGCATACCAGACAGGATTACTGCTAAATTCTAGAGTTAAAGATTCATTGCTTAAACTGCTACTATTTTGATGCAATAATTTATCGAAATGGAATTGTAGTGTCGTGTCTCCATTTACTAATATTGGTAAACTCTCTGTTACCAATGAACGATTGCTTAATACAGCCAAGACATTTTCTTCACCATCACTATAATTGTCTGATTTTGCAACTACCCGCCAGATCAATGGTTTATTATAACTAAAAGGAATTTGTATTGGAAACTTAATGGCTTCTGTTTGTTTTGCTCCAACTGTGAAATATTGGGTTGGAAAAATATTCTGAAACCAACCATCCACTGATGTGTTAGTTGAAGCATCAATTAATTCAAGTGTAATCTGACCCGTTAATTCTTTATCACTCAAATTAGCGAGGCGAGTACTGAATTCCATTTTATCACCTTCGCGCATGAACCTCGGTGCATTGGATTGTACCATTAAAGTTTTTTGAGTTTGTATTTCTGCAATTTGCATACCGGATGACAAATCTTTGGTATGCGCAAAACTCATCCACTTCCACTTGGTAACTGCATCCGGCATGGTAAAGTTGAATTGAAAATTACCAGAACTATCAGCTGTTAATTGAGGAAAGAAAAATGCAGTTTCGTTAAAATCTTTTCGAATGATGGTTTCGATGGGTTCTATAGAATTTTGTTTTAATGGAGATATACTTGAATGAACTTCTTTATTTTGGTCTTCTTGTTTTTTACCTGAGGTAGGTGAGGCAAGGGAATTCATAGACAACATAGGACGGCCCATTTTTGTATCGTTTTCATTTGCCTGGAATATCCCAAAATTATCACGAATTCTATCATACTCATTAGCAGTATCTTCCTTCCATATATATTGAGTAATATAATTTTGCTCAGAAATATTTACACTAAAATTAAATTCCCAACGATCAGTTTCGTATTTTTCACTCCACCAATTTGGCTGATACCATTGCTGGAATTTAAATTCATCTAAAGAGGCATCATACATGGATGTCAATAATTCGGCGGCTACTTTTTCTCCTTTTTTTCCTGAAATAGTAACTGCCCATTTTTCTTTCGATCCTGGTTCGTTCTTATCACGAAAACTCTGATACTTTATTTGTAATTCTTTATTTGAGAAAGGCACTCTTTTTGAAACACTATTAATGAATATTCTATTTTGAAAAACAAAAAGTTCTTCTATAAAAATACCGCCCCTATCTTTTTCTGTAGCAGAATAAATAAAAGGTTCAATACCTTTTTTTCTGTTGATGAATTGAAATGCTCCATTTTCTTTTTGTATATGTCGAATAACAAATAAGTCCTTTGCGATTGTACCAGAATAGATGGTATCATTCTCACCAGGCTCCATTGGTTGATCATTGGTATAGAATAGGTTTATGTTTCCATTTGCAACTGCATTGCTTGAAGGATCGAAAACCTGTAAATAGCTTTTGTGGATCTCCTGATTTCCTAAGCTGTCTTTTGCAGTGGCTTCGATTTGATAATACCCCACTTTAAGTTTTCCGCCTTCAATTATTAATTCATGTTGATTCTTTGTATCAATGGTAGCTACTAAACTAGTTTTTACAATTGGGTAATTGTTGATTTCATTTTCATTATCATAGATGTCATAGGGAAAGTCTTTCATGAACGCATCTTTACTCATGACGAATTGGTCTGGTTTTGACCAATTACGATCTTTCAAAATTCTATCAGGTCCTGTTAATTCAGAAATTTTTACATCAATGATCGTAGCCACCTTTTCTGCGTTCAAATTTGTACAACCCATTTCAATCTTGATATCCTTCCTGCCATTTGTAATTTGAGGATAATTGACATCTAATATAAGTGCTTGATATGCGCAGCTAATTTGTTTATTAGCAGTTCTGGTTTCTCCTGAGGCATCTGTTATGGCAGCATCAATGGAAAAATCAAACACAGGTTTTGAACTGGCGTCTTTTGTTAAGTCGGGCACCGCTTTAAATCGAATTGTAAATGCACCTTTATCATCTGTTTGAATGGTGCCCTGAGCAATTTCCTGTGATTGACTATTGGTAAACATTCTACTTCTAAAGTAAGGATTCAATAACCTGGCATTTCTAACAACATGATATGTTAGTTTGGCGCCCGTGATAAAATTCCCTGCAAATGCTTTTGCAATTCCTTTTAATTCAATGGTATCATTGAGTTGATATGGCTTTGCAATTTTTTCAAATTGTATAGAATAGGTTGGGCGTTTATAAGCTTCCACAGAGAAATTAGTATTGCCTGTTTCG
>JBAXXT010000021.1:0-42953 GCA_037127755.1 Bacteroidota bacterium
CTAAAGCCCGAGCTGCATTATATTTTATGACCCTAGGCTGAAGCCTAGGGTTAACAATTTGGGGTATTTAATTTGGTTGATATTATTGAAGATATAATGAAGAGTAAAGTTAACCCCAGCTTTCAAGCTGGGGTTGCAAGTAGTAGAAAACAAATGGGCTTTAGCCCCTGCGATGTGCTTGTTTCTTGGCGAATCGATATTATACTAGAACCTGTCTCAGCGTTTGGGCTAAAGCCCGAGCTGCATTATATTTTATGACCCTAGGCTGAAGCCTAGGGTTAACTTTTTTATTAGTATAACACTTAAAAAATAAACATTCTAAGTAATATTAAAACAAATGCAATACATAGATAGATATAGAAAAGCCATTTATCAGCTAATTTATATTTGATTGATAAAATTGTATGGCTACCAATTAAGACAAAAAATATCGGCAAAGTGTAATATTTACTTTGACCTTTGAATAATCCTATACTTCCTGAAACAATAATCAAAATGCTTAATATGCCTGGAAATAATTTTAGAATTATAATTGCTAAACTCTTTTTTTCTGTTTGCATACAGTATGCTTTTATTATTAATTTATTTGCACGATTTATATGAACTTTCGCATTTTCTTTTCATTGTTGTAAAGTGATAATAACTTAAACCCTCACAGCCTACAAATAACACACCTCCCACAACAGTCCAGCCTAATGCTCCCCATCCAACGCAGCCTAGACATTCAACTGCATATTGTGCTTTAGAATCATCAATGCAATCTCTATATTGTTCAATGCAGATATCAGGATTTAACATAAAGGGTTTGATCTTTGGTTGAGCTTGATATAAAGCAAGAGTGTTTGAACTTTTAATAAGATTGTACCATTGAATTTTTGAAATCTTTTTGAAATCATATTTCTTAATTAAGTTAGATAGGCTTGAATTAAGTTTAGCTCTAATATTCCAAAATTCATTTGAATTTAGGAATCCTAAATAGTTTGATATTTTTATTTTTGAATCAATATTATTGTCAATAGATTCTTGAAATAATGTTACAAAATTTTGTTCATCTAAATTATATGCAACCATACTCGACATAGATTTAGTCGCTAGTAAATTTAAATTTTCTTTATAAATAGAATAGTTTGAATCATTGACAATTTGATTTAAAATTTGATCACTAGTAGGTTCTGGTAACTTACTATTTGTTGTTTTAAAACAACCTAAAATTAAAAAAGCCCAAAAAGACATAATTGCCATTCCAATTAATAAGTACTTATTTTTTAAAATAGTAGTTTTCATTTTATTATTATTTGAGTTTTCCCCTGTCTAACACCATGGTTCAAATGTTCAGCGGTTTTTGGCTTGCTGTACTGCAAGGCTCCAGGTTTCAGGTTTCAGAATACTGCTGGTCTGGGTTTGCTTCACCAGTTTGGTTTTCGTACCAACAGCCGTCCTTTTTATTTGCACCTGTGGCCTACAGGTCTGGTAAAAAATAGGGACCAAAATCCAGAATTGCGCTGATCTTATACTGTCCTTTATGTTGGAAAAAAACAAGTACTATTTAATATGTTGAGTAACTTATAGGGGGTAACAAAACCGAAATAAAAATAATAGGCAGAAATGAAAAGTCATAGCTTTTTCTTTTGAAAAAACACCTTTTTTTTGGAGGGCTAAATCTATTTGAGTGTCAACCACCCCGTCTGTTCGCTCAGTCGCTCCAGCCACCCCTCCATCGCATGCGATGGAGGGGAAATATATTTGATGCATCTCTAAAAAAATCGACTCAATCTGTTTAGAGAAGGGTTCATTTTTTATTTGATTCGCTTTATGAATTTTACAATGATATAAATAGCACCAAATATTGATGCAAAGAAAAGAATGAAAAAAACATATTCACTGAAGCTCATTTTGATTGAGTTTGTTAGAACGTTACTGACTATTGTTTTGAGTTTTATTGAGATACTTATTTATATTATTTATTCTATACAAAAAAAATAAAATAAATATAATTATAGCTGGTAACAGAGATGTATTAGTATTAAATATTTTTTTGAAAATTAGTACTAATGCTAAATAAAAACCTAAATATAAAAATGTAAGGAATGCAAGAATTATATTTCTAGAAAACCTTTTTTTGAGAAGTAAATCGACGATAAAGATGTCAGTTAACATATTTGAAGTTTTAAGTTATAATTCGGACACGTTTTGATTTCCAGTTAAGCAAAATATCCAGGAACATTCAGCCCAAAGGCCAGCATAACATTCAGGACCTGCGTAAAGACATAGGGCATAAGCGAATACATTCATTTTTCTAATCTTTTGATCTACACAACCATGCACTAAACTTAATTTACAAGTATTTGGAACTGCAGCTGCTTTTACTATTGGTTGTTTTGTTATTGAAATTTGATTTGCATTATTATCCCCTGGTTTTGAAAAATCATATTTTAAAAGTTCAATATTATCAGACTCTATACTTATGAAGCCTTGAAACGTATTTTGTTTTAGTTCAGAATAAATATCATTAGTATTTTTTGAACTTTGAACCGTAATGATAAAAGTATCATGAACTGTATTTTTTATTCTGTCTATGATTTCAATTTTTCTTTTAAAGTGATTAGGTTCCGTTACTATATCAGATGCCTTAATGTCGACATATTTTGAACTATGCAAAATAATTGCATCATTGTTTTTTATTGAAATTCCTGGAGATTGTTTTATACAGCTTATTATGGCAAAAGACATAATAAGAATACTTGAAATTCCTACAAAAAGACCTTTATTGAAAGACTGTTTCATTTTATTAATATTTGAGTTTTCCCCTGTCTAACACCATGGTTCAAATGTTCAGCGGTTTTTGGCTTGCTGTACTGCAAGGCTCCAGGTTTCAGGTTTCAGAATACTGCTGGTCTGGGTTTGCTTCACCAGTTTGGTTTTCGTACCAACAGCCGTCCTTTTTATTTGCACCTGTGGCCTACAGGTCTGGTAAAAAATAGGGACCAAAATCCAGAATTGCGCTGATCTTACACTGTCCTTTATGTCGGAAAAAACAAATACTATTTAATTTGTGGAGTAACTTATAGGGGGTAACCAAACCGAAATAAAAATAATAGGTAGAAATGAAAAGTCATAGTTTTTTCTTTTGGAAAAACACCTTTTTTTGGAGGGCTAAATCTATTTGAGTGTGAACCACCCCTGCCATCGCTCAGCCGCTTGGCTTTCCCCTCCTATGCGCAAGCGCACAAGAGGGGTGCTAAAATATCTCGTACAAAAAAACCGGCACGAGGCCGGTTTTTTTGTACGAGATCCATATTATTTAAAACAATCCGAATAACATACTGTCTACTTTGCTGATGATCTCACCAAAGTGTTCTTCGTTTTCAGAAAATTTATTTTTATCGCAATCGATGATTAATAATTGTCCTTCTTTATAACCTTCTACCCAACGAGAATAATGTTCGTTTAATCGCTTCAAATAATCTAAGCGAATATTTTCTTCATATTCACGTCCTCTTTTCTGAATCTGTGAAACCAATGTAGGTACAGAACATTTTAAATAGATCATTAAATCCGGAGGCTGCACCATGGTTTTAAGCGTTTGAAAAAACTGATAATAATTATCAAAATCGCGCTTGCTCATCAAACCCATTTCATGCAAATTCGGTGCAAATATATTGGCATCTTCATAAATAGTACGATCCTGAATAACTGTTTCAGTACCATGATGAATTTCTAATAACTGCGTGAGCCGACTGTTCAAAAAGTAAATTTGCAAGTTGAAACTCCATCTTGGCATGTCTTCATAAAAATCCATTAAGTAAGGATTGTGATCCACATCCTCAAACTGAGGAATCCAACGATAATGCTTGCTTAACATTTCAGTCAGAGTAGTCTTACCTGCCCCGATATTACCAGCTATTGCTACGTGTTTTGGTTTCTTAAGTTTAGCCATATTATTGAAAGTACGAAAAAGGTTATGCCATCGGCACTTAAATCAAATATTTTTTATAACTGTCTTATTTTGGTTTTAATTCATCGCCATCGAATCTCTTACGAGCTTCAAAGTTGCACCTGCACTAATTCGTGCTTTCTCAGCCCCCTGACGAATAATTTTATGCAATAGCTCCTTGTTTTGCTGAATATCTGCTGCTTTGCCACGAATTGGTTTTATAAAATCTACCATGTCTGCTGCCAATTGCTTTTTCATATCGCCATATCGAATGATGCAGTTCCCTTCAGTACTGGCATTAAAATCAGCTTCAAATTTTGCAATAGTATCCGGCGCACTTACCTGTTCCATCAGGGTAAATAAATTTTCTATATAATCTGGTTTGCTGCTATTGGGTGTAAGTGGACCACCATCGGTCTTTGCTTTCATGATTTTTTTACGAATTTGCTCATCATCATCGGCCAGATAAATGGTATTCATCTGATTTTCACTTTTACTCATTTTACCATTTCCATCCAGACTTAAGATTTTTACCAGTTCGCCACCAAAATTAAAGGCTTGGGGAGAAGGGAAAATTTCGCCATATCGGTGGTTAAAACGTTCTGCAAAATTGCGGGCCATTTCTAAGTGCTGCTCCTGATCTTTGCCTACAGGCACTTTCACTGCCCTGTGAATCAAAATATCTGCAGCCATTAATACTGGATAAGTTAATAATCCGGCGTTCACGTTTTCCGGACTTAATCTAACTTTCTCTTTAAATGTAGTGGTTTTCTCTAACTCTCCTTTATACGCCATGGTATTCAGGTATAAATAGAGTTCTGCAATTTCGGGCACATCGCTTTGCACATAAAGCGCTACTTTTTCGGGATCTAAACCGCAGGCAATATTTTCTGCAATTACTCTATGAACACTATTCCTAAGCTCACTTGTATCGGGATGGGTAGTTAAACTATGCCAATTAGCCACAAAGAAATAGCAGTTGAATTCGTCCTGCATTCTTACATAATTGCGCATTGCACCAAAATAATTACCCAGGTGCAGAAAGCCTGTTGGCCTTATCCCACTTAAAACTACCTCTTTTGCCATTCGACGAAGATAAGAAATGCTCGATAAGTTTCTCTCACGAACTAAAGACAGCTTGTAGTAACATTGCAATATATTTTTAATGGAATATTATCAGTCAGAATAATTACATATTACAATCGCCTATCGAATACCTGAAAGGGGTAGGGCCATTGCGTGCAGATATGCTAAAAAAAGAGTTGGAAATCTTTACTTTCGGTGACTTGCTGAATCATTTCCCCAATCGGCATATCGATAAGACGAAAGTCAATAAAATCAAGGACATTACTCCTGAAACTGATTATATCCAAGTGGTAGGAAAGCTCTTGTATTTCGAAACCGTGGGTGAGAAACGTGGGAAGCGTTTGGTGGCTCAGTTAAAAGACGACACGGGAACCCTGGAGCTGGCTTGGTTTCAGGGAATCAGCTGGGTACACAAAAACCTGGTGGAAGGAAGTACTTATTTAGTTTTCGGGAAAACAGGATTTTTTAACGGGAAGCCCCAGATCGTGCATCCTGAAATTGAATCCTATATGCCTTCAAAAGCAGATGGCAGTAGCTTTTTAGAACCCGTATATCCGAGCACAGAGAAATTAAAAGCCCGGGGATTAAATGGCAGACAAATTGGTAAGCTTACCTATGCGCTTATTTCTATCATGCATCCGGATGAGCTCATCGAAAATATCCCGGAACCCATTTGTAAGGCATTGCATTTAATGGACAGATATGAAGCCCATTGTCAGATCCATTTTCCAAAGTCAGCACAGGGATATCAAAAAGCAATGCAGCGATTAAAATTCGAAGAATTATTTATTGCACAAGTAAGATTGAATTTAATACGACTAGAACGGCATAGAGTTAGTAAATCTGTAGTGTTCGAGAAAGTAGGAGACATATTCAATACTTTTTATTCCAAATACTTACCCTTTGAATTAACGGGTGCACAGAAAAGAGTTTTAAAAGAAATCAGAAATGATACAGGGCGCGGACACCAGATGAACCGCCTATTACAGGGTGATGTGGGAAGTGGAAAAACAATTGTGGCATTACTGAGTATGTTACTTGCGGCTGACAATGGATTTCAAAGTTGTTTGATGGCTCCTACAGAAATTTTAGCACAACAACATTATACAGGACTTAGTGAATTGCTGAAAGAAATGCCAGTAGAAATTGCATTACTAACAGGTAGTACTAAAATAAAAGAAAGGAGAAGAATTTTACAAGGATTACTAGATGATACCATCCATTTTGTAGTGGGTACGCATGCTGTAATTGAAGACATCGTGCAATTTAAAAATCTGGGACTTGTGATAGTGGATGAACAACATCGATTTGGTGTAGCACAAAGGGCTAAACTCTGGTCGAAAGCAGTATTGCCACCGCATGTATTGGTAATGACGGCAACACCAATTCCCCGCACATTGGCGATGACTGCCTATGGTGATTTGGATTATAGTGTTATGGATGAATTGCCACCAGGAAGAATTCCAATTACCACCGTTCACCGATTTGAAACTGCAAGAGCATCGGTGATGGATTTCGTAAAAACCGAACTGGTAAAGGGCAGACAGATTTATTTTATATACCCATTGATTGAAGAAAGTGAGAAGCTTAGTTATGAAGATTTGATGCAGGGATATGAACAAGTAAAATCTTATTTCCCGGAACCCAAATACCGCATTAGCATGGTACATGGTAGACAGCCAAGTGAGCAAAAAGAAACGAATATGAAACGATTCGTTAGTGGGGATACACAGATTATGGTAAGTACCACGGTCATAGAAGTAGGTGTAAATGTTCCCAATGCCTCTGTGATGGTGGTTGAAAGTGCTGAAAAATTTGGTCTTTCCCAGCTCCATCAGCTTCGAGGAAGGGTAGGAAGGGGTACTGAAAAAAGTTTTTGCATATTATTAACTAGTGTCCGAGCAAGCAATGAAGCCCGAGAACGTATCAAGATAATGTGTGCCACCAATGATGGTTTCAAAATAGCAGAGAAAGACTTGGAATTGCGGGGTCCCGGTGATATTGAGGGTACACGTCAGAGTGGTGCTTTGAACTTTAAGTTGGCTAGTATTGTTAATGATAAAGCATTGTTGGAAAAAGCAAAGGAAATGGCAGAAAAGCTGGTAGCGGAAGATGCAGACCTAATAATGGCAAAGAATTTGCAATTGAAAAATTACCTTCAATCACAGAAGGGGAAAAATGGGTGGAGTAAGATATCTTAACTTTTAAAATTAAGTTCTTGAAAGCAATGGCTAGAATTATCACATTATTCCTGTTTTCTTTCATCTTTAGTAAATCTATTGCTCAAGGTTATTTAGAATTTGTTGAGAATAAGGGACAGTGGGATCAACAAATTCAATTTAAAGGGAATCTTACCACTGGTGCGTTTGCATTAAAGGCAGATGGGGGGTATAAAATACTATTGTATAATCCCGCCGACTTAACAGACCATGCGGGTCATGCTACTAATTTAGTAAGTACTGGTGGATCGAATATCAAAAAAGCTCAATCCATTTCTAATAAAACAAGCGCTAATCTTTCTAATACTACCAATAATAATTTGAGGGGGCATGTGTACGAAATAAATTTCCTCAATGCTAACCCTTCACCCATCGCTGTTCCAGATAAACCCATCAAAACCTATAATAACTATTTTATCGGAAATGATCCAAAAAAATGGGCTTCGCATTGTCAGGTATTTAATGCAGTAACCTATCAAGATATCTACCCTAAAATTGATGTACGTTATTATAGTGATCAGGGAAAATTGAAGTACGATTTTATTGTACACCCCGGGGGAGATCCGAATCAGATTGCACTTTATTTTACCGGGGCAGATGGTTTGAAAATAAACGAAGGTAATCTGGTTATCAAAAATACGGCTCAGGATATCACCGAATTAAAACCTACTACTTATCAAATAACAAGTATTGGTAAAAAAGAGATTTCGAGCAGTTACGATTTAAAAGGAAATATCGTTCGGTTTCAATTAAACGAACCTGTGAATCCTAGAGAGACATTGGTGATAGATCCATTAATTTTTTCAACTTTTACAGGAAGTATTGCAGATAATTGGGGGTATACGGCTACCTATGATAATAAAGGAAATTTTTATGCTGGCGGAACTGTGTTTGACCAGGGTTTTCCCGTGAGTGTGGGGGCATTTCAATCTGCATTCAAAGGCCCCAAGGGAGGGACAGATATTGCGATCATGAAATTTAATGCTTCAGGATCTGACCGTGTGTATGCCACTTATATTGGTGGTTCAACGGGAAGTGAACAACCGCATAGCCTTGTGGTGGATGCGAATAATAATTTAGTGATTGCAGGAAGAACCAATTCAGTTGATTACCCGGGGAATAGATTAGGAACTGGTGGTAAATGGGATATTGTACTTACAAAATTAAATGGGGATGGTTCTAATTTGATCGGTTCCCGAATTATTGGAGGGGCAGAAAATGATGGCGTTAATATTCGAGAAAAATCAGAATGTAATGCTTCGGTTGGACCTTGTTATGAATCAATCCTTCGAAATTATGGAGATGATGCCCGCAGTGAAGTGATTGTTGATGCAGCAGATAATATTTATCTGACTGCCTCTACACAATCAACAAATTTTCCAGTAGCAAATGCAGCTTTTCCAAATCTTTCTCCAAGTGCAGGCACAAGATCTCAGGATGCAGTGGTATTAAAATTCAATCCTAATTTAACTACGGCTTTATTTAGTACTTATTTAGGTGGATCAAATGATGATGCAGGTTTTGTATTGGCATTAAATCCCTCTAATAACGATATTTATGTAGGTGGTGCTACTGCCAGCACCGATTTTCCGGGAGATAAAACTGGAACTGTGGGTGCTACTTATAATGGCGATTTGGCGGATGGTTTTATTGCCATTTTCAGTAACGCTGGTGTTCTCAAAAAATCCAGTTTTTTCGGATCATCAGGTGTAGATATTATTTATGGAATTCAATTTGATAAATTTTCGTTTCCATATATCATGGGAACAACCACTGGTAATATTGCAACAACTCCAGGGGTGTATGCTGAAATCGGAGGTAAACAATTTATCACTAAACTAAATCAGAATTTAAGCAGTATCATTTTCTCTACAAATTTTGGAACCAATTCAAGCATACCGAATATTTCACCTACTGCTTTCTTGATTGACCGTTGCGAAAACATGTATGTTTCAGGTTGGGGTGGGGATGCGAATAAAAGAGAAAACTATGTTCCCTCAGCTGGAACAAAAGGAATGACTGCAGTACCAGGACCAGATCAGGTATCCCTGACAACTGATGGAAGTGATTTCTATTTTATCGTATTAGCAAAAGATGCCAGTACCATTAAGTACGGCAGTTTTTATGGTCAGGTAGGAGGCACTTTCCCAGATCATGTGGATGGTGGTACCAGTCGCTTTGATCGTAATGGAATTATTTATCAATCGGTTTGTGCCAATTGTGGGGGAGGTACTAAATTTCCTACTACGGCTGGAGCATGGAGTGTAAATAACGGATCTCAAAGTGGCGGATTTACAGGTTGTAATTTGGCGGCTATTAAAATTGCTTTCAATTTAGCAGGTGTAGGTACTGATCTGGTAACTTCTATTAACGGACGTGTGGGAGATACAACAGGTTGCGTTCCACTTACGGTGGTATTTGAAGATTCATTAGCCATGGGTAAGACCTATATCTGGGATTATAATGATGGCTCTAAAAGAGATACAACACTGGCACCTAAAACCTCACATGTATTTAACAATGTGGGATTTTATCGAGTGAAATTAATTTCAATTGATTCTACCAGTTGCAATATTGCAGATTCTTCAATTGTAAATATTAGAGTAAGAAATGATGCTGCGATTTTGAATTTTAAACCTACTAAAGTGGGGGCATGTAATTCATTGACGTACGATTTTAGTAATCTTTCGATACCACCTTCAAGCCCTGCTAAACCTTTTGCAGCCAATTCATTCTTATGGATTTTTGGAGATGGAACCACTAAAATTGCTGGAACACAAACGGTAACACATACCTATGCCACTGCAGGAACATACGATGTAAAACTTATTTTAACCGATACAAACTATTGTAACAAATTTGATTCCCTTGCATTACAATTGCATATTGCTGCCAATGTAAAAGCACAATTTCAAACACCTGCTGTAGGTTGTGTTCCATATAATGCGTTGTTTAATAATACTTCTTTAGGTGGATTAAATTTTATCTGGGATTTTGGTGATGGTTCGCCTACATCAACGCTTACAAACCCAACACATATTTACGCAACTGTGGGAACTTATCAAGTGATGTTGATTGCGAATGATCCTAGTACCTGTAACTTAACTGATACAACGAAATTTAGTCTGAGTGTAATTTCTAAGCCGACAGCAGGCTATTTTTATTCACCACAACCCACCATTCCAAATACAGCGGTTGTATTCAATAATATTAGTATTGGGGGCGTACTTTATAAATGGGTCTTTGGTGATGGCGATTCTGTTGTTACTACAAAAAAAGATACTACAATTTCTCATATTTATCCTGCAACAGGGGTTTATAATGCTTGTCAGGTTGTGTTTAATGCAGGTGGATGTAGTGATACAACCTGTCAGCAAATTTCTGTAACCATTAACCCTGGATGTGATGTACCAAATGCATTTACCCCAAATGGAGATGGAACCAACGATCGGGTTTTTGTGAGAGGTTATGGCATTGCACAAATGACTTGGCGCATTTATGATCGATGGGGAAATATGGTATATGCAAGTGCCGATCCCTCACAGGGTTGGGATGGTACTTTTAACGGAAAATTATTGGCACAAGATGTGTATCATTACACATTGCAAGTTGTGTTTAGTGATAAGGTATCTTTTGTGAAAAAAGGCGACATAACTTTATTGAGGTGATCTAAGAAATATGGAAAAATTTATAAGAATCATTGTTAGTTGCTTTGTTTTTTTAACGCTTCAGGCGAATGGACAAGACTTACATTTTTCTCAATATTTCAATGCGCCCTTATTGGTAAATCCTGCAAACACAGGATTTAATCCTGATTATAGTTATCGTATCGGTGGAAACTATAGAACACAATGGGCAAATGTGGGAACGCCATACAATACCATGGGTATTTGGGGTGATTGTAAAGTGTTAGAAGATAAATTTGAGAATGGTTGGTTGGGCATTGGTGGATCGGTGTTAAAAGATGTGGCAGGAGCTGGTAGTTTAACCAAAACTGGTGCTTATGGATCCATCGCTTATCATCAGATGCTGGGCTATAATAGTTTATTGAGTGGGGGATTTACGCTTGGTTATGTGCAAAGCAGAATTGATATTTCTAAATTAAATTTCGATAGCCAATGGAATGGAAAATTTTTCGACATTACCATTCCCTCCAATGAACCATTTGCCTATAGTGCGGTAGGTTATCTCGATTTACATGTGGGATTAAACTATGCATATTTCGCTTCCGATAATGTGTACATGAATGCAGGAATTAGTCTATCGCATGTAAACAGACCACAAGAAAGTTTTTTCAGCTCTTCAGTAGTAGATAATCGATTAAATCGAAGGTATACAGCATTCGCAAATGCAAGTATTAAAATTCAAAATCTTTGGATTGTAAATCCCAATATTTATATCAGTAAAATGGGCGCTAGTTGGGAAACTGTTTTAGGCATTAATGCGAATCGAAACTTGAGCGGCGATGGTGAACAGCAATTGATTGTTGGTTTATACTATCGAAATCACGACGCATTAATTCCTATGTTGGGATATCAATTAAACGATTTGAAATTTACAGTCAATTACGACGCCACAGTTTCTAGTTTAGGTAATTTAAATGGCACAAGAGGTGCCTATGAATTGTCGATCGTTAAAAGCGGTGTATTCAGCACCAGTTCAAGTGCCATCAAGTGCCCTACCGTTAAGTTCTAGTATTTAATACATTCCCCGATCTTATTTTGATTTTTTCTAGGGTAAGCGAGCTAGTATGCTGCTTAATTTTTATCTTGCAGCTCATCAATTGCGAGTTATGAAATATTTACCATTAGATCCAGCCATTTTTATTGAAAATAGAAAGCGCTTTATTAAAGAAATGAAGCCTAATAGTGTTGCCATTTTTGTAAGCAACGATGAATGGCCTTCGAATGGAGATGCACTGCATGCATTTAAACAAAATACCGATTTATATTGGCTTACCGGAGTTGAGCAGGAAGATACCATGGTGATCTTATTTCCAGATTGCCCCGATCCTAAATTTAAAGAAGTGCTGGTATTGGTACGCCCCAATGAATTGAAGGAAAAATGGAACGGGAAAAGATTACGTTCTCATGAAGCAACCGGGATTTCTGGTATCAAATCAATTGTTTGGTTAGATAGCATTGATGCGTTGTTGCAGACATGGGTTCATTTAGCTGATACTATTTATTTGGATTCAAATGAAAATGACAGAAAGGATTCTCTTATTCAATCAAGAGATTACCGGTTTATCTCAGAAATGAAAAGCCGATACCCATTGCATAATTATGCAAGAGCTGCAAAGATCATGAAAGAGCTTCGGGGTATTAAAACCAAAGGGGAAGTGGCCGTTTTGCAAAAAGCAATCGACATCACCGACAATACTTTTCGCAAACTGTTGAAATTTATTAAACCTGGTGTGATGGAATATGAAATTGAAGCTGAAATATTTCATAGTTTTTTAAGTCAGCGTTCAGCTGGTCCTGCCTATGGAAGTATTATTGCAAGCGGCGATAACGCACGCATTTTGCATTATGTATCCAATAATCAGGAATGCAAATCAGGAGATCTGATCTTGATGGATTTTGGAGCTGAATATGGAGGATATTGTGCAGACCTTACCAGAACCATTCCCGTAAATGGCAAGTTCACGGCTCGTCAGAAAGAAGTGTATAATGCTTGTTTAAATATTCATAATTTTTGCAAGGGTATTTTAAAACCAGGTATCAGTATTGTTGATTATACTGATAAAGTAGGTGATGAAGCAACGAGTCAATTTTTAAAGATTGGGTTGATTTCAAAAGCTGACGTGAAAAATGAGGATAAAGAAAATAGGGCTTACCGCAAGTATTTATATCATGGCATTTCACACCATTTGGGAATAGATGTACACGATCTTGGAACCAGAACTGCACCTATCAAAGCGGGTATGGTATTTACTATCGAGCCAGGGATTTATATTGAAGAAGAAAAGATGGGAATTCGAATCGAAAACAATTATTGGATTACCAAAAATGGCAATCAGGATCTGATGAAAAATATTCCAATCACAGTAGCCGAAATTGAAAGACTGATGAAAAAATCATAGAACCTGAAAATGAAAAAACAAATCCCTAATCTTTTTACACTTGCCAATCTTTTTTTTGGTTGCATGGCAATTGTATCGATCATGCAATCGGGTTTATCTGTTAGTTATGATGCCAATGGTGAAAACCTCGTAGAAATTCCAGAAAGAATTTATATGGCTAGCATCTTTATAGCTATTGCTGCAGTTGTTGATTTCTTTGATGGCTTTGTGGCAAGGTTATTAAAAGTGCCTTCTGAATTAGGCAAACAATTAGATTCCTTAGCTGATGTAGTAAGTTTTGGAGTGGCTCCAGGGATGATTATTTATCAATTTCTTCGTTTGAGTTTTTCTCAGTTAGAAGGGGGATTGGAAATTAGTAGTTTGTTTTTATTACCTGCATTTATTGTTCCCTGTGCTGGAGCCTACCGGCTTGCCAGATTCAATCTCGATACCGAGCAAAGCTATGGATTTAAGGGAGTGCCAATTCCAGCAATCGGCATTTGGATTGCATCTTTCCCATTAGTTTATTGGTTCACAAAAGATATTTGGGTAATACATTTATTACGCAGTTATTGGTTTTGGTATGCTGTAATTATCATCTCCAGCTATTTAATGATTTCCACCCTTCCCATGATGGCGCTGAAGTTTAAGCAATTTTCTCTGAAAGCCTTATTGCCATTCATTTTAATAGGGGTTGTGGGCATTGTTTCGGCATTCCTTTTTGGATGGCTAGCCGTTACACTTAGTTTTATAGCTTATACAATTCTATCTTTGTACTATAAATAACTTAACTCTACTTGTATGATTTATAATGTTCAGATCAAAGTAATGCCACTGAAAGACTTGTTAGACCCTCAGGGGAAAGCTGTAATGGGTGGATTAAAAAACCTTGGAATAACAAGCGTTTCTGATGTTCGTGTGGGCAAACACATTACATTGGCAGTGGAAGCTGCAAGCGAAGATGCTGCAAAGCAGGTTGCACAAGAAACCTGTCAGAAATTATTGGCTAATCCGGTGATGGAATTTTTTGAAATAGAAATGGTCAACTAGATTCATTTCTATGCTCTACCTCGTACCAACACCCTTGGGTAATTTAAAAGACATTACACTACGCTCCATTGAAGTTTTGCAGCAGGTAGACGTGATACTATGTGAGGATACGCGCACATCTTCTAAATTATTGAATCACTATCAGATCAATAAACCCTTATCGCCCTACCATCAGCACAATGAGCACAAAATTGTGCAGCATATCGTGGATCAATTGGTAGCAGGAAAAACAATGGCTTTAATTACAGATGCAGGAACCCCGGGAATATCCGATCCTGCTTTTTTGTTAGTAAGGGAATGTATTAAAAATGATGTGGTAGTAAACTGTTTGCCAGGAGCAGCAGCATTTGTACCAGCACTTGTTAATAGTGGTATACCCACCAACCGATTTGTTTTTGAAGGTTTTTTGCCGATGAAAAAAGGTAGAATGACAATGCTGAAACAATTAGCGAATGAAGAACGGACGATGATTATTTATGAAAGTCCGATGCGATTGGTAAAAACTTTAGAAGAATTAGCCGTTTATTTTGGAGCTGATCGTCTCTGTTGTGTTAGCCGTGAACTTACCAAAATGTTTGAAGAAAATAAACGCGGAACACTACAAGAAGTAGCTGCATATTTTAAAGAAAAGACTGTAAAAGGCGAAATCGTTGTAGTAATAGCGGGTAAGGAATAATTAATTTCCCAAACAATTCCTATCTTAACCATCCAACTTATATACATGAGAAAATATCTTTCCTTTTTGATCTGTAATTCTATTGCCTTTTTAGCAACTGCTCAGAAAGCTGCACCAAGCCCTACTATCGCAGAATTAATTCCTGCTGGGGTTGAAGTAACCATCACACATAATAGTGTTACTGTTGATGGAAAAAAAATCGATTATACTGCAAGTAC
This sequence comes from Bacteroidota bacterium, assembly GCA_037127755.1. Taxonomy (GTDB): domain Bacteria; phylum Bacteroidota; class Bacteroidia; order Chitinophagales; family Chitinophagaceae; genus Sediminibacterium. The sequence continues at coordinate 15,248 of JBAXXT010000021.1, forward strand.
CGGGTATCTAAATTTAAAAAATGATACAGGAAAACTTATTGCTAAAGTATTTTTTACTTATTATAAAAAGGATGGGGAAGAAGCAGGGAAGCGCCCTGTAACATTTACTTTTAATGGTGGTCCGGGCTCATCTTCTGTATGGTTGCATATGGGAGGCATTGGCCCCAAGCGGGTATTATTAAAAGACGATGGATTGGCACCGCCGCCACCTTATCAATATATCAATAATGAGTTTACCTGGTTAAGCAAATCAGACCTTGTTTTTATCGATCCTGTGTCAACTGGATTTAGCAGGGCTGCTCCGGGAGAATCGCCAAAACAATTTCATGGATATGAAGAAGACATTTCATCCATGGGTTCTTTTATTCGTCATTTCTTATCACGCTACGAACGTTGGGGTTCTCCTAAATATTTAGCTGGTGAAAGTTATGGTACTACAAGAGCTGCAGGGTTGAGTAAATTTCTTCAAGACCGTTACCGCATTTATTTAAATGGTATTTTCTTAATTTCTGCTGTACTGAATTTTGGCACCAATGATTATTATGTGGGTAACGATTTACCCCGTGCTTTATATATTCCTTCTTATACAGCTGCTGCATGGTATCATAAAAAATTAGCACCTGCATTACAACAAGACCTTCAAAAAACTTTGAAAGAATCTGAACAATTTGCAATTGGAGAATATGCAACAGCATTATTAAAAGGTGGATGGATAACTGATGCTGAAAAAGATGCAATCGCTACAAAAATGAGCTATTATACAGGTCTTAGTAAAGAACTGATCTTGCAAAGTAATTTAAGGGTTGGTGAAGGCCGGTTCTGGAAAGAATTGCGTAGATCGGAAGGCTTAACAATTGGTCGTTTAGATGCAAGGTTTACCGGACGTGATTTAGATGACGCTGGTGAGACTGTTAGCTTTGATCCTTCTTTCGCAAATATTGATGGATCTTTTACAGCTGCTATTAACGACTATTTTCAAAAAGAACTGAATTTTAAAGAAGAAAAAGGCTACAATATTTTTGGAGATGTGTATCCATGGAATTATAATAATGTGCAGAATCAATATTTAAATGTGGCAGAAAGTTTGAGGGATGCCATGTCGAAAAACCCTGCCTTGAAAGTATATGTGGGTTGTGGATTTTACGATTTTGCTACTCCTTATTTTACGGCACAATATGATATCGAACATATGTTTTTAAGACCAGAGCAACGTAAGAATGTACAAGTGCATACTTATGAAGCAGGTCACATGTATTATATCAACAAACCTTCCTTGGCTCAGTTTAAAAAAGATGTAGATGCTTTTTATAATTGGAGTAATAATGTAAAATAAAGTGTATCATTTTTCTTAAAATAGTTTTATGCGTAAACTGGCTTTTTTATCAATCAGTATTTTTGGAATTTTTTCTTTCAGCAAAATACAAGCACAGCCCGAACGTTGGCAACAACATATCAAGTACCAGATTAATGTAAACATGAATGTGGGTACCAATCAATTTATTGGGACAGAGAAAATAGAGTATATCAATAATTCTCCCGATACTTTACAGAAAGTTTTTATACACCTGTATTGGAATGCATTTCAGCCCAATAGTAGCATGGATATTAGGAGTAGAGAACTTGGAAAGACAATATTAACGAACAGAAGAGGAGACCAGGTGCCAGATTGGGATCCAAGGGTTCAAGATCGAATCAGTAAATTAACCGATAAAGAAATCGGATACCAAAGCGTAAAGAGTATCAAGATCAATGGTAAGGAGCAACAACTTATTGAGCACGAGACTATATTGGAAGTGCGACTGGATAAAGCATTAGCTCCTAAATCAAAAACGATTTTAGATATCAATTTTGAAGCACAGGTTCCTTTGCAAGTGCGCAGAAGTGGGAGAGACAATGCAGAAGGTATCCGATATAGTATGAGTCAGTGGTATCCTAAAATGGTAGAGTACGATTATCAGGGCTGGAATGCGAATCCATATATTGCCAGAGAATTCTACGGTGTCTGGGGTGATTATGACGTAAAGATCACTATTGATAAATCTTATTTAATTGCGGCAACGGGTGTATTGCAAAATGCCAATCAGATTGGATTTGGTTATGAAGCATCAGACGTTAAAGTGCCTACTCCAACTGGAAATACACTTACCTGGAATTTTACAGGCTCAAATATTCATGATTTTGTTTGGGCAGCAGATCCAACCTATAAACATTTATCAAAGAAAACAGAAAGTGGCGTTGTGTTGAATGTGTTTTTTAAACCCGTAAATCCAAAAGCAGATAGTACTTGGTATAATGTTTTATGGACTGCAGAAAAAGTGTTGCCTTTTATGGAAAAGAAGTTTGGTAAATATCCGTACCCACAATATTCTTTCATACAGGGAGGAGATGGTGGAATGGAATATGCCATGGCTACATTATTAAAGAGCTCTGGATTAGGCACCGTGATTCACGAATGGATGCATAGTTGGTATCAACATATTATGGGTACCAATGAAAGTTTGTTTCCCTGGATGGATGAAGGATTTACAGATTATGCAACTGGTGAAGTATCGGATTATTATTTTACCAACTGGGCATCAAAATCACCCTTTTCAAGTGATGCCACTAAAGCTTCTATAGTAAGAATGAATGAAGCGAATAAAACTAAAATGCCATTACATCAAAATGGTAGTTATGAAAGTTACTTTGGTTTAGTGCGTTCAGGGTTAGAAGAACCTATGAGCACACATTCTGACCATTATAACACTAACCTGGCCTACGGTTCGGCATCCTATAGTAAAGGCGCCACTTTTATGGGTCAGCTGGGTTATATTATTAGCGATAGCCTAAGAGATAAAGTATTATTGAACTATTATGATCAATGGCATTTTAAACATCCCAATGCCAATGATTTTATTCGAGTGGCGGAAAAAACAAGTGGACTTGCATTGCAATGGTATAAAGAATATTGGGTGAATAGCACCAAGACAATAGATTATGCTGTGGGTGATATTAGTGCTAAAGACGACAAAACTTTTATTACTATCAAACGAGTGGGTAAAATGCCGATGCCTGTGGAAGTATTATTAACTTTTAAAGACGGCAGTAAAGAATTGCATTATATCCCATTGGATTTGATGTTTGGAGTTAAGCCAGTTGAAAATAAAGAGATCCCAAGGATTGATCATACAGAATGGCAATGGGTTAGCCCTGAATATAGTATGTCTACTACAAGGCCTATAAAAGATTTGAAATCGATAGAGATAGATCCGTCACAAAGAATGGCGGATGTAAATAAGTCGAATAATAAATTGGTGATTCCTGATTAAGAAAAAGATATGTTAACCCTAGGCTTCAGCCTAGGGAATTGGCATAAAATATAAATTGGGCTTTAGCCCATATGCTATGACTCATCTAAATAGATCTTTTTTTTAATTGTATTCGCCCACCTTAAGGGCTAAAGCCCTGAATTCAACCTGATTTAAACCCCCACCCTGAAGGGCGGGGTTAACATAATTACCCTTATTTTTTTATTTTTTTTCCGCGTGTATGATGAACTTTTCTTTGAAATATTCTTCTTCAAAGAATTTATATATGGGAATCATTTTTGGGCGCAATCCGCTTTCGGAAATTTCCTGGTGCAGGTCTCCGCCTTTTAAGCAAATTAAACCATTAGGAACTTCCTCTTGGTTTCCTTTTTTAATTAAAGGGCCAGCCCAGGTCCACAAATCTTTCAAAGGTGCAACAGCACGAGATACGGCGAAGTCGAACTTTCTATTTTTAATTTCTTCTGCTCTGGTATGTTGCGTAGTAATATTTTTAATTCCCGCACCTTCGCAAACGGCCTCCACCACTTTTAATTTTTTGGCGATACTATCTACCAAATGAAACTGTGTTTCCGGGAAAAATATAGCAAGTGGAACTCCCGGGAATCCGCCACCACAGCCAATATCAATGATTTGCGTACCTGGTTTAAAATTAACAATGGCAGCAATACTCAGCGAATGAAGTACATGGTGTAAATAAATACTCTCAATATCTTTTCTGGAAATAACATTGATTTTAGCATTCCATTCTTTATATAGTTCTTCCAGAGCAGCAAACTGATTAATTTGTGCGGGTGTAAAATCTGAAAAATATTTCAGAACTAATCCCAGTTTTTGCGGGGTGCTTTCCATATGGCAGGTATCGTAAAAATGTAAAAAAAGAACATCCAGATATCAAAAAATAAAAACCAGGGCCAGAGGTCCTTTTCATTTAATTTCTTCATGGATTTGTAGAGTACAACTGCTTGAATCAAAAAACGAAAACCAAAAACCGATAAGGCCATCCACCAGTTAAAAAATAGGATGGAAAGTGCCAGCAAGGGATATAGCCAAAACAAACTGAAAGAATATAATCCCAGTAAAAATTTATGACCTGCCTTATAATATTTTGCAGTAGTATAGTGACGGTATTTTTGTCTCATCCAAGCCTTCCAGCTATGTTTTGGAGTGCTAAGTGTATGGGCTTCCGGATCGATCACAATTCTTGTATTTTTTCTATTAGCCACTTGATTGATGAACAGATCATCATCGCCACTAGGAATTTGATTGATCGAAGAGAACCCTTTATTTCGAAGAAACACTTCTTTTTTATAACTCAAATTTCTACCTACTCCCATGTAAGGAATACCTGCCAGTGCATAGGAAAGATATTGCAGCGCAGTATGAAATGTTTCAAAGCGAATTATTTTATTGAGAATCCCCGGTTTTTTATGATAGGCTCCATAACCCAAAACAATTTCAGTTTCATCAGCATAGGCATCCTGCATTTTCTGGATCCAAAATTCAGAAGCAGGAACACAGTCTGCATCGGTAAGTAAAACAATCTCATACTTAGCACTCCGAATACCCATCGAAAGTGGGAATTTTTTTCCACTTATCATTTTAGCTTCCTGGGTGAGTTCTACATGATTAATATTCTTGAAAGTCTTTTTAAATTCATCGATTAAGTAGCGACTTTCATCTGTTGAATTATCATTCACCAATACCAATTCGTGTGAGGTCTTATAGTGCTGAACCAAAGTGCCAGGCAAATTTCGCATCAGATTATCTGCCTCATCTCTGGCGCAAATAATTACAGATACAGGGTGTTCAATATTATCACCATCATCTTTTGGCTTATAAAATGCTAGTCTTCTGAAAAAGAAAAGATAATATAGAATCTGGATAGCTATCACAGCACAAAAGCAATAAAACACAATAGTCCATATTATGGGCGGTATCATCATCCTGCAAAAGTAATAGTTATGAGCCCTTCGAGCGTCTGGCTTGTGGTTATGTGGAAAAAAGATGACATTTGCCAAATGGCTGCATTATCATTTACCCTCGAGGCTACACAAGGAAAAGCGAGAGCGGGTACTATTCAAACAGATCATGGAAATATTCAAACTCCCATTTTTATGCCGGTTGGTACTGTGGGATCTGTAAAAGCTGTAAATCAACAACAGTTAAAAAACGATATCAAAGCAAAGATCATATTAGGAAATACCTATCATTTATATCTACGTCCGGGAACCGATGTATTGGAAGCTGCTGGTGGTTTGCACAAATTCATGGGTTGGGATTTGCCTATATTAACTGATAGTGGAGGGTATCAGGTATTTTCTCTTGCCGCTAATCGTAAGATCAAAGAAGAAGGTGTTGTTTTTCAATCGCATATTGATGGAAGTAAGCATTTGTTTTCTCCAGAATCGGTGATGGACATTCAGCGCAATATTGGCGCAGATATCGTGATGGCTTTTGACGAATGTCCACCGTATCCAAGCGACTATGCCTATGCCAGGAAAAGTATGGATCTTACACATCGTTGGCTTACCAGGTGTTTTAAAAGATTAGACGAAACACCTGATAAATACGGGTATACCCAAAACCTTTTCCCAATTGTACAAGGCAGTACCTATGCGGATTTGCGTAAAGCTTCTTGTGAATTTGTGGCATCAAAAAATGCTACAGGAAATGCCATTGGCGGGTTGAGTGTGGGTGAACCAGAAGAAATGATGTATGAGTTCACAGATTTATGTTGCAATATTTTACCTGCAGAAAAACCCAGATATTTAATGGGTGTTGGAACGCCTTGGAATTTGTTAGAATGTATTGATCTTGGGATTGATATGTTTGATTGTGTAATGCCAACACGTAATGGAAGAAATGGCATGCTATTTACTACTCAGGGGGTGATAAATATTCGTAATAAAAAATGGGCCACCGACTTCTCGTCAATCGACCCGGAATTGCCATCAGAGATGAGTCAATATTATTCCAAAGCCTATCTGCGTCATCTGTTTGTGTCTCAAGAAATTTTGGGATTGCAATTAGCAAGCATTCATAATTTATCATTCTATTTATGGTTGATGGGAGAAGCGAGATGCAATATTGTTGCTAATACTTTCGTTTCTTGGAAACAACAGATGTTGCCCATTTTAAAGCAGCGTTTATAATCATTCAAAATTTAGAATAGGTTTTTACCGATGTGGATAAATCTTATCCGCAATTCTATTTATGCACGATATACTATAGTTGCGGTTTTTAAGTTGCATAATTGATAAATTACAGCGGCTTACTAATCCGTTATCTATGAAGTCCTTAAAAAATAGCATCCATTTCTATGGATGTTATTTTGTTTTAAGGCAATTAACATCCTTTTTGCTTACACATGCTTCCGAGCCTTTATCTTTGTTAATAGCGTATGAAGAAGATTGATTGGTACATACTTAAAAAATTTCTGACCACTTTCTTTTTTGCCATATTCCTATTTACTGTAATTGCAGTGGTAGTGGATGTGAGTGAAAAAACGGATGATTTTGTGAAATCCCAGCTGGGATTCACCAAGATTATCACGCAATATTATTATGGCTTTATACCGCATATCGTAGCACTTTTATTTCCACTTTTTGTATTTATTGCAGTCATATTTTTTACCAGTAAGATGGCAGGGAAAAGTGAGATCATCGCTATTCTTGCAAGTGGTACTAGTTACAGCAGGTGGTTAAGGCCGTACTGGATTGGGGGGGTATTATTGGCTTCTTTTCTCTGGGTTTCTAATCAGTATATTGTTCCTAAAGCCAATCAGATTAGAGGCAATTTTGAAGCAAAATATATCGACGGAAATTCTTCTTATGATGCGCTTCTTTTAAGGAGTAACAATATCTATCGAAGAATAGACAGTTTTACATATTGTGGGATATACGGATACGATACATTAACGAAAAGGGGAGGACCTTTTTTTCTATATAAAGTAAAAGGGAACTTAATTGTAGAGAATTTGCGTGCGGATGAAATTTATTGGGATACTACAAAAAGTTGGAAGCTGTTAGAAGTAATCAGTAGAAAATTTGAGGGTATAAAAGAAGTACAATTTAGAGACACTAATCAGCACCGAAATTTCAATTTCAGGCCAACTGATCTAAATCGTGATAAATACACAAAAGACAAATTAACCTCTCCACAATTAGATGATTTTATTAGACTTGAGGAACTAAGAGGTTCAGAAGGCATTAATGAATTAAAGATCGAAAGATATCGGCGTGATGCTACTTGTATTACCGTTTTATTGCTCACTTTGATTGGGGCAATTGTTGCGGGTAAAAAAGTGAGGGGCGGCAGTGGCGTTCACTTAGCAGTTGGTTTTGTAATTGCAGCATTATTTATAGTTGTGAATCAATTTTCTACTATATTTTCTACCAAGGGTAATTTGCATCCAATGATTGCAGCTTGGATACCGAATATGATATTTCTGGTAGTAATGATAGTTTTGTACAAGAAAGCTCCCAAATAATTGCTAAAATAGAGTTGTTATCACTTTAAATCTTTTGTTGCAGACTGCAACTTGTATTACCTTTAAAGGCCGATAATTTGGCATTTTTTGAACGAAAGAGCAAGCATTTTTTGTTTGTATAAAAACGATAGTCTACATGGAATTCATCAAAGAGCGGTTCAGGCTAAAAGCAGAAATTGCAAGTGCTGAACTTAAGGTGTTGTTGAAAGAGAACGGAAATCGCAAGATTGGGGAAGTAACGCTTTCACAAGCTTATCAAGGTATGCGTGGAATTACGGGTTTGGTTACCGAAACTAGTTTATTGGACTCTGAAGAAGGGATTCGATTTAGAGGATATACCATTCCTGAGTTACAACAGAAACTCCCCAAAGCCCCAAAGGGAGATGAGCCTTTACCAGAAGGTCTTTTTTATCTGATGTTATTGGGTGAATTACCAAATCAAGGGGATACTGAGAACATTACAAGTTTATGGCAAAGAAGAAGCCATGTTCCTAATTACGTGTTTGATACGATCGATGCATTGCCTTTAAGTACACATCCGATGACCATGTTTGTGATTGGCGTGATGGCCTTACAAACAGAAAGTAATTTCGCAAAGGAATATGCTAAGGGGCTTAATAAGAAAGATTATTGGAGCTTTGTATATGATGATGCAATGGATTTAATTGCACGATTGCCAAGGATTGCTGCTTATATCTATCGCAGAAAATATAAGAATAATGAACATATTCAACCCAATGGTTTATTGGATTGGGCTGGAAATCTGGCGCATATGATGGGATTTGATGATGAAAGCTTTAAGGAATTAATGCGATTATATATGACCATTCACGCAGACCATGAAGGTGGTAACGTTTCGGCACATACTACGCATTTGGTGGGCTCTGCATTAAGCGACCCTTATTTGAGTTATGCAGCGGGCATGAATGGTTTGGCAGGTCCTTTACATGGATTGGCAAATCAGGAAGTGATTAAGTGGATTTATGAAATGCAGGAAACCCTGCAAACAAAAGAACCCTCTAAAGAACAAATTGCTGAATATGTTCAACAAACATTAACTGCCGGTAAAGTTGTTCCGGGATATGGACACGCAGTTTTACGCAAAACAGATCCTCGCTTTACTGCACAAATGGAATTTGGAAAAAAACATATGCCCGATGACGCGTTAGTAAATACTGTCTGGAATATTTATGAAACAGTACCACCAATTCTTCAGTCCTTAGGCAAAATAAAAAACCCTTGGCCAAACGTTGATGCACATAGTGGTGCTTTATTAGTGCACTATGGTTTAGTAGAATATGAATTCTATACTGTTCTATTTGGAGTTAGTCGTGCTTTGGGTGTTCTTGCTAGTCTTTGTTGGGATAGGGCTTTAGGTCAGCCTTTAGAGCGTCCTAAATCTGTAACAACAGAAGCTGTAAAACTCTGGTTGCAAGGGAAAGAGGAAATCTGGGAATAATAACATTTAGTTAAATAATTTTAAATTCTTTGGGTCCGCCATCTTTTTATGGCGGACTTTTTTTATTTTCATGCGTTATCAATTGTTATCCCCATTCTTCTAAAACTGCCCTTGCAGTAGCTTTTCTTAAGTTTATCTAATTTATTTTTAAAAATCAATCACAAATCAGAGGGTTTTTGTATCTGTATTTTATATTGGGATTTGTACTTTAAAAACAATGTATGGCAATAACAGGAACCGAAAGGGAATCAAGGGGCTTTAGTGGGTTAAATACCTATAGTGGTCAGTGGACGGAGAATGAGATCATCCATCTACTAAAGCGTACGATGTTTGGTGCAAAAAAGCAGGATGTAGATCATTTCAAAACAATGACTCTGGCTGATGCCATTATTGAGTTATTAAATCCAGTAGCACTTTTACCAGCACCCCCGCTTAAAGATTATACATTGGATGCCACTGTTCAAAAGCCTGATTCAAGTATTGCACTTGGGGATACCTGGGTTAATGATGCGAATTCAGATGGCACTGTAAACTATTATAGAAGGGTGGCATTTAAAAAATGGTGGATGGGCCTGATGATAAACCAGGATAGGAGTGTGCGTGAGAAGATGACTCTTTTTTTACACAATCATTTTTCAACTGAAAGCAACACCGTAGACTATGCAAATTATGTGTATAATCACCACGCATTATTAAGAACAAATGCGCTTGGAAATTTTAAAACATTAACTAAGAATATCACCCTGGACCCAGGAATGTTGGTGTATTTAAATGGTCAGGTAAATACAGCATCTGCTCCTGACGAAAATTATGGTAGAGAGTTACAGGAACTTTTCTGTTGTGGCAAAGGAACGGATTCTCAATATACAGAGAGTGATGTAAAAATGGCTGCAAAAGTATTAACTGGATGGAGAAACGATGGTGCCAAATTCAGTTCTTATTTTACAGCTTCCCGTCATGATACAACAACCAAGCAATTTTCATCTTTTTATCAGAATAAAACTATCGTAGGTAGAACTGGTGCAACTGCCGGAGATCTGGAGATCAATGATTTAATGGATATGATTTTTGCAACCAATGAAGTTGCAAAATATGTTTGTAGAAGAATCTATCGTTGGTTTGTGTATTATGAAATCGATGCAGCTATCGAAGCAAATATCATTACGCCATTAGCAAATATTTTCAGAACAAATAATTATGAACTAAAGCCTGTTTTATCAGCGCTGTTGAATAGCGAACACTTTTTTGATCCTGCAATAATGGGTGCACAAATTAAGAGTCCAGTTGATTTAGTAGTTGGAATGTGCAGAGAACTAAATGTTCAATTTCAACCCGATACAGATTATGTAAGCAATTATGGGTTATGGAATTTTTTAGTAAATACGGTATCAAACATGCAACAGAATATTGGGGATCCACCAGACGTGAGCGGATGGAAATCTTATTATCAATCTCCCCAATTTTATGAAATATGGATCAATAGTGATACCTATCCTAAAAGAGTTCAGTTTACAGATTACTTATGTGTAAACGGATATACTTTTAATGGGAAAAAAATATTAGTTGATGGCATTGCATTTGCAGAAACACTTAGTAATCCCGGAGATCCCAATGTATTATTGAATGATGTTTTGAAATATTTATATCGAATTGATTTGTCAGCTTCATCAAAAGCACAAATTAAGAAAGATATATTATTAGCTGGTCAGTCAACTGATGGTTATTGGACCGACATCTGGAATTTATATATTAGTCAACCAACCAATACAGCAAATTCAACTTTAGTTAGAAACAGATTAAGAGATCTGTTGAAATACTGTATGGACTTATCTGAATTTCAATTAATCTAATTGCAAGTACACTGAAAACGATTTCATGAAAAGAAGAGATTTTTTAAAAAATACATTACCCGTTGGTATTATGTTGCCATCCATAGTGAATGGAATGTCGATCAAAGCATTTGGCTCCACTTCACCTTTATTGGCATCTTTATTAATGCCAACAACAGAAACAGATCATGTATTGGTTCTTGTACAATTAACTGGAGGTAATGATGGTGTGAATACCGTAATTCCGTTGGAATTTTATGGTAATTATGTGAATGCAAGAACCAATATTGCAATTGAAGAATCAAAAGTTTTATCTCTAACTGGCACAAAGAAAGTAGGGTTGCATCCTTCCATGACTGGAATGCAAACGATGTTCAATGAAGGGAAACTTAAATTGATTAATAGTGTGGGTTATCCGCAGCCCAGCTTTTCGCATTTTCGTGCCACAGATATTTGGATGACGGCTGCAGATAGTAATCAGCAATTGGATAGTGGATGGACTGGAAGATATTTGAATTATGAGTATCCGAATTTCCCCAATGGTTATCCCAATAGCAGCATGACGGATCCGTTGAGTATTCAAATTGGTTCTGTTACTTCACTCGCATTGCAAGGTCCTGCAGTAAGTATGGGGATGAGTATTACCAATCCGAATAGTTTTTATAATTTAATAAATGGATTACAGGATCCAGCGCCAAATACCTATGCTGGAAAAGAATTAACATTTCTAAGAAGCATGGCGCAACAAACGCAGCAGTATGCTACTGTTGTTAAAGCTGCTGCAGCTAATGTAACACAACAGGCCCCTTATCCAGCAAAAAATAATTTAGCGGATCAGTTGAAAATTGTGGCACGATTAATTAAAGGAGGATTGAAGACTCGGATCTATATGGTTTCTTATGGAGGGTTTGATACCCATTTTAATCAAGCTGATACAACTGATACAACTATAGGAAATCATGCCAATTTGTTGAAAAACGTAAGTGAAGCCATCAAAGCTTTTCAGGATGATCTTAAATTTTTAAGTATTGAAGATCGAGTAATCGGAATGACGTTTTCAGAATTTGGAAGGCGCGTAAAGAGTAATGCAAGTGGCGGTACTGATCATGGAGCTGCTGCACCCATGTTTGTGTTTGGGAAAAATATTTTGCCTGGTGTGTTGGGTGATACTCCCAATATCCCGGTAAAAGCAACTGATAATGATAATGTTCCTTTTCAGTATGATTTTAGAAGTGTATATGCTTCCATACTTACGCATTGGCTTTGTGTAAAAGAGGCTGATTTACAGCAGGTGCTTTTGAAAAATTTTCAACTTTTACCAATCGTAAATTCTGCCACCTGTAAAGTCGTTAATCCAAATCAAAGTGGTAGTTTATTGATCTCTAATTATCCAAATCCATTTACAAATAGTACCACGGTGCAATTTACAACTGCAGGAGGGCATACGCTGGTACAAATAATGGATGTAATGGGGAGGGTAATTAAGGTATTAGTTGATATTGAATACCCTGCTCCAGGAAATTATAGGGTGCCCTTTGAAACAGCCAATCTAGCTGCTGGGGTTTATTATGCACGCTTTCAAAACTTAACAGTGCAGCAAGTACATACTATGGTGAAAGCAAATTAATAAATTGGACATTTAATTGATTTGCCATTTGCATATTTTTTTAATTTATAGGTTAAGGATACTTCACCACTTCTGAAGTATTGTGATTCCGTTTTTTTGTTTATGTTGATATCATATGAAATACCCAGCATAATTCGATTGTAATCGATACCTACATATGGAATGATGGCATCGTTCCATCGAATCCAAGAACCCAGATATAATTCGATGTATTGGTTTGGATTTGGTTGCATAAAATAACTATACACAGCACCCAGTAAAATTTCATTTTGTGTTTGTTGTTGTTGGTATTGAAAACTTGCATGTATAGTTGAATTATAACTTAAAGGCAAATAGCCACCGCCATGAATATTAAATCTTGGGCTTAAATTATTTTCTTGATCATTAAATTGCATGGCAGGTGAAAAAGTATGAAAATAAGAAGTGCCCAGATAAAACAAATTAAATTCTGTTGTTGAAAACGTATAAATAAGTCCCGCATGAAAGTCTACAAATGATTTGGATAAATTTCTACCTAATAAAAGTTCAGTGGAAGGCATGGTAAAACCATCAGGTGTTAATTGGTCTTCAAAATATGCCACGTTAGGGTTAAAGCGATAATTGATATAACTCGCTTGCAAGCCTGCACTTATTGAGCTAAAGCCCTGACCATCTAAGCTCTTTTTATAAGCTACTGAAAAAGCAACATCGTTTTCAGTCAATAATCCATTTCCAGTTCTGTCACTCATTGCAACAATACCAATTCCCATTCGATCATAACTAGGAATTTTTTTTTCAAATATGGGGGCATCTAAAGAAACAGTATATGTTTTATATGCATTATTGATAGAAGGCCATTGATTTCTGTAATTTGAATTGGCTCTGAAATCGCCATCGAAATTGCCAGTATTAGCAGGATTGAGCGTTAAGGGTGATGCAAAAAATTGTGAAAAGTGGGGGTCCTGGGAAAAACAAATCCCACTTATAAAAAATGAGATAATCAGAACTATAAAATATTTAATCATTCTTATCTTATTAATGAAATGCTGCCATTATATATCTTACTCGTACCATCACTAAAATCTACTACTACAGTATAAACATAAGTTCCCATTTCTGCATTTTTTCCATTGGTTGTACCATCCCATCCACTATTACGATCATTGGGTAAAACATTGTACTTCTCAAATACCTTTCTGCCCCACCTATTGTATATTAAAAATGATTTTACTCTATCTACATTTTTACCTGCAATAACATAAAAACGATCATTTAATCCATCCCCATTTGGCGTAAATACATTTGGCAAGGCAAGCGAGTTTTGGAAATAAACGTTTACTGTAATTCCTACTGTATCAATGCAATCGTATTTTGTAGATGCTTTTAATAGGTAAGAGGTACTTGCATAAGTATTTAATATGGTATTTAAACAGGTATCACAACTCAACCCATAACTAGGGGTCCATTTTAAATAGGTTATAGAATCGCCTACATGATCTACCACAATTGGTATTTCTTGACTTCGATATAAATCAAAACTATGAATGGGAGTGCTAATATGAAAAGGAATATAACCAACACTGGCCTGATTATTTTTCCATTTTTGTTCAAATTGACTTTTATCTTGATTTATAGTATAAGAAACTAGCCCTGATGCAGGTTTTTTTATGACTTGTTTAATTGTAGTACACGAATCTGTGAAAGCTGTTGAGGTTGGTAATATAAAAGTTCCAATTAAATTGGTTCCATTTCCAAGTGAATCAACAGCATCATAATATTTTACCTGTGTTGGTTTCTTAAAGGCAGTGTAATGATTACCTAAACAAACTGTGGATGTAATAAGAACGCTATCATTATAATAACAGTCAATTCTATTATTTACTATGCTGATATCAATTGGAAAAATATTGATTCGGGTAAATGTAGAATCGAAGCAATCATAATTTGTTTTTACTAAACTTTTGATAGTTGTAGTATCAGTAATTGTAACAGATGGGTTTAAACAATTTGTACAACTTAAAGAACTATTGCTTTGCCATTGAATTGTTTTAATAGATTCACCTGAAGAACTTATTTTTAAGTTGATAAGATCGTTTATGTATACCGTGGTATCAGTTGAAGGCGACACTTGATATTTTAATCGAAAGTTTTTGTATTCTGAATCGTTATTGAAATTATCTTTTTCAACACCAGGGTTATCTTCATTCACAAAAGCTGAAATGCTATCTAATTTTGGACTACTAGTTGCAATAATGGTTGAATAACCTTGATCGCATTTGCCTAAAATATCATTGGTGGTATAAAATATATTATTTAATGTAGGCATCAGCTTATTGTAGGGTATTTGGTCATGAAATCTAACTGAAGTCCCTTTAGGAATAGTATCATAACCATAATTGTGAATCGTAAAATTCACCTTGATGCTATCATTCTTGTAACAGTTAACAGCCCAGACAGTAATAGCTGCATCTTGCCTGGGATCATTCACTTGAAGTGAATAGGTTTTAGAAGTGCTTACACAAGCGCCTTTGGAAGCAATTAAATAAATTTTATAAGTTCCACTTTTATCAAAAGAATTTAAATAGTCCTTTGCAGTAGAAACTAAAGTATAATTTAAACCTGTATAATCACTTGCAAACCATTGATAGGTATCCGCATTATAAGAGGTATTCACAAATGTTACGGTATCTTGATATACATTGGTTGCTGAAGCAACAACCCTTTTATCGGGAGAAAAGCGGGAATCAACTCCACAATTGACAATTACATTTCCTGTATAAGATGCGAAACAAGATTTGGTTGGATTGTATGCTAATAATTTTACAGTATAAGTACCCGCAGTTGGAAAAGACTGTTGAAAATCTGTGGTTTTGACCTGTAGCGTACCGTTTAAATACCATTCGTAATCTGAAGAGCCCGATGATGTATTTATAAAATCTACAGTAGAACCAATAATCGGGTATGGGTTACTGTTCCAATTAAAACTTGACTGAATATTGTCAGCACAAGGCTGAGAGCAGGCATCGCTTGTCAATAGACTGCCTCCAGAAAAAATGCTAATAAAATCTTGCATACGTTGTGCTTGTCCAAGTGTAAACATACTCGGGCATGAAGTATAATCCATAAAATTTGTCACATTGTCTGGCACATCTTTTAAAAAGGGTCCGGATATTGTATCTGTTTTACAAGTGTTAGCAGCTGGAGAACAGCTCCCAGGTTTATTTGTACCATCTGGTGGTGTATCACAAACCTGATCTCCATCAGTTGTGCAATCGTTATTGCGACAGTCCATACCAGTAAAAGTGTGGAGTAGTGATAAATAATGACCAAGTTCGTGTGCCACTAATGGAGCAGATAAACCTGATACAACAGCTCCAACACCTGCTGATGCATAACCAGCATATGGTGTTCTTGTCCAAATACCACAAGAAAATATAGATGGAGCAATTTCACCTTGAATGCTATTGACAAGCCAAACATTTGCATACTTTGTTGGATCCCAATTTGACAAAATTGGTAATTGACTAGCTTCTAAATCAACGTCAATATTTTGATAGTAAGATTTAATTCTATCTATACCATTTGTTTTTCCACCATCGGGTGTTTTCTTGGCCATACAAAATTGTATATGCGTATCAACACCTGATGGATCTGTAGCGTAAACATTTCGATGAGCAAAGGCATCATTTAATTGCACTAGAGCATCGTAAATCATCTGGTCAGTGATACTATCTGGATTATTATTTACGATATGGAACACAATGGGGATAGTGATATTAATTAAAGGTGCAGGGGGAGGAGCATTGAGTATGATGATTTTACTATCATTAACGGAAGTGACTTTATTTTGAATCAGCTTATTTTGTCTTGTTTGTGCTAACTGTCTTAATTGTAAGTTTTGCATTTTCTCCATTTTTGCAAAAACGGGATCCTTGCGTAAAATTTCAGTAAAACTTTCAGATCCACAGCCTTTCGATGATGAAGCTATATGAATAGAATCCTGGCTACAAATACTGGTAACCGCAAATAAGAAAATAAGAAATAAAATGGTAGGTATTTTCATCTTTATCGAAAATAATATATTTTCCCTTAAATAACTTAAAGTTATACTATGTAGATACATTTTTAGGGGGGGGTGTTGCCTAATATTATCCAGTATTAGCTATAAAATCAAATAAAAAACTAAAATGTTAAAGCACATTTACAAATTTAACTAAATCTTCTAGCGTGTGGAGGGCATTCAGCACTGCACGGTTAATTTTTTTTCCAGTAGGATCTGGATAAGGGAAAGACGAAATAATGATATTTTTTTTAGAAAAATAATCTTCATCCATTTCTTCAGGAAGTATAAAAACAGGAAGGTCTACATGAAAGTGGATTCTTTTTTTATTTTCTATTAATTCCTGAAATTCTATTTTTAGACCATTTAGTATTTCTCTCTGTTTTTGATAAATATTTGCAGCATTGCAAAAAGCATATAACATGGAAGGCGAGGGAGGTGTAACTGCAGTATACCAAACACTTTTTCTAATTTTTTCAGCAGTATTTTTATTGGTACAACTGATAGCTCCCGCTTGAATATTCAATGCTTTGGAAAGGGAATAAGTAATGATGTATTCGATGTTTTCTTTTCGAGGTAATTTAGAACTAACACCCGCGCCATTATTTCCTATTAGCCCAATACCATGACTATCGTCGATAATGCAAATAATATTTTGTTGAATCTCGTTTAAAAAAGAAAAATCGTATACTTCTGCTGTGAGCTGATTTAGGGAATCACTTAATAAAACGGGTGGGGTACTATATGAGTTGTTATTAATGGTTCGAACAGTTTCGGAAGCCCAATTTGAAAAGGACAAATTGGAATTAGCTCCCAGGCGAATGGCAGGATGGCAAAATGGGGAATGAAAAATGTTTGATCCTGCTATAATAGTTTCTATTGCAGCTTTTCCAGCCGTAAATCCACTGGGGAATAAGACGGTATTTGATATTTGAGTAAGGCTGCTTAATTGGCTTTCTGTTTTTTCGTAAAGGTCAAGTGCGGTATTTGAAATTCGCGAACTTGGGAATATGGCTCCATACATTTCAATCCCTTGTTGTAAAAGGCCGATGAATGCAGGTTCATGGTTCATGCCTAAATAGGAGTACCCTGAAAAAAACAAAAGTTCTTTTTCATTTACAAAGGCTGTTCTTCCAGGAGTTTGCGTTAGTGTAAACATGAAAAATCAATCGGGAAATCTTAAAATTAAATTTTTTAGATACACTTAAAGGTACAAATCACCCAATATTTTCATTACTTTTTCTGGTATGCAATTTTTCCGCCTACAATGGTAGTTAGTACTTCAATCGAACCAATTTTATTTTTTTCAATTTTTGCAGGGTCCTTATCTAAAATTACTAAGTCAGCATATTGGCCTGCTTTTATTGTTCCTTTCAAATTTTCTTCATGTGAAGTATATGCTGCATTAATTGTAGATGCTTTAATCGCGTCCTCAACTTCTATTCTTTGATCTGGTCCTAAAATGTTGCCTTCATTTGTTGTTCGATTTACAGCACTTCCTAAACGAATCATGGCTTCATATCTTGAAATAGGAAAATCTGAATGAAGAGCAAAAGGTATTTGCATATTTAAGGCAGTTCTAGTAGGCATCATCATAGATAATCTCTTTGAACCATAAACTGTTAGCTGACCTCCCAATTCATTGATGTAAGAATGAAATACTGGAATAATCTGATCTTTTTTTATTTTATCCAGTATCGATTGATTCGTAACACTACAATGTTCAATTCGATGACGCAAATCCTTTTTTGGAAATGCTAATTGCGCTTTTTCTATGGCATTAATTAACATATCAATTTCTCTATCACCATTCGAATGGCAGGCAATTTGTAACCCTGCTGTATGAATTTTAAGAACTAAACTATCTAATGATTCCTGACTCCTTGCTGGTGGAATACCATAATAATCTTTTTGATTAGTATTTGGATTCAGCATTTCATATGGATCATATAACCAACATGTTTTTCCACTCAAAGAATTGCCATGAAACATTTTAATTCCTGCAACTCTTAAATATGGGGATGCTTCTGTTTTAATTTTACCAGAAATAACTTGATCTAAATAATCGACAACAATATATAAATTGAACCGAAAAGGAAATTTTTCTGCAGCTAGTTCGTGATAGATCTTTAATTTCTCAGGATTGGTACCACAGTCGCCAATACTTGTTAATCCTCCTGCAAGCATTTGTAAAAAATACTTACGATATCCTTCTAGTTCCTCGGCATGTGTAGGTTTAGGTATTTCGATGATACTATTCGATTTAAAAGATTTTCTTGCAGATTCTTTTATGATTCCATCAGGAATTCCATTTTTATAACGCTCAAATGCTCCGCCCGGAGGATCCTGTGTTTCTTTATTAATAGCGTTTAAATCAAGCATCATGGAATTAACTGCAGCTAGGTGTCCACTCGCATGCACGATCAAAACTGGATGATTGGTGGTTGCTTTATCTAAACTATCTCGAATAGGTTGTCCACCCAACTTCAATTCATTATATCCAACCCCTTTTATCAACATTCCTTTGGGCGTAATGGCAGCCTTTCTTTTGATCAATTCGATTAAGCTTTTCATTGAACTCACAGTGTCAAGACGCAGATCAGCATAAGGTTTATCCCAAGTATAAATAGGATAGGGGTGTTGGTGTACATCATTGAATCCTGGAATAACTGTCCTTCCTTCTAAATCAATCACTTTAGTATTTGCAGTAATATATTGGCTTATATATTTATTTGAACCCGTAGCAATAATTTGTTCTCCTTTGATAGCCACTGCTTCTTCTCGATGTCCATTACTCTGAAGGGTGATTATATTTCCTTTATACAAAACTAAGTCGGCTGTTTGACCCCAACTTAACTGGAAACAGGATGAAAATACAAGCACTAGAAGGAAATACTTCATAAAAGTTGAGATTGAGTTAATTCATAAGTTGATACCATTGATAAAAGTAGAAAGCTGAGATGTATAGACCGTATGATTGCTATTAATTTTATATGAAGATATTTTGGCAGAGGGTTTACATTATTGTTCTAATGTATTTTTAAAGAA
Source organism: Bacteroidota bacterium (assembly GCA_037127755.1). Classification (GTDB taxonomy): domain Bacteria; phylum Bacteroidota; class Bacteroidia; order Chitinophagales; family Chitinophagaceae; genus Sediminibacterium. Next base: position 35,047 of record JBAXXT010000021.1, read on the forward strand.
AAAATGAGGACTTGCAAAATTGTCTCTTTTGAATCTCCAGAAAAGCCATTACAACTGATTGATACTATAATTCCTGACTTAAAAGAAAAAGAGATTTTAGTTAAAAACGAATATGCTACACTTTGCAGAAGTGATATTTACACTTATACTGGGATGCGCAAAGAGAAAAATCCAACAATTCTGGGACATGAAATCATTGGAAGGATTGATACTTTAGGTCCCAATGCGCCACTTTTAGATCTTAGGGGCAATTCTTTACAAGTTGGCGACAGAATTACCTGGGCTATTTTTGCAAGTGATCCTGCATCTGAATTTTCTAAAAGAGGAATGCCTCAAAAGGCTGCTGACCTTTTCAAGTACGGGCATGAACAAATTACGGAAGACAGTACTTTACATGGAGGATTAAGTGAGTTTACTATTTTAAGAAAAAACACTCCAATTATTAAAATTGATGAAGCAGTTCCATTAACAGTTGCAGCAATTATTAACTGTGCAGTGGCAACAGTTGCAGGTGCTATCCGGGTAGCGGGTGATTTAGCAGGAAAAAAAATTATGATTTGTGGAACTGGAATGCTGGGCATCATTGCCTGTGCGATGGCTAAGTCGAAAGGAGCTGCTTCTGTAATTGCGATTGATACCAATGAAGAAAGATTGAAAATAGCTTTTGAATTTGGTGCAGATGAAAACTTAGCAATCAATATGGGGCAAAATAATCTTCAGCAACTTTATTTTGAGAAGACTGGGAATAATCTTTTAATTGATACATTAATTGATCTTTCAGGTTCTCCAGATGCAATGGAAAATGGTATCGACACTTTAGGTATTGGAGGTACTGCTGTTTTTATCGGTGCAACTTTTCCTCAAAGAAAAATTCAGATAGATGCAGAAAAAATGGTTAGGAAAATATTAACCATAAAGGGGTTGCATAATTACAATGAACAAGATTTTTTGGCAGCAGTAGAATTCATTGAAAAGAACCATCTATCATTTCCATTTGAAAAATTAATTTTTGATGGGTTTAAGCTAGTAACAGCTAATGAAGCTTTTAAACACGCAATTGATCAAAATAATTTTAGAGTGGGAATTCAAACAACATAAATGTAAGTATATCAAAAGCGAATTCAATAGAGTTAAAATTTCAAAAAATAACCCCACTGCCTTTATCAGTTTTGCAGGTGCTGCAGCTTTTATTACCTATTGCAGCATGTATGCATTTAGAAAGCCATTTGCAGCAGCAACTTTTGAAGGGTTAACTGTAGCAGGATTTGATTACAAAATTATTTTAATTATTTCTCAAGCCATTGGATATACACTTTCGAAATTCTTAGGTATTAGATTCGTCTCAGAACTTGAGCCTGAAAAAAGAATTAAAGTACTATTGGTGCTGATTGGAATCTCCTGGCTCGCACTTTTTTTATTTGCGTTAATTCCATATCCTTATAATTTTTGGCTATTATTTTTTAGTGGATTGCCACTTGGATTCATATGGGGTATTGTCTTTAGCTTTCTTGAAGGAAGACGTTTTACAGAAGTACTTGGGGCAATCATGGCTAGTAGCTTCATATTTGCCTCTGGTATTGTTAAGGCAGCAGGTAGGTTTTTAATTGACTATTTAGATATCACAGAATTTTGGATGCCTTTTTTTACGGGGTTTCTGTTTTTACCCTTTCTTTTTTTAGGTATTTACATGTTACAAAAAATTCCTGCTCAGGATAAGGAAGACAGGGCATTAAGAACAGAAAGAAGACCTATGAATAAGAGGGAAAGAAAAAACTTCTTTTTCTTTTTTGCACCGGGAATTATTTTTTCAATTGTAATCTATGTAGCACTTACAGTATTTCGAGATATCAGAGACAATTTTGCTGTTGAACTTTGGAATAGCTTAGGGTTTAGAAATACTCCAAAATTGCTTGCACTTTCAGAGATACCAATTGCCATAGCAGTTTTAGTAATCATTGGATTAATGATGCTAATTAAAAATAATAAAATTGCTTTTTTTACCAATCAGTTTATCTTTCTTGCAAGTGGAACACTTTTATTAGTAGTATCTATTTTATTCCTTGAAAATAAAATAAGTGCATTGATGTGGATGATTGTTATTGGGTTTTCAATGTACCTGCCTTATATTTCATTTCATGTAATGTTGTATGAAAGGTGGATCGCTCTGTTTAAGTATAAAAGCAATATTGGTTATTTAATGTATGTAAGCGACGCATTCGGTTATCTCGGAAGTACTTGTATCCTATTCTTAAAGGGTTCAAAAAATATACAATTAAGCTGGTCTAATTTCTTTATATATACAGGCATCTTTGTTGGCGCATTAATTATAATATTTTCTTTGTTTTCTGTTTTATACTTTAATAGAAAAACAAAAGAGAATATTGGTATAACAATAGTTTGACAATTTAACTTTGAGAATTAGTAGGATATTGTATGTGTCATTCCCCATTCTAAGTCTTGTGTAGTTTCTAATGGATGTGCATTCCAAAAACATTCACGTACAGTTAATTCTTTTTTTTCAGTATCAATGGAAATAATATTGAAAGACAATTTGGTTTGATCTTTTGAAGAATATCTTCCTTTCATAGGAGAATCGGATCGAAAGCAGGGTAAATGGATATTTTGATCAGGTCCAACCCAATCATAATATTCTGCATAATTTGTATGTCCATGAAAATAGGCCTTAATATTTTTATGAGATTGAAAAAAACTGACTAACCCACGTTGCTCAATCTTAGTACTGTCCTTTACGGATTGGCCATCTTTAAAAATTTCTACTACTAAGTTTTCGAATTTGTCATTCGGATTGATGGAATGATCGCCATTGGGATTCCGAAAAAATCTTGCTTCAGTATTTGGATCAGAGTGTGTAAAAATAAATGAAGGCATACTCTCTGGAATTAATTTTAAATCATGCTCTATCCAAACACGTTCAGACGAATCGGGCCATGCACTTACAAATATGAAATGTACGCCACCTATATTTTGGGAATAATGTATTTTATCCCTCTCAAAACTAAAATTACTCGTGTTAATAGGAGTAGAAGGATGCATCATTAGATTATAGATGCCAACCAATGAAGAATTATCCATTAAGGGTTCCATGGGTCTATGAAATCCAATAGCATTACTAATATCATGGTTTCCTGGTGTTAAGAGCAAATCAGATTTGCTTCCATCTTTCTTCATTAAATGAAGCTTCGATATGAAATTTACTTCAAACTGACTCCAGGAAATTGAAGCAGTTTGGACACCCACTTCCTGTCTATTACATATATCACCTGTTACAATAACAGCTTCTACCGACCCAATGAGTTCACCCGCAGAACTGCCATTATCTTTTGGGAGATAAGTGATGGGAATTTTATTCATTTGCGCGACCATTGCAGCATTTACATTGGCTGCCGAAACATTTGAATCATTTCGAAATACCGGTTTTGTTAAACCAAAATGTGTATCAGAAGTCCAAATCAATTGTAAAGTCTTCTGCTGAGCCAATATACTTTCAGAACATAATAACAGGATCGTTAAACATCCGAAAAAGGAGATCTTTTTAATTATCATCATATAAAGCAATTATTAAACATTATGTTCTTATCTATATAACCAGCTAGAGAGCAAATAATTAAATTGAAAATAATCAATGTTGGGTGCTCCTATAGCATTATAAATAAATATGGGTACTCTGGCGTCTGCAAGAGAACCATGACTTCGATAGGTGTCGGGTAAAGTTTCTGATTCAGAATCTAAATCACCAAAAACAGTTTTGCTATCGCCTAAAACAATAAGATCACCAATTCTTTCAGGCATCAGATAAAATCTTTTAGCTGCTTCTTCTCTTGTTATCACTTCGTCAACACCTTGTAAACCCGAAATTGCTTTTTGAACTTTTATTAGATCTTTCTGATTGTTTAGATATACATACGCTGTTCCACCAAAACCTCTATGGTGTTTAAAGTATTTATCGCGTTCTGGAGAAATAGCAATCTTAATAGGCACATTTCTATTTACACAAGCCTTATTCAAATCCCAACAATAGCTTTTATGAGTAACAGTATGATCTGCAGTAATTAAAATGGCAGCATCGGGGGCAGCTGCACTAATTTTTGCAATATACTGATCCAATCTATTCAAATATTCTTTCGATTCTTTAGCATCTGGTGCCCAGGTATGCATGGGATAATCTGTTGGGTGTATATATATAATACCAAGAGAAGTGTCATTCACTATGCTAAATAAAGCGGCATCAAGCAGCCAGTAATTTACTTCTCTTGAATAAATACTCGGGGGCGTTCCAATTCTTTTCACCCAAATAGGGGATGCCGTTTCTGGAGAGATAGTGTCAACGGTACCTCTGTTTAAAAGTCCGATTGATTTTTTCTTTGCGGCAAAAAGTATTGACTTGATTCCTTGTTTTTGTGCTCTTTCAAAAATGGTAGGAGCCAGTAGCAAAATATCATTTTCCATAAATTCCTCTTTCCCAGAATTTGTATCATAATAAGAGTTGCCTGTAATACCATGCACTTGTGGCAGTTCACCTGTACAAATGGATGCATTATTTAAATTTGTTACAGAAGGCATTAATGAAGGAACAATTTTAAAAATCCCATTTTTTTCAAAATGATTCAGTGTTGGCATATCACTCTTTCGATAATAGTCTTCACCAAATCCATCAATCATGAAAATAATAATTCGCTGATGCTTAATTGTTAATTGAGCAAAAAGGGAAGTACAATTTAAAAAAATGCAAATAGCAATCAGACCGTTTTTGGAAAGTATTTTTTTCATGATCTATAGTTGGTGCTTTCTGATTTATAAGTTAAAACGCAACAGTTGCGCTGAGTTTGATTAAAATTAGTGTTTAAAATAATGAGAATTGTTTCTACCGCCCTGACTTGACCTGTAAAATGGAGTATTCATAAAAACTTAATAGACTCTCTTAATCTTTCCATGATAAGTATTGTAATCTTACTTTAAAAAATTACTACAAATTTCATATGAAAATTAAATTATATCCCCTCTGGTGCATCCTTTTGTTTTTAAATCATTCAATTATATATGGACAATCTGAAACTAAATATCCTTCAGGTATTGAACATGTAATTGTGATTGGGTTAGATGGAACAAGTCCCGATGGAATCAGGTCTTCGAAGTCTGCAAATATGCATCAATTGATTCAGGAAGGTTCTGTAAAATGGAATGTTCGCACAGTGCTTCCATCATCTTCAAGTCCGAATTGGGCCAGCATGATTATGGGTGCGGGTACTGAAGCACATGGAATTATAGATAATGATTGGGGAAGAGCTGATTATTCACTCCCACCGATAGTAACAAATGAAGATGGAATATTTCCTACCATTTTTGGATGGGTTAGAAAGAATAGAGCCAATGCTGAAATTGGTGCAGTATATCAATGGGAAGGATTTGGGAGACTATTTGAAAAGTCAGCCCTGAACTTTGATAAGAATATGCCTACTGAAAATGCAACGACTTCAGAATTTTGTAAATATATCATTGCTAAAAAGCCCCTGTTGGGTTTCATGCATTTAGATCTTGTGGATGATATTGGTCATGAATTTGGACATGGAACTCCTGCCTATTATGCATCGGTTACAAAAGTTGATTCATTGTTAGGATTAGTACTTGAATCTATTAAGGCTGCAGGAATAGAAAAGAAAACTTTAGTAATTGTAACGGCTGATCATGGCGGCGTAGGTTATGGTCATGGTGGTGCAACTGTGGAAGAAGCAGAAATTGCCATGATACTGAAAGGAGCTTCCATTAAAAAAGGGTATACTATTCAGCAACAGGTGTATACTTATGATTTAGCGGCTACTATTGCTTTTGCTTTGAATATTGTTCCACCATATGCCTGGACTGGACGACCTATAAAAAGTGCCTTTATTCATTTTGATGAACCAGCGAATTTATATCTAGGTAAATCATTAATAGCAAATCCAAAAGTTTTTCCTTGGAAGTATTTATATCAGGAGGCTGGTGGATTGTATCAGGATAGCATAGCAATTGTTTCTATGCAAACCATGGCTGAAAACGCAAAAACATATTATACCATTGATGGGAGTATTCCTACCATTAGTTCTAAATTGTATGAAACGCAATTTAAATTAGATACTACCACTGTAATTACTGCTATATCTTTTGACAATAATGGAAATGCGAGTATTCCTGTTAAAGCGTATTTCCGCTTCGTTTCTGCAAAACAAAAACAGGGAGTAAACGTTCAATACTATTCAGGTGTAAGTTTGGACTGGAATCATATGCCAGTATTTCAAAGTATTCAAAAGAGTCATCAATGGGATTCCTATGAATTTGAATTAAATCGTGATCAGGTATTATCAAAATTAAACCATGGAAATACCACATTTGGATGCATCCTTGAAAGTAATATTCAGATTGATGAATCAGGATTATTTACTTTCTTTTTAAGATCAGATGATGGAAGCAAATTATATATTGATGATAAAGAAATAATTAATAATGATGGTGATCATGGAGTGATAGAAAAAAATGGAACAGTTCAACTTAAAATTGGCTTGCATAAAATAAAAGTTGAATACTATAACGGATCTGGCGGTTTTTGGCTGAATTTATTATACAAAGGTCCTGGAATACCCAAACAAATAGTGCCTGCAAATAAATTGATAAAATAAAATATAGAATTAATATACTAATAGAATTTTAAAGAATATTTTCTCTAACTTGATGAGATATTTAATTCTTTTTGGAGGGGTACATTTTTTTTAAAGGAAAAGAATCGAAAATTAAGAACATTAGAAAATTTCAATAACGCCATCTTTTAAAAGCTATTTTAGACCCGACATCCCCCCATTTATGAAATTTAGAATACCTGGTTTTATTTGGTTAAATAAAAAGGATGAATTATTTGAAAAAATAAATAATTTGTTTAAGCAGTTGAACAAAAAAGTGGAAATAGTTCCTGAAGTAAAAAGCAGATTTAGGCTAAAAGCTACTTTTGCGGAGTCAATCAATTTTTTAGTTAATTACCCAACCACTGATAAGCACGCTTTAATCAAAGAGTTTACTTTAAAGCAATGGGAACATGAAATTGAATTAATTAATCCTGCAAATGTTTTTTTTAAAATATTTTTAACCAGTAACAATTTTCTTTCAAATTCAAAAGTAGTGCTTGAAATTTTTCAATTAAAGAATAATGAAATCATTGAAAAAAAACAAGCAATATTTAAAATAGGGAAGGAGCTAAATAATAATGAATGGTTGAAAATTAGCTGGGTTTCGAATGACAAGTAATGAATTGTGGAGAGTAACAAAATTGAACCTTCCTCCTTCCCGAATGCATTCGGGAGGCTCTAATTATAAGTAGAAACTAATTTTTCAATGTACTTTTTACTTTTCATTTTTTTAATTTGTAATTCTCTACTAACCGCATAAGAACGGGTTTCAAATTGCTCAGTATACATCAATACCCAAGGCATCCCTGAATGGGTTGATTTATTTCTTCCAGTATTATGTTGTGTTAGTCTTACTGTTATGTCCTCACAGCTTCCTATGTAGAATTTATCATTCTTAGAAGAGTGAAGGATGTATACAAAAAATGGCATTGAAAATTCATTTATAAATTAGAAAACAAATTATAAATGGAATTTTTAATTATCGAACAAGTGAAAATATTTTAGACTTTTAAATTCGTCAAGTGTTAAAAACAAAAAAGCCCCTTTCGGGACTTTAAAGCTGTGGAGAGTAACGGGGTCGAACCGTCGACCTCTTGCATGCCATGCAAACGCTCTAGCCAACTGAGCTAACCCCCCAATAAATAAATGAACCATGTATGACCTTCCCGATTACCATCGGGACGCTCTAGCCAACTGAGCTAACCCCCCAATAAATAAATGAACCATGTATGACCT
>JBAXXT010000022.1:0-42112 GCA_037127755.1 Bacteroidota bacterium
CTCATCACTCATCACTCATCACTTTTTATTTTTAATTTTTAATTTTCACTTACTCATCTACTTTATTTTTCATGCTCATCAATAAAGAATAAGCTCCCTTTACCACAAACTCTGAAGAAGCAATCTTATCAGCTTGCAGTACTTCGGTAAATCCGTTTTCAGTATTGCCTACTTGTACTTCCGTCATTTTAAACTGATTGGCATCTACTTTAATAAATGCATATTGTTTATTTTCGAAAAGAACGATTGCGTCTTCTGGCAATACAAATGCTTTTGCATTTTTAATAGATATTTCAGCATTCATATAAGTGCCTGGAATTAGATCGTGTTCATAATTTTCAAAATGACAATGCACATCCGTATTTCGATCAGGTGATATATCGTGCCCGATTAATAAAATTTCACAAGGATGTTTCTTAGTGGGCTGGCTATTTGTAAATGCATTTAGTTTTTGACCGATGAACAATTTACTGATATCTTTCTCGTACACTTTCAAATTCAAATGAATATCAGAGGGATTAATTAATTCAAAAAGCACTTCAGTAGGAGAAACATATTTACCAATATTCACATTTACTTTCGACACAAAACCATCAATGGGAGAATACAGGTTAATGCTTCGGGAAATATTGTTCACGTTAAGTTTCGAAATATTGATACCCACTAATTGTAGCTTCTCTTTTAAAGCACTTAGCAAAACCTGCTGTGATTTAAATTCAGATTCAGTTTGCTGCATAATTTTATCACTACTGGCCTGCGTTTTATTCAACTCTTTTTGACGGTTGAATTCTAACTCTAAATAAACAATTTTCTCTTTCGCAGTTAAATAATCTTGCTGCAACTGAATGTATTGTTCTCCTTCAATGAGTGCAATAGGATCGCCCTTTTTGATATGTTGTCCGGGTAATAGATTTGTTGACTTTAAATAGCCTCCCATGGGCACACTTACCGATATCATATTTTGCGGGGGCACATCTATTGTTCCATTGACTTTTAAAATAGAAGAAATTTCTTTCTGCTCCATTTTAGATGTAACTATTCCCGCATTTTTAATTTGAATGTCTGATAGTTTCACATGATTTACAGTGGTTGCTATAACACTCGGTTCTTCCCTCTTCTTGTTGCCGCAAGAGCTTAGAAATGCAATTGAAATGATTAAAAGAAAGAGCCTCTTTATACTATATTTTGAGTAACGCATGATTATTGATTAATTAAGTAATGTAATTGGATGATAGATTCATTCAGACTTTTTACCGATTCGATATAGTCGTTTTTAACTACGGTAGACTGATTGATTAATTGTACCCATTCTAAATAATTGATTCCACCATTGGCTAATTGCAGATTAGCCGTATTTGCAATTGTCTGGGCATTTTTCAATGCCGTGCTTTCGAAATATTGCACTGCATGTAAGAACTTACGATATTGTAATAAAGCAGATTGATAGTTCGACTGCATATTTTGCAACCCAATGTTATAGTTATTTTCAGCAACTTGTTTATTCAACCTGGCTCCGGCTATTTTCGACTTCTGTGCTTTTGCAAAAATGGGAATACCTACGCCTACTTGAATGGCACTAAATCTTGTATCAGTTCCATAAAGTTTATTATCTGCCCCCATTCCTTTGATACTTGAATTATTGTACCCTAGAGTAAAGCCGGGCATTAATAAACTTTTTTCCACTTCAATAACAGCATCTGCTAATTGTTGCTGGTGCAGGATCATTTTTAAGCTTGGGTGATCTTTTAATAAGCTGGTGTCGTTGAAATTAATCGGGTCCATTTTATATTGTAGTTCCACTGGACTGTACAACACAGTTGAGTTGAGTAATAATTGAAACTGCAATTGCAATACTGATCTATCCTGTTCTAGTTGTTGAATCTGGATATTAATTTGTCCTAATTGAGTTTCAGCACTTGCTTTTTCAAGCAGGTTTGTTTCACCCTTTGCTAATCTCTGCTCCGCTCTTTTATAAAATGCCTGATACAAACTATCGGTATATAAAAGCAGTTTTCGTTTCTGTTCAATATAAAGAATAGTATAATATAATTGAGATAAGTCTTTCTTCAATAAAGCTTGTTTTACAGCAATGTTCATCACACTGGTTTTCCATTCTTCCTGCAATAATTCTCTTTGCTTAGAATAAACAGTAGGAAAAAGAAAAGATTGAGAAATCCCAAATTTAGTATCTGTATAAATGCTGTTAATCTGACCCACATCTGCTATGAGATTGGTTTGAGGTAGATAAGTAGCAGATTTTATCAATGCTTCCTGATACTTTGATTTTAGTTCTTCATTTTTCACCTGAAGATTATGCTGCAAAGCAGTATCAATTGCTGCCTGTAAGCTTATTGGTGTCTGTGCGCTTAATGTAGAACCCATACACATTAGCAACAATAAAATCACTACAACAGGTACTGATTTTTTATGCTTTTTCTTTTTAGGGGAAGTCTTCTCAAATGTCATATATAGTACTGGTAAAATGTAGAGTGTAAGAAATGTAGCAATCAATAAACCTCCGATCACTACTGTTGCTAATGGTCTTTGTACTTCAGCCCCAGATCCATTACTGATAGCCATTGGAAAAAATCCTAGTGAAGCAACAAAAGCCGTCATCAAAACAGGTCTTAACCTTACTTTGGTTCCCATCAACACGATTCTTCTTAGATCAGTAATTCCCTCGTCTCTAAGTTGATTGAATTCTGCAATTAATACTATACCATTTAATACAGCTACTCCAAAGAGTGCAATAAATCCAACCCCTGCACTAATACTAAAAGGCATCCCTCTCAATGCCAAAAAGATAATTCCTCCTATAGCAGAAAGTGGGATAGCAGAATAAATCAGTAACCCTTGTTTCAAAGAATTGAAAGCAAAATGCAATAAAATAAGTATCAATAATAAAGAAACTGGCACCGCAATCATCAGCCTACTTTTTGCTGCATTTAAGTTTTCAAATGCACCACCATAAGTGATATAATATCCCGTTGGAAATTTTATTTGCTTTGCAATCTTTTCTTGTAATTCTGTTACAATGGTTTGCACATCTCTGCCCCGGACGTTAAAACCTACAACGATTCTTCTCTTAGCATCTTCCCTTTGAATTTGATTGGGTCCTTGTTTAATTTGAACATCCGCCAACTGACTTAAAGGTATTTGTGTTCCCCGTGGTGTTGGGATTAAAAGGTTTTGTATGTCTTTTAAATCTTTCTTCTGCTCCCCACTAATTCGTACCACAACATCAAATCTTTTTTCGCCTTCAAACAGCATTCCTGTTGTTTGTCCAGCAAAAGATGTGTTTACAATTTTATTGATATCTACAATATTCAAACCATACTGTGCAATCGTATTCCGGTTGTAGTTGATGATAATTTGAGGCATCCCTGCTACCTGTTCTACATATAGATTTTTAGCTCCAGGTACCGTATTTACTATAGCCCCTAATTTATTGGCATATAAAGAAAGAGTGTCTAAGTCTTCGCCAAAGATTTTACAAACCACATCTTGTCTGGCTCCCGTCATTAACTCATTGAAACGCATTTGAACCGGAAACTGAAAACCCGCTGTAACACCTGGAACCGCTTCTAATGCCTTCCCCATTTTCTCACTCAATTCATTAAAGGTTTTAGCAGAAGTCCATTCTTTTTTAGGTTTCAAGATTACCATCATATCACTGGCATCCATGGGCATGGGATCGGTTGGCACTTCACCACTTCCAATTTTAGTAACAATCTTTTCCACTTCAGGAAACTGCGTCTTTAATATATGTGCAGCTTTTTGCGTATTCACAATGGTAGTATTTAAACTACTTCCTGTTAACACCCTTGTATCAACTGCAAAATCTCCTTCTTCTAATGCAGGAATAAATTCAGCTCCCAGATTTGTAAGTAATACAACAGCAAATACAAATAATGCCAGTACAGATGAAAGGGCAATTTTAGGGAATTGAATTACGAAGTTCAACGTTCGCTGATACACTCTTTCTATTTTCGACATCCAGATATCTGAGATATTAGGTTTGTGTTTTATTTTTTTACTCAGAAATAAAGCGCTCATCATAGGAATATAAGTGAGCGATAACACAAATGCACCCAATAATGCAAAGGCAACTGTTTGTGCCATGGGCTTAAACATCTTTCCTTCAATACCTTCTAATGTAAAGATCGGAAGGTAAACCACCAGAATAATTACTTGGCCAAATACAGCACTATTCATCATTTTACTAGCCGACTGGTTAACCTCAACGTCCATTTGAGTTTGGTTCAACTTAGTAATGTTTGTAAAATGTTTGCTATGTCCAAGTCGATGCATTACTGCTTCAACAATAATTACTGCGCCATCTACAATTAATCCAAAATCGAGTGCCCCCAAACTCATCAGATTTCCGCTCACTCCAAATAAGTTCATCATAATAACTGCGAATAGCATCGCCAGTGGAATTACTGAAGCAACCAATAAACCGGCACGGAAATTTCCAAGAAATAGCACCAATACAAACACCACAATCAGCGCTCCTTCTAATAAATTTTGTTCTACTGTTCCGATGGCGTTATTCACCATTTTTGTTCTGTCGAGAAATGGTTCAATCACAATTCCTTCAGGAACAGTTTTTTGAATTTGTGCAATTCTTTCTTTTACATTTTTAATAACATCACTACTATTAGCGCCTTTCAACATCATCACTACCGCACCTGCAACTTCTCCTTGATCATTATAGCACATGGCACCAAAACGCGTAGCGTTACCAATTTTAATTGTGGCTACATCCCTTATGAATAAAGGGTTTCCGCTATTTGTATTTTTAATGGCGATATTATTAATGTCTTCAATGCTACCTAATAATCCTTCTGTACGGATATACAAAACGGTAGCACCTTTTTCGATATAAGCACCGCCCGTATTTTGATTATTTGATTCTAGTGCTTTAAAAATATCAGCGATGGTGATATTGTATGAAAGCAATTTATTGGGATCCACTTCAATAGAATACTGTTTTAGTTTACCACCAAAACTACTCACTTCAGCCACCCCTTTTACACCTAAGAGTTGACGACGAACAATCCAATCCTGAATCGTACGTAAATCCGTTTCATTGAATTTGGTTTCATATCCCGCTTTAGGGCGAACAACATATTGGTAGATCTCTCCTAATCCCGTACTAACCGGACCAAGCTCTGGTGTACCAATACCTTGCGGAATAATGGCTTGAACTTTTTGTAATCGTTCAGCAACTTGTTGACGGGCCCAATACACATCGGTTGCATCATCAAAAACAATAGTTACTAAAGAAAGTCCGAAACGAGAGAAACTGCGGATCTCTTTTAGTCCGGATATATTATTATTTGCCTGCTCAATAGGGAAAGTAATCAGTCTTTCAATATCGGTTGCTCCAAATGACGGAGCGATGGTGATGACTTGCACCTGATTATTTGTGATATCAGGAACGGCATCAATAGGTAATTTGGTAAATTGGTAGCTTCCATAACCAATCAGGGTAATAATAAATAACCCAACGATTAGTTTATTTTTTATAGCGAAGCCAATTATAGCATTCAGCATAATGGTCGTATTTATATATATATAATAAATTAAAGGCTCCTGTGTGGTACAAAAGCAGTGTTCAATCGTTTAAAAACAATTGCATCAATAAAATATTAACAAGACTTGGGCGGCTGCCAGATACTGGCTAAGTAAGAGGGAAGGAGATCGTTTTGGTGAAAATCGATTTTCTTTTCAGATACTAAGACAACCGGAGCTGTTATTGAAATATGTTCATTTAGAGGAACGAATTCGCTTGCTAAAACATAAATGAAGTCGCCCGAACTTTTGAAAGGCAATTGCATGTCTTTGTTATAGTCTTTGTCTTTCGGACTTCCGTGCATATAATGCATATCCAGAAACTTCATAAAACTGATGCTTTTGTCGAACTGACGGTGTTCAACAAAATGCTTAAAAATCATCGGAATCTTCAACAGTTGATTGGCATCAGTTGTTGTAAACAGATAAATACACAGGAATAGTATGGCGATTGACTTTTTCAGACTGCAAAGGTAACTATCTAATATTAACCAAGTATAATTTTTAGCCAAAACAGTGCTAAACCTTAAATTACATAAGTTTTATACTGAAATATGAAAAGAAGATATCAGGTACTTGCGGTTCTATCCATTTTATCGATGATTACTTTTCTTGATAGAATTGCCCTTTCTTCTGCAAGTGGTTCCATTATGGCGGATTTGCATTTGAGCACGGTTCAATGGGGATGGATCTTAGGGGTATTTACTTTAGCATATGGACTTTTTGAAGTGCCTACAGGTTGGCTGGGGGATAAAATTGGCGGGAAGAAAGTATTAATAAGGGTGGTAATCTGGTGGTCGTTCTTTACAATCCTCACAGGGTTTTCAACGGGATTTTTAATGCTTTTAATAGTAAGAACTTTATTCGGGATGGGGGAAGCGGGTGCATACCCCAATACTTCCATTATACTCAGTAAATATTTCCCGGTCATAGAAAGAGGAAGAGCTCAGGCCATCATCTGGGGTGCTTCGAGAATTGGTGCAGCGTTAACTCCATTTGTAGTACTTCCACTGCAACAAAGATATAGCTGGCATATCCCATTTTATATTTTAGGAGCCGCTGGAATTGTATGGGCTATATTTTGGTTTTTTTGGCATAAAGAAGACCCCACTGAAGTAAAAGATATTGATCCAAAAGAATTAGAATACATCTTAGCTAATCGAGATCTGCCAATAGTTTTAGAAGAAAATAAAAAATCATACTGGAGCATATTTGAATCAAGAAATATCTGGTACTTGTTAGGAATGTATGTCTGTTATGCGATAGGTGCCTACTTTTTTCAAAGTTGGTTTCATACATATTTAGAGAAGGGAAGATTGATTCCAAAAGATCAATTAATCTGGGCATCTTCCATTCCTTATTTATTAGCGGGTTTGGGTTGTTTGAGTGGTGGATGGTTGAGTGATAAAGCAGTATTAAAATACGGCAAGAAATGGGGCAGAAGAATCGTACCCATGATTGGTTTATTTGTGTCAGGATTATGTATGATCGGTGCATCATTAGTGGCAGATAATACAATAGCCATTATCGCATTAGGAATTGGAATGGCATTCATGGATGTAACAGCTCCGGTGGCATGGGCGGTTGCCATGGATCTGGGAGGATTAAAAAGTGGATCAGTTTCAGGCTCTATGAATGCTGCAGGATTAACAGCTGCTTATTTAAGCACTGTATTATTTGGATATTTAGCCACTGCATATGGTTATTATTTACCCGTATTATTAATTGGGGTCATAGTACTGCTCGGCGCATTTGTTTGGCTGAAGATTGATGCCACTAAAACCTTGTAGTTTTATTTTAATCTTGAAACAGGCCTTGTTAAACAAGTTGGTCCCCCTCCTCCTTTTACGCTAATATCATTTCCTTTATATTCTATCACCTTACAACCTGCAGCAATCAATCCCGCTTTTGTTTTTGGATTGCCTTCCACCATCAAACAGGTCCTGGGTGCTAATGCTAATACATTACATCCCATACTTTCAAATTCTTCATCCGGCACTTCTACCAACTGATAACCTCTTGCCAATAAAAGATTTCGGAATACAATTGGAATTAGTGGAGAGTAAACAACTGCAAGATTGGTATCCACCGGACTTAAGACCGACATCAAATGAAATACATCAGAGGGTCCTTTATAATGTGGTAGAGAAACAGTGATCACTTCTACACCCAGTGGTTTTAATAAAGTCGTAAGTTGTCGGATCCCTTCTTCATTGGTTCGGTACGTATGTCCTACAGCCAATGTGTGTTCATCTAACCAAGCCACATCACCTCCTTCCACAGTTCCGGGAGCTACTATTTCTCCAAGTACAGCAATACCGTTTGCTTCGAAAGCTTCTTTTTCAGCTCTAGGCTCATGAATTCTTCCCGCTTTACCCATATTGCAAATAATCATTCCCTTATCGGTTGCGATGGCAGCATCTCTGCAATAAATGGAATCCATATTCACAGTGCTGTTTTGAGTAAAGTATAAAAGTTCCGCGCCATTGTCTTTTAAGATCTGTTCAAAAGAAACGTATTCTTTCAGAGAGTTCGCTATATCTGGCTTGCCCAAATAATTTAAGTCCTTCCAATAAGCATCAATATGCGCATCACTAATAAAAGCAGCAGCTGCTTGTTTAATAAAAAGTGATTTAATTTTTCCAATTTCTGAATGTGCGCTTGTTGACATATTTGTAATTTAAAATGATGCTTAATAAAATATAATGTGCTAATTTTTTCTATCCCTTAACCAAATAATCAAAACATAAAATGGAATACCCGACATCAATAATAGAAATCCCCAATAAACTATTTCTTGTCCTGATCCGATTATGATCCATAAACAAAACAAGAAAGCCAATGAAGATAATAAGATCGCAGTCATCCATCCTCTTTTTGAAGCCATTTTATTTCCCACACGAATAATGATATAAGATGCCGTTGAAAAAAGATATGGAATTAGAATGGTCAGCGTAGAAAGTAAAATTAAAAATTTGAATTGTTCCACTAAACCCTTGGTATAATTCATGCACATTAATACAGAGACTAACACACTTGAAATAATGATACCAATTGCAGGTACCCCATTGCCATTTTTCTTCGCAAATAGGGGCGGAAATAATTTGTCCTTCGCAATAGCAAAAGGTATCTGGCCCTGTATTAGAATATACCCATTCAAAGCCCCAAATGCAGCAATAGCAGCACCTGCACTTACCAGGTATCTGGCTCCTGTACCCCAAACCAGTTCTGCCGCATCTGCAAAAGGAGTTACAGAATGTTGTAAATTTTTAGCAGGAATCATTCCCATGATACTAATACTGCTTACGATATAGATCAAAGTAGTAATAACAGTTCCAAGCATGGTAGCTCTGGAAATAGTTTTATCAGGATTGTCTACACTGCTTGAAGGAATGGTAGCGCATTCTAAACCAAGAAAAGCGAAAAATGTTAATGTAGCTGTAGCACTAATAGCTGAGAAAAAAGATCCGCCACTTGAATTGAACGGAGTGAAATTTTTAATGTCGAAAAAGAATAATCCTGCAATGGCAACTAGAATTAATGGAATGACTTTTAAAATGGTAGTAACTAATTGCATTTTCCCTGAAGCAAGAACCCCCTTAGTATTAATCCAGGTTAAAAACCATATAGCAAATAAACCAGCACTAACTGCTGCTATTGCGCTACCTGCAAGAACTGGAAAAAAAGTACTCAAAGCACTTATTAAAGAAACAGCAATTGCTGCATTGGTACACCAAAGTGAAATCCAGTATCCCCATGCCACTAAGAAGCCTGCAAAATCTCCAAGTCCTTTTTGAGAATAGGCATAAGGCCCCCCATCCGCAGAAGGCAATAATTTATTTAAGTTAGAAAATATTTTAGCGAGCAGTAAAGCACCAATTGCAGAGATCACCCAACCAATTAAACTAATAGCACCATAATTAGCCAAAGTGGATGGCATCAAAAAAACACCAGCACCGATCATGTTACCTACCACAAGAGAGGTACTCGTCCATATACCTAATTTTTTCGGTATCTTTTGCATAGTAGTCTCAAATATATTTGTATTTGGGATTACTTGATTGATTTTTGAATTTTTAATACCAGTCGTTGATTTAATATTCCCATGGCGATATACAGCATGGGCGAGATCAGGAACTCTTGCATACTGGCAGCAATTTCCTTCACCTGATAACGCACCATTCCGAAGACCCAATCATATATACCGATACTGGTAATAGTGCTCAATAATGTAATGTGCACAAAATGCCAGAGATATAACATCCAGGTAATTTTATGTTTTCCAAGATGATATGTGCCCACGAGATAAACGGTGAATGTGGTGATGAATTTAATCACGTGCCGCCATTTTCTGGGAATTAAAAGGGTATCTGGTTGATCAGCAAACAGAATATAAAACATACTATAAATCAGCATGATGATGATTAGCCCTGCGACATAACGTTGTTTCCTGTTTTTATAGAACTGCATCTCCGGCTTGATTTTTTTTAGTAAAATAGACCCAGAGCATTACAATCACAGTATAAACAACTGCTTTGAAAATAAAATGATGTGAAATATAAAAATAGGGATGATAGAACTCTTTTATAATGCCTAATAGGGAGCACCTTAAAATATTGCAAAAATCAATTATAATAACACCAAATAATAAGTAGAATAATTTGCGTTTTTTACTGGAGGGAAAACATAGAATAAATCCGCTGTATAAAATCATTAATTCCAATCCATTGCATCCATCAGCAATATGTAAGACTTTTTTATTTTCATGCACAATTTTACAAACCTGCACTATTTGAATTTGCCCTTCCATAATAGTAGTATCAATATTATTAAATGCACTAAAATTATGCATCCCACTTATTCGATTTAACAAATAGGCAGAAGCAACGCCCACATGATTCGTTAAAGGACCATCCAGTATTCGGTTGTTCAATAAAAAAATAAGGTAGATTAATTTCCAGGCAACTGCCATTGCTAATGCCAGGGATAAAAAATATCTAACTGGCTTAGGAATTTGTTGATAATAGTGTACTATTTTTTCTTTAGGCCCCTCCATAAAATCATATGGCAGTTTTTATTTACTGTATCGCATCTGCTAGTGCATCTAACAAAGTTGGTAAAAGGGAAGAAAAAGAAAGCTTATTGGAGTTATAATGATTTTCGTTAAAAATTTTTAGGTACAGAAGAATCAGATTTATAATAATTTCATTTCATCTGGATTCCAGAGAATAGGTTTTTGAATTTGCGCACTCAAATTACAGGCAATGCTAGGAGCAGCCGCTCTTAATCCAAAAGAGGCATCTTCATGAATCATGGTTCCTGTTCTAACAGCATTGAAAAATACGATCATATGATCTAAGCGATCGTCATAACCTTCAGGCGTATTGAATACCTGTTCTTTGTTCAGATCATAGCCACCATCCTTATCATTGCCGTATTCTGATTGGTACCATTTTTTATATTCTTCTTTTTGTTTTTGTGAAAAGCTGTCGAAAGAATCGTAACCGCCATAACCTGGTGCGGCTCTTCTCTTCAGTGTTCTAAGTTTATAACCATTACCACCACCTTCAATCACACCTTCGGTACCAATTAGTTTTAAACCAAATGATCCTTTCCCTTCTCCATCAGTTAAATTAATTCTGGTAGTCACATGAAAGGCATTGTGTTTAACCGATTGTTGATAATCCATGATTGCATTGATGACATCAAATGCATCCCTGCCATCTTTCCATAATTTCAAATTGGCAAAACTAGAAATTTTACTTGGACCAGTAGACCCTGTGATGGTATGAATACCTGTTAATAAATGAACAATCAGGTCGCCTGCAGCACCTGTTCCGTAAGCACCGTAATTGCGCCATCTGAAAAAACGTTTAGCATCAAATGGCACTTTGGGAGCATATCCTAAAAAGGTATCAAAATCGATTGTTTCAGGAGAAGCATCAGTAGGAATAGAATATTGCCAGGCACCCTTAGCTTCTGATCGATCGCAATAGGATTCAATCATGGTAAGTTCCCCAATGGTTCCAGCAGCAAGTACTTTCTTCGCTTCTAAGATCCCGGCAGCGCTGGCCATCTGACTACCCACTTGAAAAACCTTACCAGTCTTTTTTTGTGTATTAATCACATCCCAGCCTTGCTCAATTTTTTGCACCATGGGTTTCTCGCAATACACATGTTTGCCAGCATTCATGGCATCGATTGATATTTTCTGGTGCCAATGGTCAGGGGTGCAGATCAGTACCGCATCAATTTCTTTTTTAGCTAATAGCTCTCTATAATCTCTTGTGGTAAAAATATGGTTCCCCCATTTTTCTTTGGCTCTATCTAATCGACCAGTATAAAGATCGCAAACCGCAACTAGCTCTACACCTGGAATTTTCAATGCAGTATCGGTATCATAATGCCCGATAATTCCAGAACCAATCAATCCGATTTTAATGGTATCATTGGAACTTACTTTGATGGATGATAATAAGGTATTTGTATCTGAACTGGCAGCTACAGATTTAGAACCAATGGCAAGCAATGCCATAGAACCACTAATATTTCTAATAAATTTCCTTCTATCGTTTTGCATACAGCTATTTTTTTGTCTTTTATAAATATAGGAAATGTAGCCTTCAAAATTGACAGGTGATCATACTTCATTTTTCTATTGGGAATATGGCTCAAAGCTAGAATCAGGCCTTTGTCAATATTTCTGCTACAGAATTCGGGGGTTTACCACTACAAATTTTCGGTGTTTTCACGGGGGTTTTTCTTGGGGTTTTGTCTTTGCTTTGTGTAAGAATTAAAAAACAATAAAAATAATTTTATGAAACTTAGAACCCTCATCTCTTTAGCTTTGGTAATTTCTGCCTTAGGATTTGTTTTACTTAATATTAACCTAAGTAACGATTCAACCCTTTATAAGTTAGGAACAGCAGTATCTGTTTATGCTTTAATAGCGAGTAGTTTTTTCTTTGCATTTGGAAAGAAAGAACAAAAATTGGCATAATTTATAGTCCTCAAAACTTAAATCTTGGTTTAATTCAATTCCATCCTATTTGGGCTTATGTACAAGTTTCCCGGTAGACTTGTACATAAGCTCAATTAATGTTAGTCCGAATGGAAGGATTAAAATGCGTTCAAAAGAATTTACATAGATTTCCTATAAAATTTATAGTTGCATATGATTGTTGTTACTGAACAAATAACATTTCATCAACAACAGAGCCATGTTCTTTAATAGTCATTTTTATCGGTTTCCCTTTTGCATCGAATGTAAAATCAAATATGAGGTCGCGGTCTTTAGAAAAAAATGAGGTAGCCGATTGCGGGTATAAAGTATAGCTATTCTTGGCATCGTACAATATCATTGTATTTGCTTCTCTTTTTAATTGCAGTTTACCTGATTGATCACTTTTATAGGCGCCGGATAACTTATTTAATTGTTTATTGTTTAGCTGAATTTCTTTTTTTGTATTTACAAAGGGTGCAGGGTGATGGTTGTAACTAAGGATGTATGACATTTTCCATATACCATCAGTTAATAGCCAAAGGTGTGTAAAATTTGCTTCCCCATCCACAAATTCCGGTTTGTTGTTTTGGGTAATATAAAACTTATGCTCTCCTGTTATCACTGCGCCATACAATATATTATTAGTTAGCATAGGAAATACTTTTACAGTGCCAGCTACTGCTTCTCTTCTTAAATGATAATTTACATTGCTGCATAAATTTTTAGCTAACGACTGCGTAAGAACAGAAGCGCCTAATGTAATTCCGCCTTTATCATGATAGAATTCCACATTCTCGGTAAAATAGTTTTTGATTGAGTTCGTATCGCAATTGTTGTAAGCATTCCAGAAGCTGCTATCAAGATGTTGTATAACAACTGTTACAGAATCTGACTTTGTTTGCGCCGATACCTGATGTATGCAACCGCATAACATTATAAGAATGAAAATGAAATTTTTCAAGTTGATTTTGTTTTTGGTAGTAAAGAGAAATGTTGTTTATGAAGACCTTTATATGAAGGCCGTGGCTGAAGTTGGAATGATGAATGTATAACTAGGAGATAATATATTCATGGAAGAAAGTGATAAACGGAATTTTAGGATTCCAAACGGGATATCTATAAGAGAAATAACAAATGAACTAAATCAAATGGGATTTAAAACATCAGCCATAGGCTTATTTAATTCATTGCAGTTAAGAAGGTTATTGAATTCTTAAAACCACCACTTTAAATCCTTCAAGGATCTTACTAATACAAAAAACATGGTATTGGATACAAAAAATAAAAAAGATTGTTTTGTGTAAGTATAAAAACAATAAAAATAATTTTATGAAAACTAGAAACTTCATCTCTTTAGCCTTGGTAATCTTTGCCTTAGGATTTGTTTTACTTAATATTAATCTAAGTAACGATTCAATCCTTTATAAGTTGGGAACAACAGTATCTATTTATGCTTTAATAGCGAGTAGTTTTTTCTTTGCTTTTGGAAAGAAAGAACAAAAATTGGCATAATACATAGTCATTAATACCTGTCTTTTACTGTTCTTTTCAAAAAAGGTATTGATTAGAATCTTTTAATTTATACTTTAAATTATAGGTTTCTTAGATTTGTATGTCATGGAGAAGGTTTTAGCACTCATACAACAATATCAATCACTCGAATTTGATACTATCATTGATTATGAAAAATTCAATGACTATGCCATTGTGCACCATTCCTCTAGCATTGAAGGTTCTACTCTAACAGTTAATGAAACCAGACTTCTTTTAGAGGAAGATATTACGCCTAAAGGCAAACCACTTTCTCATACCCTCATGACCAAGGATCACTATACTGCTTTAAAATTTGTATTAGACGAGGCTGCAAGTCCAAAACCAATAAAACCCTCATTCATTAATAGCATTAATGCTTTGGTGATGCGAAATACTGGTGGAATTTATAATACTATTCTAGGGCAGGTAGATGCTTCTAAAGGAGAATATAAAAAAGGAAATGTAAGCGCAGGTTCATCTTATTTTCCTTCTTATGATAAAGTAATTTCTTTAACCACCGATCTAATTAACCAACTTAATCAAAAGCTATTATCTGTTAAATCAGTAACTGAAATACTTGAATTATCTTTTGCAGCCCATTATAATCTGGTATCAATCCATCCGTTTTATGATGGTAATGGAAGAACTAGCCGTTTGTTAATGAACTACATTCAAAGAAGATTTAAATTACCACTTGCAATAGTTTACAAAGAAGATAAAGTAGAATACTTTAATGCGCTGCAAGAATCTAGAAAATTAGAGACTATAGCACCCTTTAATTTATTTATGTATCAGCAATATGAAAAATATTTAGTAGAAGAAATCAATCAATATAAAGCAATGCATAAGAAGGGAAATCAGAATAAGGGACTACCTTTTCTTTTCTAGATTCCATTAAAAATGTAAAGTGTACCTCAAAATGTACCTTTTTTGCAAAATCTACATTTTTCGAGTTTGATAATCAATCTATTATAATCAGAAGTAGTGGTCCCAATGGGATTGAGTTCGAACTACACAGGGGCTGATTTATTTGCAATACTTAAATGGTAATCCCTTCTTTTCAAATGGTGCTCTGAGGTGAATAATTAAAGCAATCGAATCAAAATAGTTATATATTTGAGCCGAATAAGCAATTTAATCGGCTCATGATCTATAATTGGCAGCAAAAAGACTGGTGTGCATTTCACTATGATAGTAGCGTAGTGGAGGAATTGCTTTTTGCAATTGCTGAAGAAACTGGCCATATTCGTGGATTGATAGCTGGTTTGTCGGACAAAATAAAAACAGAAACCATTATCCAAATCATGGTTTCAGAAGCGCTAAATACCTCAGCCATTGAAGGGGAATATTTAAGTCGGCAAGATGTGATGTCTTCAATAAAAAACAATCTTGGAATAAATGAAAAGAAAGAAAAGATAAAAGACAAAAACTCTGCTGGGGCAGGTGAATTAATGGTTGCTGTTCGTGAAAGCTTTTTTGAACCATTAACTGAGGAAATGCTTTTTTCTTGGCATCACATGTTATTGGGCAATTCAACTAAAATTAAAGTTGGGTCTTGGCGTAAACATAGATCTACAATGCAGGTAGTGTCTGGTTCTATTGGTAAGGAAAAGGTTCATTTTGAAGCACCCCCTTCAAATCAAGTTCCTAAGGAAATGGACAGATTTATAAATTGGTTCAATGCCACGGCACCAGGTATGGAAAATGAAATCAGAAAAGCACCAATTCGCTCTGGCATAGCACATTTATATTTTGAATCGATACATCCATTTGAAGATGGCAATGGCAGGATGGGAAGAGCTATAGCCGAAAAAGCATTATCACAAACCATTGGAAGACCAGTATTATTAAGCCTGTCTCAGGAAATTGAAAAAAATAAAAAATCATATTATTCAGCCATCGAGAAAGCACAGAAAAATAATGAGATCACGGATTGGTTAGAATATTTTGTAAAGCTGATTTATGATGCTCAACTAGAGGCAAAAAAATTGATTAGTTTCACGTTGCGAAAAACCATGTTGATCGATCAGTATAAAGAACAATTGAATGAGCGTCAAATGAAGGTGATTTTAAAGATGTTTGAATCTCCGGATGGGTTTAAATGCGGCATGTCTGCAAAAAAATATATTTCGATCAATAAAACTTCCAAAGCAACCGCGACTAGAGATTTGCAACAACTTACAGAAATGGGTTTACTTATATTAGCTGGCGGAGGACGAAGCACGCATTATTTTATAAAACAATAATTGTTTTATAAAATAATATTGTGGCCTCGTCAGGAATCGAACCTGAATCAAGAGCTTCGGAAACTCGCATACTATCCGTTGTACTACGAGGCCAGATTGCAAATGTAATAGATGCAGGATATTAATACCGCAATTGCCCGAAAATTTGCTTGGTGGTTTCCAGATTGCATAGTTCTGTACCATGACCCATCGTGGCTGAAGTACCCGCTGCCACTCCATAACAAAGTACATCCCTTATCCCCCATTCGTGGTGCGCCATTCCCATTAACATACCGGCTAACATAGAATCACCTGCACCCACCGTACTATTCACGGTTACTTTTGGAGCTTTCACAGCAAAATCCTCTGTAGCAGAAATCAATATAGCCCCATCTGCACCCATCGAAACTGCCATTAGCTCACAACCCCCTTTTTCAATAATTGCTCTGGCGGCTGGCACTACCTCTTCGGGTTTTAATCTTTCTCTCCCTAACAAATTACTCAACTCACCCAAATTTGGCTTGCATAAAAAAATGCCTTCCGCTACTGCATGCTTTAATGGCTCTCCAGAAGTATCGATCACCAATTTTGCATTTTTTTCTTTGGCAATTTTGGCGAGCCTCCCAAAAAAATCCAATGGCACTCCGGGTGGTAAACTTCCACTGGCTACAATAAATTCTAAATCCTGTTCCTTTTGTACTGCATTTAAAATTGCCATCCATTCTTCTTCTGAGACTTTCGGACCCTCCATTCCAAAACGATATTGCAAATTTGTATTCGCATCAACTGCAATAAAATTTTCCCGTGTATCCTCCTTAATTGGAAAGACTTTATATTGAATTTTTTCTAACTTAATAAGTTCAATAAATTTTTCACCCGTATAGCCACCAGCCAAAAACATCGCCCTGGAAGCACCTCCCAACTTATGTATGGCACGCGTAACATTGATGCCACCGCCGCCTGGCTCTAACACAGCATCGGAACACCTTAACTTTTTTTCTGGCACTAAGCCATGTATTATAATGCTTTTATCTAACGCAGGATTCAATGTGATAGTAATGATCTTTCTCATATAATTACTTTAATGGCTGAGTTCGAACATAGCGGCAGGTAAGAAAATATTAGTGGGTACGGAATTCATGATTTTCAAATCCTCTAAAATATTTGATTCATTATCTAAAAAACGCAATACCGTTTCTGTTTTATTTTTTGAAAAAATGGATTTGAAAATTTCGACGCCGCTCATTTTTTTATAATGCAATACATTTAATAATACTGCATCATACAAATTCCCTTTTTTTTGTTGAACAGCAATACTATCGAACTTGGTTTTCCCTTTTTTTAATCCTTCCACTATTGCAGTGGTTCTTTTTTGAATAAACTGAAAAGCATACCCACTGCTACCCTTCACCTGCCCACCCGCAACACCCATTTGAATAATGCGTTGGTCCTGCAACGGGAAGTATTGGTTTGTCATAGGGATGATCCCAAATTCCTCATGCAATATGCTATAAGTCTTTATGCCAAGCTGTTCACTGATATAATTCTTAAGCGCAACATCATACGCTTCATGCAACAACAAAGCCTCAGAAAATAAAGTGTACTCCACTAATGCGGTTGTTGTAGAAATGGGCATTACATAAAAGAAGGTTGTCCCTTCATCCTGACTAACTCTAAAATCCATTAAAGTGGCTACCGATGGATCAAAACAAGGTTCGCTGGTTTCTAACACCCAACCCTTAAAGTGTTGCAATAACTGATATAGATTTTTAGTAGGTGCAACTTTGTCTTTCTCAAATAGAATACTATTGAACAGAAATTCTGCAGTTAGGGATTCATTTTTCAAATGCAGTTCTGCATGCATTGAATTTGTATGAATTGACAGCACTTCTTCATATCGAAATTCAATATTGGGAAAATTTTTAGCTTTATCAAGAACAGAATTATACAAATCAAGCCCTTGAATCATTTTATAATGATAAGGGTTCAAATGAAGCTTTGTAAAAAAGTCTTTGGTATAAAAATTAACATGCTGCCACTGATGATGTACAATGGGTTCGAAAAGTCCCTGTCCCTTCTCCCAAAAACACCAGGTACGATCGTTTTTATTTTTGATCTCCCGATCAATAACAAGAATTTTTTTTTCGAGAAAATACGCATCGTTCATCATGCGCATCAACAAACTTAATCCTGCACAACCTGCACCGGCAATGATATAGTCGTAGTGTTTGGTTGCCATTTTAGTGGGTAGAATTTATTGAGGATTATGTTGAATGGCTTCGTCTTTTCGAATTTTATTCCAATATTTTTTAGCTACCAATAACATTCCGAAGCTTTCTCCTTCTTCTTTGTTGAGATGTTTATGGTGCATTTTATGTGCCCAGCGAATGGCTTTGATATAACGGCTGTTTGATCTTGTAAAAAATTTGAACCGTTGATGTATAATAATTTCATGAACTAGAAAATAAGCAAATCCATATAAGGCTATACCCGCTCCAATGGCCACTACCCAATAAACCTGGTTCATACTTCCTAACATAATACAGAGCCAACTAGGGATGGCAAAAATCACAAAAAAAGCATCATTTTTTTCAAAAAATCCTGAGCCTTTTTTATGATGGTCTTCGTGTAAATACCATAAAAATCCATGCATCACAAAACGATGTGTAAGCCATGTAATGCCCTCCATGATGCAAAATGTGAGGAGCGTAATAAATACATAGATCATCATAAAAAAAATCTAAGTGTTAAAAAAAATAATACTTGTATAATCAATAAATCTACCGCAAAATGATTGTCTCTACTAAATTTTAACTTGCTAAATATCCAAAGCAAAAACATGCTGATCAAAAACCAACAAACATAATTGTATATCGGTATTACACCGTCTTCCCATTTCCAAAAGCCCATTTTAACAGCTACTGGTTCCATTACCCAATCGAAAAATAATGCTATGGAAGCACCGTCAAATACCAACGAAAGCTTTTCTATAACTGGTGTCATGGCAAATCCTGAAGCTTCATATTGTGCCTTGATCCAATCATGTAATTTGGTCATTACTATGCCACAACAAAACATCAAAACAAACCAGTTTAAACCAATCACCCAAGGTACTCCATTAAAAGGAGCACCCATTTTGACCCCATAATGATAGCTTCCGAATAAGCGACCCGTATTTACTCCAATCATTTCTACTCCCATCCCAATTAAAAAACTGATGAGTAAGAAACTATAAAAAGATTTGTTCTTTTCAGGCTGATTCCATAACAGCAATACTGCCATTAACACCAGATTCAAACTTGTATTTTGAATAAACCATTCCCTCTGACTGGTGAATACAATGCCAATAAGTCCACTAAAATGAAATAGGATCGCTAGAAAAGTGGCGATATTATGTTTCGATATTTTTAAATTCCCAATCAGCTGATTCCCATTTTACTTTTCTTTAAAATCCTTCCCTACCATTTTACTCATAATGGCGGCACTCTTTAAGCACAAAGGTATGCCTCCGCCGGGATGCACACTTCCGCCAACAAAATATAAATTTTTTATTTTCTTCGAAAAATTCGGATGCCTTAAAAAAGCGGCCATTTTTGAATTTGAACTAGTACCATATAAAGACCCCATATAAGATTCAGTTCTGCTTTCAATAATAACAGGGTCGAGGACTTCTTCTATTTGTATCATTGCACCCAGTTCTACACCCAATATTTTACTCAACTTCTCAATAACAGCTGTTCGATATTGTTCTCTGAATTTTAACCAATCCTGCCCCCTATTTGCCGGGGCATTGACCATAACAAACCAATTTTCTTTTCCCAATGGGGCTTGTAATCCTGGCTCTATTTTACTGGTAATATTTACATAAATCGTTGGGTCGGCATACGCATCCTTTGTCTTGAACAACGAGTCAAACTCTGCTTGATAATTTTTTGTAAAAAAAATATTGTGCAATTCTAATTCAGGAAATGAATGATCAATACCCCAGTAAAAAATCAATGCACTACTACTCCTTTCTTGTTTTAAAACTTTGGTAGCCATGGAATGGTCTAACAACAGTCTTTGATAAGTAAAATACACATCCATGTTGCTCACAACGATGTCTGCGAATATATTTTTCGCTTCTACTACTATCCCCCCCACTTTGTTTTCATTCACTATAATGCGCTCAACTGGTTTTGAAAAATGAAACTGTACTCCTTTCTTCAAAGCCAATTGATACAAGGCATTGCTGATACTGATCATTCCCCCCTTGGGATAAAAAGTACCCAGATTTAATTCAAGATGAGGTATCAAACTTAACATACCAGGTGCTTGATAAGGGTTGCTCCCATTATAAGTGGCGAAGCGGTTAAATAATTGTATCGTGTGTGGTTTTGTAAAATGACTGGCATTCAAATCATGCATCGATTTAAAAAGGTATTTCCATCTTAGAGTTGTAATTGCCTTTAACACTCCTGGCGAAAACAAAGTCTTTAATTGATGTAATGAATTATTTAAAAATAATCCTGCGATATTTTGATATACTTTCTTTGATCCTTCTAGATAGGATAAAAGTCGTTCTTGTTTTTCTCCTGTTTTATTTTCAAGCTCCTGGGCAAAAGCCTGATTATTAGTATAGGCATTGATAACGGTGCCGTCATCGTAAAAATATTTGAAAGAAATGGGAAGCGATAGGTAATGAAAATAATCTTCAATGGGTTCGCCAGCAAGTGAAAAAAGTTCTTCTATATTTTCAGGCTGCGTAAATAAGCTAGGGCCTGCATCAAATTGATATCCTTCTACATTAAAGTCACTGATTTTACCGCCGGGATATTCATTTTTTTCGAACACTGAAACCTCAAACCCTTGTACAGACAATCTAATAGCGGATGCAAGGCCAGCAGTACCTGCACCTATAACGATCGCTTTTTTAGAATGACTCATGAATGTGTTGGTTGAAGTTTAAGCTAATTTATGAGCATCATTCATCTGCCACCATTGCATCATTTTTGGAAAGATAATTTCGAACCATGCAGTAAATAAACCATCATGGGATTCCAGTGAATGTTGAATGCTTTCCATCGAGCGAAAAACATAATCGTTTACTTCTACAGGATTAACATCCATTGGCCCGTCATAATATCCTACAAATACATGATCAAATTCATGTTCCGTAAGGCCATTGTCGAAACTAGCCTGATAAACAAAATCAAATATTTTTTCTAAAGGTACTTCAAACCCCATTTCTTCTCTGAGTCTCCTACTCGCCGCGGCTGATACGGTTTCATTGGGTCGGGGGTGACTACAACAAGTGTTGGTCCACAGGCCGCCACTATGGTATTTATCCAGTGCTCTTTGTTGCAGCAACAATTCACCGGACTGATTAAAAACAAAAACGCTGAATGCCCTATGCAATAAAGCTTTTTCGTGCGCTTCCATTTTTTCCATCACACCCAGTTCTTCATCTCGGTCATTAACTAATACTACCTGTTCCATATAAAAGTATCAACTATAAAAGTGAATTTACAACATATTCATTTGACTGCGAATACCGGCTTTTGCAAGGATAAAAAATTTGCCATAATCAGGAATTCGAATCCTTTGTTGCATTATTTTTTGTGATTGGATTTTTTTAATTTTTTTGAAAAGAGATAAATAATATTTAAAGGCAACATAGACGCCAAACCTTGCTTTTATTGGCAATTTTTGAATTCCTTCAAATGCATGATCAAAATCGTTTTGAATATCTCTTTCAATTTCGAGTTTATCTTTTTCAGTAAAATTGTTGAAATTACAACCAGGGAAATAAACCCTATCTAGTCCTTCAAAATCTGCACGGAGGTCGCGTAAAAAGTTCACTTTCTGAAAGGCAGCACCTAAACTTCTTGCATAAGGTTTTAATGTTTCGTATTCTTCTTTGTGACCTGTACAAAATACATGAAGACACATCAAACCAACTACTTCAGCACTTCCGTAGATATATTCATCATAGCCTAATTTATCGTACTCACGTTTCTCCAAATCCAATTCCATGCTGTACAAAAAGGCATCGATCAAATGATGATCGATCTGATATTCGTTTACTGTAATTTGAAAACTATTGAGAATGGGATTTAAACTGATTTTTTTCTCGATGGCGTCATACATAGATTTCTTAAACTCCGCCAATAAATCTGCCTTTGGATGCTCGTGAAAGCTATCCACTATTTCGTCAGCAAATCTTACAAATCCGTAAATATTGCAAATGGGCGCTCTGAAATCTTTATGCAATAGTTTGATTGCCGAAAAAAAGCTGGTGCTATATTTTTCGGTAGTAATTCTACTGCAATCCTGACTCACTTCATGAAACAGGTTCATCATACTTGATAGTTTTTTTATTAGTCTTTATATGAAACAGTAAAAACAAGAATTTGTTTAAAATCTATTGGCTATTCCCAAATGCCTTAATCACTTCGCCTGCCACCACTTCGCCACTGATTAAACTTGGCGGTACACCGGGGCCGGGAACGGTAAGTTGGCCTGTATAAAAAAGGTTTTTAAGCTTTTTACTCTTACATGCTGGCTTTAAAATGGCAGTTTGTAATAAAGTATTTGCCAACCCGTATGCATTTCCCTTAAATGAATGATAATCGTTAATAAAATCGCTATTGGAGTATGTTCTTTTATAAACAATACTATCTCTGATAGACTGCCCTAAGTGTTTTTCCATTCTACTGATGATCAAATCAAAATAATATTCCCTTAAAGCTTCATCGTCGTTTTTTAAACCCGCAGCCACTGGAATTAATAAAAATAAATTTTCACCCCCTTCAGGAGCCGAATCCGGATCGGTTACCGATACCGCACTCACATAAAACAAGGGGTTAGTAGGCCATTTTTTTGTTTTATATATTTCATCTCCATGCACTGAAAATGAAGTATCGAAAAACAATGTATGATGTAAAATGCCATTGATCTTTTTATTTAGCCCAATATAATAGATCAGGCAGCCAGGTGCCATCACCCTCTTTTGCCAATAAACATCTGAATAAGACCGAAATTCTTTGGGTAAAATTTGCGTTTCTACATGGTGATAATCTGCTCCAGCAACAACAACATCTGCTTTATACATTTTTGGAACTTTTATTCCATCCTCGGTTGTATTTGCAATAACAGTACTAATCGATTTATCATGAATCGTAACATTGGTAACTTCTTGTTCAAACTTAAATTTCACACCAAGTTCCACTGCCAACAAATACATGGCTTCTACTATCTGATACATTCCTTTTTCTGGATACCAGGTACCGCCTTTGATATCTGCATAGTTCATCAAACTATATAATGCAGGGGTATCTTCTGGTAATGCCCCTAAAAATAAAACAGGGAATTCCATCAATTCTTTCAACTTAGGATTGCTGAAATGCTTTGCTACATGGGTTTTGATAGAATTAAAAACATCTAAGCGAAATAATCCACTCACCAGTTCTTTATCTAAAAATTCTGTGAGGGATTGACCTGGTTTGAACACTAATTTATTGATCCCAACTTGATATTTATAGGCGGCTTCTCCAATATATTGATCTAATTTATCACCGCTTCCGGGCTCAATACTATCAAACAAATTTCTGAAAGCATTATAATCTGCGGGAACATCCATGGGACCATCATTCCAGACAATTCGATAGGAAGGGTCTAATCTGATCAATTGATAATAATCAGAAACTTTTCTTCCAAATTGTTTAAAATAGCGCTCAAAAACGTCCGGCATCCAATACCAGCTTGGCCCCATATCAAATGTAAAACCATCAACTTTAAATTGTCTGGCTCTACCACCAGGCTGATTGTGTTTTTCCAATACCGTTACATCCCATCCGGCTTTCGCCAAAAATGAAGCAGCCGAAAGGCCTGCAAATCCACTGCCTATTACGATAGCTTTCTTAGTCACTTAATAAATAAAAAGGTGTATTACAAGATACGCTTTAATTAGTGGCGTTCAATTTGTGATTTCAATAATTTACGCGCAAAGTGGATCCTACTTTTGATGGTACCCAATGGCTCTTTAAGCATATCTGCAATTTCGTGGTATTTATAACCATCAAAATAAAGCAGAAAAGGATTGCGAAATATTTCGGGGAGCTTATGAATAGCTTCTTGCACTTCTTTCATATTCAAAGTTGCAATGGCTTCATTGGTAACTGCAACCTGATTAGTATCTAATAAATAGTCATTTGCAGTGTGGTCGAAAATAGTTTGTTGTTTCGCTTTTCTGCGATAGTTATTGATAAATATATTGCGCATGATGGTGTACATCCATGCTTTAATATTCGTACCAATATTATACTTTTCTTTGTTTGCCAAAGCCCTGAATAATGTCTCCTGCACAAGGTCTTTTGCAGATTCCTGATCCCTTGTTAAAGTAAAAGCAAAGGGTCTTAAAAATTCTGTATTCTTGATCAATATTTGATCGAAATCGGCTGTTGACATAAAATTGTTTAACTATTTACATTGTAAAGCTAAACAAAATAAAGTCATAAATCAACATTTTTGTTTAATTTTTCTACCATAATATTAAAACAAAGAAAATCAATCAGTTAAGTCGAAATAAGGATTTTCGACTCTTTATATTCCGCAGAATTCATCATTATTTATTCAAGTCACTTATAAATTCCATCACTTGGGCAAGGGATGTTTTGAGTTGTACATTTTCAGGGACCTTCTTTTTATAGTTACTGGTTAGATGACCAGAAATAATAATTTTCTGAGTTGGAATATTTTGACCAATAAAGTTGATAAACTTCTCAAAGTTGAAGTTATTGGCCAAAGATGTTAAGTGAGAGTAGATGAAGTCGGGTGATTTAATCTTACACACAAATTCAATATCCTTAATGGGTACGTTTGCACCTAAGTAGATTACCTTGGTACCCTTCGATTTCAACAAATAATGCATAAATAATAGCCCTATTTCATGATGCTCGCCTTCAGGTAAAAAAAGGATACATACTTTACTGGAACTAAAAACACTAGTTACATTTTCGATCCCTAAAATTATTTTTTGCCTGATAATATTGGTAATCAAGTGTTCCTGGGCCGGATTGATATGGTTGGTAACCCATAAGATACCTACTCTTTCTAAAAATGGAAAAATGATATTAGTTACTGATTTTTCGAATCCCCTTTTACTGATATAATCATCTAAAATTGATTCAAATTGCTCAAAATCGAGATCAATCATACTATTAATCATCGCATTCACAATACGCTCCTGCTGGGCATCAGCATTAGTAAGCTCGCGTATTCTGGATTCCAATTCCTCCTTACTCATCTGATTGATATGAGAAATCTTAAACCCGTACTTATTTAAAAGTGCAATATTCAGAATCGTTTTTAATTCTTCATTACTATAAATCCGGATATTAGTATCCGTTCTACTCGGACTTAAAAACGAATAACGCTGCTCCCAAATACGAATCGTATGGGCCTTAATGCCAGAAAGATTTTCTAAGTCTTTGATAGTAAAAGAGTTCATAACTGTAATTACAGTTAAGTTACTATTTTGTTTAACTTTTGACCGCTAAAAACGAATTATTTATATTATAAACTATTTTAAACGACGGAGGTAGTCGCCATAACCACTTTTTGCATATTTATCGGCAATCACCAAAAGCTGTTCGCGGTTGATAAATCCTTTACGAAATGCAATTTCTTCAATACAGCCAATTTTCTGACTTTGCCTTTTTTCAATGACCCGAACAAACTCACAAGCGTCTGCAAAAGAGTCGAAAGTACCTGTATCCAACCAGGCTGTTCCTCTACTCATAACACCTACCTGTAGCTTTCCAGATTCGAGATAAGCTCTATTTACATCTGTAATTTCGAATTCACCACGTGGTGATGGTTTCACATTTTTTGCGATCTCCACTACGGTATTATCATAAAAATATAAACCGGGTACAGCAAAATTCGATTTCGGGTCTGTGGGTTTTTCTTCAATAGATACAGCAATATTATCTTTATCAAATTCAACCACACCATATCTCTCAGGATCATTCACTTCATAAGCAAACACAGCCGCACCTTTTACATCATTGAAAGATTCCACCAACTTTCCAAAGCCCGCACCATAAAAAATATTATCTCCCAATATCAAAGCCACTTTATCATCCCCAATAAATTGTTCTCCAATCACAAAAGCTTGAGCAAGTCCATTAGGAACTGCTTGCACAGCATACTCAAATCTGCAACCCAAATCTTTTCCATCTCCCAATAAGCGCTGAAACTGAGAAGAATCCTCAGGGGTGGTAATGATTAGAATTTCATTGATTCCTGCTAACATCAATATAGACAAGGGATAAAAAATCATCGGCTTATCATAAACTGGCATTAACTGCTTACTGATACCCCGAGTAATAGGATACAATCTGGTTCCTGAACCGCCTGCTAGAATAATTCCTTTCATATTAAATGAATTAGGTTGTTATGTAATTACTTATAAAATATTAGAAACGTAAACTATCAATCATTTCGCTCATCAAGGGCAATACTTGATCCTTTTCAGAAATCAATAACTGATCGGCAGAAAGCTGCCAATCAATATTTAGTTCCGGATCGTTATAAATTAAGCCCCCCTCAGAAGATTTATGGTACAAATTATCGCATTTGTAAAAGAAAGTAGCTGATTCACTTAACACCACAAATCCATGTGCAAAGCCACGGGGCACAAAAAACTGCGTGCGGCTTTCTGCAGAAAGTTCCACTGCAATATGTTGCTTAAAAGTGGGAGATTCTCTTCTTAGATCAACGGCTATATCCAATACACTACCCTCTAACACCCGCACCAATTTTGCTTGGGCATGTTCACCATGTTGAAAATGCAAACCACGCAAAACACCTTTGCTAGATTTCGACTGATTATCCTGTATAAAATTGATATCCATTCCTGTTTTATCAAGAAATGTGTTTTTATTAAAACTTTCAAAAAAATATCCTCTACTATCCCCAAAAACAGTATCATGAATAATAATGCAATCGGCTAATTTAGTCTGCTCTACTGTCATAAAAATTTATCTGTTTTCGTACATTCCGGCATAATAATTCTGATAAGCGCCAGTAGTTACATTTTGTAACCACTCTGTATTATTAAGGTACCAATCAATCGTCTCACTTAAGCCTTCTTCAAAAGTTACGGAAGGCTTCCATCCTAATTCCCGGTTGATTTTTGTAGCATCTATCGCATATCTACGATCGTGTCCTGGTCTATCTTTCACATAGGTAATCAACTTTTCACTATAGCCCTTTGCCCTGCCCAATTTTTCGTCCATCTGAGTACAAAGCAATTTTACTAAATCAATATTCCTCCATTCATTAAAGCCCCCAATATTATAGGTTTCCCCATCAACTCCTTGATGAAAAATTGCATCAATTGCAATAGCGTGATCTTTCACAAACAACCAATCCCTGGTATATAAACCATCTCCATAAACAGGCAAAGGTTTTTCTTCTATGATATTATGGATGAATAATGGAATTAATTTTTCTGGAAAATGAAACGGACCATAATTATTAGAACAATTCGACACTACAGTTCTCATATGATACGTCTCTCTATAAGCTCTTACAAAGTGATCAGATGCTGCTTTACTTGCAGAATAAGGAGAGTTCGGATCGTATGCAGTTGTTTCTAAAAAGAAACCTTCTGCACCTAAACTACCATACACTTCATCTGTTGATATATGATAGAATAAATGGTCGGCATAATTTGCTTTCCACTTATTACGAGCCGTATTTAAGAGATTCACGGTACCTATGACATTGGTATATACAAAATCCAATGGAGAAATAATGGAGCGATCTACATGCGATTCTGCAGCTAAATGCACTACATCTGTAATATCATGTTCTTCAAAAGCAGCTTCCAATGCCGGGGCATCCAGAATATTAATTTTTAAAAAATGATAGTTTGGAAGATGATCTATATCCTTTAAATTTTCTAAGTTGCCCGCATAAGTGAGGGCATCTAAATTAAAAATTTGATACTCCGGATACTTGGTAACAAACAATCGTACCACATGCGATCCGATAAATCCTGCACCACCTGTAATTAAAATATTTTTTTTCATGCGATTTATAATTTCAAAGACGGCAAAGTTACAACTATATATGTTATTTATAATACCAAGGAATCGTTAGAAAAAAGTGAATAATTGGGCTAGGATTCAACTAATTAATGAATTGGTAACAATTTTTCTATTCAGCCTGGCAATCCTTATCTTCAATACCGAAACAATTGCCATTATGAAGGAACGCTATTATTCGCTCGACGTTTTTAGGGGTGCTACTGTTGCACTGATGATTTTGGTAAATAACCCAGGAAGCTGGGCTCATATATTCGACCCACTGGAACATGCTCCCTGGCATGGTTGTACCCCAACTGACCTCGTATTTCCCTTCTTTCTTTTTGCAGTTGGAAATGCAATGGCATTTGTAATGCCGCGTTTTGAAGAAGCCGGACCAGCCCATTTCTGGAAAAAAGTACTCAAAAGAACCCTTCTAATATTTGCCATAGGATTATTTCTAAACTGGAGCCCTTTTGTAAAATGGGATGGAGAGAACCTCATATTTAAAATTTGGGAGAACGTACGCATACTAGGTGTTCTTCAAAGAATTGCTATCGCATATTTCTTTGCGTCTGTCATCGTATTCTATGCCAAAGCGCGAGGTGCCTATGTAATTGGGGCTATTATTTTATTGCTTTATTGGTTTATCTGTTTAACGCTAGGTAGTTCTGGAGATCCCTACAGTTTATCAGGATGGTTTGGCACTTCCATAGATCTAAAAATTTTAGGTATCTCCCATATGTATAAAGGCGAAGGCGTAGCTTTTGATCCAGAGGGATTGGCAAGTGCCGGACCTGCTATTGTACAAGTAATCTTTGGATTCTTAGTGGGACAGTATATTCAACAAAAAGGAAAGAATTTTGAAATGCTTTCTGGCTTAATGATAGCGGGACTCGTATTAGTTTTCACCGGCTATTGCTGGGATATGGTTTTCCCGATCAATAAGAAAATATGGACCAGTAGTTATGTTCTTTATACCAGTGGTTTAGGCATCCTTACCCTTTCCTCTTTGATTTATTTGATAGAATTCAAATCTGTTAAAGGCGTTTGGAGCAAGTTCTTTGATGTATTCGGAAAGAACCCTTTGTTCATCTTTGTATTGAGCGGTTTTCTACCAAGAATATTGGCTTTATTACGATGGGTTGACCATATAGACGGTACAACAGGTAAGAAGGTATATACTTCTGCATTTCCATGGTTCTATGAAAATGTTTGTAAAAACATTGCAACTGATCTAAGAGTTGGTTCATTGTTGTATGCTTTAATTACGATTGCTTTTTATTGGTCAATCGTGTATATGTTAGACAAAAAGAAAATCTATATTAAAGTTTAAATACTAACGTAATTTTTTAGCAGGATTACCAGCGTAAACACCAGGAACTGTAATGTTCTTGGTTACAACGGCACCGGCACCTATCACTACATTGTCGCAGATACTAACCGGTAAGATGGTGCTATTGCTTCCAAAATATACATGATTACCTATCGTTGTTTTTTTCCAATGGGCAGGATTACCAGATGGACCACCGTTTGTAAATAAGTCGTTTACAAAAACAACCCCATGCCCTACAAAACAATTGTTTCCCAGGGTTACTAATGCACAAATAAAACTATGTGATTGAACCCTGCAATTATCGCCAATAACAACATCATTCTGAATTTCTACAAATGGACCCACAAAACAATCATCCCCTAATTGGCATTGATAAATATTGGAAGGCTGAACGATCGTTACGTTTTTGCCAAACCTTACTTCACGAATGCTAACTTGTTTCTGTTGATATTCCATGTGACCCATTTTTTGCAGATCTATAAATGCGTTCTATTAGTTCCACCGTTTTCATCGCCTCAAAGGCAGTTGCATAAAAGGGTTTGTTCTGTTGCAATGTTTGAACCAAGTTCTCATACACTTTTTGATGATTACTCATCGAACCCTGATAACTGCCATATTCATTGGGAAGTTGCTCCGACACAGTTTTAAATAATTGAGTTTCATTGCCTTGTTGATAGGCAATGGTATTCAAGTATTCTCCACCAATCTTTAACGTTAGCTTGTCAGCAATTATTGTAAGTGAACCTTCTACATTTTTATCTATACTGTTAACTGAATAATTAATGGTACCTAATGCTCCACTCTGCATTTCAAGCATCACTACACCAGTATCTTCACCTTGTATCAGTTCCTGATGTATAAAGTTTTTGGTGATGGCATTCACAGATTTAACTTCTCCGAACAGCCAATAGAGGAGATCGATAAAATGACTAAACTGGGTATATAAAACACCACCGTCCAATGCCGTTCCATGCCAGGAATTTTGATAATAGGCCGCAGGTCGATTCCAAAAACAACTGAGTTGAAATGAATAGAGTTGTCCCACCTGATTTTGGTCTATTGCATCTCTTAAAGCCTGAATCGGGGGATTAAATCTGTTTTGTTTTACCGTAAATAATTGTTTGCCCGCTTTAGTTGCTGCCAGCATCATTGCTTCACAATCGACTACGGTAATGGCCATCGGCTTTTCTACCAATACGTGATAGCCAGCTTGTAGAGATTGAATGCTATGCGAAGCATGAAGTCCATTAGGAGTGCAAATAACTACCACATCCAATTCTAACTGCTGTTGTAGAAAATCTTCGATCTTATAAAATGCCAATGCTTTAAATTGTTTGGCAAGCGCATCTGCTTTCCCGGGCACTATATCACATACCGCCACCAGCTCACCATAAGTATTAGCGTGGGTAGCATGCCTTTCAGCAATTCTGCCGCAACCAATAATAGCGAATCTGATTTTATTCATTTCGGAATTTGTTGCTTAATGAAATATTTCGGATGCCAAAACAAGACTTTCTGGTTTTCCTACGTCTACCAACACACCACCAGTATGATCAAAACTATTGATCTTTTTTTTCTTCATCAGATCCAGATAAACATCTACCATCGAAAATTTTCCTTCCTGATGAATCAATGAAAAAATAAAAGGGTCAATGATATGTATGCCACTAAAGGCTTTCATTTTTAAATCTGCATAATCTTCCATGCTAGTCTGTAAATCCCCAGGCTTTTCTTCTCCCGTTTCAACATTTCTCCAGCCACATAAATGACTGTACCAATTAAATAAAAAATACCTGGATGTTTTCCTTTGTGTAACTGCCAATGTTGCTAAAGGCCTTTCTTGCTGATGTTGCATGATCATTTCACTCAGATCCAAATCTGTGAGAATATCTACATTCATTACTACAAATTCTTTTTGGCCTTCAAAATACCATGCTGCTTTTTTTAAACCGCCTCCAGTTTCTAACAGTTCTTCTCTTTCATCAGAGATTGTAATTTGTGAGCCCCAGCCATCATTCTTTTCAATAGCCTCCATAATTTGGTCTGCAAAATGATGCACGTTTACAATCACATCCTGTATTCCAAATTTTTGCAGATACTTAATATTTCTTTCTAATAAAGATTTCCCATTCACTTCAGCTAATGCCTTGGGATGGCTATCTGTAAAGGGTTTCAACCTGCTACCTAATCCTGCCGCAAACAACATTGCTTTCATGTTAAAAAATTTATCCTTTAAACCAATTAGCTGTATTGGTATGTGTTAACACCAATTTCACTTTATATTTGTTTCTTAAATGTCGGGCAGTTTGTTCTGCAGCATAAACACTACGATGCTGACCACCGGTACATCCAAAATTAATTTGCAAATGACTAAACCCTCTATGCAAATAATCCTCAACAGCGATATCAACCAAGTCCCAAACGCTATTTAAATACTTATTCATTTTTGTGCGCTGTTCTAAAAAATCTTGTACAGATTTATCTTTCCCGCTCAGGGTTTTATATTCATCAAACCTTCCTGGATTTAATATGCTGCGCATATCAAAAACAAAACCTCCGCCATTAGTACTTTCATCCACAGGGATCCCCTTTTTATAGCTGAAACTATTTACTTCAATTAGTAAAGCTGTTTCCTCAGTAGCTTGCTGCGGTTCAAAGCGGTGTGTTATTTCATCTGATACAACTATCCGTAATACCCTATCAAACTCAGGTGTATGAATCCCTACGCTTTTATGTTCCAAAAAGAATTTTAAGTTCTTTAAACCTAAGGGAATACTCGCTAAAAAATGTGCTTTCCTTTCAAAGAGACCTCTGAATCCATATGCTCCCATTACTTGTAATAAACGAATCAATACATATCCATTATACTGACTTACAAAAGTTGTTTTATCAACGGGACGATCTAATAACTTATCAATTTCATCGATATAGAATGCTAACAATTCATCTTTCCATTTTTCACTCAGTTCAGCCTTGGCCTGCCATAGCAATGATGCCACATCATATTGCAAAGCACCTTTCATCCCTCCCTGAAAATCGATAAAATGTACCTGCTCCTCATTCACAATAATATTGCGACTCTGAAAGTCGCGGAACATAAAATATTTGTTCTCCGTGCGGGTAAGATAAGTACTTAACGCATCGAAATCGTCCATCATCGCCTGCTTGTCGTAAGGCAGCTGGAGCGTGTCTAAAAAATAATACTTGAAATAAAGCAGGTCGCTCAAAATAGCCTGCTTCCCAAATTCCTTCGCGGTTAAACAAAGGCTATAATCTAATCCTGCATCTCCTTTTATCTGCACACTGGCGAGTGCTGTCAAGCTTTTTTGAAACAGACCATACGATCTTTCGCCATGCTCGTCTTGCTCCAGTTCATTTAATAAAGAGGATGTTCCCAGATCTTCTTGCAAATAAATGGTTTGAGCTTCATTCACTAACAACACTTCTGGAACAGGCAACCCTTTGCTCTTAAAGTGTTTGCTGAACGCAATAAATGTCTGGTTCTCTTTTACGTGTAAATTATAAGTAGCTATATATGTTTCAGTTCCGAAATAAACCCTGAAATACACACGGTCGCCCCCACTTTGTGGTAATTTTTCAATTTTTTCAGCTGCTACTTTTTTAAATTCAAAAAATAGTGCAGTAATTGCTGCCATCACCTCCTCCATGTACTTGATTTAGCGCGAATTTAATCTTAAGAATCGAAAGACCTAATAAATGGATCCACCCGATTTTCCTTATTCATCATATATAAGAATTGTTCCATTAGCTTTTTTAACAAAATGATTGCAGCAAATCATTCAGCTTTGGGTTGCAAATTTAGTGGGCAATGTTTCCATCGCATAGTGTCGTTGTTCATTTTCAAACCCCAAAATCATGAAATTCACCGGAATTATTTTACTTAGTTTTTTAATGATGTCGTTCAGCAATTGGGAAACCAATTTTGAAAAAGCAAAGTCTACTGCCAGTAAAGAGCATAAATACATCTTACTCAATTTTTCAGGCTCTGATTGGTGCGGGCCCTGCATCAGGATGCACAAAGAAATATTCGAAAATGAGTCGTTCAAACAATTTGCCGGAGAAAAGCTTGTAATGATGAATGCCGATTTTCCCAGACAGAAAAAAAATCAGTTGGCCAAAGACCTGCAAAAACAGAACGATCAGTTAGCCGATAAATATAATTCAAAAGGAAGCTTTCCTTTTACAGCTATTCTGGATGCAAAAGGAAATATACTTCGTTCCTGGGATGGTTTGCCCAAAGAAAGTGCCGATCAATTTTTACAGGAAGTAAAAGATTTAACCCAGACCAATCATTAATAATAGGCAGCTGTTATACTGGCTGTAATACAAACTTATTTACCTGTTTGTATCCGTCGAACGCATGGCTTCGGCGTAATAATAGCAGTTCTTTCACCTCGAATATTTCGTGAAAACTTCTTTGTGAAAAATCGAGCATGGCACGCAGGTAGTTCTTTTCGGTTAGTCTTTTAGCTACCGAAACCACGGGCTTTGTATTGATGCGAATTGCGGGGCAATCATTGGTTTTTACATAATCATTCAATTGTTCCAGTCCAGCTGTTAATCGCTGTATGGCCGCTGGTTCTGGAATACGCAGATAAAGCGTATCCGGCGGAAATCCGCTGAAATTACTGAGCGTACAACTAAAAGCCTGCTGCTGGCTAATGATCCGATGCATCCATCTAATGAGCGTGGGCTCCATTTCTTCACGAGCCTGAAAAGAGGCCAACTCAATATGGGGTTTCATTTTAATCACCGTGCGCTCTAAATAGTGCATCGAAAAATATTCCTGCTCACCCAAAATTTTATCATGCAAATCCACCCCTGGATGCGCCACTAGCAAGTATTCACTGAAATGAATACCACTCGAAATGCTATTTCCACCTTGTTGTAATCTACTCATTTCCATAAATAAAATTTTATAACGATAATTATTTTAGTATAAATTTACTAAATAATTTAGCATTATTAAAATTTATTTATCATGTTTAGCGACGAATGGGGTAGCGCCTCCTATAAAGGCAGCAAAAATTTCAACCAGTGGGAAGTGCCCACTGCCAATGCCACGGGCTTCGGGGCAGCCGCCGACGATTATATGGAAAGGGGCATCGATCTAAACGAGCAATTGATCCGAAACAAGCCTGCCACTTTCTTTTTCCGCATGAACAGCGATGCCATGATCGGCGCCGGCATTCATCACGGCGATG
Source organism: Bacteroidota bacterium (assembly GCA_037127755.1). Lineage (GTDB taxonomy): Bacteria > Bacteroidota > Bacteroidia > Chitinophagales > Chitinophagaceae > Sediminibacterium. Next base: position 34,974 of record JBAXXT010000022.1, read on the forward strand.
TACTGATCGTAGACCGCAGCATCAAGGCGGTGAATGGAAAAGTAATCGTGGCCGTGATCAATGGCGAGCTATTGGTACGCCGCCTGCAAACGCATATGAAGGGCGTTACACTGATTGCTGAAAATAAAAAGTACGGACAGCTTCAAATTGAAGAATTCAGTAATTATACTGCCTGGGGGGTGGTGGTCTATGCCATTCACAGCTTACTCTAAATTATGAAAGCCATTATCGACTGCAACAGTTTTTATTGCTCCTGCGAAAAATTATTTCAACCGGCATTAGAGGGGCGGCCCGTGATTGTTTTAAGCAATAACGATGGTTGCATCATATCCAGAACCGACGAAGCCAAGCAAGTCGGCGTGGAAATGGGAGGTCCTTATTTTAAAGCAAGAGACCTCATCGAAAAACATGGGGTTGCTACTTTTTCATCGAATTATAACCTCTATGGTGATCTCAGTTGGCGTGTGATGGAAACACTACGAACCATGCTCCCTCCTGGAACCGTGGAAGTTTATTCGGTAGATGAGGCATTTCTGGATTTATCACATGTAGCTCCCAAAGACTTACAAGAAATTTCTTTTAAAATAAAGGATACTGTAGAACAATGGACCGGCATCAAAGTGTCTATTGGCGTAGCTCCTACCAAAGTTCTCAGCAAAGTAGCGAATCGATTGTGTAAGAAAAATAAAATAGTTACCAACTGTGTATTGATCTTGGATAGTCCCCGAAAAATAGCACAGGCATTAGAAAGAACACCGGTGGAAGATATCTGGGGAGTAGGCCACCAGTACGCAAAAAAATTGCAGCTCTATCAAATTAATAACGCACTGGAATTAAGCAAAAAAGATATTGCTTGGGCCACTAAAAATCTAGGTGGTGTAGTGGGCGCCAAACTAGTTCGTGAACTCAATGGTTTGGCCAGTAGAGAAATGGAAAACGAACGCGTTACCAAAAAAATGATTGCTACCACACGCATGTTTGGATCTGCAGTAACAGAACTCGAACAGATTAAAGAAGCTGTTGCTACTTATACTTCGCGTGCCGCAGAAAAATTACGCAGACAACACTCGGCCGCCAGTTGCATCAGTGTAATGATGATTGCCAAAGAGCCGGTAACAGATTCGCGTTATTACCAACATGGCGCTAGCATTAGCAGTTATATCAACCTTCCCATTGCCACATCGCTCACTAACGAACTCATCAAAGCAGCATTACAACTAACCGAAAGACTCTTTGAAAAAGGACGCATCTACAAGAAAGCCGGCGTTATACTCAGCGGCATTGTACCCGACAATTCCATTCAGGCTTCCTTGTTTAAAGCACCCGCTTCAGAAAAAAATAGAATGCTCATGAGTATGATGGACAATATCAATTTCGCGATGCGCAACGACACGCTGAAGTTTGCGGCGGCAGGTGTGGAGCGCGATTGGAAGATGCGGCAGGAACTGAGAAGTCCGCGCTATACCACTAGATGGGAAGAACTCCGTGAAATAAAATAAACTTTTTTTTAAAATATTATCTTTTACTGGCCGTCTACCTTATTATTGATGAACAATGCATTGACCATACCGGCTAACATGACAGAAAAAGGCAAGAGCAATATCACAGAAGTGATCAATGCGTACACCAAACGCTTGAGGGGTTTCATCCGTAAAAGGGTGACCAATGAAGCCGATGTGGAAGACATACTGCAGGATGTTTTTTTTCAATTCATTGGAAATACAAAACCCATTGAACAACTTACCGCATGGTTATTTACTGTTACAAGAAATAAAATAACCGATAAACAGCGTAAACAAAAACCGGAATTGATTAAAGATCTGTTTATAGATGCTGAAGATGATATGGGCTTTGATTGGTCAGAACTTTTTCTCGACAATGACAATAATCCGGAGACGGTTTACTTAAGAAATCTTTTCTGGGAAACATTGAATGAAGCATTGGATGAATTGCCGGTAGCACAAAAAGAAGTATTTGTATTAAACGAAATAGAAGGTGTACCCTTTAAAACAATTGCCGAACAAACCGGAGAAACCATCAATACCTTATTAAGTCGCAAACGCTATGCTGTATTGCATTTGAGAGAACGGCTAGCAAGCCTTCGCGACGAACTATTAAATTATTAATTAAAAAAAATATCATGCACAAGAAATTTTGGATTAAAAAAATTATCGGCTTCACTGTTATGGCAGCAGCCTTCGGATCACTCTTAAGTTATGTAGTGATGCGTTTATGGAATGGAATATTAACAGAAGTAGTACACGTATCTCCCATCAGTTTTTTACAAGCGATCGGAATCCTGGTATTGAGCAAAATTTTGTTCGGCGGATTTCACGGAAGATGGGGCTGCGGTCCACGCAATCACTGGAAAAATGAGATGAAAGAAAAATGGCAGAACATGAGCCCGGAAGAAAGAGAAAAAATGAAAGAAGAATGGAAAAACAAATGCCGCACTTGGAGAAAGCCTAATAGCCAACCAGCAGCAAACGAACAATAGCAAAAGTTTTCTGTTACAGTTTATTATTAAATTGTAACTTAAAATAAAAGCATGACTGAAAAAATACTCCCCCTCTTTTTATCATTATTTATCATTGGGTTTGTAGCTGCACAAAAAACTACGGCCATTACCTGCGGTCAGGTTTTAAATACCCGCACTGGAGAAATTTTACAGAATCAGGTGATCTTTATTAAAGGAAATCTGATCGAGTCAATTTCTCCAGCAGCGGGTTTTAAATTAAAAGCAGATACAACCATCAATCTCTCTGCATTTACTGTGATGGCAGGCCTTATCGATTGTCATACCCACGTGCTTTTGCAAGGCGATATTACGAGTGAGGATTATGATGTTCAAGTACTCAAAGAATCCATCCCTTACCGAACTATTCGCGCAGTGCGAAGTGCCAAACAAAGTTTAATGAACGGCTTCACCACCATTCGCGACTTAGGTACCGAAGGAGCAGGATTTGCAGATGCCGATATCAAAAAAGCCATCAATAAAGGCGAAATGGAGGGACCCCGAATGTTTATCTCTACCCTTGCTATTAATACCACTGGACACTATCCACTTAAAGAATCTGATTATGCCTGGGAAATAAAAATGCCCAAGGGATTGCAGGAAATAACCGGAGCCGATGAAGGCCGAAGAGCCGTTCGGGATCAGATTGCTCATGGAGCTGATTGGATTAAAATTTATGCCGACCGTGGCTATACCAGACAAGCCGATGGATCCTATCGAAGCCTTCCCAATTTTACCACAGAAGAAATAAACGCTATTGGAGATGAAACACTACGTTCAAATAAAAGACTCAGTGCACACGCAGTAACCCGTGATGGAATCATTGGAGCCATCAACGCTGGTGCAACCAGTATTGAACACGGTTTTGGGATGGACGATGATTGCATCAAATTGATGGTGGATAAAAAAGTGTACTGGTGCCCAACGATCTATGTAAACGAATATGTGGCTGAAGGAAGGGCAAAAGCAGGAAGTCCTATCAACCTCTATTTTACACAATCAGAACCCGAATTGTTTAAAAAAGCCCTTAAAGCAGGTGTTAAAATTGCCTACGGTACCGATATTGGCGGTTACGATTGGAAGCTGTCTCAGGCAATGGACTTTTCGTATATGGTTAGCTTTGGGATGACGAACCTGCAGGCCATTCAAACCGCTACCATTACGGCAGCAGAATTACTGGGTCAGACCAATAAAATAGGTGAAATCAAAGCGGGCGCTTATGCAGATTTGATAGCACTGAAAGGCGACCCTAGCAAGGATATTAAATTATTGGAAGACGTAAAATGGGTGATGAAAGATGGTGCTGTGAAAAAATAACTACTAAATTTCTTTGATACTCCTATTTTTGCGCAATTTCTAAGTAATGAATCAAACTTTAAACTCAAACGAATCTATTCCCTCCAAGAAGAAAAAAATCATCGTATTAGGTAGCGGCCCTAATAGGATTGGTCAGGGAATTGAATTCGATTATTGCTGTGTACACGGCCTTCTTGCTATTAAAGAATGCGGTTTTGAAGCGATTATGGTGAACTGTAATCCTGAAACCGTTTCTACTGATTTCGACATGGCCGATAAATTGTACTTCGAGCCTGTATTCTGGGAACATCTTAGAGAAATCATTGATCTGGAACAACCAGATGGGATTATTGTACAATTGGGCGGACAAACAGCCCTCAAATTGGCCAAAAAATTACACGAAACAGGAGTTACAATCATTGGAACCTCTTTCGAAAGCATGGATATGGCAGAAGATCGCGGCAGATTCAGCGACCTTTTAAAAGAACTCAGTATCCCTTATCCTGAATATGGAACGGCAGTAGATGCGGATGAAGCAGTGGCTGTTGCTAATAAAGTGGGCTATCCAGTGCTTGTGCGCCCTAGCTATGTGATTGGGGGACAAAGAATGCGTATTGTAATTAATGATGAAGATGTTGAGAAAGCAGTTATCAGTTTATTAAAACATCTTCCAGGAAATAAGATTCTGATCGATCATTTCTTAGATCGTTGTCAGGAAGCTGAAGTGGACGCCATTTTTGATGGTGAGAACTTTCATATCATGGGTGTGATGGAACATATCGAACCCGCCGGAATTCATAGCGGTGATAGTAATGCCGTTTTACCTGCATTTAATTTAACGCCATTGATCGTGGAAACCATGGAATATTATAGCGAGAAAATTGCACGCGCTTTACAAATCAAGGGGCTCATCAATATTCAATTCGCCATTAAAGGAGATAAAGTATTTGTAATTGAAGCAAATCCACGTGCTTCCAGAACTACTCCGTTTATCGCTAAAGCTTATCAAATCCCTTATTTAAATATTGCAACCAAAGTGATGTTAGGCGAAGCCAAGCTCACTGATTTTGTGATGGAAAATAAACTGGATGGATACGCCATTAAAGAACCCGTTTTTAGTTTCGATAAATTCCCTGGTGTAAACAAAGAATTAGGACCAGAAATGAAGAGTACCGGTGAAGCCATTCGTTTTATCAAAGACCTTCGTGATCCTTATTTCCGCACACTGTACAAAGAAAGAAGTATGAACCTGAGTAAATAAATTTTACTACGAGATTTGAAAGCCACACTAGTTTTAGTGTGGCTTTTTTATTAGGTTAGTAGATGCCCTTGCAGCAAAAAAATAGTTGGCAAAGCATTCCTTTTCTTCGCTTGTTGATTCCATTTTCAACCGGAATATTAGTTGGCTATTATTACAATCCTACTACTGTTCTATTACAAAGAATTGCAATCGGAGCTATCCTAATATTATTTGCCTTTCAAGCAGTACCCACTGATCGAAAATTTAGATGGATGGCTATTGGTGGATTTGCCCTTCAAACCCTATTATTTGTTCTTGGTGCGGGGATTTGCAATAATTATGATCTAAGAAAAAATACTGACTGGATCGGCTATCGATATAGCAAGTATGATACCATAAAAGCGATTATTCAGGAACCATTGATTCAAAAAAGAAAGACCTGGAAAGCCTTAGCTCGCATTGTTGCAGTGAAACATCATGGCAAATGGATGAATGCAACCTCTAATATTCTTATCTATATTAAAAATGATAGCCTTGCATCTAAATTAAATACTGGTGACGAAATTAAATTTCAAGATCCTATTCAAAATATCACTAACAACTTTAACGCAGGCACATTTGATTATGTCAGATACTGTGCTTTTCAACAGATTTATTTTCAACTGTACCTACCAAATAATGGAATCCTAGCATACAAAAAAGCAAGCCCCTCGCTCAAATATTATTTATACCAAACAAGAAATCAAATATTACAAATTTTAAAAAATGCCATTACAAATAAATCAGAACAATCTGTTGCCGAAGCATTATTGATTGGCTATAGAGAAGACCTTGACAGAACACTTGTTCAATCGTATAGCAATACCGGTGTTGTTCATATCATAGCTATCAGTGGATTACACCTTGCCATGATATATGGACTTCTCATTAATTTATTACAACCAATTGGAAATAAAAAATGGCAAAATTATTTCCGCACTGTAATTGTGCTTTCGATATTATGGGGATTTAGTTTTATCACAGGTGGTGCTGCAGCCATTCTTAGGTCGGCAGTTGGTTTTTCATTTTTATTGATCAGCAAAAGTTTGGGATATAAAAACAATACTTTGAATACCATCGCAGCCTCTGCATTTTTTATTTTACTCTATGACCCATTCTTATTATGGGATATTGGTTTTCAATTATCTTATGCTGCTGTGTTAGGCATAGTATTATTTAATACCCATATTGAACAATGGTTCTATTTTAAAAATACAATACTGAAAATGGTATGGCAAATAAACAGCATCACGCTATCTGCACAGGTATTAACATTACCAATTGTATTGTACCAATTTCATCAGTTCCCGAATCTTTTTCTATTCACTAATTTTTTAGTAGTACCACTTTCTGGCATTATTTTATATGCCGAATTATTATTACTAATCGTAAGCCCCTTCCCAATTTTATTTAAATGGTTGGGTGCATTAACCGGTTTTTTGATAGCACAGATGAACGGTATCATCGAAAGAACCAATCGACTACCTTTTTCTCTGACCCGAAATATTTCTATAACAATCCCAGAAACCATTCTATTATATCTGCTGATTGCTTCCGTATTAATTTGGTTACTACATAAAAACTCGAAAGGCTTTGTTGCAGCTTTGAGTATTATTTTTTTATTCGTCTTAAACAGAACTCTATCCATTTTTTAAAAAATTATCTATTAACAACCTTTGACAGCTAGCTGTGGAAAATAGATTCATGGAAAAAAGCTTCCGAAAACTTACATTTGCGGCTTCAAACGAAGCCCTAAGGGAAAATTATCATCGACCATAACAGGTTAAGAAAATTCATCATGCAAAAGAAAATTCAATCAGCACTTATCTCCGTTTTCTATAAAGACGGTCTGGAACCTATTGCCAAACAATTACAGCATTTGGGAATTACCATTTATTCTACTGGCGGTACTCAGAAATTTTTGGAAGACTTAGGCATTCCATGTGTAGCTGTTGAAAGCTTAACCACTTACCCATCCATCTTGGGTGGCCGTGTTAAAACCTTGCATCCCGCCATTTTTGGAGGAATCCTCGGAAGAAGATACGAACC
>JBAXXT010000023.1:0-41249 GCA_037127755.1 Bacteroidota bacterium
GGTTCCATTGAACAACTTCAGTATAATTTATTGGTTTCCCATGCTTGCGGTTTAGGGGAAGAAGTGCCTACACCAATTGTAAAATTAATGCTGATGCTTAAGGTAAAATCTTTAAGTTATGGCAATAGTGGTGTTCAAATTGACACCGTAAAACGCCTGATTGATTTGTTCAATAATGATATTACCCCAGTTATTTATACGCAAGGATCATTAGGTGCATCTGGTGACCTGGCTCCACTTAGTCATTTAAGTTTGCCTTTAATTGGGTTAGGCGAGGTTTATTATGAGGGACAAAAGCAGCAGAGTAAAACGGTGATGGAAAAACTCAATTGGCAGCCCATTCAATTACAAAGTAAAGAGGGTTTAGCACTGATCAATGGTACTCAGTTTATGTGTGCTTATGGGTTATACTGTTTGAAAAAAGCTGAACATTTAATCGCTATGGCCGATTTAATTAGCGCAATGTCTTTTGATGCATTTGATTGTATTCAGGAGCCATTAGACCCACATATTCATTCCATCCGTGCTCATAAAGGTCAGGTTGCAACAGCCAGTGCTTTGAGAAATTATTTACATGACAGTGAAATTTCTAAGGTTTCAAAAAAACAGGTACAGGATCCTTATTCTTTTAGGTGTATACCTCAAGTTCATGGTGCCACAAAAGATGCCTTTGAACATGTTCAATCTGTTTTTATGCGTGAAGCAAATTCAGTAACTGACAATCCCAATATTTTTCCGGAAGATGATTTAATTGTAAGCGGGGGCAACTTTCATGGCCAGCCCCTGGCCCTGGTGCTCGATTATTTGGCTATTGCCATGAGTGAACTAGCTAATATTTCAGAAAGAAGAACCTATCAATTAATTAGTGGTCAGCGCGGATTGCCGTTATTTCTGGTAAAGAACCCAGGTTTGAATTCTGGATTTATGATACCTCAGTATACTGCTGCCGGAATAGTTAGTGAAAATAAACAGCTTTGTACCCCATCTTCTGTAGATAGTATATCATCAAGTAATAATCAGGAAGATCATGTGAGTATGGGTGCCAATGGTGCTACTAAATGTTTACGCGTGATTAATAATGTAGAAAAAGTTTTGTCCATTGAATTAATGAGTGCCGCTCAAGCGCTCGATTTTAGGAGGCCTTTAAAAAGTTCTACACAGGTAGAAGCATTAATGAAAGGGTTCCGAGAAGTAGTAAGTTTTAATGAAGTGGATCGGTTGTTGCATGATGATATGAAACGTTCAATTGAGTATATGACCGGCTATCAAGTATTTAGTAAATAAATTATCTATATTTTCTCATTTTCAACAGAATAAGTATTATTTTTTCGCTGTAAAAAAACTCTATGAAACAAATCTTATCATTTTTTGTAGCTATTTGTATAACAGTAGCCTCTTTCGCTCAAGCAACTGAACAAAACCTTTCTGAAAAAGTAAAACTGGTATTCCCTGGAAAGCCTGAGGCAACTGATTTGCCGAATGGTCCAAAAGTATTTTCTTTTAAAAAGGATAGTGCTGTTTCATATATGGGGATGGCTTTCGACTTAAGTCCTATGGGATTAACTGAAGATGTGATTGCATCTGCTGGAGATGGATTATGGGATCAAATTAAAGGCGGCATGATGGGGCAAATGGCCGGGGCTTCACTTGTAAAAGATGAAATTGTACAGTTTAAAGGTAAAAACGCATTATATCTTGAAATTGATGGTTCAGGTTCTACTGCACCTCAATTAAAAGGTAAAAAGGCATTTGGATATTTGTTTTTTAGTGGTGCCATTTTACATCAGGTACTTTACTATTCATCAGACCCAGCTGCAAAAAAAGAAGACGCTACTGCATTTTTTGAATCTGTAGTTATTTCAAAATAAGGCAAATTATATTTTTGTGAAAATGCCGTTACGCATCTTAAATGAGGCGAAGCGGCATTTTTGTTTGTAATAGTATTTGTGCCATTTTATAAGAAGCCCCCAATTTCGTACATTTGCTGTCTAGTAAAGAATTAGAAATGAGCGAAGACAAGAGCCTGAATTTTATTGAAGAAATAGTAGAAGCTGATTTAAATAGTGGAAAATACAAATCCATTCTAACCAGATTTCCTCCTGAACCGAATGGTTATTTGCATATTGGGCATGCCAAAAGCATTTGCCTGAATTTTGGTCTTGCTCTTAAATACGGGGGTAAAACCAACCTTCGTTTTGATGACACGAATCCTAGCACCGAAGAAACTGAATATGTAGAGAGTATTAAAGAAGATGTAAAATGGTTGGGTTTTGAATGGGCTGAGGAATTGTATGCTTCCAATTATTTTGAACAGATCTATCAATTTGCAGTGCAATTAATTGAAAAAGGATGGGCGTATGTAGATGATAGTAATAGTGAAACCATCGCGATAGAAAAAGGGACGCCTACTCAAGCTGGAATCGAAAATACATGTAGAAGTAGATCTGTACTAGAAAACCTTCGGTTGTTTGCAGACATGCGTGCAGGCAAATATTATGACGGAGAGAAAGTGGTACGTGCTAAAATAGATATGGCTAGCCCCAATATGCATATGCGCGATCCTATCATTTATCGTATTAAACATGCGCATCATCATAGAACTGGTGACACTTGGTGTATTTATCCGATGTACGATTTTGCACATGGTCAAAGTGATTCAATAGAAAATATTACACACAGCATTTGTACACTTGAATTTATTCCTCATCGCGCATTATATGATTGGTGTATTGAAAAATTAGAGATTTTTCCTTCTAAACAATATGAGTTTGCCCGTTTAAACATGACGTATACTGTGATGAGTAAACGCAAACTATTGCAGTTAGTGAATGAAAATCATGTGAATGGTTGGGACGATCCTCGAATGAGTACCATTTCGGCAATGAGAAGAAGGGGTTATCCGGCAGAAAGCATTCGTGAATTTTGTGAGAAAATTGGGGTGGCAAAAAGAGAAAATTTGATTGACTTCAGTCTCTTAGAATTTTGTGTTCGTGAACAACTAAATAAAACAGCATTAAGAAGAATGGTTGTTTTTGATCCATTAAAAATTATCATTACCAATTATCCTGATACCACAGAATTATTAGAAAGCGAAAATAATCCGGAGGATCATGCTACAGGAACTAGAAGCATTGCATTTAGTAAAGTAATCTATGTGGAGAAAGATGATTTTATGGAAGTGGCACCAAAAAAATATTTTAGATTATCACCTGGTCAAATGGTTCGTTTAAAAAGCGCCTATATTATTAAGTGTGATGAAGTAATAAAAAATGCTGATGGTAATATTGCAGAATTACATTGTAGCTATATTCCAGAAAGTAAAAGTGGGTCAGATACTTCAGGTATAAATGTGAAAGGAACTTTGCAATGGGTTAATGCGGCAACTGCTATTAAAGCAGAAATCAGATTGTATGATCGCTTATTTAAAGTAGAAGATGTGGCTAATGCAGATGGAGATTTCAAGGACTATATTAATCCGGATTCTTTGCAGACTATTTCTAATGCATATGCTGAACCCGCTTTAAAAACGGATGACCCAAGTGTTGCATTTCAATTTATCAGGAAGGGTTATTTTGTTATTGATAGAGATAGTACAAATGATCAATTAGTTTTTAATAGAACGGTAAGCTTAAAAGACGGATGGGCTAAAGAAGCAAAGAAAGCTTAATGAATCCCATGAATTTAAACACTCAATTTAATAGTCATTGGCAAAAGCAATTTCCCAACTTAAATCGGGAGAATATTCATTTATTATTGGCTGTAAGTGGAGGCGTAGATAGTGTAGTACTTGTAGATTTAATAAAACTTGCTGGGTTTTCTTATAGCATTGCTCATTGTAATTTTCAGTTGAGAGGTGCAGATAGTGAACGTGATGAATTATTTGTGTCTTCTATGGTTGGCGCCTCTGAAATATTTGTAAAGAAATTTAATACCCAACAATTCTCCGATCAAAATAAGATTGCTATTCAGGAAGCTGCAAGAAAACTACGGTACAATTGGTTTGCTGATTTGTTAAATGAGGTACAAAAAAAAGTAGGTAAACAAGTTTTATTGGTTACGGCTCATCATGGAGATGATAATATTGAAACAGTACTGATGAATTTTTTTAGAGGTACTGGAATATCCGGCTTGCGTGGAATCCAACTTTTTCAAAAAGAACGGTCATTGATACGTCCTTTATTGAAATTAAGAAAAGAACAGCTCATCAGCTATGCGCAAGAAAATCAATTGCAATATGTAGAGGATATTTCTAATGAATCAGATAAGTACACAAGAAATTTTTTTAGGAACCAATTAATCCCGCAGATCCAAAAAATATTTCCTGAAGTAGAAGAAAATATACTTGAAAATATTGAGCGTTTTAGTGAAGTGGCAACAATTTATCAAGATGCGATAGCTGGTAAATTGAACAATTTATTTGAACAAAAAGGGACTGAGATTCATATTCCTATTTTAAAACTAAAACAGGAAAAATCTCTGACATCTATCATTTGGGAAATGTCGAAAACATTCGGGTTTAGTCCATCGCAAACACCAGAAATTATCAAGCTTTTGGATGCCGGTAATGCTGCCTATGTATCTTCATTAACACACCGTATTATCAAAAATAGAAAGTGGTTAATTATTGCTGAATTAGAAAAACAAAATGCGCAATATCATGTGGTTGAAGAAGGCGAATCTCAATTACTTTTTTCTCAAGGAATGTTGCAGCAAACTCAATTAGTAAATGTTTCCCAGTTAATAAACACCGACAATTTATTTGCGTTGATGGATTATAATAAAATCAAATTTCCTTTATTATTAAGGAAGCCAAGATTGGGGGATTATTTTTATCCATTAGGGATGCAGAAAAAGAAGAAAATTAGCCGCTTCCTCATGGATCTTAAATTATCTAAAACGCAAAAAGAAAATTGTTGGGTACTAGAGAGCGATAAAAAAATTATTTGGGTGGTTGGTTATCGAATTGATAATCGATTCAAATTACAATTAAATACAAATCATATTTTGCAAATACAACTAATACCTACAAAGCTCTAATATATTCTGTAACCTGACTTACAAACATTTCTACTGGACGATAGTTGCTCAAAAACTGACTGCATATTATTAGAAATACTATTCCAAAGACACCTCCCCAAATATGTGCTGAATGATTGATGTTTCCATGCCCTCTTTTAGCTAAGTATGCAGAAAGCAATAGAAAGATAGGACCAAACACAAAGCCGGGAACCATTACTGGAATAAGAAATAATCCCATTTTCATAGTAGGGTAGATGAAGATTCCTGCGAATATTACAGCTGATACAGCCCCTGAAGCACCTAAACTCCGATAATGATAATTGTCTTTATTATTTAAATAGGTGGGTAGCAAGCAAACTATTAGTGCAATAATGTATAAAAAAATGTAAAGTAGTTTGCCTTTATCTCCAAATATTTGGATGAATGCTTCTTCCACCATTCTCCCAAAAAGATAAAAAGAATACATATTAAAAGCCAGATGCATGATATCTGCATGAATAAACCCACAAGTAATAAAACGATACCACTGATTTCGATTGGTTACTGCAGGAGGATAGAAGATCAAATCTTCCATTAATTTTTCATTTGAAAAAGCTGAAAAAGAAACGATACAGGTAATTGCAAGAATAATGACGGTGATGGTAAACATGCGGGCAATTTAATATATTCTGAAGTGGAATATCAAAAAGGAAGATGAATATTATGTTAGATATAATTACGGAGCACTATAAATGGTGATATTTTTCATTTCTCAAAATGCTACAAGCTCTATAAATCTGTTCTGATAAAATAAGTCGAACTAGCATATGCGGGAAAACAAGTTTCGATAAACTCCATGTTGTATTGGCCCTTTTAAAAACGGGTTCATCAACACCAAATGCACCTCCTATCAAAAAAACAATTCGCTTGCAACTTTCATTTGCTCTTTGTTGAATCAATTGTGATATTCCTGGTGAATCAAATGACTGACCCCTTTCATCCAGCAATACCAGATAATCATCTTGCAATATTTGTTGTAGTATAAGCAGTCCTTCTGCTTTTTTTAATCCCGATTCAGAAAGGCTTGCAGCAATTTTTGGTGGTGCAATAATTTGCCAGCTTACAGGAAAGTATTTACTTATACGTCCCGTGAAATCTTTAATCCCTTCCTCCACATAAGGCTCATTTGATTTACCAACAGAGATTAATAAGATTTTCATATTGCAAAATTAGCGTAATGCTGTAAAAAATGATTTTATTAAGAGAGTGATTCTCAAAATTGCTAAATTTCTGTATTTGTAGTCGTCTTTTATAAATATACTAAGATCAGTATTCTTTTTAACTGCCTTTTTTTCTTATAAATACTAAAAATATTAGTAATTTAGATTGATGGAATGGCAAATAATAATAAGATATGACCAACAATACATTCATTTAAAAGCTAATGTTATTTATAGCTCTGATCAAATAGAGCGGATTAAAATAATAGGGAAGAATAGAAGTATTGTGCTGCAGAATAATCGGCCTCTTTTGCAAGCAAGAGGATTGAAAACAAAAAGAATAGATTGGAAATTAGTGGAAGGAGAATTACACAATAGTTATGTTTTACAAGCCATCATCAGTAAACTAGAAAAACACTTTAAAATGAAATCAAAATCTAACTTATAATATTTCGCTATCTTTTATGGAAATTTCTATTTCTTTACAATAGTGCTTGATAACACTTGTATATTTCATAACTAACCATTGCTATGCCCAATAAAGCTGCTTCAACCCGCTTTGCTTTTATTATGATAACATCCCTGTTTTTTTTGTGGGGGTTTGTTCATAATCTAGATCCAATTTTAATACCTCATTTAAAGAAGTCTTTTAGTTTATCTACACTACAATCTTCGCTAATTGACTCCTCCGTTTTTATTGCTTATTTTGTAATGGCTTTGCCAGCAGGATATATCATGAAGACCTATGGGTACAAAGCAGGAATCATAACAGGCCTTGGTTTATTTGCGCTTGGTTCTTTTTTGTTTATTCCAGCGGCTAACACACAACAATATTTATTTTTTCTGGCTGCACTTTTTATTATTGCATGCGGACTAACGATTTTAGAAACTGCTGCAAATCCTTATGCTTCCTTATTAGGAGATCCGGCAACATCAACGCAACGTTTAAATTTTGCTCAGTCCTTTAATGGGTTAGCCGTAACATTAGCACCCATCATTGGTGCCAGGATGATTTTAACGAAAGGCAGTAGTGATGAAGCTTTGGCTGCAATGACGGAAACTGCAAGGAAAATGGCGCTTGCCTCAGAAGCGGCTTCTGTAAAGACGCCGTATTTTGTTTTAGGAAGTATAATTGTTTTGATTGCAATTATTTTCGCGATGATAAAATTACCAGAAATAAAAGCAAAAGATGCCTCTGTATCTGGGAAGAGTATTAAACATACATTACGTCATCTGCACTTGAGATGGGCAATCGCTGCTCAATTTTTCTATGTTGGTGCTCAAGTTTGTGTATTGAGTTTTTTTATTCTATATGCGATGAAAGCTTCAGGAATCGATAAAATTAAAGCAGCAGATTATTTAGGAATGGGTTGTGGAGTGGCATTTATGATAGGAAGGTTTGCAGGAACCTTCTTTATGAAATATATCAAGCCTTCCAATTTGTTGGCAATCTATGCAGCAATCAATATTCTATTATCATTAGCAGCCATGTTTGTTCATGGAATGCTAGCAGTTTATATTGTTATTGCCATAGCATTTTTTATGTCTATCATGTTCCCTACCATTTTTTCTTTGGGTATAAAAGAATTGGATGCCGATACTGAAATGGGAAGTAGTTTAATTGTAATGTCGATAGTAGGTGGAGCCATAATGCCGCCAGTACTTGCTTTAATAAGTGATGTAACGGGCGATATTCAACTTGGATATTTTGTTCCAGTGATCTGTTTTAGTATCGTATTTTATTTTGGGTGGAAAGGATATCGGGTTTTGCCAATAAATTAAATTCATTTAAATGTTGTTTTGAAATTGAAAAGATATTGTTTCACATTGGACTTATATGATGACCTTTCTTTAATTAAAGGGTATGAAGAATGGCATCAAAAAGTATGGCCGGAGATTATTGACAGTATTCTCTCAGCGGGTATTGAGGATATGCAGATATACAGAGTTAGCAATCGTCTGTTTATGATCATGGATGTGAATGATCTGTTTAGTTTTGATGCAAAGGGAAAGTCTGATCTTGCCAATGAAAAAGTGCAGGAATGGGAAAGATTGATGTGGCAGTTTCAAAAGCCATTGCCATTTGCAAAACCTGGCGAAAAATGGGTGATTATGAATGAAATATTCTCTTTAAAATAAATTTATGTTTAGTCTACAAGGTAAATCAGCAGCTATAACTGGAGCAGGAAGTGGAATTGGAAAAGCAATGGCCATTCTCTTTGCAAAACAAGGTGCAACAATACATATAATTGAATTCAATTTGGAGTCAGCTGAACAAGTGGCAACAGAAATTAAAACAAGTGGAGGCAACGCAAAAGCATATCGTTGTGATGTTAGTGACCAACAGGAGATGACAAAAGTTTTTAATTCAATTGGCACTCTTGATATACTTGTAAATAATGCAGGAATTGCTCATGTTGGAAATGTTGAAAATACCAGTCAGGAAGATTTTGAGAAAATTTTTCGAGTTAATGTGCAGGGGGCGTACAATGCTATTCATTGTGCAATTCCTTTGATGAAGCAAAATAAAAAAGGAGTCATACTGAATGTAGCATCCATAGCTGCAATCGTAGGCCTTCCAGATCGTTTTGCATATAGTATGAGTAAAGGAGCCATATATGCTATGACACTAAGTGTTGCCCGTGATTATTTATCAGAAAATATAAGATGTAATTCCATTTCACCAGCTCGTGTTCATACTCCATTTGTGGATGGGTTTATTTCAAAAAATTATCCTGGAAAAGAAGAAGAGATGTTTGATAAATTATCTAAGAGTCAGCCTATTGGCCGAATGGGTAATGTAAAAGAAATTGCATCATTAGCCCTATACTTATGCAGTGATGAAGCTAGTTTCATCACAGGAAACGATTATCCTATTGATGGTGGTTTTATTAAATTGAATAATTAAAAATTGATACATGAAAAAGTTACTGCTTCTTGTTTTACCCATATTAATGACAGTTTATGCAATTTCACAGCAAGCATATATTCCTTCCAAGGAAAACGTAGCGGCACGTCAACAATTTCAAGATATGAAATTTGGAATGTTTATTCATTGGGGTGCTTCAAGTGTGTTGGCTAATGGAGAATGGGTAATGAATAATCGAGGCATTCGCCAGGAAGATTATAAGCTATTACAAAATGTTTTTAATCCTACAGAGTTTAATGCAAAAGAATGGGTAACCATTGCTAAAAATGCAGGGATGCAATATATCACCCTCATTACCCGCCACCATGATGGGTTTAGCAATTTTGATACAAAAGAATCAGATTGGAAAATTACAAATACGAAGTATGGCAAAGACGTTGTAAAAGAAATTGCGGATGAATGCCACCGTCAGGGGGTTAAAATATGTTTTTACTATTCTCTACTGGATTGGTATCGATCAGATTATCAATGGGAGACTGGTAAAACCGGCAAGAAATCTGGAAGAACTGAAAAAAGTAATTGGGATGCTTACATCAAATTTATGAAAGCTCAGTTAACTGAATTACTAACCAACTATGGTGAAGTTTCAACAATTTGGTTTGATGGACATTGGGATCAGTTAGATAATGATGTTGATAAAACTTTGAAATCAAAAGTGAACTGGCATTACGATGAAATTTATAGTTTAATTCATAAACTGCAGCCACAATGTTTAATAGGGAATAATCATCATTTACTTCCCATCGAAGGGGAAGATTTTCAGATGTTTGAAAAAGATTTACCAGGAGTTAATACTACAGGATTTGGTGGTGCAGATATTTCACAATTACCATTGGAAACCTGCGAAACAATGAATGAAGCCTGGGGATACAATATAACGGATAGAAATTTTAAATCATCTAAAGCCCTAATACATTATTTGGTAAATGCTGCTGGAAGAAATGCAAATTTTCTATTAAATGTAGGGCCTCAGCCTAATGGACTTATTCAAAAAGAGTTCATCGATACACTTGCAATTATTGGAAAGTGGATGGATAAAAATGCTGTAAGTATACGTGGTACTCGTGGTAATATAGTAGCAGCTCAAGATTGGGGAGTACTTACAAAAAAAAATAAAACGACTTACGTTCATATTCTCGATAAAAAAGATAATAATAATTTTATTTTTATACCCCAATTAGGAGAAAAAATTAATTCTGCAAACATATTAAATACTAATACCTCCGTAAAATTCAAACAGGTTGCCGAAGGCGTATTTATATTTCTGGATGGGATAGATTTAAACGATATTGATACCATTATTCAACTTAATTAGAGAAATAGTATTATGAAATTAATTCGATTTGGAACGATTGGTAATGAAAAGCCAGGTGTTCATATCAACGGTAAAAACTATAGTGTAAGTTCTTTAGTAAATGATTATGATGAAAATTTCTTTGCCAATGATGGGTTATCAAAATTGGAAAAAGAAATTGAAAATGCCGCAACAAGATTGGAGGAAATTGAAGAGGGAACTCGTTTAGGTTGCCCCGTTGCAAAACCTTCGAAGATTGTTTGTATTGGCCTTAACTATGCTAAGCATGCAAAGGAAACAAATGCTGCGATACCTGCCGAACCAATTCTTTTTTTCAAATCAACTACTTCAATAGTAGGCCCAAATGATGCAATCGTTATACCAAAAAATTCTTTTAAAACAGACTGGGAAGTTGAGTTGGCGGTTGTGATCTCAAAAAGAGCAAGCTATGTAGAAGAACAAGATGCCATGAACTATATCGCTGGTTATTGTTTACATAATGACGTAAGTGAAAGAGCATTTCAATTAGAAAGAGGAGGAACCTGGGATAAAGGAAAAGGCTGTGATAGTTTTGCACCTTTGGGTCCATGGCTGGTTACTAAAGATGAAATTCCTGATCCGCATCATCTTAGATTGTGGCTAAGTTTAAATGATAAAATAGTACAGGATAGCAATACGGATGATTTGATATTTAATGTTCCCTATCTTATTTCTTATATCAGCCAGTTCATGACTTTATTGCCTGGTGATATTATATCAACAGGAACTCCTGCCGGTGTTGGATTAGGAATGAATCCGCCACTTTATTTAAAACCAGGAGATGTTGTTGCATTGGGGATTGATGGATTGGGAACTTCAACTCAAACGGCCATAGCTTATCAGCCAAAAACAATTTAATGATGATTGATGCACACCAACATTTTTGGCATTATCATCCTGAAACACATGCCTGGATACACGATTCCATGCAGGTGATCCGGAAGGACTTTTTGCCAGAAGATTTAGAGCCCTTATTATTAGATAATGGGATAGATGGGTGTATTGCAGTTCAGGCCGATCAATCAGAAGAAGAAACAAAATTTCTTGTTGACTTATCATCCGAAAATAAATGGATTTGCGCGGTAATTGGCTGGGTTGATCTCATGAAAGAAGATATTGAATCACAATTGGCTTATTGGAAACAATGGCCGATTGTTAAAGGATTCAGGCATATTCTTCAGGCAGAAGAACCAGAGTATATGCTTTCTCCTGAATTCCTAAGGGGTATTGCTGCACTGCAGAAATTTAATTATTGTTATGAAATTTTAATTTACCCCAAACATTTGCCTGCCACATTGTTGCTGGTAAAGCAATTTCCCGAAATGCGTTTTGTGATCGATCATATTGCCAAACCAAATATTAAAGATCAGCAAATAGTTGAATGGGAAAAAAGTATGGTGTCTCTTGGGCTTCAAATGAATGTGTTTTGTAAGGTAAGTGGAATGGTAACTGAGGCGAATTGGGAGGATTGGAGATCCTCAGATTTTGACCCATATCTTGCTATCATTAAAAATGCATTTGGAATGGATCGATTGATGTATGGGTCTGATTGGCCTGTTTGCTTGATTGCAGCCAATTATAAACAGCAATTATCTATTTATAAACAGCATTTTAGTAATTGTACCGATGCTGAAAAGGAAATGTTATTTGGTGGTAATGCTAAACGTTTTTATCAAATTTAAAAATACAGTTGATGGACTTACAACTTTCTAATAAAGTGATCATTGTTTCGGGAGGAGCAAAAGGCATTGGGGCTGGTATCGTAAAACTACTGGCATCTGAATCTGCCATCCCGGTAATTGTGGGAAGAAGCGAAGCAGATAACCTGAAATTGTTGCAAGAGGTAGAAGCTGCAGGTGGAAAAGCCTGGCAATACACGGCTGAATTATCGAACCCCGAAACTTCACAAGAAACAATCAACGCAGTATTGAATAAGTTTAATCGAATAGATGGCTTAGTAAATAATGCTGGAATGAATGATGGTGTAGGTCTTGAGCATGGTGATTATGATGGCTTTATGAAAAGTTTGCATCGAAATCTAGTGCATTATTACCTTTTAGCACATCATGCACTTCCCTCACTGATAAAAAGTAAAGGATCTATCGTTAATATTACTTCAAAGACTGCTGAAACAGGTCAGGGAAATACTTCTGCATACGCTGCCTCAAATGGGGGGCGAAATGCCTTAACACGAGAATGGGCCGTTGAGCTTCTTAAGTATAATATTAGGGTGAATGCAGTTGTTGTGGCAGAATGCATGACTCCACAATATGAAAAATGGATCAAAACACTTTCTGAACCGGAGAAAAAACTTAAAGAAATAACTTCACATATTCCTCTTCAACAAAGAATGACTACAACAGAAGAAATTGCCAATATGGTGGCTTTTCTGTTGTCGTCCGTTTCTAGTCATACCACTGGCCAAATTATTTATGTGGATGGAGGATACGTTCATCTCGATAGAGCATTGGCTAATGCCTAAGGCTATTTATGCCTATTTGTACAATAAAGGTCGACTCAAATCGTTCTTATAAAGAATAGACTAAAATCCACCTTTCAGGGTGAATCGTAGTAAAATTCGTAACTTTATAAGAATAAGTTAATGGGTTAATTTGACCTGTTCTTTTTCTGCTACCCCAATGTTACTCTTACTTGCTGTTAAATTGGCATTTCGAAATATGTCGATACGGTAAGTTAATTGCGGTTGATTCCTTTTAAAAGAAATTTTCTCGCATTGTAATTAGTTAAAAAAAAATTGTGAATAAAATTGTACGATATTTTTTTTATTCAATAGTCTACTTGACGCTGATGGCGAATCAGGAAGTAAGTGGACAGAGCTCTGCTTGCGACCGATTTCTATACCAAAAAGATACTTTGATTTGTCCTGGAGTATCTGTATTGCTAAATCTAATTCCAGCACCAGCACCTGATACTGTTTTACCTGGGGTCTGGACACAATTGATTGCGAAAAATGCGATTGACTCTATTTTATTTAATATTAAACCATTTGGTTACGATAAGGTGAATCAATATTTGTATAGTATCATTCATCAACAAATTATCAGATACGATTTAAAAAATAGTGCTGTTACTGCTATCAATGCTACTAATTGGCCTGGGGATTATACTGAATTTACATTTGATGATACCAATAATCGATTGTTATATTGGCGAGGAGGAAGAGATACTGTATATGCACTTCCTGCAGCTGGTGGTAGCTGGACATTAATAGGTAATGGTACCATTGATCGCGATTCCTATGGTTCAACTTCCTATTGGAATCCTACTACACAACAGGCAGGTTTTTATGGTGGATTTGGGTTTAATCAAATGAAGAGCTGGATTTTTGAAAGTAATATTAGTGGATGGACACAAAAAAAATCTAATCCACTGATTGATTCAGTACCACCAAAAGGAGGCAACCTCGTGGCCTCCAATTCAAATGGTACAAAGCTTTATTTATTTGCAGGACAAGGAAGTTATTCTGGTAATGAGTTAGATGGTACATGTTCTTTGGGAAGCCCCTGGGCTAGTCAGTCAGGAATGTATTGTTGGTTAAAAGATTTATGGGAACTTGATTTGGCAACCTATAGTTTCAAAAATATTCTACCTGTAAACAATGCTACAATAAAATATCAGGGTGCTGTGGGATATGATTTTAATAAGTCCCGTTTTTATTTATTCGGAGGTTTTCAGCCAACTGGAAATTATACACAGAATCAAAATTTGCTTAATACAAATAAAACATTTCGGTTCCGTACCACTATTGATGCAGGGTTCGTAGAATTTAAAGGTCAAGGAGACCAACCACCTGCTGCTGTTGGATCAAATATGAATGGCCTTGCGTATTATGATCCAATAGGAAAGCGAATGATTTGGGCTAGGTACGATGGAATCTGGGCTTACTATCCAGATTCAACTAGTATCCCGCTAACATTGAAATCTTATGTATGGTCTACAGGTGATACAAACTCTTTTATCACTGTTAATCCTACTATCACAACACCTTATAAAATAACAAGAACCAGTGGTGGATTTGTTTGTATTGATAGTATTTTAATTTCGGTACTACCTATGCAGACCTCCTTACTTCAAACGGTAAATGTTTGTGGGGATACCGCAAAATTAGATGCTGGGGTAGGATTTAATTCCTATTTATGGAGTACTGGGGAGACTGCCCAGAATATCACAGTAAATAAAAATGGGGTTTATACGGTTTCTGTAACAAAGGGACTTTGTGCCTCAAAGGATAGTAGTACTGTTCAATTGGCTGCACCTGTGTTAGACTTTGTGGTTAAGGCACAAAAAGATTCCGTTTGCTATGCAGAATCTGATACCTTAAATGTAATATCACCTCAAACAGGTGCTGTTTATTCATGGTACTTACCAGGAAGCGCAATTAAAATAAATTCAGGAATTTATTATGGATTAAGTAGTGTTACAAAAAATGCCAGCTATGTAATTAATGGCAATAGTGTACCCGCTGTATGTCCTTCAAAAAGTGCTACTGTTCAAATTATAGTTCGGAATCAAATAGCGAAACCCATTCTCAAAATCGACTCTTTAGGGGCCAATTCGATTGTTGTTAGTTGGAATGCAGTACCTGATGCAACTGCTTATTTATTAAGTCTGAATAATGGTGTAAGTTTTCAATATCCAACAAATGGAATATTAGCATTAAAAGAAATAGTAAATGGAATTCCTGCTGGACAGACACAAAAAGTAATTCTAAAAGCACTTGGATTAGTTAGTTGTCAGACAAGTGATACCAGTCAGATTATAGCAACAACAATTAATCCATTTGGGAATGGATTATATGTTCCCAATGCTTTTACGCCGAATGGAGATGGAAGCAATGATATCTTTCGCGTGTATGGAACAGCTATTAACAGTTTTCGATTAAAGGTATATAGTCAATGGGGCGAGTTGGTCTTTAGCTCCACAGATATAGTGAATGGATGGGATGGAAATTATAAAGGAAATAAATCGCCTGCAAGTGTGTATACCTATACTTTGCAAGCAAAAATGCAGGATGGAACAGACATTGTAAAAAAAGGATCATTTACTTTAATCAGATAAATTAAAATAAGTCCCTCAAATAATTAATGCTGATGCGCAAATACATTTTTTTCATACTTGTTCTACTTTTCGTGATGCACGGAAAAACTGATGCTCAAGTTGATGCGCATTTCACACAATTCTATGCTTACCCGCAATGGTTAAATCCTGCATTTACAGGTGCCATGAATGGAAGTTATAGAGTGAGTGGAAACTATCGTAAACAATGGCCTAGCCTTTCTTCTGCACTATTATCACAAGGCATTTCTGCAGATATTTCACTGCCTAGAAATTTCGGATTAGGTGTCACTTTGTTTAATCAAAAAACGGAGGATGGAGGATACCATTATACCAGTGGTTATTTATCTCTCTCTTATCAAGTGCATCTAACACAATATCAAATATTAGCAAGTGGATTTCAAATCGGGTTTTTGAATAGAAGGGTAGACCCAGGAAATTTTCAATTTGGAAATCAATTCAATCCCTTAATCGGATTTGACCCAACCATTCCTTCCAATGAAAATTTTACTTACCCAACTGCCACTTCATTGGATGGAAGTTTTGGTTTATTATATTTTGATGGGGATCCTAATCATACGCTTAATCCATTTTTAGGTTTTAGTGTATATCATCCAACTGAACCGGAAAATCGATTTATTTCTAGTTCTAATAGTAATAAAGTACCCATTCGCTATTCGTTTCATGGGGGATTCAGAATTCATTTGATGGATCTGATAGATTTAATGCCGAATGCCATTTATTTAAGTCAAGGAGGTAGCAATGAAATCATTGCAGGTCTTTCTTTCGATTTAAAAATAGATCCTTATAAGGATTTGATTTTTGGTGGCAGCTATCGAATTAATGATGCTGTTGCTCCAAATGTTGGAATTCATATAAACGGATTGACAATTGGTTTTAGTTATGATTTTAATACATCGCAATTAAAAACTGCTTCAACAAATAGTGGAGGTTATGAACTGTCAATCAGTTTTGTAAATCCTAAAAAAACACCAGTTACAAAATTTGTATGCCCAAGACTGTAAATAATAAATATATTATTTTAACTGTTGCTGCATTGATTTTTTCAATGACAGGGGGGGGATATATTTGGGCACAGTCAGCTCAAAAAATTGAGCGTAGGGCTGATGAGAGTTTTAAGAATAAAGATTATTATAATGCCGCGATTTTGTATTCTACGATTCTTTATGAGACACCTATTTCAGAGTCTTCAGAATCTTTAGTGTATCCCACTCAATCTTATTCAAAAAGCCCAATTCATAAAATTAAAGAATCAAGTATTAACAGGGTAACTTATAAACTCGCAGATTCCTATAGACTATATGAACATTATCAGGATGCTGCAACTCAATACCAACAATATATTTCTTCAAAAGATGGCCAATATCCATTAGCGGAATTATGGTATGGATATTGTTTGCTTGCGAATAACGATCCCCAAAAAGCAGTCTCTGCTTTCAATTCATTCTTGAAAAAATACCATAACAAAGACAGTTATGTTGAAAAAGCAAATCAGGGAATTGCTTCTTGCAATCTTATATTAGCCAGTAAGTCATTGAAGCCAGTTGCAACTATTACTAAAATGCAAGCTACTTCTTCTGAAGACGGATCAAATTTTGCTTTAGAGAAATTGAATAATAAAGAATATTGGTTTAGTAGTTCAAGACATGAAATAAATAATAATCAACAAAAAATTTACCCATTACGTTTATATAAAGCTGATTTTATAAGAGGTAATGTAAGCAAAGCGATCGATCAAATAGCTGATGATGTGAACATGGCGGCAAATTCATTTTCAAATGATGGTAATACGATGTTCCTAACAGCATGGAAGAATGATGTAAAATCCGGTGTGCAACCCTTTGCTATTTATTACATGAAAAGATCTGATATTCATTCGAAATGGTCTAATCCAATTCCTCTGCCCGCTCCTATAAATCTAAAAGGATATCAATCAAAACAACCATTTATTTCAGCGGATGGTAAATGGCTTTTATTTTCTTCGAATCAACCCGGAGGGTTTGGAAAATATGATTTATGGATGGTAGCTATGGATGGAGAAAAACCAAGCGGTAATGCTTTGAATTTAGGTTCAACTATAAATACGCAAGGAAATGATGTAACACCTTTTTATTATGCAGCAGAATCTAAACTCACATTTAGTTCTGATGGAAGATTAGGAATGGGTGGATTGGATATTTATGAAACCTCGGGTTCATTATCTCTAAATAAATGGAACAATCCAATAGCTCATTTAGGAGTTCCTTATAATTCAGTGAAGGACGATGAATATTATAAAATGGATGCATCAGATACAGGGTATTTAAGTTCAGACCGTTTTTCTTCCTGTTGCCTGGAAATCTTCAGAACTGTTAAGATTAAAATTATTGATACCGTAAAAACGAATTCCCTTAAAAAGGATACTGTTATTGTTGATACTTTGAAAAAAATAGTTGCGGAAGTAAAAAATCCAGAACCTAAACCTGTGATTATTACAAAAGCTATGGAGCAAGAAAATGTTGAAAAACATTTTATGGACTCTATTAATGCCATCACTTTCATCAGACGAAATGTCTATTATAATTTCGCCAGTGCTAAAGTGAGAGTAGAGGACTTCTCTCAATTAGATGAAATAGTTTCGGTACTTGAAAAAAATCCTGAATTAAATATTCTGATTGCATCATTTACAGATTGTAAAGGTTCTCTGGAAGCAAATATTAAATTATCTAGAAAAAGATCAGAATCAGTTCGATGGTATCTGATGAGTAAAGGGGTTAATACATCCAGAATTAATATCGATTTCTTTGGGAAAGAGCATTTTATCATGCAATGTAAAGAAGATACAACCTATAACAGTGGCAAGCAACTTGCAAATAGAAGATCCGATTTAATTATTACCAAAGGAGCCAAACCAAAGTGGATACCTTCTGGTAGGGAGCTGGATATTACTAAAATAAAGGCTGATTCAAACTATCATTCAGCTGAATTTTATGCAATTGCTAGGAAATTAAAGTTAGATGTAGATACAAGTAAAGTTTTGCCATCTAATAGCATAACAGAAAGTACTATTGCCTTGAAAACTCCGGTAGTAATCAAAGAAGAAATTAAAAAAGTAGTACCAGCTGAAGCTGAGAAAAAGCAATCAGTTTATTTGAAAAATGCTGAAACAACCAGGGTTAAAAAAACGGATGCTTTAGTAGAAAAAGTTCCAAATCTTGTAGAAAATAATAAAGAGAAAAAAGTTGCTGTACCTGAGGGTAAAAAAATGCAGATGATTGAAATGTTGGATATGTCTCCTAGGCTTAAAGAATCGGATATTATTAATGAAATGACTAAAAGGATTCCTAAAAAACCTTTACAAATTTATTCAACTTCTGACTTTGTACGTATAGATTTATATGATAATGGGGTATTTGATTATGATACCGTTTCAGTTATTTTCAATAAACAAATTCTGGTATATAAAGAATTACTTCAGGTAAATAAACCCATTAGTTTCTTTGTTAAGTTGGATTATGACCAAAGCAAAAATGAAATGATATTTTTTGCAGAAAATCTTGGTCTCACGCCCCCAAATTCTGCATTAATGGTAATTACAGATTCAGATAATAAAAGAACAGAAGTAAGTGTATCCAGCGACCTTTATTCGAATGTTGTGATCTACTTCATTAAATTAAATAAAGGACAGAAGAAATAAGGCAACTTAAAATCTTGTACACCTTACTTTGTCGATGGAGGTATTTCTGATCTGTAAGAAATCAGTATAAGAGATAGTTAATTCAAGTCCACCCCTCCAATTAGATGCTACATTAAGATTTGAGATATTGATATCGTAACTTACTCCTACATTAAAGTGGCTAAGTCCAACATTCACAGCAGGAATAATTGCATCGCCCCATCTTAAAAAACTACCCACATAAAAAATATCAGGTTCGGCATTGTTATATTCTCTAATGTTAACGCCATATAGCATGCCGCCTAAAAACTGTCTATTGCCACCTTGTGCAAAATAATCTGCAAAGGCTTTAATATGATTTTTATAACCGAATTGTTTATGAAGTCCTGTATTGATAGAATATTTTGGTGGCACAGCATCTGGTACAGAGCCGGTTGTAGATTTGATGACTGGATTTGTTACATGCGTCATGCCGACGGCAATGTAAAAGTTTGAACGTGTATTTAAATTAGTGCTAAAACATAAACCACTCGAAAGATCCCAATAAGAATATCCGGTATTAACGATGGGCTGGGAGCTGGGATTTGAAGGGCTATAGGCACTATTCCGATATTGGTCGCCCAAAATTAATTTCGATGCATCGAAATGACTTGATACGATGCCAAACATAAATGCACCGGATAAATAAGTGTCTCTATTGCCACTCAGAGATTTATGAAAATTCAATGCTGGTTTGAATTGAGTTCGTTTAAGACTAATATCACCAGCAGCATCAACACTCATTTGAGATGATAATGTGAGGTAATCATTTTTTTCGTTTACGGGAACTTTATATTCTACACTTAACGAAGTTGTTCGAAATGGTACTGTGATACTTGACCATTGATCACGGTAAGCAGTTGCTACTCGTAGATCTCCAGTAAATACGCCGGCTAGTGCAGGGTTTCTAAGAATGGGTTGTTCATAGAATTGTGAAAAAGTAAAATCTTGTGCATGTAGGTTTTGCCAAAACCAGGCAAGCATAAAGATTAAACAAAATAAAAACTTTTTCATCACCCAATTATTTTAATACAGTAACATTTCCTTTAAAAGTGGCTGGTATTCCTTTTTCACAAATTGCTTCACATATGTAAACAAATACATCTTGTGCAGCTGCCTTACCCCTTATTTTGCCATCCCAGCCATTTGATGGATCACCAGGTAAGAAATTGTTTTTTTCGAAAACTAATTCCCCCCAGCGACTATAAATTCTAAAACTCTTAATCAGTTTAATACCCGAACCTTGAACAAATAGCATATCATTAATTCCATCTCCATCTGGTGAGAAAGCATTCGGAATAAAAATTTCAGAATTAGGGCAGAATGTTTTAATTGATATAGTATCTATCGTTTTACAACCAAATAAATTGGTGGCAGTACAAATTATTTCAGCATCATTTGAAACTTTTGCAACTGTTGTTTGACAATTATCGCAAGTGAAAATAGCATTTCCCGTCCATTGCCATCTACGGATATTCTCTGGTTTATTACTATTTGGGACCAACATAAATTGTACACCTGCCTGAACCGCAGTATCAGCAGCAAGATTAAAGAGCGTAGGTTCACCAACTACCAAATTAATTTTTGCTGTATCTGTAAAACATGAATAATTATCTCTTCCAATTACAGTATATGTTGTTGTTGTTTTTGGAGTTGCAACAGGATTATGACTATAGTAATTACTTAATCCAGGATCGGTTAACCATGTATAACTCTCTGCACCAGTAATAGTTAAGTTTAATGATGAGCCCAAACAAATAGTATCAATGAGTGAGGCCTGAATTTTAAATGGCTGAACTACCGTTACGCTTGTATTTGTAATCTGGCTGCATCCATATTGATTGTAACCAATGACACTATAACTGCTATTTGAATTTGGGAATATTTTTATGGACTCACATGAATTACAAACGATATTGTTTTGTTGATCCATCCATATATAATTCATGGCGCCAGTTGCAATTATATTTAATGTATCTCCTTTGCAAACAAAATTATTAGAAGGAACAACAACGGTTGGTAAAGGATGGATTATAAGTGATTTATAAGTTGAATCATAACAATTGTTGATAGTTGATACCAATAGTTTGACAGTATATTTTCCTTCGCTAAAATATTGAACAGTTACCGTACTGTCTTTCGAATTAATACCATTACCTAAATTCCATAAAATCGAGAAAATACTATCCTTAGAATTTAAATTAGAAGAAAGTTGCATCAATTGAATTTTGCATGCTTCATTAATAGCATTGATATTAACTTTTGGAACCGAAAATACTTTCACTTGGAAATTTGCATTGGTAGTTGCAATGCAACCTGTATTACTTTGAACAGTAAGACTTACTTTATTTTGTCCCGCAAAAGGGTATGATTTGTTATAGTTTTTTGTATTAGTTGTATCAGACGGAGCGCTTGACCATTTCCAACTTGCAATTCCGAATAATGCTTTCGATGCATCAATAAAATCGTATGTGGTTCTACCACAATTATTAATAGCATTTAATCCGAAATCTGCTTTTAATCGATCTACTATTACAGTTACATTACTAGAAGATGCAGTACAGATTCCATTATCAATCATCCATTTAAATTCATAGGTACCTGGAACAAGTCCATTTACCACTGCATTTGGAATTGTTGCATCATTAAAATAAATATCCGATGGTCCATTTGTCAGTGTCCAGATTCCTTGCCCGATAATTGCTGTATTGCCTTGCAATTGAGTTGTTGTATTTAAGTTACAGATGACTTGATTATTACCTGCATTGGCAATGGTTACAGGTTGTACTATATTGATTTTTACAGTATTGCTGTATTGAATTGCACAGATTCCGTTTTGAACAAGTGCTCTGTAAAGTGTTGTAGTGGTCAATTGTTGGAAAGAGAATATATTATTTGTATTCTGAATGATTGTCCAAGTATTACCATTGTCATTCGACGATTCCCAATGTAAAATCGATCCAGTATTTCCCTCCAGTTTAATATTACCACTATTCGTATTAAAACAAACTGTAGCATTTCCTGAGATGCTTCCTGCAACAGTAGGAAGATTCGTAGAAACAGCTAATGCATTTGAATAAGAAGTAGCACAAACACCATTTTGTACAAGAACTCTCCATATAGAAGATTTAGTTAAATTAGTAAAGTAGAAGCTACTACTTGAATTATCCACAATAGTCCAACTCTTTCCATTGTCTTCTGAAAGCTCCCAATGAATGATAGATCCAGTATATCCTTTCAAATTCATCGAACCACTATTATAGTTTGCACAGACTAGTGTATCTGAAGAT
Organism: Bacteroidota bacterium; assembly: GCA_037127755.1. GTDB lineage: Bacteria > Bacteroidota > Bacteroidia > Chitinophagales > Chitinophagaceae > Sediminibacterium. The sequence continues at coordinate 22,562 of JBAXXT010000023.1, forward strand.
GATAATATTCCTGGGTTTGAAATTGGGTTCACGGTAATATGTACTTCATTGCTGTAAATAATATTACATGGGCCATTTTGCACTTGCGCTCTGAACTTTGTATTACTGATTAAATTAGTGTAATTATAGGTATCACTATTTGTGTTAATTGAAATCCAGTTTATTCCATTATCAATAGAAGATTCCCATTGTCTTATATTTCCAAGATATCCTGATAGGGTTAATTTTCCGCTATTTGCATCAGCACAAACAAATTTATCTGCAACAAGATTACCTGCAATGGTATTGGGATATATTACAATTTGAACGGTGTCTTTAGATGTTGAACAAAGGGTATTTGTAATGGTCCAAACAAATTGATAGGTCCCTGGTATTAAACCTGAAACAATTGTATTAGGATCTGCTGAATTATTAAAATTAACAAGAGACGGGTTATTGGATAATGAAGTCCAAAATCCAGTGCCAGAACTTGCAGTATTTGCAGCAAGGGTAGTAGTTGCCAGATTACATATTTTTTGATCCAAACCTGCATTTGCAATGGTTACTGGTTGTAGTACCTGAATGTTTACAATATTTGAATAAATGGAAGGGCAAATATTATTTTGTACAAGTGCTCGGAATTTAGTTGTTGTATTTAAATTGCTATATTGATATGTGCTGTTATTGTTACTTATTACATTCCAACTTCCGCCATTATTAATTGAAGATTCCCACTGTAGGATAGTGCTGTTGAATCCTGAAAGTATTAATGTATTGCTGTTTGTATTTGCACATACTATCGCATCAGAACTAAGATGGCCAGCATTGGTTGTTGTATACACTGAAACCTGAACCGTATCTTTTGAATCAGTACATAAAACATTTGAAATTGTCCAAACAAATTGATACGTTCCTGTGATTAAACCAGATATTGAACTACGTGGGTCATGCGGATTTGTAAAACTGATGGCGGAGGGATTTCCTGTTAATGATGTCCATTTTCCAGTGCCAATTAATGCGGTATTTGCGGATAGTGAAGTAGTAGTTTGATTGCAAAGTTTTTGATCAATCCCTGCATCTGCTTTTGTTACAGTTTGGAGAACCGTAATGGTAACAATATTTGTAAACAATGAAGGGCAGGAACCATTTTTAACCTCGGCTCTAAATTTTGTAGTGGAAGGAAGATTAGTGTAAACAAAACTATTCTTATTGGCAGTATTTGCAACTGGAAACCAATTGAGTCCGTTATCAGTTGAATAATTTCCAGATAAAACGGAGCCCGTGTATCCATTCAAATATAAAGTGCCTGAATTATTATTGTCACAAACAGTATTAGAAGAAATAATGGTACCTGCAATGGTAGGAGCATCAATTGTAATTTTCACAGTGTCAATTGAATTATTACAACTTCCATTCGCTATTGTCCAAATAAATTGATAGGTTCCAATAGTAAGCCCTGATAAAATTGCATTTGGATTTTTTAAATTACTGAAAGAAGGAGTACTTGGGCCACCTGGGATATAACTCCAGGTACCAGTGCCAGAAGTTGGTCTATTCCCCCATAATTGAATAGAACTAGTATTACATATGCTGCTATCTTTTCCAGCGTCTGCCTTTGTTACCGCATCTAAAATAGTAATAGTAGCTGCAATTCCTGAATAGAGTGATAACCCAACACCATTTTTAACTAAAGCACGATAATAAGTTGTAGAAGTAAGATTATCATAGTGCAAACTGTCTTGATTTGTGCCTACCGTTCTACTAATGATATTCCAACTTGGATGCAAAGAGGTTGAATCTTCCCATTGTAGAATATTTCCGAAATATCCATTTACGGAAATGAAACCACTATTATTTCCGGTACAGGCAACGGTATCAATTCTAACAATGCCAGGGTTGGTAGGTGGTTGAACGGTTACCACCATATTACTTTCTGAAGAAGGACATATACTATTAGTGATCGTCCATTTTAAATGGTAAACACCATCTGATGGAGGAGTAATAGGGTTAGTAGTAGAATCTCCTAAATGATAAGTAAGTTTTCTAATTGTAGCAGTTGGATCTGATGTATCAGTAAAGATTAAATTAGATGGGCCATAAGGTGGAATTACAGTCCATACACCAACTCCTGAACCTGGCATATTTCCTTCCAATTTGTAACTTGAAAAACCATTAATTAGTGTGGTATCAGGACCAGCATTAGCAATAGTGGTAGCTGGTGAAACGGAAATGCGAATTAAGTTAGAGTATAAAGAAGGACAGACAGCATTTTTTACTGATACTCTGTAATTAGTAGAGCTTGTTAGATTAGAATAATTTTGAGAATTGTTTGTATTTGTAATAGCATTCCAATTACTACCATTCGTAGATGATTCCCATTGCAAAATGGCACCTGAATATCCATTCAGTGAAATCGTTCCATTATTTGAACTAGCACAAACTGTTGCATCTGCACTTAAAATACCTGGAACTGTTTCGGGGTAAACAATTATTTGAACAGTATCTTTTGAACTGGTACAAACTCCATTATCAATAGTCCAGACCAACATATAACTTCCATTCAATAATCCATTAATTGTTGTATTTGGATCAGCAATATTTGTAAAAGTTATATTAGTTGGATTCCCACTGAGGGCGCTCCAAGAACCAGTTCCTGATGTAGGCATGTTAGCAGCAAGCGTTGCAACAGTAGTGTTGCATATTGCTTGATCTGGGCCTGCAAGGGCAATTGATACGGGTGATAATACAGTAATTATTGCATTATTAGAATAAAGCGGGGCACATGAACCACTTTGAACTGCAGCTCTATAAATTGTTGTTGTAGTTAAATTATTATAAGTTAAGCTATTGGTGTTATTGGAAATGATCGTCCAATTATTTCCATTGTCAATTGATGATTCCCAATTCACGATATTACCGATATAGCCAGTTAAAATAATATTGCCAGTATTAGAACTTTTACATACCGTATTAGAACCAGATACTGAACCAGGTATGGTTTGGGCATTTATTTTAATTACAACGGTATCTTTTGATGTAAAGCATTGGCCATTTGAAATAGTCCACACAAATTGGTAGCTACCTGTTGCTAATCCACTTAACAAAGAATTAGGATCAGCTGTATTAATAATAGAAGCAGTTGTAGGATTAGAAAGTAGCGCAGACCAAAACCCTGTTCCTATTGAGGAAATATTAGCAGAAAGGCTGGTTACATTATTATTACATAAAACCTGATCGGGCCCTGCATTGGAAGTTGTTACTGGTTGTAAAACTGAGATAGAACTTGTGTTACTATATATAGCAGGGCAACTGCCACTTTGAACGAGAACTCTATAAGATGTGGATGCAGAAAGATTATTATAAGGGTTTTGGGAACTTGTATTTGAAAGCCCCGACCAACTATTCCCATTATCATTTGAAGATTCCCAATTTACAATAGCACCAGTGTAGCCAGAAAGCAATAATAAACCATTATTCGAATTAGCACATACTGTTGCATTAGTAGCAAGTGTTCCTGGAATTGTAGGCGGACTCACTGTGACAGTTACATAATTGCTTTTCACAGTAGCACAAATCCCGTTTTGTACTACGGCTCTGTATAAAGTGGTAGCAGTTAAATTAGTAAATGAATTTCTATTGGTTGTATTTTTAATTAATGGCCAGGTAGTTCCAGCATCTGTTGAATACTCCCAAAATTGAATACTTCCAGTAAATCCATTTAATTGAAGCGTACCACTATTACTATTAATACAAACATTAGTATCTGCAGTAACTGTTCCAGCTTTTGATAATGCATTAACAGTAATTGTAACAGTATTAGAATAAGCGATACTACAATTACCACTTTGAACAATTGCTCTAAATAAAGTTGTTTGGGTAAGATTATTGTAGGTATAATTGGTTGTTGTATTATTGATTGTTGTCCATATAAGCCCGGCATCGGTTGAGAATTCCCATCTAACAATTTGGCCGATAGATCCTGAAAGTGTTAAGTTATTTGAATTTGATCCTTCACATACAATGGCATCGCTAGAAATGATTCCTCCAAATGATATCGGAAAAATGACCAGTTGTACGGTGTCTTTTGAAACATTACAAGAACCATTTGTGATAGACCATTTTAATTGATAGGTCCCAGTAGTTAAACCAGTGATGGTACTAAAAGGAGAGGATGCTGTTCCGAAATTAACAGAAGTTGGACCTGACAATTGATCCCAATTGCCAATGCCAATTCCTGGAATATTTGCTGATAAAATGCTGCTGTTATCATTGCAAAGAACTTGGTCAGTTCCTGCATTTGCTGTGGTGGGATTCGCAAAGATCAATACATCAGTTGAATCAGTACCAATGCAACCTGAACTGGATATTGCATTAATATAATAGCGAACTTTTGAGTTTGAATTAAAAACATTATAAAGTGAATCTACAATGAATTGATTTGAACCCACGATTACATTTGATGAATTACCATTTACAACCCCCTTAATAACACTTGAATTCCAGGTATATGTTGAACCTGCAATTGTAGTATTGAATTTGATATTAATAGTATTTCCGCTACAAATTTCGGTTGTATTATTGGTGATTATTACACTTGGTTTAGCTTTAATGCTAACCGTATAATTAAAAGGATCCCCGATACAAGTTGCATGAGTTGGAGTAAATGCAAATGCTGTAATGTTATATACTACAACTGCATCTAATACATTTGAGCCATTAACCAATGAATCATTTATAGAACTTGTTCCAGATCCTGAATTTCCATATGCAACACCTGAGGAAATAGATGATGACCATGAAAAAAAACTACCAGGGATCGAACTGTTGGGAATGAAATTGACAACTTGATTGGAACAGATTGTTTGACTTGTATTGGAAGCTATATTAGGAGGATAAATTCTTAAAATCATTGAATCCTTTCCATATCCTATTCCACAACTTCCAGTAGTATTGACATTTGAACTCGCAGAAAAATATATTTTAACAATCCCGGAAACTTTATCTGCCATACTTGGCGTATAAGTGGTATTAAGACCGTTGACATTTGAAAAGCTTCCAGTTCCGTTGGTACTCCATTGGAATGCATTGGTACTTGAAGAAACTGCTGCTTTCAAAGCTATTGGGGAAGTATTGCTGCATATTGTTGTGTCGTGTGAACTTATAATAGTATCAGCTGAGCCTGTATTTCTATAGATCTTTTGTTGTGCATTACAACTCACACCATTTGAAGTGAATTGAATATTTACTAAAAAAGTATTTCCAGTTTGTAATTGTGCAGAAGGATATTGACTTGTTGTTGTTGTAGTTTCCTGGTAAGTGAATGGCCCGCCAATGATACTCCATAAAAAGGTATTAGTAGAATTACTATTACTATATGTTACTCCATAATAATTATCTGTAGCATTAAAATGCGTAATGCCATTATTACATTCTATAATATCTGGATGTAAGCTAACGCTGTTTGAAATGAGATTATATGTTACACTATTTGTGCAACCATTTCCCGTAACATCGTATTGTATAGTGGTTGAACCTGCACTGATGAAATTTACTTTACCTGAGTAAGGATCAATTGTTGCAACCGAAGGGTTATTGGAACTCCAGATTCCATTCGCAGTACTATTGGTTAGTGTGATGGAACTGCCTACACAACCTCCATTCGGTCCTGTTATAGCATTAACAATGGGTGGCAATTTTACATTTACACTTGTAATGAAATTTGCAGAGCAGCCATTATTATCAGTTACAATGACGCTATAATTTCCTGATGCATTACTAGTGATATTAGAAATGGAAGGATTAATAATATTGGAATTAAAGCCATTGGGTCCAAGCCATGTATATTGATAAGGTTGGGTACCACCATTTACTGCTGTATTAAAGGTTAAAACATTCCCCTGGCAGATAGAACTAACATTTGAAACTGTAATAGAAGGAGATGGAAAAAAATTAGGTAAAATGATATCCGAGGAACTACTATCACTGCAATAACCGTTGGACACAGTTAACAAAACATGGACTTTGCCCAACTGATTAAATTTAAAAATAGGATTTTGCAAACTACTTGATGAACCATTATCTAATTGCCAGTTCCATTGATTAGCGCCATTATTCGCATCATGAAATAAATTTATAGTGTCGAACGAGCACCCGGTATTTATATGAGTAGTAAAATTCGCATTGGTAACATTGGTGATGTTGAAATTGAGCGTCGAACCTACTGTGGTAGCTTTGCCGCATTCATTTAAAATAGTATTTCCGTCAGTACCAACTTTTACATGAATTTGATAAGAACCAGTTATTTTAATAGGACTTGTAAGTATCAATTGAATGATATCAGTAAAACCATTATTGCATATTCCCTTTGCGGCTTTGATATTTACGGAAGCTGGCCCTGTTATAAAAAAATCAGAACCATCAGTAGCAATTGTGTTACAATTGATAGGTTTCTTTAAAACAAGTTTTAAAGTATCTTGAATACAAAGTATGGGTGCTATACTATCTATTGGTGTTGGAACAGCTGTTTCATAGAGAAAGTTTTCAGTTAATCCCACAGGTAACTGGTTGCCACAATCATCTAATAATGTATTATTGTCTGTTCCTATTTTTGAAGTAACCGTATAATTTCCTGGTAATAAAGTGTTTTGCATTGTTAACTCTAATGTATCAGTATCAAATGACAAAGCACAACCTCTACCCACTGCTTTTACGATATTATTTGCAGCAGAACCAGAAATGCTAAAGTCAGAACCATCAGCTGCTAAACTGTTACATTTCATTTTTTTGTTAAGCGTTAATAAAACTTTTGACCCATCACATACTGCGTATCCATTTGTAAGAAATGGGGTGATAGGATCAATGATACTTGCAGTGCCTCCTTGAAAGGAAAGGTTATATCCTACTTGAGAAGGTGAAAAATTACTGACCAATAAAATATAATTGTGACCTGCTATTAAATTTGGCATGGTACTAAAAGTAGGATTGCCATTCACAACTGCAGAGGCACATTCAAACCATTTTTTACCTGCGGCACCCGCTCCAGTTGGTCCATACATACCAGACCAATTCGCTGAAATGATTAAACTACTATTGGTATAAATATCCATGGGGTCATGACCCGTGATATCAAAAAGTTCCCAATCATAATCGTCATTTGCATTAATTGGAGTTATCGTAAATGCAAATTGACCAGATGAAAAACAGGTAAACTTATACCAGAATGGGTTAATGTCTGAGTATCCTGCATTTGAAGAACAGGGTGTAGGTACTGGTCTTCCTCCACAATGGGGTACTATTTTTTGTAAAAAAGTTGTAGTTCCACAAACTGGGAAAGCAGTGGTTGGGTTCTGACCTAGTGTTGTACAAGTTTGCCCAGAACCAACTTTTAAGAGAAAGAGGAAAATAAAAAAGAAAAACAAATATCGGTACCGGAATTTCACTACATAAATTTAAATTAAATCAAAAAAATTTAGCTTCGTGTAAACACCGTATTTAACTGCTTAAAACACCGTATTATTATAAGTCCGAAAAAAATGGAGAATTAGTTTTATATTTTAACGATTCTGTTTAAATAAAAACCTTAGGCTAATTGAAATTCTTTTTGAAAATATTTATGTTTTACATTTTCTAAAACTTCCTCGCTAATAGGAGTGGCAACAAAATCAACAACAATCGGGTATTTTAATAAGGTTAGAATCTCTTCCATCTCAACTGAAGCTGATAAAATAGACACTTTTAAATTTGGAAAGTGTACACTATATTTTTCAGTAAAAATCTTTAAAAATTCCCATCCATTCATATTCGGCATATGTAGATCTAAAAACATAAATTCAGGGGCTTTGCTGGAAGGGTCTGTTTCATTTTCTAATAAGTCATCAAAAACTTCCAATGCTTCTAAACCATCAGTTGCAGTGATTGTTTCTTTAGCAAAATTTGATATACTAATCATCTTCTTGGCAATCATCAGCAAGAGCTCGTTATCGTTTACTATTAAAACTTTTTCCAACATAACCTAGGGGTTTTGTTTTTGATGAAAGGCTGCTTCTATTGCTTAATTTCTACTGTAAAAGAACAGCAGATTTAATGCAGAGTTTGTAGTTTGCGCCTTTTTGTTTTTGTAGTAGACTTCCTACAAATTGCAGTATTATAAACCTCCTTTACCACTATAAAGTTTAATGGGTTTATTTAATGTCAATTTTAAAACTGTGATGTATGGATCTAATACATTATCGGGTACATCTATATAAACAAGTCCGGGTACTTTACTCCAAGAAATTTTTCCCACAATTTTATGGGGAAGCTTAGTCCCGTTTCCCAAAACTTCAATTTCTTCAATTTTAGATTCGAGTCCCTTCAGCATGATTTGTCCGCTAGCCTTACCTTGTAAAAAAAGGTAGAGTATCGTACTGTCTTTTGACAGAGTAGTAGGACCATAAAAGTGTCCCTGTGCGATGCCTCCTAATTGGTTAAAAATAGCAGCTCCATTTCTCTGATTCCATTTACCTAATTCCCTTAAAATATTGATTTGCTCTACTGGAATGCTGCCATCTGGTTTAGGACCAATATCCAACAATAAGTTTCCACCATTTGAAACGGCATCAACAAAAATACTGATGATTTCATAGGGTGTTTTCCAATTTGTATCCTTTTGTTGATATCCCCAATTATTATTGGTTGTCATACATAGTTCCCACCATTTGAATTGTGGTCGGGATACAGGGAAATTTTGTTCAGGTGTTTCATAATCACCATAACCAGTTAATCTGCCATTAATGATTAAGTTTGGGTTATAGCCCAAGAGTTTTTTTCTAATCCCCAACGCATCCCATTCTGCTGCACTATGTTCCCAATCACCATCAAACCACATTAGATCAGGTTTATAATGCTCCATTATTTCGCTTAACTGATGATTTAGAAATGTTTGAAAACGAGCCCATCTTTCTGGTGCATCTGATATCTTATATCTGCTGCTATCGTTAAGAAATCCAGGATAATCGGGATGGCTCCAATCTAATAAAGAAAAATAGGTTCCAGATTTAATCCCTTTCGATTGTAAGGCTTTGTAAAAAGGGGCTAAAACATCTTTCCTTGCGGGACTTGATTCAACCACATTTAATTTGCTTTCGGCAGTGGGCCAAAGTGCTACTCCATCATGATGTTTGGTAGTAAGTACGGCATATCTGGCTCCAGATTGTTTAATGAGTTCTGCCCAGGCATTTGCATCATAATTAGAAGCAGTGAACCCTTTGATTTGTTGCATATAATCAGGATAAGAAATCTCTTTGTTATGGAAGCTCCAGGATTCGCTGATACCATTAACAGCATAGATACCCCAATGAATAAAGATCCCAAGTTTGGCATCTGCGAACCATTGCATCTTTTCCTGTATGCTATCTGAAGGGATTTTAGATTGTGCTTTTACTTTGGAAACACCAATAAAACAAAGGATACATAAGCAGATTACGATGCGTTGCAAAATATTTTTCATTGAAGTAGATGTTTAAATATGGGTCTACACAAAATAACTATTATAATCTGTAATCAATTTGCTTAAAAACATTTTTTTAAATAAATAATTTGAATGAAGTATACTTTAATTGGAAAAAAAAGTTCAAATTCATACTCGATTGCACTTGCCAACTTTAATGTTATGAAACATTGAATAATTAATGATTGTATATTAATTTATTTACATGAAACTCTTTTTGTTACAACTGTCTCTGATTGCTTTATTAAGTGTTTCAGCACAGAAAAAAAGCAACCCACAATGGGATAATTTATTCAACGGTAAAGATTTATCCGGGTTTAAACAATTGAATGGAAAAGCTTCCTATCGGGTAGAACAAGGAGAATTGGTTGGTACTACTGTGTTGAATCAACCCAATAGTTTTTTAGCTACTGAAAAAGAATACGGTGATTTTATTTTTGAAGTTGATTTTAAGGTAGATGATCAAATGAATTCTGGTATTCAATTCAGAAGTGAACAAAATGATGCTAACGATAAATGCAAAGTAACTGATTTAAAAACTCCGAACAGGGTGCATGGTTATCAAATGGAAATTGATCCTTCTAATAGGGCATGGAGTGGCGGCATTTATGATGAAGCAAGAAGAGACTGGCTTTATTCTCTCGATAATAATCCTACAGCAAAAAAGGCTTTTAAACATAACGATTGGAATCATTACAGAATTGAATGTATTGGATATGATATTAGAACCTGGGTAAATGGAATAGCTTGTGCACATTTGATAGATGCTATGACAGTAAAGGGTTTTATCGCATTACAAGTACATGCAGTATCTGATCCGAAAAATGTAGGAGAAGAAATAAGATGGAAAAATATTCGCATACAAACCAAGAATTTGAAGCCTTCTCCACCCGATTCAATCTTTATCTTGAATCTTTTAGTTAATAATATTTCGGATGATGAAAAAAGGCTTGGTGTTCATTTACTTTTTGATGGCAAAACCACCAATGGTTGGAGGGGTGCTAACAAAGATTATTTTCCTGATAAAACATGGGTAGTTAAAAACGGAAATTTAATGGTAACAAAAGGACTAAGTGCTGAATCTCAGAATGGTGGTGATATCGTTACAGTGGATGAATATGCAGCTTTTGATTTACAGTTTGAATTTCAAATGACGGATACTGCAAATTCGGGAGTTAAATATTTTGTGACTGAAAAAGAAAAAACAGCAGGCTCAGCTATTGGCTTGGAATATCAGATATTAGATGATGATAAGCACCCGGATGCAAAACTTGGATCCATCGGGAACAGAACACTTGCATCCTTGTATGATTTAATTCCTGCTAAAAAAAATGGGAGAGAAAAATTACCCATCGGCGAATGGAATAGAGGTAGAATAACAGTGTTTCCCGATGGAAGGGTTGAACATTGGCTGAATGGATGGAAAGTATTAGAATATCAACGTGGTACTCAATATTTCTATGCACTGGTTGCAAGAAGTAAATATGTTCCTTACCCTAATTTTGGTATGGCAGCTAAAGGCCATATTTTATTACAGGAGCATGGAACACAAGTTGCTTTTCGATCTATAAAAATTAAAGAACTACAATAAGTTTAATATTTAAACACTACTACATGTCAAGTACAAGACGCAACTTCATCAAACAATCGGCGAAAGCTGCAGCTGGAACTTATATAGCCAGTATTGGTTTTAGCGCCAAAAGCTATGGCCGAATTATGGGTGCTAATGATAGAGTGAGGGTAGGAGTTGTAGGGTTTTCTGACCGACATCGAAGTTCTCATATACCCCCATTTATGCAGTTTTATAAGGATATGAATTTTGATATTGTATCCGTATCAGATCTCTGGAAAAAAAGAAGAGAGGAAGGTGCCGCCTATTTAAAATCAAAAATGGGACACGATATCAATGCTTATCGAAACAATGATGAATTATATGCATCTAAAACTTGCGATGCGGTATTTATTAGTACAGCAGATTTTCAACATGCTTTACATACGATTGAGGCAGTAAATGCAGGGATGGATGTGTATTGTGAAAAACCATTTGCTGAAACAATGGAAGATAATCGTGCCGCATTAAAAGCAGTTAAGGCCTCTAAAAGTATTGTACAGATTGGCTCTCAGCGTAGAAGTGGAGCAAATTATGCAGCAGCAGCAAACTTTATTCAATCAGGAAAATTTGGTCCTATCACGATGGTTGAATTAACTTGGAATGTGAATCAGCCCGGAAGATGGAGAAGGCCAGATCTTGTTGCGCAGTGTAAAGAGGAAGACCTGGATTGGAAGCGTTTTTTAATGAATCGTCCTTTTGAAAATTTTGACCCCAGAAAGTATTTAGAATATCGTTTGTTTTGGCCCTATTCATCAGGCATGCCGGGCCAATGGATGAGTCATCAGATTGATACCGTAAACTGGTTCAGCGGATTGTCTCACCCAAGAAGTGTAACTGCAAATGGAGGTATTTATCAATGGAAAGATGGAAGAAAAAATTGGGATACTACAACAGCTGTTTTTGAATATGGACCCGTTAATGATCCAAGTACAGGATTCCAAGTGGTATTTATGAGTAGAATGCACAATGGTGATGAAAACCCAAGTGAAATTTATTATAGTAATGGGGGGGAATTAAATTTAATAACCAATAAAGTATCTCCCAATGGTGGATTGAGGGCAGGAGCAGCTGCTGTTATGAAAATGCAACCGAATTTATTGCCAGAAATTAGTTTATCAGACTTTATCAAAGTTGAAGCAGGCGCAAATACTGGAGGTGATATATTAACCACTGCTCACGTAAAAAATTGGATGGAATGTATTCGAAGTCGTAAACAACCGAATGCACCAGTAGAAGCTGGATACAATCATTCTATAGCAACCATTATGTCAAATGCAGCTTGTAGAACTGGGCAGAAAGTAACTTTTGATGAAAAGACGCAAGAAGTAATGGCGGGTGGTAAAGTATTTAAGTATTAATAGCCTATCCATTTTTTAATTACAGCTTCTAGCGTTTCTACGGCAAATGGTTTACTGATAAAATCATCCATACCTGCATTTACGCTTTTTTCACGTTCATCTTCCTGCGCGCCAGCTGTGAGTGCTATTATGGGTATATGTTTACCTTTTGTTGTTTGACGAATTATTTTCGAAGCCTCATAGCCATTAAGCTCGGGCATTTGAATATCCATAAACACTATTTCTGGTTGATATTGTTCAAATAATTCAATCGTTTTTTTGCCATCAATTGCTTCGAAGATTTCCGCATTGGGTAGAATTTTCTTGACAATTTGTTTGATGAGTAATATATTAAAATCATTATCGTCTGCCACTAAAATTTTCACCTGTTTATTATTCACATAAGAATATGCATTCTCAGATTTTTTGTTTTCTTTAATAGGCAATCCTGCTTTGGCGATACAGTCATATAAACTCTGAATCTGAATTGGCTTTAATAATCTCCCAGCTACCTGCAACTCTCTGCAAGCTTCAAAAATATGTTCGTCATCCGCTGAACTATGCAGCAAAATGATGGTTAATTTATCAGCACTCAATTTCAGATGATTTCTTATTTGCCTGATTGTCTCAATTCCATCCATATCAATCATATTAAAATCCATCAACACTAAATCATAATTATTGGGAGCTTCTAATTGTTCTATTGCATCCCTGCCACTTGCTACTGCATTTGTTTTTACATTTTTCAGTGCCAACATTTCAGACACCAATAATCTATTATTAGCATTGTCGTCAACAATCAGTGCGTGCTTTATTTTACTGATGTCTGTAAACTCTTCTGGTTCAATTTGAGTATCAGTAGTTGCAATGATATCAAAATAGAATGTACTCCCCTCATTGGGGATACTGGTTAATTGCAAATCACTTCCCATCAGAAGTAATAATTTTTTTGAAATGGCAAGCCCAAGGCCTGTTCCTCCATATTTTCTTGTGGTAGAGGCATCTTCTTGTGAAAAGGCTTCGAAAATTTTATTTTGATTCTCCTGCAAAATTCCAATTCCTGTATCCCGTACAGAAAATCTGAACTGGTATTTGTTATCAGATAATTTGTTTATTGGAATAATCTTAAATTCAATTTCTCCAGATTTAGTGAACTTAATAGCATTTGCCATTAAATTAATTAAGACTTGCTTTATTCTTAATGAATCGATCCAGATGTATTTTGGAATATCATGAGATATGTTAACTAATACTTCAAGATTTTTTTCATGTGCTTGAAAATTGGTCATATTTGAAACGCTATAAGCTAGCTCTTGTATATTAGTTTTTGAAATATCGATTTCTAGTTTTCCTGCTTCAATTTTTGAAAAATCAAGTATTTCTGTAATGATATTCAACAGTGATTTCGCTGATTTAGATACTGCATTATTGTATAATTTTTGGGTGTCGTTTAAATTTGTTTTATACAACAAATCTGAAAACCCGATCACACTATTTAAGGGGGTTCGAATTTCGTGGCTCATATTGGCTAGAAACTCTGACTTTGCTTTATTTGCTGCTTCTGCTTTTAATTTAGCCTCAATATATTTTTGTTCTTGTTGCTTTTTCTCTGTGATATCTCTTTTAATGGCAATCCAATGTGTGTAAATCCCTTCCGAATTTGCTATGGGAGATATTGACAACCAAGACCAAAATTCTTCTCCATTTTTCTTATAATTAATTACTTCGAATTGACATGGTAAAAACCTGTCCCTTGATTCTTTTACCTGTTTTAAAATTTTTTTGTCAGTATTTAGCCCATGTAAAATGGAAGGAGATTTGCCAATAACTTCTTCCATTGAATAACCCGTCATTTTACAATAAGCGTTATTGACAAATATGATCTTTGTTTTCACTTTGGCATCTGGAAGTATATCGGTGATTAATACAGCATCTGTAGTATGTAGTATAACAGACTCTAAAAGTTTCAGTCTTTCCTCTTCCTTTTTCTTTTCGGTTATTTCTCTACTAATTCCAACAATACCAATAATCTCATTATCGCTGTTTCTAAATGGAACCTTAGAATATAGCATCCAATGTATTTGGCCTTTATTATCAACAAAAAAATTCTCTTTATTAATAATTGCTTCTCCCGTTTTAAATATTTTTATTTCCTCTGAATAGGAACTCTCTGCTACGTCATAGTTATAGACCTCTGCATCAGTTTTGCCAATAATTTCATCTTCTGTTTTTACATTCATGTATTGAAGATGTATGGGGTTAGAAAGAATATTTTTAAATTGAATATCTTTTACATATACTGCATCTGGGAGATTGTAGAATAAGGCTTTGAATAGATTTCTTTCATATTTAATTTTTGCCTCATTTTCTTCATTTTTATCAATACTTCCTTTTATTAGTTTGAAAAGTTGAGCATACATGATGGGAAAAATGATTAAGGATAGCACAGTTGTATCAACTAAAGCTTCAACCCAATATGGAAATTTTGGTAAGTAATCCAAAATAATCATAATGATTAATTCAGTGATAAATAAACAAGCTATCAGTGATAGGAATACTTTTAAAGACTTTTTCATAAGTTTTTTTAATCTGCATTTAAGCTCTTATGAAATTAGATGTTTTAAAAAAAAAATCTATGATTGGAGATATATTGGAATCGTCATTTTTTTAACTTGAATAGCCTATAAAACCTTTATTTCAATTAAAAAATGGGCGTATGATCAAATTTTACGAATTTTAATTGCAAATCATGGGGCAGAATCTATTTCCAAGATGCAAGCATTATCTCAGATGGGCATTTGAAATTACCCACAGGTAGCAGGTGCCAATTATAGTTCTTTAATTTTTAATAGTTATTAAAAACCCATATCTTGTTTTACTTCTTTAATGGCATTTAAAAGATTGGTTATGTCTTCTGTGAAAATTCTTCCAATATTTCCGATTCTAAAACAACTTGCTTTAGAAAGTTTCCCTGGATAAATGACATAACCTCTTTGATTTAATTTTTGATAAAATATTTTAAAATCAAAAGCCGCATTTTCTGGATAATGGTAGGTATTAATAATATACCCTTGTTTATCTTCTGCAAGGTATTCTAAGAAACCTAATTTTGACATGCCCTCTTTCAATGTGCTGAAATTTGCATGATACCTGATTGCCCTTCCTTCAACTCCTCCTTCATTTTTTAATTCAATGATTGCCTGGTTAAAAGCTAATAAAGAATGGATAGGGGGGGTGAATCTAAATTGACCATCAGTTTCTAAACCCTGCCATTGTGCAAATAAATCGAGTACTAAAGTATCAGCCTGATTTTTACAGGAATTCAATGATTCTGTTTTTGCTAGTATAAAAGAAAATCCTGGAACACCTTCAATGCATTTGTTGGAAGATGAAATAAGAAAATCAATATTGCAAACGGATAAATCAACAGGTACTGCTCCAAATGCACTCATGGAGTCTACAATATATTGCACACCATATTTTTTTGATAAGGCCCCGAATGATTCGATCGGATTAAGAATTCCAGTAGTAGTTTCACAATGAACAATCACCATATGGGTAAAATTGCCACTCATTAGTAATTGTTCTGCTTTTTCTAGATCCGGTATTTCATCCTCCGAAAATACAAGTGAGGTAAAGGGTCTTTTATGAATGGAAGCAATTTTTGCAATTCTTTCTCCATAAGCACCATTAATGATCACTAATAAATTACCTGTTGGTGGAATAGCGGAAGAAATAACAGATTCAACTCCAAATGTTCCGGAGCCTTGCATGATGACAGCATCATAACCACTTTCTTTTGAGACGTTTCCCAAGCTTAGGAGTGCCTCTCTGATATCTTTAATCAATTGTATGAATACATCATCTCTTGATCCAAAGTCATGAAGCATTGCTTCTTTAACAGTAATACTAGTTGTAAGTGGTCCAGGTGTGAAAAGCAATTTATCCATGACAATGACATTCGGAATTAAATGAAGATTATACTTTTGAAAACATTTTTATTGAGCATTATCCAAGATCGGAATAAGCTCTAATAAATTATTTAAAATAAAATCAGGTGCTACTGTATCTAATTGCGCTCTTGTATGAGCGCCAGTGGTGATACCAATATTGAATCTGCATCCCGCGTTTCTGCCTTCCTCTATATCAATTGTAGAATCACCTACTTTAAGTACTTCCTGAGGGTCAGTGATCTGAAACTGTTCCATTGCTAATAGTATCATATCAGGTTTTGGTCGATTGTTGCTTACATCAGATGCGGTTACCAGGCCATCAATTTGGTCGCCGATTACCCAACCCAATTTTGAGATCAATGAATGGGCAGTTTGTGAATTATAGCCTGTATTTAAAACTACAATAATGCCTCTTTTCTTTAATTCTAAAAATAGTGCTGCTGCATTATCTTGTGGAAGAATTTCCATCCTGTCGTATGCCGTTTCAAGCTGTTGTATAAAATTTTGAAATATACTATTCGCTAAAGAATCATCTTCAATCGCCCCATAAACACTTAAAACACTTTTAATAGCTTGTAATTTCTCTTTTCCAGCTCCTTCTGCCAGTACCTGATCCAAAGTAAAATCGAAACCTGCTTCGTTAATAGCTTTTCGGAGTGTTTTATATACTACATTATCTTCATTTACAGTAGTGCCTGCCATATCAAAAACGGTCATTCTTATCATATTGCTGTTTTTAGAGACTAAAATTAAATTTCTTTCATTTAATCTATATGATAGTTATGTTATCAATTTAACAAGATGGGGTTTGAATTGCAATTTTCATTACTGCATCATTAAACTACCTTTACAGCATTATGACATTTGATGATCTGAATTTAAATACGGCTCTTTGGACTGCATTGGATGATTTGGGCTATATAAACCCAACCACCATCCAACACAAAGTATTCCCCATAGCGATGTCTGGTAAAGACGTTTGCGGAATTGCTCAAACTGGTACTGGAAAAACAATTGCCTACTTATTACCTTGTTTAAGACAATGGAAATTTGATAAAAACAAGGATCCTCAGATTCTGATAGTGGTTCCTACAAGGGAGTTGGTGGCGCAAGTAGTTGAAACGGTTAAAAAACTAACCTCCTATATGAGCCTGATCGTAACAGGGGTCTATGGTGGTGTTAATATTAATACGCAGGCTATAGAACTAGAAAAAGGAGCGGATATATTGGTGGCCACACCGGGGAGATTTTATGATCTTGCCATGAATGGAGCGTTTAAAACTAAAATGATCAAAAAGTTAGTGATTGATGAAATGGATGAAATGCTAAACCTTGGATTTCGTACCCAGCTTAAGAATATCATGGATATGATTCCTGCAAAAAGACAGAATTTATTGTTTTCTGCCACCATTACGGAAGATGTAGAAGCTTTGATAGGTACATTTTTCAATAATCCTGTGATGGTAGAAGCGGCTCCAACAGGTACGCCATTGGAGAATATTCTTCAATCCAGATATAATGTACCCAATTTCTATACAAAAGCGAACCTGCTGGAATATTTGTTAAAAGCAGATGAGACAATGACCAAAGTATTGGTTTTTGCGGCTACAAAAAAACTGGCTGACTTATTATTTGAAGAACTTAGTGTTCGTTTTCCGGATCAGGTAGGGGTGATTCATTCCAACAAAGAACAAAATCATCGTTTTAATACCGTCAAACAATTTAAGGAAGGTACTTATCGATTTATCATTGCCACTGATATTGTTGCTCGTGGTATTGATATTGCTGAGGTATCGCATGTGATCAATTTTGATACTCCTGATGTGGCAGAAAATTATATCCACCGAATTGGGCGTACAGGTCGTTTTGATAAAAAGGGTATCGCCATCACTTTTACCACCGAAAAAGAAATGCCATTCATCGCAACGATTGAAGGCTTGATGAAGTATCAAATACCGGTACTTAGCATACCCGAAGATTTGATTATTTCATCGGAGTTAACGGAAGACGAAACGCCAAAAGTGTATATTAAAATTCCGGATATTAAGATCAAGAAAAAAGACGAAGCAGGTCCTGCTTTTCATGAAAAATCTGCCAAGAATCTTAAAGTGAATGTCAAGATTAGCAGAAAGGATATTATGATGAAAAAATATGGTAAGCCTATTAAGAAGGGGGGTAAAAAATAAAAGAGCTCTACTTTTCAGTAGAACTCTCTTAGTGACCGCGTTAGGATTCAAACCTAAAACCCCCTCATCCGTAGTGAGGTACTCTATTCAGTTGAGCTACGCAGCCATTCCCCTTAAAGGGCTGCAAATATAAG
>JBAXXT010000024.1:0-38635 GCA_037127755.1 Bacteroidota bacterium
ATATTCTAATTTCTTCTTCCGTTACTGCGTAATATTTATATAATTCTGTATTCATCAAATTGGCATCCCCTAATAATTCATAAAAAGCCAAACTACTGGCCCTGCTGCTGATACCCATGTCCTCAAAAGCCATTACACTTTCTGTTTTGTTTTTTACTTTTTGTAACTCTTGTGTAGAAACCAATTCCTTTCGAATGATATCAATCTGATCCATTACTGCTGCTTCGGCCTTTGCCATATCAACTCCCTGTACCAGTTTACCTTCAATAGTAAATAAACCAGGATCAATACTTCCGTAATGATAGCAATCGATACTCGAAAACAATTGCTGCTCTTTCACCAATGATTGAAATAAACGAGATGAGCCACCTCCTCCTAAAATTTCGGTGAGCAGATCAGCTATATAATAGCCATCATCTAATCTACCAGCCATATGCCAGGTTTTTACGAATGCATTAACTGGAACATTTGCTCTTATTTCCAATCGGTGCGCTTCTTGTTGAACAGGCTCTACGGGTAATTGACGATTATACTTATCTCCACTAGCAATAGGACCAAACCATTTATCGGCTAATGCTTTTACTTCCGATGCCTGCATAGGGCCAGCAACCACTAAAATTGCATTGGCAGGACAGTAATGTTTTTTAAAAAACTGTTTTACATCATCAATTTTAGCGTCTTCCACATGTTTCAATTCTTTGCCGATTGTCATCCAACGATAAGGATGCACTGAAAATGCTATCTCACGCATTTTATGCCAGAGATCTCCGTAAGGTTTATTGATATAGTGTTCTTTAAATTCTTCACAAACTACCTTTCGTTGAACACCTAAACTCTTTTCACTAAATGCTAAACTTAACATACGATCACTCTCTAACCAAAAAGCGGTTTCCAAATTCTGAACAGGAACCTGACAATAGTAATTGGTAAGATCATTGGTTGTATAAGCATTGTTTTCGCCTCCGGCCACTTGTAAAGGCGCATCATAGTCTGGAATATTTACGCTGCCTCCAAACATTAAGTGTTCAAACAAATGCGCGAATCCAGTTTGTTCAGGGTTTTCGTCACGTGCACCTACATCATACAAAACATTTACAACTGCCATTGGCGTTGAATTGTCTTCATGTACAATTAATTTCAATCCATTATCTAAAACAAAACGTTGATATGTTATCATAGTATTTTAAAACGAACCTGCAAATTAAGCATTGCTTGGTATTTTAGAACTAAGAATTCAAAATGCTTACTTTTTTCTGATATCCTTTACATTCATGCTAAGAATCATGGGTTCTTTATTTCTAAAAATCACTACTTTGATTTTTCCAAGTGAATTCTGAAATAGGTTTTTATATAATTGAATATTTTTGGAATAATTATTCTCAATAGAAAATATCACATCCCCAGTTTTAAATCCAGCGATATCCCCAGGTGAGTTTGGTATAATATCTATGACTTTAATTTCAGAGTCAACCTGATAAATCCCTAAGCCTGTATAAGCATAATCGAAACTTTCTATTGAATGGGTATTGGGTTTAATATAAATACGTTGATCTGGGTAGTTGAGAATAAGATTAAACCTTCTGAGTAAATCATTCCCTATTAAACCTCCTAATAGAGGGTAAGTAGTTACATTATACTCATCATCAAAAATATGAACGGGTACTTGCTTGAATTTGTAGGGCCCGATTCTCACCTCTTTTACAACTGTTAATTGCATTACTTTTTTTCCTCCCAATCCTTCTGCCTGAGTAGTATAAATGGGTCTTGTTTTTTTAATGATGTCACTGTCCTCCACAAAATCCTTCGACAACAATAAACACAGTCCCGCGCCGCTATCAAAAATGAATCTTTCAGCTACATCCCTCCCGTCTTTTATTAATGCACTAATTAAAGGAAGATTTGAAAAATCAGGACGCATCATATAGCCGCCTCTTGGATATTTAAACAAGCCTGGGGAATACACTTCAATAATCATATCATCATAATTCACTTTCACGATATAACGTCTCAAAAAACTAAACCCAATGATGCCATCGATTCTAACTCCATATACACTTGACAATAATTCATAATCATTGATATGAAAATCTAAGTGCATAACGTCTAATCCTTTTAGATGCAGGGTGTGATCATATACAAAATCCACCAGCTTTTGTCCTGCAATTCCTCGAATAGTTCTGGTACTCTTACTAACCTTAAAACCAAGTTCCGATACCGTTGATGAATCCAAAGAAATACCACCACTACCCGTATCAAGAACAAAATTTAGAGAATCTGCTGAATTGTCCACTTTAGCTTTTAAGACTACAATTCCACCATTCAACATTACAAAAGGAAATCGAGTAAGCAGTTTCGCAGGAGCTTGCACAAATTCTTCCTGGGCATGCAGTTTATCACTGAATAATAAAATAATGGAGAATATGATCAAGCAAGTCCTTTTCATCTTAATGAATATACTAAATAAAAAATATTACTTATTTACCATTCAAGGAAACTTAAAAACTTTTAACAGGTTTAAAAATGGGTTGATTAGCGACGATAGCACTAACTTTGCGGGAGTCAAAAATCTTTAAAAGATGCAATTAGCAGAACTTTACAAAAAAGCATTGGCATTCGAATTTTTAACAGTAGAAGAAGGTATGTTTTTATTTGAGCATGCCCCTTTAACTGAATTAATGAATGTGGCCGATGAGTTGAGAAAAATCCAAGTTCCTCATGGAAAAGTATCCTGGCAGATCGACCGAAATGTAAATACTACCAATGTATGTATTGCTAATTGTAAGTTTTGTAATTTTTACAGAATCCCCGGACATGCAGATGCTTACATAACAGATATGCCTACTTATCGCTTAAAAATTGAAGAAACCCTCAAATATGGTGGTGATCAATTATTGTTGCAAGGTGGACATCATCCTGAACTTGGATTGGACTTTTATACCAATATTTTCAGATCAATCAAACAAGAATACCCCCATTTAAAATTACATGCGCTCGGACCACCAGAAGTTGCACATATTAGTAAACTGGCAAAAATGAGCCACTATGATACATTAAAGGCTTTGAAAGAATCTGGTTTAGATTCATTGCCAGGAGCTGGCGCAGAAATTTTAATAGATCGAGTTAGAAGACTTATTTCAAAAGGAAAATGTGGCGCTGATGAATGGCTAGAAGTAATGCATCAAGCACATAACTTGCATATCACTACAAGTGCAACCATGATGTTTGGACATGTTGAAACCATTGAAGAAAGGTTTATTCACTTGGTAAGAGTTAGAGAAACTCAAAGTATAAAGCCTGCAGATGCTAAAGGATTTTTGGCATTTATTCCATGGACTTTTCAGGATGCTGATACTTTGTTGGCAAGAATTAGAGGGGTACATAATTTAATTACGCCAGACGAATATATCCGGATGATTGCCATGAGCAGGATCATGCTACCCAATATCAAGAATATTCAGGCAAGCTGGTTAACGGTTGGTAAACAAACCGCTCAGATCTGTTTGCATGCTGGTGCTAATGATTTTGGTAGTATTATGATTGAAGAAAATGTGGTGAGTGCCGCAGGTGCCCCGCATCGTTTTACCTATAAAACTATTCAGGAAGCTATTAAAGAAGCAGGATTTGAACCACAACTTCGTACCCAACAATATGAGTGGCGTGAGATACCTGAATCAATACAAGAACAAACTATTAATTATTAATTCCTAAAGGCCTCGATAACGAGGCCTTTTCTGTATATTTCATTGATACACAACATTTATTTGATATATTACGTTAAATCATGATAGGCTAATTAAGCACTTGAAATAATTCTTATGAATATTTTTAAAGCCCTTATTTGTTTAGATTATTATAATCTGAGAATGCAACATAGAACCAGGGAAACAGCTTCTGGGGGTGTTCACAAAATAGGCATCGCCTGGATCTGTAATACTTTAACAGTAATTGGCGGATATTTCATTTATTTCAAATTACACAACCAATCTGATGTAGTGTATGATACCCTATCTGGCTTACATTACTATGTTTTAGCGGGCAGAGCCATCATGTTAGTACTTCTTTCAATCATATATCTTCTGGCTTTTACAATCTATGGCGACAAATCCACCATTCAGACTACCCTGAAAACATTTATAGGTTTAGAACAATGGGAACAAGAAAAGATTGCTAATCATGCAAATTTGTATTTTAGACTCTCCTGGATTCTTTTTTTAATAGTGGCAGGTATCACTGTGTATTTATTCAAAATTCAATAGTATAACGCTCTATTTTAACCTATTTAGCCCCACTATTATCTAAACGGTAATTGAACATCAGGCATTTTTTTTTCCTTTGATGTAACAAAATTGAACCAAGTACGTATAATTATCAAAGTCAACCATTTCATCCAGAGTAGCTGCTTATGACTGAGAAAGAATATAATCTATGTGTGCATCAATACGCCGATAACGTATATCGGTTTATTGTAAAAAACCTTCGTCATGAGGAAGACGCTAGAGATATTGTACAATCGGCATTTGAAAAAATGTGGCGAAATAGGGATTCGGTAGAAACAGCAAAATCAAAATCTTTCCTTTTTACGGTAGCCTATAATCAAATGATCGACCATATCCGGAAATCAAAAAGGATTCAGTTAAAGGAAGATTTTAATGAAGACGGGCGATCACAACATCAGCAACATTCGAATATGAAAAAAACACTGATGGAGGCATTGAATCGATTAAATGAGACACAGAAAAGTTTGGTGATGCTGAAAGATTATGAAGGGTATAATTATGAAGAGATTGGAAAGATCATGGATTTAACCGAGAGTCAGGTAAAAGTGTATTTGCATCGTGCTCGATTAGCATTGCGCAATTACCTGGTAAGCCCAGAAAACGTAAGATAAAGATTCGACAAAATTCGAAATATGAACATCAACCGATTAAATTACGAAAATTATTTTCTGCTTTATGTAGACGGGGAACTGTCTGCAACAGAAATGCAGGCGGTAGACCGCTTTGCTTCAGAAAATGAGGATCTGGTTGATGAATTAACCATGTTGCTTCAAACAAAATTGCCAGAAGAAGCCTATCATTTCGAGAACAAGTCATCATTATTAAGAACTACATCGGAACATATCAATAGTATTAACTGTGAAGAGAAATTTTTGTTTTTTATCGATGATGAAATAACCGCTCAAGAAAAAGAAGAGACCTTGAAATTTGTTTCAACACATCCTGAATATCAAGAATTATTTGAAACATTAAACCAAGCGAAATTACCTATTGAACATATTAGTTTCCCCGATAAAGAATCTTTATTTAGAACAGAAGAAAGTACTAAGCCGGTTATATTATTACAATGGTGGAAATTGGCAGTTGCTGCTGCAATATTTGGAATAATAGCAATGGTAGGAATACTTGTACCATATAATAATAGTTCTAGCTCAGTGGCAAAATCTAATAAGATTGCAGTTCCTTATGAACTCAAGAAATCAGTGAAAGAGCAGCCCGTATTATTACAAAATAAAATAGAAGACCAAACCCAAATTGTTCAAACAAAAAGAAGTTTGCCAGGTAAATCATTTAATGCTCTTAGTGAAAATAAAAGTCTTGAAAAGTTCACTTTTATTGAACCTATCATTGCAAAAATAGAAATAACAAAACATCTTGATGCACAGGAAACCATTGCTGTAAATACACCTAGCTCAAATACAATAAATGATATACAGGTATTAAACAAGGAATCCAATAATCATGCAAGTTTACTGATTCCAGTAAATAGTCATCCAGATGAAACTGTTGCACAAAACTATATCAAGCCAGCAGTTTATAAAGAATTAGATACGGATGACGAAAGAAAAAGCCTATACGTAGGATCCGTAGAAATCAATAAAGACAAACTACGTGGCTTTTTAAGAAAGGCTTCCAGCCTATTCAAAGGCAAAAATAAAAACGAAGAAGAAAAAACCGAAATATCCAATAGCCACACATTAGAATAAAAAACAAAAACTATGAAAAGACTCATCATTTTAATTGTAGCCACAATGGTTACCACAATAAGCTTTGCACAAAAGGATAGCAGTTCATATAATACTGACACAGTCAGGGTTGGAAACTTTGTGATTATTAAAAAAAATAAAGGAGCTGCAGAAACACAAACAAGCATTTGGCATGATTGGGACAAAACAGTTGATGTAAAAATTGAGCGTCGCCCACGCAAAAAATCAAACGTAAGTACCAATTGGTGGATCATGGATTTGGGCTTTGCCAATTTCCGTGACGAAACAAACTATGCGAATGCTCAAGCCGGCAGTTATTTTAAAACATATCGCCCACAAGATGGCCCAGTAAATCAGAATAGTTATCAATTAAATACCGGAAAATCCAGTAACGTTAATATTTGGCTCTTCATGCAAAAACTAAATGTTTACAAGCATGTAGTAAATTTAAAATATGGTCTTGGTTATGAGATGTATAACTTTCGCTACGATAGCAGGTTGAGTTATCGGAAAGATCCTACTGCCTATGTTTATAATGACAGCATTTCGTTTTCTAAAAACAAATTGTATGTCAGCTATATTACAGTGCCCTTGATGATTAATTTTAATACTACCCCAGATCGTAGAAATGGATTCAATTTCAGTATAGGGATGAGTGCAGGGTATTTAATTGATAGTAGAAACAAACAGATCAGTGCCGAACGTGGAAAACAAAAAGTGAATGGTGACTTTAGTTTCGAACCTTGGAGATTGGCTACAATTGGGGAAATTGGATTGGGCCCGATTAGACTATACGGTTCATACAGTATCAACAAATTACAAAAAGACATTACACGTGTGGAGCAGTATCCTTATACAGTAGGTATCCGCTTCAGCAGATGGTAATAACTAGTTATCAATGGTTTCTCATGTTATAACGCCCCTTTTCTAAGGGGCGTTTTGGTTATAAAATGTATAAAGATTTGTATTTAATACTCAAAAACAATCTTTTACTTTAAGTTGCATATAATTTAAACCCTCATTATGAAAAAGTACTCATTATTCCTTTTGCTATTTGGCATTATGGCAATGAATACTTCTTTTAGAATTCCATATCGTTTTGATACAAAACATCCTGATAAAAATAGTTTTACTGTAGTTATAAGTAAGAGTAAATATTCGCTTACACTATTTAACGCCAATGGACAATGGATTTCCAGTTATCCAGTTGTTTTTGGCAGTAAAGATCTTGGCGATAAAATGATGCAGGGCGATCGTAAAACACCAGAGGGCACTTTTCATATTGTGGCAAAGCGTAAACATGAAAAATGGAACCGATTTATTTCCATCGATTATCCAAACGCAGAAAGTGTTGAGAAATTTAATATTAGAAAAGCAGAAGGCCTTATTCCTGTTAACGCAAAAATTGGTGGTGAAATAGGTATCCATGGGGTTTGGCCTCATGAAGATTATGCCATTGATCAATATCAAAATTGGACGGAGGGCTGTATCAGTACTAAGAACAATTACATTCAAGAATTATTCGACATTCTACCAATCGGAACCACTGTAATTATTGAAAGATAGTAGCTACTTAGCGAAGGAAATCACCAACTGTACTCATCCATTTTGCATTTTCATTCTTACATAAACTTTGGTGTCCGCTTTGAATATATTTCATTAGAAATTTATCGTGACTAGCTACATTTTTATACACCGTATTTATTTCGGTTTCAGTAACACGAGGATCATTAATACCCCATTGCACCAATACCGGACAGTTTAATTTTGAAGCAAAATCTTGAGGTCGAAAATCGAAAGCCCAATTGCCTTGTTCAACTCCTCCCCAAAAAGTTAAAAGTGTACTCATCGGGGTTTCGGGAATATGCATCATTCTTAAACGTCCTTTAACCCCATCCATTAATGTGCCAAATGGCATTTCCAAAATAACCTTATTTGGTTTGATATTAAACTGATTTACGGCAGACAAAATAGTGGAAGCTCCTAAAGAAATTCCCCAAAGCACTATGTTTTTCTCTCCCCCTGCTTTTACATAATCGTATGCTGCCTTAACATCTTTCGCTTCATTAAATCCAATAGTGCAAACTTCGCCTTCACTATTTCCATGTGCTCGAAAATCAGTCATCAATACATTCCAACCCATTTCATGAAAGGCAGTGGCTTCTTTTATAATACCGCTTTTACTACTTCCATGCCCGTGAAATAAGAGAATGGTTCCTCTAGCATTACTATCCACTTTGGCGTACCAACTTTCTAATGTGACGCTATCCATTGTTTTGATACTAATGGTTTCATGTTTTACCTGAAAAGAATCTACTACAATACTCTTCGCATATTTTACGCCCACTAATATAGCAGAGGTTTTTTCTACGAAACTCATTTGATCTGATTTTTTAGCTGGCGGAATTCCTGCATAAAAATGAGTAAACTTATACGCATGAAATGCAGCCATAAGATTCATTAGTATAAATACACTTAGAATAGTATAGAGTAGTCTTTTAAACCATTTTGAAAACATAAGGATTGGATTTTTCTAGTCAATTTTATTAGCTCCAAAATAAGGCAGCAATACTTCTGGTAATTGAATGCCTTCTTCAGTTTGGAAATTCTCTAATATACAAGCCATTATTCTTGGCAATGCTAATGAACTTCCATTTAAAGAATGCGTGAATTGAGTTTTACCTGTTGAATCTTTGAAACGACATTTCATCCGATTGGTTTGATAACTCTCAAAATTAGAAACGCTACTAACTTCTAACCAACGATCTTGTCCAGCACTATATACTTCAAAATCATACGTGATGGCAGAAGTAAAACCCATATCTCCACCGCATAAACGAAGGATCCGATAGGGCAACTGCAGAGATTGCAATAATTTTTCAACGTGTGCAACCATTTCGTCAAGTACTTGATAACTTTTTTCCGGGTGTACAATTTGTATCACTTCCACTTTATCAAATTGATGCACACGATTTAATCCACGTACATCCTTTCCAAAACTCCCTGCTTCTCTCCTAAAGCAAGGGGTATAAGCCGTCATCTTAATCGGCAATTCGGATTCCTTTACAACTGTATCGCGATAAATATTGGTAACAGGCACTTCTGCAGTAGGGATCAAGTAAAAATTATCAGCAGTGGCATGATACATTTGACCTTCTTTATCTGGTAGTTGGCCAGTAGCAAAAGCACTGGCTTCGTTTACCATAAATGGGGGAATATATTCAGTATAGCCTGCTGCGGTATTATAATCCAAGAAATAGCTAATCAATGCTCTTTGCAATTTTGCACCTTTCCCTTTGTATAAAGGAAATCCGCTTCCGGTAATTTTAGCCCCGGTTTCAAAATCAACTAAATCGTAGGTTTTAATCAAATCCCAATGTGGCACAGCGGCAGCATATAGGGTAGGTTTCTGACCACCTTCACGCACTACTACATTTTCTTCTGGTGTTTTCCCTTCTGGTACTAATTCAGCAGGAAGATTGGGCAAAAGAACTAAGTTGGCCTGCAAATTGGTTTCTACTGTAGCCATTTGTTCTTTGAGGGGTTCCAAAGTGGATTTCCAGGCGGCTACATCGGTTTTTGTAGCTTCAGCGGCTTCTTTATTACCCTGGGCCATTAATTTGCCAATCTCTTTTGAAGCGGCATTTACTTTGGCTTGGGTTTGGTCGAACTCGTTCTGCAAACGCTTTCTATCATCATCCAGTGAAACAATTAGATCCACAAGGTCTAGTTGTTTAAACTGTTTAACTGCCAGTCTTTTCTTCACTTCTGCAGGGTTATTACGCAGAACATGCACTTGTAACATAGAATCAATTTTTGCAAATATAACTTTTGCAAGCTGATGAAAGCAACCTTGAACCTTTTACCTTTGCAACTATGTTTATAGAAGATGATTTACAACAACGTTGGTGGAGTTTAGAAGCTAAATTGGTAGAAAGATTTGGCAAAAAGCCCGATTTAGAAGCCGTTTTGTTCTTAATTGGAATGCAAGAAACAGGATTCGTGGTTGCAAAAATAAGTAAGGAACAAAAGCAGGACCTGATGCATATTGCGGTTTGTACAGTTTTGGGGCAGAGTGGTTATTATGTAAAAGAAGGTAATGATGAAGATGGATGGCCCCATTTTAAGCAACTAAAAGAATTACCCGTTCAGGATCAAAGAGAGCAGGAAAATTTCCTGAAAGACCATGTTCTATTATACTTCGGTCAAATGGGTTTTTAATTTAAAGCTACTTAGGTATTCTTCTAATTTTATACAATATTTGCAACAATAAAAACTAAAACATGAATTTTCCTGCCACATTAAAGTACACTAAAGACCACGAATGGATTCTTTTGGAAGGCAATACTGCAACCATTGGTATTACCGATTTTGCGCAACACGAATTAGGTGATATCGTATATGTTGATATCAATACAATTGGTAAAACCTTAGCAGCAGAAGAAATTTTCGGAACCGTAGAAGCAGTTAAAACAGTGAGTGATCTTTTCTTACCTGTTGCTGGTACTATTTTATCAACAAACCCACTTTTAGAAAAACAACCTGAATTGGTTAATACAGATCCATACGGTGATGGCTGGATGGTTAAATTAGAAGTTTCCAATATATCTGATGTAGAAGCGCTTATGAACAGCGAAGCGTATGGCTCGTTGGTAGGTTAAAATATAGAAAACTGCATACAGAAAGTTTTACCTTTGTGTATGCAGTTTTTCAAAAATTACCCCTTTCTACCTGCTGTAATATTTTTTATTATTACAGTGTTTCTATTAACCCTTCCGGGTTCTAGTTTTCCAAAATCTCATTTATTTGATATCCCCTATTTCGACAAATGGGTACATATTGGCCTATTTAGTACACTTTGTTTTCTAACTTCTTTTCCAATCATCCATTTTTCGATTAGCGATCTACAAAAAAAATATTGGTTTTTGATGATTCTATTAATCGGTATTTTATATGGTGTGTTGATGGAATTTGTGCAAAAATACTGGGTGATCAGTCGAGGTTTTGATGTTTGGGATATGGTGGCTGATGCTATTGGATGTTTTTTGGCATTGATTGTTAGCTTTCAAATGCTTAAAAGGAAAAACAAAATCAGGGCCTAAAAAAAGATTGGCCTCTGTGGAAACAGAGGCCGCAACCAAAACTAACTGCTTATGAGAAAATCGTTTATTATCAATTGATATATAGTGTAACGCAAATCGAATGCCAAAACTTTAAAAGGATTGTTAATAGTTTTAAATAAATAGCATTCCCCCTTTGCTGATACAAAGCTCGAATAGAAAGACTAAAAAAAATGTCAAGGGATTAAGAAGAATTTGTTAAGACTAAGGACAGTCTACCACTTGCGCTGCAGAATTATTCATTACGGGGCTAATCATTGGAATATTTAAATTTAAACCCCTCAAAATAAGTAAGATGGCCATTGTAGCCACAAAGAATGGAATGGCTTTTTTCATGTTATTTCTAACCTTAAGGCTGATAAAGCTGCCGAAATAGGTCAATAAAAACATAGCAGGAAAGGTTCCGAGTCCGAAAAAAGCCATGAAAAGCATCCCACCCATTAAATTTCCGGCTGCCATGGCTCCAGTTATAGCTAAATAGACCATGCCACAGGGCAATAACCCATTTGCCATCCCCAATATCAGCATGCCGTATAATTGTTTTTTTTGTATATATATGGCAATGATGTTTTGCAGCTTTTCTTGATACTGATCTAAGAGTTTAAAATGAATCAATTTTTTCCCTACTGTAGTTTGAATTAAGATGAGTAGAATGATACACCCAAGAGCAATAGAGAAATACTGTTGCAATCCTGCTAAGTAAAATTGTCGGCCTACAAAACCAAAAAACAATCCAAGCATTGCATATAGAAAAATTCTACCTGAGTGATAGAATAGTATTCCGATTAATTTTTTTTGTGGCGGTAAATAGTAAACTGGAAGTGATAATGCAATAGGACCACACATGCCTACGCAATGAAAGCTGCTAATAATTCCTAAAGCAAAACCTGATATTAATAATTGCCAAGACATTTAGCGAATCAATATTTTCTGTTCAGAATAATACAGTTCTTTTCCAAGCTGCCAATTGATTTTAATATCGTAAGCGCCTTTTTGCAGGGTCTTCTTTAAAAAAATTTGTCTATTGGTTGAGTCCACTTGTAATGCCGTATGATAATCATTCCGATCATCTGTGATACAATAAAAGAATACATCACCAGAAACGGCAGATCCTTTTTGTTCCTGAGGCAAATGAATAATTACTGCATCTGTATCTTGCTCAACTTTTACTTCACTGATTTTTGAAGCATTTTTAATTCTATCTATTTTATCTTGATAGCGAAGCTCATCTTTATAATATTCCTTACTTACTAAATCGTATTTAGTAGTAACTGCTCGATATACCAGGTATCCGATGAACAATCCGAAAACAATAAACACAACCACTAATTTATTACCCCAGTTCATGGTTCTATAATTTTAAATGAAAACTAATTTTTTATTACTTCAAATTTAACCTTGAAAGGCAGGACTTGAAATTAAATTTAGTGACTTTATTTTGTAGCAATCAAAACGAAATTAAAGCAGTATCAGATGGTCTTTAAAAATGTATTGCGGATAAACTTTATCCGCAATACAAAATATAGCAATCAATCTAGTATCAACTTATTTAACTAAGGTCTTAGTTTTTGCAGAATCAACTTTTGCTTTTGTTGAATCAATTGCCGGGCCAGCACTAGCTTTTTCTTCATATAATACACCCTGCGGTTCTTTTCCCTTGGCAGGTTTTGTGCCAACCAAAGATTTTACATAACTAGACAATTGAGCAATTTGAGTAGGAGAATAATCATCCTTCCAACTCTTCATTCCTTTTTCAGGAAAGCCATATTTGATAGTTTTGAAAATGTCTTTAATAGAACCTCCATGTATAAAATAATTATCTGTCATGTTAGGTCCTACTGAACCACCACCATCAGCTAAGTGACAGGCTGCACAAATGGTAGTAAAAATTTTCTGACCTGCTTCATGATCTGCAGGGGAGGTAAGATAAGTAACTGTATTTTCATCTACATTGCTGGCAGATTTTTTCAGGTACTCTTCTTTATCTGCTGCAGCTTGTTCTAATGAAATCGCCAATTCCTCTTTACTTAATGGTGCAGATTTTGCCACATGATATCTATACATATAAAGTCCGGCAAAAATGATGGTGATATAAAATCCATACAACCACCATGGCGGAAGACGGTTATCCAGTTCTCTAATGCCATCATAATCGTGACCTAAGTCGATCGAAGATTCTTCTTGAATAGGTTTGAAACTATTGATATTATCCCACCACTTTAAGAAAGAAAAAGTTTTTCCTGCAGGTACTTCTTCAGCATCCGCAATAATCGCAGCTTCTTTGGCTAATAATTTTTTAAGATTTACTAAGAGTACCCATAGGATTAATAACTCTAGGAAGATCACAGAAACCATTACATAGAATGATGTTAACGCTAATCCAGCGATAGCTGTTTCTTCTGCAACAGCTGCTGTAGCAGCGGCAGGTGCATCTGCAGCAAATAAAGCTGAAGTGGTAAGACAAAGCAAGGCAATCGTTAAAAATTTACCTACGCCACTGTTCCCTTTTTTACGTTCGTCTTTGTAACGTTGAAGATACACTTGGGCGGCCCCAAGTATTACATTGGCCAAAAGGCCAATGGCTAATAATAATCCCACTATTATTACTAGCAGTACTTGTGCCAAAGGATTGGATAATTCCGAAGCCTTTGGTGGGCCGGCCGCAAATGCATCATTTGAACTAAAACCGATAGAAATCACAACTACCAGAGCTTTAACCCAATAAGATATGGAAGAATATTTTTTAAACATGTCAGTTGATTTAAGGTTTGTCTTAATTATCAAGGGGTAAATGATTGATTTTATCGAGTGATTTTTTTTCTGAAGTCATTACCCAAATAGTCATCCCTACAAAGAATGTAAAAAAGATGGTTAATGAGCTCAACCCAAAAATGTCAACACCCGTAATCGTTTCTAAATAATGTATGAATTTCATAATCCCTTTATTGTTTGAAAATCAGCGATTGTTAGTGTAACAATCGCTGATGATACTTTTTAATTTGTTAAAGCAGCTACTGTTGGCTTTGGTGCATTTTTAATATCAGATCCTACTCTTTGCAAATAAGCAATCAAGGCAAGAATTTCTGTATTTGTACCAGCTTCCAGTTTTTCTACTTTTAATCCAGTCTGAATTTTTTTCGCTTGCTCCATCAGATCAGCATTGGCTTGTAAGTCGTACCCTTTTGCATAAGGCACACCTAAAGTTGTCATTGCACGAATCTTAGCAGGAGTAATAGCAGTATCTATTTTGTTTTCATATAACCATGTGTAAGATGGCATAATAGAACCAGGGCTCATACTCTGAGGATCTTGCATATGGTTAAAATGCCAGCTATCTGGATATTTTCCACCAATACGTGCTAAATCCGGACCGGTTCTTTTACTTCCCCATTGGAATGGATGATCGTAAACAAACTCACCTGCTTTACTATATTCGCCATAACGTGCAACCTCATCGCGGAAAGGACGAACCATTTGAGAATGACACAAATAACAACCTTCACGGATATAAATATCTCTTCCTTGTAATTCAAGAGGAGTATATGGTTTAACAGCAGCAATGGTTGGAATATTACTCTTAATTAAGAAGGTAGGAACTAATTCCAAAATCCCTCCAATAGCAACAGCAACTAAACTGAACAGCAACATCTGAATGGGTCTTGCCTCAATCCATCTATGCCAATATAATTTATGATGCTTTTCAGTATGTGCTTCTTGCGCTTGTGATTCCAGTGCAGGTGCTTCAGCAGCTTCGTTGGCAACTAAGCTTCCGGCTTTCACTGTTTTATAAATATTGTATACCATGATGAACACTCCAGACAAATACAATACACCACCAATACTTCTGGTGATATACATTGGAATGATATGGGTTACTGTTTCTAAGAATTGGAATTTTAATGTTCCTTCAGCAGTAAATTGTTTCCACATCAAAGCCTGTGTAAATCCAGCCCAGTACATTGGAATAGTATATAGAATAATACCAATGGTACCAATCCAGAAATGGTTTGTCGCTAATTTTTTAGAATACAAAGGAGTATTATAAATTCTAGGAATTAACCAATAGAGAATAGAAAAAGTTAAGAAACCATTCCAACCCAATGCACCTACGTGAACGTGTGCAATGGTCCAGTCTGTAAAGTGTGTGATAGCATTCACACTCTTAATACTTAACATAGGTCCTTCAAAAGTAGACATACCATAACAGGTAATGGCTACCACCATAAATTTCAAAATAGGATCTTCTCTTACTTTATCCCAGGCACCTCGTAATGTGAACAATCCGTTCAACATACCACCCCATGATGGAGCAATTAGCATGATACTAAATACGGTACCCAAGCTTTGCGCCCAATCAGGTAAGGCAGTGTATAATAAGTGGTGAGGTCCAGCCCAGATATACAAGAAAATTAATGCCCAGAAGTGTATAATCGATAAACGATAACTATATACAGGTCTGTTAGCCGCCTTAGGTAAGAAATAATACATGATACCTAAATATGGAGTTGTAAGGAAGAATGCCACCGCATTATGTCCATACCACCATTGTACCAACGCATCTTGTACCCCTGCATAAAAGCTGTAGCTCTTTAACCAACTGAATGGTAATTCAAAAGAGTTTACCACATGCAGCATGGTAACAGTAATCCAGGTTGCAATAAAGAACCAGATTGCAACGTACAAATGTTTTTCTCTGCGTTTAATGATGGTACCAAACATATTAATACCAAAAACGATCCAGATCAATGCAATTAGAATATCAATCGGCCATTCTAATTCGGCGTATTCTTTACCCGAAGTGTAGCCAGCCAATAATGTAACTGCTGCAAGAACAATAATTAATTGCCATCCCCAGAAATGAATCTTGCTCAATGTATCATTAAACATGCGCGCTTTGCATAAACGCTGCAATGAATAATAAACACCCATGAACATTCCATTTCCAACAAAGGCGAAAATAACCGCGTTGGTGTGAACAGGTCTTACCCTACCAAATGTGGTAAAGGATAATCCGAAATTGGCAGCTGGCAGATAAATTTGCACAGCTATCAATAGACCGGCAAGCATACCTACTACGCCCCATAAAATGGTGGCAAAGGCAAATTGCTTTACAATCCGGTTGTCATAATAGAATTTTTCTACTTGCATGTGGATAGTTTGGTTTTGGTATTAGCGATGATTAAAAGATTTAAAGGGATTCGACTTTTGCAGGATCTGAAATTTCCTTGGCAGGAACAGAATCTAGCAACATCCGCATGGGCGGACTCATTTCGTCGTCATACTGTCCGGTCTTAACACTCCATAAAAAAGCTACCAGAAACAGCGCTGCTACAGATATACTTGCCAGTAAAAGGATAATAATAACACTCATAGTGGGTGGTGTTGTAATATTAGTAAAAGTAAATGTGTATCAATGACCAATCCATGACAATACTCAACCAGTTTAATGATATATATCATGTATTAAGAAAAAATAAACAGCGTTTAAACTTTGAATATTTTTATTTAAGACCCATTTTCCAACTCAATAAATTACTTGCCCCAAAGCTGATGAGCAAAATAGTTAAACTACTTGCTGGCATCAAAATAGCAGCCACCATCGGCGATAAATTTCCACTCACCGCAAATGACTCCCCCACAATATTGTAAAGAATAGACACGATAAAAGCGGTCCACACCAACACTTTATTAGCCTTACAGAGCAACAAAAACTGATGAAACTTTGGAAGCATCGAAGCTTCTAAAATCACATCACTTGCAGGGGTAAATGTGGCAGTATTTTCTGTGATGGCGATTCCTACATCTGCTTGCTTAAGGGCACCAGCATCATTTAACCCATCCCCCACCATCATCACTTTTTTTCCAGTAGCTTGAATCATTTTGATAGCTTCCAATTTATCCTCGGGCTTTTGATGAAATAAAATGGGTGTATTCTTACCTAATAATTGTTCTAAATATTCCTTCTCGCCAGCATTATCTCCACTAAGGATTGAAATGGGGTATCCTAATTTACGAAGTCGCTTCATTAAAGCAGGAACCTGATCTCGATAATGGTTTCTAAATCCAAATCTTCCTAACACTTTTCCATTTACCCATACAAAAACTGCCGAATCCAAAGCAGTACCCTGATCTGCTTTTTTTACAAAATAAGCCGATCCTAATTTCAATTGATCGCCCTCCACAGTTCCTGCAATTCCCTTTCCTGGAACCTCACTAAAATCATGTACCCGAATATTTTGAGCATCGCCCTGCTTTGCCCATGAAGCAATTGCTTTACTCATGGGATGCGTTGAATGAGATGCCAATACGGAGATTTTTCTTGTAATGGATTCATCCAGGATTTCACCTTCATAATTAATATCCTGATACCTTCCAGTAGTAAGTGTACCTGTCTTATCAAAAACGATATAGTTGATATCCGCAATGTCTTCAATGGTCTGTGCATTTCTAAGATAAAACCGATTCCTTCCAAGTCTCCTTAAAATATTTCCATTTGTATAAGTATTACTTAATAATAAAGAACAAGGGCAGGCTACGATTAAAACAGAAGTAACTACATGGCCTATTTTTGTGGGATCAATCACCCACCAATAAATAGCTGCAGTAATTGCAATTGTAAATAAGATCCAGGTAAAATAACGACTTAATAAATGCACAAAAGAACGTTCGTTATCGTTTCTTTCGCGTTGAAATTCGGAACGATTCCAGAGTTTAGTCAAATAACTTTGTGCTACCTCTTTGATCACGAGTAATTCAATATTACTACCGATCTGTTTACCACCAGCATACACAATTTCCCCCATTTCCTTTTCAACAGGAACAGATTCACCCGTTACAAAACTATAATCGATCAATGCCTTTCCTCTTGTTAAGATTCCATCTGCAGGAATTAGTTCCTGATGATGAATCAAAATTGTATCATCTAAAACAATATCTGGCAAAGCAACTGATTCCGATTGTTCATGCTTGATTCTTGTAACTGCAATGGGAAAATAAGCAGTATAGTCGCGCTCAAAACTCAATTGCTGATAAGTTTTATCCTGCAATACCCGGCCAATCAACATAAAGAAAACAATACCTGCCATGGAATCAAAATAGCCTGCTCCGGTTCCACTTAAAACCTCGTACAAACTTCTTCCAAATGCAACTACTACCGCCAAAACAATGGGGGTATCGATATTTAAAAAACCATGCTTTAAACTTTTCCATGCACTGATATAAAATTCTGAAGTACTATAAAAGAATACAGGCAAACTCAGGATGATATTCATGTATCTAAAAGTACCTTGCAAAAAAAGTTCCTGAGAATCTATACCAAGGTATTCAGGAAAACTAAACAACATAATATTAGCAAAACAAAATCCTGCAACTCCTAACTTATATATCTTAGACATATTAAGTGTGGGCCGTTGCTGTTTTAAGTCTTTAAAACTGATGTAAGGTTCGTATCCAATTGACGCTAACAGTTCAGCCACCTGACGCATCGAAACATGTCTATGATCGAATACGAAATCGGCTTCTTTTCTTTCGAAATTTACCTTCGAGCTAATAATGTGTTCGTTTAGTCTATGCAAATTCTCCAATAACCACAAACAGCTGCTACAGTGCATTTGCGGCAAATAGAAATTCACATGCGTTTCTGTATCATTAGTAAAACTCAGTAAAGCATTTTTTATTTTTTGATCATCGAGGAAAGCAAATTTATCATCCCTGATCTTAATACGTTGGTTAGTTCCCGGATTATCACTGATCGTATAATAATCACACATTCCAGTCTTATTCAAGATCTCAAAAACCATCTTACATCCATCACAACAAAAATGCTTGTCGTGTGCAATTATAGTTTTCTCATCGCAATCCTCACCACAATGATAACATTGCACTTTAGTTTTTTGCGAAACAGATATTCCAGACATAGATTGAATTTACAAAAAAATTACTAAGTGAATGCAATATAAATATTAAGATAATTAATGGTTAGACTTACCAGTAATTTTAGGGTATAGCAAGCTACCTTCAACATGAATCCATTGGTATACTTTGCTTTCTAATTGAAACATTTCATTGACACATTCCTTCCAATCTTTATGCCAAGATGGTTGGATATTATAATCCTGCAATAAATGTCTTAATTTCTGAAGCAGATTGGTAATTACCTGTTGACGTTGATGAATGGATTCAAGTGCAGTAGGCTGTAAAAAATGTTCTCCTTCTTTATTTGTTTTATTTTTTTGATTCTTTTTAATGGAAGGAAAAATGATGCCCGCTTCTTTCAGGAAAAAATGTTTAATCTCATCATTCAATTTCATAAAAATTAAATGAACTAATTCAGATAGGGGAATGGAAATATCTTTTCCGTATTGATTTGATAATAAAAAAGTTTCAATTTTACGGCAAGATTCTGTAATGGACGGATGATAGTCTTTCAAAATGAGCTCACATAACCCTTCTGGACTTAGCAATTCATTTGAAACAGTATCGTTTTGATTAGTCAACATCTACCTCTATTTGCGTGCAAGATATTCACGGATAGAGTTTTAGCAAATGACAGTACTCAATAACTTGCATGATTTTTGTCATGTTTTGAATTGTCAATCTGCCCTTTAATCCTGTAGATTAGCCGTTTTAATAAGTTCCTTCTGGCGTAAGATTTTAATTTTTTTACCATCCAATTCAACCATCCCATCTTTCTTGAATTCGGATAATAAACGAATGGTAGATTCGGTAGCGGTACCTACCAGATTAGCAATTTCTTCACGTGATAAACGAACACTTAAGGTTACCCCATCCGCTTCAAATCCATATGTTTCCTTAATAAAAAGCAAAGTTTCTGCCAATCTTTCACGAATGGGCTTTTGGGCAAGATGCGTGAGTTTTACTTCCGCTTTATGCAATTCATCGCTCAATAATTTCATCATTTCAAAAGCAAGTCCCGTATCATTTTTGAGAACACTAATGAATAACTCTTTGGGAACAAAACAAACCTGAGTATCCTCTAGTGCAATGGCACTAGCACTATATCTTTCCCCACTTAAAAGTGCTCGATAACCCAATATATCTCCCCCTCGTAATAACCGAATAA
Source organism: Bacteroidota bacterium (assembly GCA_037127755.1). Classification (GTDB taxonomy): domain Bacteria; phylum Bacteroidota; class Bacteroidia; order Chitinophagales; family Chitinophagaceae; genus Sediminibacterium. The sequence goes on from JBAXXT010000024.1 coordinate 20,186, forward strand.
TTTGTTCTTTTCCGTCGTCTCCTAAATGTGATAGTTTAACCTTTCCTTCATTGATACAATAAACACCAAAAGGGTAAGACCCTTCGTTAAAAAGGGTCTGACCTTTCTTATAAATATTACATATTTTTTGTTCGTTTATCTCTTCGATAAATTCCTGCTTTGCCTTACAAAATACTGATGTAAAGCGCTGAGCACAGGACTGACAAGTAGTGGGATCATGAAAGTGGGTCATGAAGTATTTTGTTTTTGTTTAAACCAAACATGTAAAGCTCCGTATAATATTGCACAAAAAAATGGATGTTTATAAATAACATTGATTTTCCTAAACAATATCTACAAGCTGCAAGTTAGCTATAAATTGAATATTTGATCATTTCCCCTCAATTAAAGTAGGAATGGATTTTTTTGCCTGCAATTTTAAATAATTTATGAAAAATTTCAAAATTGTAAACGGCCTTTTAAACCAACAAATTCTAGGCTAGTTCCCCTTACATTTACACTCAATATGGCCTATTTTAACTGGAATGATACCATCAACCTGATCAAAAAAAGTAGTTTTCGAAGATTTTCGAACGCCCTCAAAGTATACAGTAGTTTCCAGCTAACGAAACTGACAGGCAAACCCATTCAATGGGGATACCCGATATCTATTTCTTTTGAACCAACTACTTCCTGCAACCTTCGATGCCCAGAATGTCCAAGCGGCATGAGAGCATTTACACGTCCTACAGGGATGCTTGATCAAAGTTTCTTTAAAAAAACGATTGATGAAATCTATAAAGAATTATTGTATCTGATTTTCTATTTCCAAGGAGAACCTTTTTTAAACCCAGATTTCCTGGAAATGGTCAAATATGCCCATGAGAAAAATATTTATACTGCCACATCTACCAATGCCCACTATTTAACAGATGCTAAAGCAAAAGCTACAGTAGAAAGCGGATTGGACCGTTTAATTATTTCAATTGATGGAACCACACAAGATGTTTATGAGCAATACCGGATTGGAGGAAATCTGGAAAAAGTAATCGAAGGCGCTAAAAACATCGTGAAATGGAAAAAAGCACTCAACAGCAAAACACCATTTGTCTTCTTTCAGTTTTTAGTAGTAAAACCTAATGAACATCAGATCGAAGCCATTAAAAAATTAGGTGCTGAAATTGGGGTTGACCAGGTTCGATTCAAAACAGCACAAGTCTATGATTTTGTAAACGACCCCCATCAACTGGTTCCCACTATTGAAAAATTCAGTCGCTATAAAACCGGGAAAGATGGAAAAAGGCAAGTGAAAAGTGGACTGAGTAACCATTGTTGGAGACTTTGGCATGCCAATGTGATTAGTTGGGATGGCCTTGTAGTACCCTGCTGTTTTGATAAAGATGCGATGCACCAACTTGGGAACCTTCAAAATCAGAGCTTTAAAGAGATTTGGAAAAATAATAACTACCATCAATTTAGAAACGATCTAAGTATCAGTCGCAAAAACATTGATATCTGCTCGAACTGTAGTGAAGGATTAACCGTATGGGAAGAATAAATGTTAAAATGAGACCCCTTGAAAAAATCTTTTAAAATTTTAATGTTTTTTTAATGTTTCCCCTTTAGCTTTGCACTTGAAACGTATTTCTCATCAGATTTGCTCGGATCTAACTTCGCATGGGAATAGAAAAAGACATAAACCAGTATCAGTTTAGAAACTTCTATCAGAAGGCTGAGGTAAATCTCATCTATACTTGTAACTGGATCAATGAAAAATTGAAACAGATCATTGATGAAGCAGACATTACAACCCAGCAATACAATATTCTACGCATTCTCAGGGGAAGCAAAATGCCCATTAGCACATTACAGATTCGTGATCGTATGCTCGATAAGATGAGCGATACCAGTAGAATTGTAGATCGTTTGGTAAAGAAAGGACTAGCAGAAAAAGCAACTTGTATATCAGATAAACGCTTAGTAGACATTCGAATCTCAGAAAAAGGGCTTGCTTTGTTAGAGCATCTGGATATTCGAAATGCGGATATCGATAATATCATGCATAATCTCACTGAAGCGGAAGCCATTCAACTCAGTTATTTACTCGACAAGGTTCGGGAAAAGTAATGCTCAAATGTGTATTACCACCTACTAATTCAAATTCCTTCCACATTTTTTTTTGCCTAAGAACATAAGTATAAATTCGTGGCATGAAGCTAACAAATACGCTCAGCTTATTTATATTAAGCTGCATTTTCTCTGTTTCAGGAATTACACAATCTCCCCGGAATTTCGAATTCAGAGCAGTTTGGGTGGCATCAGTAGAAAATATCGATTGGCCTAGTTCAAAGAATTTATCGGTAGCAGAACAAAAGGAAGAATACATTAAGTTATTGGATATGCATCAGCAAAATGGGATGAATGCTGTGATCGTTCAAATACGCCCTGCAGGCGATGCCTTATATCCTTCAAAATACGAACCCTGGAGTGAATACTTAACGGGTCAACAGGGTAAACCACCCAGCCCTTTTTATGATCCATTAGCATTCATGATCAAGGAAACGCATAACCGGGGCTTAGAATTTCATGCATGGCTGAACCCCTATCGTGCTGTATTTAATATGCGAACTTCTTCTATCGCTCCAACTCATTTAACGCAATTACACCCTGAATGGTTTTTAGTATATGGGGGTAAAAAATATTTTAATCCTGCACTTCCTGAAGTAAGACTGCATACTGTAAATGTGGTTAAAGACATTTTAACCAGATATGATATCGATGCGATTCATATGGATGATTATTTCTACCCCTATCGTATAGCTGGTAAAGAATTCCCCGATCAAAAGTCTTATTTGCAATATGGGAAAGGGATGAACAAAGAAGATTGGCGCAGAAGTAATTGTGATAGCATCATTAAGCAATTGTATGAAACGATTCGCAGCTACAATCCACGTGTAAAATTTGGTATCAGTCCATTCGGCATTTGGCGAAACAAAAGTCAGGATCCAATGGGTAGTGATACCAAAGGCGGGCAAACCAATTATGATGATTTGTATGCCGATATTTTATTGTGGCTTGACAAGGGTTGGATAGATTATGTAGTGCCACAGTTGTATTGGGAACGTGGACATAAATTGGCAGATTATGATACTTTATTAGATTGGTGGAACCAACATACATATGGACGACAGTTATTTATCGGACATGGTTTCTATCGTGCCGGCAGCAACCCGGCATGGAGAAAAGCAGATGAAATTCCTAAACAAATAGAGGCTTTAAGAAATTATAAAACAACCCAGGGCAGTGTGTATTTCAATAGCAAAGTGTTTGAAAAGAATCCGCTTGGCTGGAGTGATAGTCTACGCAATAATTATTATTATTTCCCCGCACTGGTGCCGCCAATGCCCTGGATAGACGATGCTATTCCAGTGCAACCAACGGTTACAAAATTGCAAAACGGATTAATAGAACTCACCAATAATGGCAACGAGAAAATCAAATCATTTGCAGTATTTATTCTGGACCAAGGTGTAGAAGTTAAACTTGCAAATGCACAATTGGTTCAGATAATTGTTACTGATAAAACTGCTCGTTTCGATCTTGCCAATGTGCCAGATATAGAAGGCAAAAGAGTTTGCGTGGCTTCGGTTGACCGCAATAATAATGTGAGTCAGTTATTAGAATTAAAATGAAGGTCTTGAACCTTAAAAGAATTCAGGATCTCCATTTTAATTTTTCCAATTACTGAATTATCTCTTCTCTATAACTGTTTGTTCTAAGTAACGGAAGCTTCAATTTCGGACTAATGATAAATGGAACCTGTTCTACTACTGTTACTGCAGTATCTAATCCAAAAGCCTTCTGATCAGATTGAGAATAATTTTTAATTGTAAAATAAGAATCCATAATAAATCCTTCCTTCATAGAAAATTCATTTTCAACCGAAAGGAATGTTTCAATAATAACATAAGTGATATCTGCGTGGAATGTATTTGTATCTAAGCTTTCGTATTTATTCTGTACATATATCTCATGATGCGCGTACATATCCTGCATTACTTTTTTAAATAGCTGATTGATCCTCAACTGCACCCTAAAACCAAGATTAAAATCTACTCTTATGATTTTTCCAGGTACAATTTCTTTAGTTGTAAACTCCATCGTATAAGGATTATCGGAACGATGAATATGTACGAACCAATAAACTTCGGCTCTCTTTGGTTTCCGATGTAGGATACTATGCATGATTCGCTTTTCGATCTCTCCTTCGTAATCCGCTTTAGTAAGATATACTAAGTGTGTTGCATATTTTGGAAAGTCTTTATCAACACTTAAATCTAACAATCTATTTACATAGTCAGAAAGTTTTACAAACTGTAAATACCTGTTTGTTATTTTTCTGGCACGATACCAAATTACCATGATAAAAATTAATCCAAATTCAAAGAACAGAAACATCCAACGTTGTTTAATCTTTGCTACATTGGTGATAAAAAATGCGAACTCAACAGTCACAAATACCAACATGATGGCATAAATAATTACAACTGGCCATTTCTTCACTCTTCGCATATACATGAACATCAAAGTTGTGGTCATCAGCATGGCAATTACAATTGAGAACCCATAAGCAGCTTCCATGTGAGCACTTTCTCTGAAATAAAACATCATACCCACACAACCAATCCATAAAATCCAGTTTAAACTTGGAATATAAATCTGCCCTTTTACATCGGTAGGAAACTTAATGGTAACACGTGGCCAGCAATTCAAACTGATGGCTTCATTAATTAAAGTAAATGATCCACTGATCAAGGCCTGACTCGCAATAATGGTAGCTAAAGTTGCAATAATAACACCAGGTAGCAAGAACCAATGTGGCATTAATTCATAAAATGGATTCAACCCATTTAGTGTTGGATTGTGATGTGAAAGTATCCATGCACCCTGACCCATATAATTAATGATCAAAGCCGTTTTTACAAAAACCCAACTAACCTGAATATTTTTTCTTCCACAATGACCTAAGTCGCTATACAATGCCTCCGCTCCAGTAGTACAAAGGAATACTGCACCTAATAACCAGAACCCATGAGGATAATTCACTAACAGATCATAAGCATAATAAGGATTGAAGGCTTTAATGATTTCTGGTGTATGGCTAATTTGTATGGCTCCTAAAAAAAGAATCATGGAAAACCAAACCAGCATAATAGGACCAAATGCAAAGCCCACCACTTTTGTACCAAATCGTTGAAAGAAAAATAACAGTGAAATAATTCCAATCACAATACCTACAGTAAGATTGTTTCCAGGTACAATAATTTTTTCAAGACTGGGAATACCACCCAATCCCTCTACTGCTGAGGACACTGAAATTGGCGGAGTAATAATACCATCTGCTAATAATGTGGCGGCTCCTATAATGGCCGGGATATATAACCATTTAGCATACCTGCGAACTAAGGCATACAAAGAAATATTCCACCTTCCCCTCTATTGTCTGCTCTTAAAGTAAGGAATACATATTTGAAAGTGGTCTGTAAGGTAAGTGTCCAGATCACACATGATATACCTCCGTATACTAGTTGTTCTGTGATTTGTCGATCACCCATGATAGACCGAAAAACATATAATGGCGAAGTACCAATATCGCCATAAATAATACCTAAAGTAACCAATAAACCAGCTGCACTGATTTTACTAATTTGGCTGTGACCAGCCTGTTGATGCGAAGACATTTAATAACCGTTTAAGTTCGAGCAATAATACAGCAGTACCTATGAATGATAGGAATGAGCGACGCGGGCGCATCAGGGATTGAAATCATTCGTTACAAATCGTTAGAGATGGTAAAAGTAGATTGTATTAAGATTAATATATTTTTTTTAGCGAAACTTAAGCAGAATTTAATAAGAGGGAAGTTTTGAAATCATATAAATAAGATACAAATATTTATAAAGAACCGCCCTCCACTAAAATCGAATCCAGAATAACTTCTTTAATTTCATCCATCCCTTTTAGGCTTGCATACATTTGTTTAAAAGCAAGTTGCCCCAACTTAAATCCGCTGGTTTCCACATAAGTGATTTTGGGGTTGTAGAGTGTTGGTATTAACCCGTTACTAATTCCAATTATGGAAATATCTTCTGGCACTTTTAAATTTAATTCGTGAACGGCATGCATCACACCCATTAATATCATATCACCCATACAAAAAACGGCATCTGGAATTTCATGCTTGAAGAGTTCCAAACATAGTTGCCAAGTTACCGCTACATTTTCAGGAAAATGATATGCAACATTTGAATCCTTTGCATGCAAATCAAAATAGCTTTTGAAAGAGGCATGTCTTAGTTTAGTGATACTCAAATGCGGGTGACCAAATAAGGCTACTACATTTTTTTTGCCCTTTTCAATGATAGATTGAGCAGCTATTCGCGCCGCTTCTTCATCCGCTAAACAAACTTTATTAAATCCACTCACTTCTGCCACACGATCAAAAAAAACAACAGGTACTCCAGATTCTTGTAGTCTTTTGAATGGAGTCATGTCTTCCGTTTCAATTGAAATAGAAACAAACAAACCCATGATTTTATTTCTTCTTAGAACATTAATATTTGAGATTTCTAATGAAAGCCTATCAAGCGATTGCATGATCATGATGGAATAACCATGTCTTACTGCTTCTTCTTCAACTGCTGATATGAAATAATCGTAAAAATAATTTCTAATGGTGGGTACAATAATTCCTAATACATTACTCTGCTGGGTACGCAATTGTACCGCAAAATTATTAGGTTCGTAATCGAGTGTGGCAGCTAATTCTTTTACTCTTGCTTTTGTTTTCGTTGAGATATCCGGATGATCTTTCAACGCTCTAGAAACAGTAGAAATACTAATGCCTAAAAGTTCTGATAGTTTCTTCAATGTATTTTGCTGAATCGCCATATACTTTCCACGAATTGTAATATATCAATCGAAGATGTGAAGATAAAAACTTATGCCTTATGAAATATTTAATGTTTAAATGGAAATTATCCCTCCTGAATCTCATTTTCATCAGTTCCCGGCCATTTTCCGAATTTCTTTTCTGTTGCAGCAAATCGGAACTTAAAAATATTTTTAACCTGATTTCTAACAAATAATGCCTGGGCGATATCTCCTAAAATCCAAAAAGGAATTTTATAATGCACAATATCAGTCATTTCAACCCCACCCTCTACAGCTTTGAAATGATGCTGATGATGCCATAATGCATAAGGCCCGAATCTTTGTTCATCAATGAAGTATTGTTTATTGACTACTTGTGTAATTTCTGTCATCCAATATAATGGGATCCCTAAGATCGGCTTAACAATATATTCAATAATCTGCCCTGCATACATCCATTCACCATGGTGTTTTGAAATAACAAGAAAACCCAAATTACTGGGGGTAATATCTTTCAAATTGTCTGGGCGACTAAAAAAATCCCAGGCTTGCTCCAAACTGATAGGCATTTTCTGAACCGTCTTGATTGAATATACTTTCGACATCTTAGCTTTTTGGTATATAACAAATCCTACAAAAGATTGTTTAAATAATTGATCCGCACCTAAATCTGATCAGCTGAATGCTTTCATTTATCTTTATAGCATGGCAACCCTGGATCAACAAAAAGCGCAATTCAATAAAATTTACGAAGCCCTCAATACGCAACAAAAAATTGCTGTCGATACCATCGAAGGCCCAGTAATGGTGATTGCAGGTCCGGGTACAGGAAAAACACAGATCTTAAGTGCAAGAATTGGAAAGATTTTATTAGAAACAGATACTTCACCCGAAAACATTCTTTGCCTAACCTATACAGATGCTGGCGCAGTTGCCATGCGAAAAAGGTTACTGGGATTTATCGGACCGGATGCTTATAAAGTAAACATCTATACTTTCCATGCCTTTTGTAATGATATTATTCAGGAAAATTTATCATTATTTGAAAAGACCTCTCTCGACCCCATATCCGATTTGGAGAAAATTGATCTGTTCAAACAGTTGATCGATAGTTTCGAAAAAGACAATCCCTTAAAACGCTATAGAGGAGATGTCTATTTCGAGATCAATAACCTCCAGCAGCTTTTCAGTTCTATGAAGAAGGAAGGTTGGACCCCGGAATTCATCCAGGAAAAAATTGAGTTATACCTAAAGGATTTGCCTAATAGAGAAGACTTTGTATATAAAAGAGCCTACAAACAATTTAAAGCAGGGGATCTTAAGGAAAGTAAAATATTGGAAGAGCAGGAGAAAATGAACAAGCTTATCGCTGCAGTGAATGAATTCCCCCATTTTCAACAATTGATGCGTAGAAGAAACCGTTATGATTTTGATGATATGATCAATTGGGTAATCAAAGCTTTCGAAGAAAATCCAACACTTTTATCGCGTTATCAAGAACAGTTTCTATATATTTTAGTGGACGAATATCAGGATACAAGCGGAACGCAGAATCGTTTGGTTGAATTAATGATAAATTATTGGGAACAACCCAATGTTTTTGTGGTAGGCGACGACGACCAAAGCATCTACCGTTTTCAAGGTGCCAACGTAGAAAACATGATTGGTTTTGCAAGGCGATATCAAGATGATCTGGTAAAAATTGTACTCACCAATAACTATCGTTCCGTACAACCAATCTTAGATATTTCTAAAACGCTGATTGATCGAAATGAGGAAAGACTCATTAAACAAATTGAAGGGCTCAGTAAAACATTAACTGCTTCAAATAGTTCATTACTGCATATCACAGACGCTCCGGTGATAAATGAATATGAATCTGTAAGGCAGGAAATGATTGCCATCTGTTTACAAGTACAAACATTGTTGGAAAACGGGGTTTTGCCTGGTCGGATTGGAATTATCTATAAAGAAAATAAATTTGGCGAAGCCCTTGCTCAGTTCTTAAAACAACGAAAGATTGCTGTTTATAGTAAACGTAACCTGAATATTTTAGAGATTCCTCTTGCCAAAAAAATAATTCTATTTTTAAAATATCTTGCAGCAGAAATGGATACGCCTTTCGGTGGGGAAGAAATGCTATTCGAGATCCTGCATTTTGACTGGTTTAATATTCCTCCCATTCAAATTGCAACCATAACAGCAATGGTTGCTGATAAAAAATATGGCGAGAACAGGACCAGTTTAAGAAAAACAATTTTCGAAAAAGCAAATGCACCAGCTGTTGATTTATTTAGCGCTCCTCCTCCATCAGGCTTAAAAATTGCCAGTGCCGCTGTTGAAAAATTAATAGGAGATGTTTCGAACTGTACACTGATCAACCTCTTCGAAAACCTGATACGAGATACGCAATTACTAAGCTGGATCATGGTTAGTGAAGACAAACACTGGCATTTACAAGTACTAACAGGTTTGTTTGAATTTATAAAAGAAGAAGCTAGTCGCAACCCTGCTTTATCACTAGACCAATTAGTGAATATATTTTCACTCATGGAGAAAGAGGACCTTTCATTACCGCTGGTGCAAGTTAGTGGAAGCGATAAAGGTGTGAACTTATTAACCGCACATGGTTCAAAAGGTTTGGAATTTGAATATGTTTTCTTTGCGGGATGTAATGCTTCCAGCTGGGAGAAAAAAAGAAAACCAGGCGGAGGCTATAGTTTTCCCGATACATTATTTCAATCTCAACCTAAAAAATCGGAAGAGGAAGAACTACGCCGATTATTTTATGTAGCAATTACAAGAGCTGAATTAAAATTGTTTATCTCTTACAGTAAATATAAAAATGATGGAAAGTCATTAGAGCCATCCATGTTCTTAGCAGAAATTCAGGATGTACATAATTTGGCGATAAATCAAGTGATACTCGAACCAAACATTATTAGCGAATTTGCACTGGTTCAATTTGAAGAAGAACAAGCGCCAGAAATCGAAAAAATAGAAGCAGAATTCATAGACCGAATTCTAGAGAAATTTGTGATGAATGTAACTGCACTAAATAATTACCTGAAATGTCCGCTGCAATTTTATTTTCAGAATTTAGTAAGGGTTCCATCAGGAAAATCAGAAGCAACTGAATTTGGTTCAGCTGTGCACTATGCATTAGAAAAACTATTTTCAAAAATGCAAATCAAAGAACAGTTTCCTGAACTGCCAGAATTTATCAACGATTTTGAATGGTATATGCATCGTCATAGAGAAAGTTTTACAAGAGAAGAATTTAATCGTAGAATGGAATACGGTCATGGCGTGCTTACCAATTATTTTCAACAATATTTAGGAAGCTGGAATAAAATAGTAGCTGTTGAACGAACTATTCGAAACGTAGTGGTAGCAGGCGTTCCAATAAAGGGAAAGCTAGACAAACTAGAATTCGATGGCAAATCTGTAAACGTAGTAGATTATAAAACCGGAGACATTGAAAAAGCGAAAAAGAAATTAAATCCACCTTCTGAAGAAGATCCAAATGGAGGCGACTATTGGCGGCAAGCTGTTTTTTATAAAATATTAGTGGATCATTATGAGCAGAAGAATTGGAAAGTGGTGAGTACAGAATTTGATTTTATAGAACCGGACAAGAAAAAGCAGTTTCGGAAAGAAAAGATTCTGATTAAAGAAGAGGATCTTACAACGGTTACTCAGCAGATCAAAACAGTATGGAAAAAAATACAAGACCGTGAATTATATACTGGTTGCGGAAAGAAAGAATGTAACTGGTGTAATTTTGTAAAAGACAATAAGATGGCCATAGCCTTACATGAACTGAATGATATGGATGCAGGGAATGAAGAATAATTAACTTTTTTAAATAACCCTGATTGCATTTAAACTGGTTTGGGGTTCTATATTTGCTGCAGGAACATAAATAGATCGGGTTATATGAAAAATAACAGCTCAAATATATTATTAGCCATTTCTTGCCTCCTAATTTCAATGGGTTTTTCTTCCTGTGCAAATATCATTCCTCCAGGTGGTGGCCCAAGAGATTCGATTGCTCCGCGCTTAGTAATGGCATTTCCAAAGGATTCTGCCATAAATGTAAGTACTTCAAATATTATTTTATCTTTTGATGAATACATTACACTTCAGAATACCAATGAGAACCTTATCATTTCTCCTAATCCAAAAAACATACCACTAGTTGATTCGAAGCTTCATAATGTGACTATTAAATTGCGGGATTCTTTAGAAAAAAATACTACCTACTCATTTAATTTCGGCAGTGGCATAAAAGATGTGAATGAAGGGAATATTGCCAAGGAATTGACTTATGTTTTTTCTACCGGTAAAAAGATCGACTCTAATCAATATAAAGGATCTGTTTTCTTAGCTGAAACAGGAAAACCAGATAGTACATTAATAGTGGTATTACACAACAATACCCACGATAGCTCCATTCAAAAAAACAAACCCAGATATTATGCCAAAATTAATGGCAAAGGGTATTTCAGTTTTAAGTTTCTTCCGGAAGGAAAATTCTCGGTATATGTAGTACCCAATGATTTTTCGAAAAAATATGATGATAGTACTAAGACATTTGCTTTTTTAAATGAGCCCGTTTTCATAAACAATAATACCCGAACTGATACGCTTTATGCATACCAGGAATTCAAGAAAAAAGAGCCAAAGGCATTACCACCCTCCTCTAATAACAATAAACCAAAAGCTACAGCAGAAGATAAGAGATTAAAATATTCGGCTAATCTTGAAACCGGTGGTCAACAGGATTTATTATCGCCACTCGAACTAGAATTTGCAAGACCCCTTAAATCCTGGGACAGTTCCAAAATTGTTTTATACGACACTCTGTTTAAACCCATTACTGGATATAAGTTATCAATTGACACAGGCAATACAAAAATCCGATTAGAATACCCCTGGAAAGAAAAACAACAATTCCGTTTGATTGTTTCCAAAGATGCAGTAATCGATACTACAGGAACCAGTCTTACGAAATCAGATACCGCTAAAATTATTACTAAACGAGATGCCGAATATGGCAGTATAAGATTGCGTTTTACAAATGTCGACTTATCTAAACATCCTGTGATACAGTTAGTGGTTGATAATAAAATATATGAATCCTATCCGATAACAGGTAAAGAATTAATCAAAAAGCGTTTCAAACCGGGTGAATATGATATTCGTATTTTATTCGATTACAATCAGAATGGTATTTGGGATCCAGGATCATTCCACAATAAAAAACAACCGGAGTTAGTAAAGCCTTTTACTAAAAAATTGGTCGTCAGACCTGATCGGGATACGGATCAAAGTTTTGTATTCTAAATGTTTATCTTTACTTCATGCAACTGCCTTCAGCACTTTTAGAAAACGCTGTTTTACAATTTTCAAAGCTTCCCGGTATTGGAAAGAAAACTGCTTTGCGTTTAGTATTGCACCTACTGAAACAAGACGTGAATGAAGTGCAATTTTTTGGCGAAACTATTGCCAAAATGAGAAGAGATATTCAATTCTGTCAGCGATGTTTTAATGTGAGTGATGGACATATTTGTTCTATCTGTTCCAATACCATGCGTAACCAAAAAATGATTTGTGTGGTTGAAAACATTCGGGATGTGATTGCCATAGAAAGTACCCAGCAATTTAATGGAACTTATCATGTATTAGACGGAATCATCTCCCCTCTTGATGGTGTTGGACCAGACCAACTAAACATTGAACCGCTCGTACAAAGAATTCAAAACGAACATATCGAAGAGCTTGTTTTTGCGCTGAGTCCGAATATACAAGGCGACACCACGATTTACTATATTCAAAAAAAGATTGCTCACTTACACTGCCATGTAACCACTATTGCCAGAGGTATTGCCTTTGGTGGGGAATTGGAATATGCAGATGAAATGACATTAGCCAGAAGTATCGCCAACAGATTACCTGTTCAACAATACGTGAAATAACTTCTAACACTAGTTGCATGAAACAATTAATTTCATTGTTCTTGATCCTGACTTTTTTTATAGAAGCTGGTGCGCAGAAAATATATGCCACTAGCTCAGGACAGGTGAAATTAAAGTCAGCCCACAATGTCGAAACTTTTCTTGCTGTAAATGATCAAGCAGAAAGTAGATGGTTAGAGAGTAATGGTCAGATCTTCTTTGCTGTGCTACTTAAAGATTTCAATTTCGAGAACCCTATCACACAAACAGATTTCCTGGAACATTTTACTGAAAGTGGAAAGTTCCCAAAAGCAGTGTTCAAAGGATTTATTCAAGACATACAGCATATTGATTTAACCAGCTCTGGAGGCAATGAAATTTCAGTAGATGGCACTTTAATGATTCATGGTGTTACTCAGAAAATCGTGATTAGGGCTAATCTAACCGTATTGAGTTCCGGCAAAATAATGCTGAATAGTGAGTTGAAATTAAGATGGAAAGATTTTAATATTACTAGCAAAGCATTTACATCAAAAATTGCTCCTGAAGCAATCATTAGTATTTATTGCATCTACGACTAGAACGTTATTTTAAATTTATATTAAGCCCTTCTATAAATAATCAAAGTGGCGATATGCGGAAAACTATCGCATTCGTATTGTTCAACCCCCATTCCAACCTGTATTCTAATCATGATATTCTTGGAAAATCAAGCGCAGCCTGCTATTTTTGCAGACTTGCAGGCGGATTTGTTTATTGTTCGGCCTGTATATCCTGCAAAGGCTATCAACCAATGAGGAATAATCGAACTAATAAACGTCTTGAAGAGCCTTCTCACCGCTCCCAGCGTTCATTAGTTCAGACACATTAACTTTTCTTGGCAAATGCCCGGAAACAAAAGAATTGTATGAACATTAGAGAAGCATTGGCAAATAGAATATTGGTAATAGACGGGGCCATGGGTACCATGATTCAACGCCATAAATTAACAGAAGAAGATTATAGGGGCGAGCGTTTCAAAAACTGGCACACAGATGTTAAGGGTAATAATGATTTATTATGTATCACTAAGCCCGATATCATTATAGGTATTCATAAATTATACCTTGAAGCTGGAGCAGATATCATAGAGACCAATACTTTTAGTAGTACGGTTATTGCAATGGCCGATTATGAAATGCAATCATTGGCTTACGAATTAAATGTAGCTGCGGCAAAATGCGCTCGTACAGCAGCTGATGAATATACCACTAAAGATCCTACCAAACCCCGTTTTGTAGCTGGTGCAATTGGACCATTGAACAAAACACTAAGCTTATCTCCAGATGTAAATAATCCTGGTTACAGGGCTGTTAGTTTTGACGAAGTAGTGGAAGCCTATTACGAGCAAATTAAAGGATTGGTTGATGGAGGAGTTGATGTGCTATTGGTTGAAACCATCTTTGATACCTTAAATGCAAAGGCTGCCATCTTCGCTATTAAAAAATATTTCAGAGATAGGGGCATTGCTGAATTGCCCGTTATGATCAGCGGAACTATTACTGATGCCTCAGGTAGAACTTTAAGCGGACAAACATTAGAAGCTTTCTATACTTCAGTGATGCATGCAAAGCCATTGAGTATTGGGTTAAACTGTGCTTTGGGTGCTGCTGAGATGAGAAGTCATATTGAAGAACTGAGTCAGATCTCTTCCTGCTTTACCTCTGCCTATCCAAATGCAGGCTTGCCAAATGCTATGGGAGAGTACGATGAACAACCACATGAAACAGCACACTTCATTGAAGAGTGGGCAAGAGAGGGTTTCGTAAATATAGTAGGGGGTTGTTGCGGAACCACACCAGATCATATTAAACATATTGCTCAGCAAGTTCAAAACTTGCAGCCGAGAGCCTTACCGGTTTTAGAAACCGCTTTATAATTATCATTATGTCTAGCATCAAACCATACTTACGTTTATCCGGTTTAGAACCACTGATCATAAGGCCTGAGACGAATTTTGTAAACGTCGGCGAAAGAACCAATGTAACCGGTTCAAAAAAGTTTGCACGATTAATCAAAGAAAATAAATACGAAGAAGCATTATCTGTTGCTCGCCAACAGGTAGAAAGTGGCGCACAGGTTCTGGATGTAAATATGGATGATGCCCTTTTAGAAGGTGTTCAGGCAATGACCACATTTATGAATCTGATTCAGTCTGAACCGGATATCGCCAAGATTCCGATCATGATCGACAGTTCGAAATTCGAAATCATTTTAGCTGGTTTAAAATGTGTTCAGGGCAAATGCATTGTCAATAGTATTTCTATGAAGGAAGGCGAAGCTAAATTCATTGAACAGGCTTTTATCTGTAAAGCATTTGGTGCAGCAGTAATTGTAATGGCATTTGATGAAATTGGACAGGCAGATACCAAGGAAAGAAAAGTAACCATCTGTTCAAGAGCTTATAAAATATTGACAGAACAAGTTGGATTCGACCCTCAGGATATTATTTTTGATCCAAACATTTTTGCCATTGCAACCGGCATTGAAGAACATAATAATTACGCGGTTGACTTTATTGAAGCCACCAGAGAAATCAAACAATTGATGCCCCTAACCAAGGTAAGTGGTGGTGTATCCAATGTGTCTTTTTCATTTAGAGGAAACGACCATGTGCGTGAAGCTATTCACAGTGTATTTCTTTTTCATGCCATCAAAGCAGGAATGGATATGGGTATTGTGAATGCAGGTCAGTTGGTAGTGTATGATGAGATAGAACCTACGCTTCGTCAGCTTTGTGAGGATGTAATTCTCAATAAGAATAACGATAACAATGAGGCTACAGAGAAATTAATTATTCATGCCGAAACAGTAAAGGCAAAGGGTAAGGTAGAAGTGAAGGATGAGAAGTGGCGTAACAATTCAGTGGAAGAAAGACTAAAGCATTCTTTGGTTAATGGGATCACTGATTATATTGATGCGGATACAGAAGAAGCAAGACAGAAATACCCCAAACCCCTTGATGTAATTGAAGGGCCATTGATGGCGGGTATGGATGTGGTTGGAGATTTGTTTGGTGCAGGAAAAATGTTTTTACCGCAGGTGGTAAAAAGTGCACGCGTCATGAAAAAGAGTGTTGCCGTACTTACTCCTTTTATTGAAGCAGAAAAAGAAGAAAGAAAGCAAGCCCATCTGGCAGCAGGCACTACCAATGAAGAAAGTGCAGGTGCGGCTAAAATATTATTAGCTACCGTAAAAGGTGATGTACATGATATTGGAAAAAATATTGTGGGTGTTGTTCTTGGCTGTAATGGATATGATATCATTGATCTTGGAGTAATGGTTCCGGCAGATAAAATTTTAGAAGCTGCAATACGCGAAAAGGTTGATATCATTGGATTAAGTGGGTTGATTACACCTTCATTGGATGAAATGGTTCATATCGCCAAAGAAATGAAACGCAGAGGAATGAAACAACCACTCATGATTGGTGGTGCAACCACTTCCAGGATGCATACGGCAGTAAAAATTGCTCCTGAATTTGAAGAAGGAGTTGTGTATGTTTTAGATGCATCAAGAAGCGTAACTGTTGCTGGATCGCTTTTGAATAAAGAACAAAAGCCCGAATTCTTACAACAACTAAAATCCGAATACAAACAACTAAAAGAAAGTTTCGATTCAAAAAAATCGACAAAAAACTATCTCCCATATTCAGAAGCGAAGAAAAAGAAAACAAATATTAATTGGGAAAACTTCGAACCCGTAACACCTGGACTAAAAGGCACCCAAGTTTTTGAAAATGTTAGTCTTGAAACACTAAGACCATTTATTGATTGGAAGCCCTTTTTTATCGCTTGGGAATTGCATGGCAATTTTCCAGATATTTTAACAGACAGTGTGGTAGGTATAGAAGCTGGTAAATTATTTAAAGATGCCAATGACTTGCTTGATAAAATCATTGCAGAAAATTGGCTGCAAGCAAAAGCTACAATTGGTTTCTGGGAAGCCGGTTCGAAAGAAGATGATGTATTTGTAAAAACAGATAATAATACGATTCAACTTTCATTCTTACGCCAGCAAATACAAAAAGCAGCAGATCAACCTAACTTATCATTGGCTGATTTTATTGCTCCAGTAGGGCATAGTAAAAAAGATTATATCGGTGCTTTTGCTGTAACGATACATGGTATAGAAAAACATATCAAAGCTTTTGAACTTGCACTGGACGATTATAATAAAATTATCCTTCAGGCTTTAGCGGATCGATTGGCTGAGGCTCTTGCAGAATACCTGCACTTAAAAGTTAGAAAAGAAATCTGGGCTTATGCTACAGACGAACATTTGAGTAACGAGGAATTGATCAAAGAAAAATATTTAGGTATTCGTCCGGCTCCTGGTTATCCTGCCTGCCCGGATCATACCGAGAAATACAAGTTGTTTGATCTTTTAAACGCAACTGAAACGATCGGTATTAATCTCACAGAATCATTAGCCATGTATCCAGCATCATCGGTTTGTGGCTGGTATTTTGCCAATCCTCAAAGTCAGTATTTTGGAATTGGAAAAATACAGCGGGATCAATTATTAGATTATGCAGCCAGAAAAAATATGGCATTAGAAGTTGCAGAAAGATGGTTAAGTCCGATTCTTGATTAGAGTTTTGTAATTTCGTCTTGGATCAATTAAGAAAATAGATATGAAAAATTGGATGAAATTGGTTTGGGCTATTTTAATAGTACTACCTTTTATAACTAATGCCCAGACAAAAAAAGAAAGAAAAGGTGAGTTTTACTTTTCTTGGGGATACAATAAAGAATGGTATACCCATTCAACTGTAAAAGTAAATCAGCCTGAATTAAATAATAATTACAGTTTAAAAAATATTCACTCGAACGATCATATCGGTTGGGACCAGGGTATATTTAGCATACCAATCAGTATTCCTCAATATAACTATCGTATTGGTTATTTTTTCAACAAGAAAAAAGGGTTGGCATGGGAAATTAATTTCGATCATACGAAGCACATCATTACAGATGGTCAGCAAGCACATTTAGTGGGAACTTTGGGTGGAAGGCAAGTTGATACCACTATTAACTTTTCAGCGTCAAACGGTTTTGTATACTATCTGAATAATGGCGCTAATTTTCTTCTGTTCAATCTTGTAAAAAGATGGAATTGGGAAGAAAGTAAAACAGGTAATTTCAAACTCGACTTTTTAGCGAAAGCTGGTATTGGTCCTGTGATACCTCACGTACAAAATACTTTATTCGGACAACCAAATGATGATGGGTTTCAATTTGGAGGTTGGAATATGGGTGTTGAAGCCGGTGTTCGTTCTACTTTTCACAAACATGTTTACTTAGAGTTTACTAATAAAATTGATTACGCACGTTATTCTAATTTAAAAGTATATAAGGGAACAGCGAAACAAGCTTTCGGTACCTACGAACTAATACTAAGTCTGGGATATACTTTTCCGATGGGTAAAAGATTGGGAGAATAAAATATTAACCCCGGCCTTTAGGCTGGGAATCTAAAAAGTATTAACCCCGGCCTTTAGGCTGGGAATCTAAAAAGTATTAACCCCGGCCTTTAG
>JBAXXT010000025.1:0-37988 GCA_037127755.1 Bacteroidota bacterium
AATAGTGCTGAGTGGAATGCAAAGAATCAAACGAATATCAGTGTGGGTATTACAACTGAAACTGTTCCAAATAAATCAAACTATTCTGATGGTGTATGGCATAGTTTTGTAGTAACATTCAATGCAAGTACAACTGCATTAGCTCCTGCAAATTTTCAGATTTATATTGATGGTTTTTTAGTTCCAACTCAAGGTTTATATAAGAGTTTATTGACTCAGGATTCAGCGCCTCTTAATAGTTCTTCTTTACCAATTATATTAGGTAATTCACAAGGACAAAACAATGCATTTCCTGGTTCTATAGATGACGTAAGAGTTTTTAACAGAGTACTTAATCAATCAGAAGTTACTTTCTTAGCTAATGAGAAATAAATAATAAAAACATTTAAATTATTCTAATCACGTTTGAATTGGGTTAGAAATTTCAAAAGAGAGCATTAAGAGATTAGTGCTCTTTTGTTATTTATAGGGGTTAATAAAAAGCTCACTATCGCAAATGCATAGTGAGCTATTCTATTGATTCAATATTAGTAGCCATCACCCATCTTCCTTTTTCTTTTATAAAAGGCACGATGTTCCATAGCCTTTCATTCTCAACTGACCCTTTCCACAATGGATGCCCAATGCGCAATTCAGCTGAATTTCCTTTGATGTTTACTTGATAAATATTTTTTTGATCTGTATGCCATTTTACCAAATAGGCAACATTTTCTTGTCCGCCCGCCCAACGATCAAAATCAAAACCAACTGCTAATTCCTCTTTAGGGTCATCTTTGTAACAACTATCATAAAATCTAAAATTCTTTCGCTCGTTTTCAATATAGGCATCTCCTACAAATGGTACAGATTTCTTTAAAAATGTTATATACCTATCTACTTCTTTCCATTGAATATGGTAAGGAGGACCATTCTCAGTTCCAGAGCCTGTACAAATTTTAAAAGAATCAAAAATGGATTCTTGTTTTTGATAAGAATATAGAAAGTTAAAAAATACATTTTGAATGACTTTTTGTTCAGGACTCAATTGTGCCCATCCATTTACGTACCAAAAACATAAAACTGAGCTGATGAATAAATTTCGCATATACAAAAGATAAATGTTGCTACTAAAACAAATGTATCTTCTTATGAACTTATATATATACCCACTAGAGGGTATATACTAGACCTTGTTAAATGATACTTTTGAATCAACAAAAAAAATTCCGTCTATACCATTTTAAATAACAAAAACAATGAAAATCAGTCAACTCGCTTTTGTATCATTTTTATGTTTTATCGGATTATCTGTTGGATGTAAAACAGGCGGTGAAAAAAACCCAACACTTGACAGCAGTTATACAAAAACAGAATTATTAGAAATTGCGCGGATTGCCAATTTGGAAGAAGGGAAATATACCGGTGTATTTCAATATACGGAAGGGAAAGCCATCATCTATAGAAATGATTCTGTTGGATTTATTAATTATAAAGGCGTGTTAACTATCATGCCTACATTAAAATCTTTACAACCTTTTCAAAATGGAATTGCTGAAGCACATACTAGAAAAGATATTCCATGCTTTATTGATACTACTGGGAAAATAGTAAAAATGTTCCCAAACTATCAATTCATTATAAATTTCGACAATGAGCCGTTTACAGAGTTTTGGCACAAAAACGGCAAGTTCGGATTAATGGATAAAACATTTAAAGAAGTTATTCCAGCTAAATATACCGAAGCAAGATTTTTTAAGCAGGGCTTATTTCTAGTTAAGCTAGGTGAAAAATGGGGTGCGGTTGATCAGAACGACAAAACTGTTATTCCTTTTATTTATGACAGAATGGAATATATGGATGATGCTGGAAGGATTATGGCATCAAAAGGTAAGGGCTGGGGATTTATTGATAAAGATGAGAAAGTGATTGTGCCATTTGTATTTTATTCGCTATTCGCCTTTAAAGAGAATAAGACAAACTTTATTGATCAAGCAACAGGAAAATATGGGTTTATTGATAGTAAAGGCAATCAAATTGTTGGACCTATATACGATTTTGTGAATAATTTTTCAAATGGTATGGCTAAAGTTGGAATGAGGGATACAACTGGAAATAATACTCCTAGAATAGGTTTTATTGACTCTACTGGTAAAGAAATTATTTCGCTTCAATATTTTGAAGCAGATGATTTCAGTAACGGATATGCCTTAGTAAAAGATAGTCTTGGTAGTTGTTATATTAACAAAAGGGGCGACAGAATATTGCCTAAAATTGATACTTACAATAACATATTGTATCCTTTTGAAAATGGATTTGCAAAAATAGAATTAGAATCTAAGGAAGTCATTTATATGGATCGCTTTCAAAGACTGTTAAAAGTGTCAGATTTGAAACAATTAAGGGACGAAAGTTTAAAATACTAGTATTGTCACCAAACATTTGAACCTAAACTGGGAACAAATTTTATAATAAAATAAATACCAATGAAAAAAATAATGCTTTGCCTTATGTTCTGTACCTATATAAAATATGGGTTTTCTCAAAACTCAGATTATGGAAAAGAACGAGTCCGATTAGGAATGCCTACGAATAATAAAGCTTACGAGGATGCAGAAAAAGAGTGGACAAAATTGTATGCCTATTCAGTAATGATCGGAACAAGTAAACTTTCTGCTGCAACTGCTGAATATGGAACAGCAATTGACGGCTTTAGAATCAAAGAAAATGAAATAAAAATTGTTGGTTTTTTACACCGCTATAGTAAAATTGAGTACGATCGTATTTATGTTGAAACAAAACTGGATAGTATGGTACTCGATTCTCAGGTAATGAAAGGGAGGAGTATTAATGCAAGTTGGAAGGATTTCTATATAAAGTTGAAAGATGTTGTGTATAGTAATAATTATAAAATAAACGTCTATACTTATCCAGAAAAGGTATTGCTAGCAACTAAGGTCTTTTATATCAAAAAACAGTACGATTAAAATATAAAACTGCTCAATAAAATACTATGAAGCAACTATTGTTTGTTCTTTTTATGAATTTTATTATTTCTGTAAATGCACAATACGAAAGGAAACTAATTGATAGCAGCTTTATAATTGCGAATTTTGTAATTAAAAATCCACAGACTGAAAAAATCAGCCAGGTTTATGGAAAAGATTTCAAAATTAAATTAAGAACTAATATCACTGAATTAACTCCTCTAGTAAATTCAGAGTATTTATTTTCCGGTGCCATTTTAGGAATTGTCAATTCTTATCTGGCCTTAATTGAAAATAATCGAGTAAATCCCTCGGAAATTACCAAAAAAGAAATTTTAAACGATTTGCTATTATTAAAAGAAGTCTATGATATAGGATTTACAAAGGAAGAAAATAATTTCATAACAAATAAGGACCATTTTCAGCTTGCGTATTCGTATGACAAGTATAACACATCCAGTTATGCTGTATTGAAAGAGTATTATAAATATTTTTTATCCATTTATAAATTCTATTATTGGCCCACTCATCCTAGTTATTTAGCTTGTCTGGATAGAACATTAGTGCATTTTGTAAAATTGCGCAATATCCCAAAGAAAAAAAATGAACCAGTATATAAAAGATTGGACTATTATAACAATGACTATTTTGATTTATTTAATGAAAAATATGATTTGATTTTAGATTTAATAAAAAGGACAGAGAGTTCACTATTTAAGCCCGACATTAATGAAGAATTAACGTATAAATTGGTTTCCCTTTTACCTCATTTTTCTGCGGATTTACGTAAGAGGAAATTTGAAACTATACAAGATCTGGCAATTTATTTTGATGCATTAGTTGAAAGTAATAAGATAAGATTTAAGTTAGCAAACTACTATTTACCAGATGCATTTACTTGTCTAAATATAATTTATTTAAAATACGACAATTTCCATTTTGAGAAAGAAGGGATTAAACCAGAAACTGAGGTATGGTTCAAACAACAAATGATGATTGTAGCGAACCAGTTTTTAACTGATTTTGAAAATAAGGCTTTATATCAACAGTCAGATTCGGAAATATTCAATCTGTATAGAATCTACCATAATTACGATCCAGAAAATACCATTGATAACAGAAATAGATATGGACCAGAGTTTGATCGGAGATTTGTGCAATGCCTTATTTCCGCATTAAAAATATCATATACAAAATATAAAACCTGGAGAGAAATGGATTTGAGTTTGTATTATAGCAATTTGGAAGCAATATTATCAGGACTCCATAAATTTTACACATGGGAAAAGGATAGTATTGGTTTGTCCAAAGTAAATAATTGTATATCTGTTTTGAAAACGGAGAAAACAGTAAAAGCTGGAGAAGTGAAAGATGCTATTGATGCCCTTTAATTGTGCTACCTGAAGGTTAGAGGGCACAAAAAAAAACCTTCCAACACTTTCGTGCTAGAAGGTCATTTAAGTAACAAAGTCGGGACGACAAGATTTGAACTTGCGACCCCCAAATTGCACACCCAATATTGTTGACTGCTGTATTATTCTAAATAATTCTACTTATTTACATTTCCCTGTTCCTAAACATCTTCCACAAGTCATCTTCTCATATTTATCAATAGTTTTTGAGTAATTACTCCTACCAACAACTTTTCCATCTTTTATTATTTCCGGATAATATAATTCAATTGTTTTAACAGTAAATGTACCGCTGCCATTACATTTGCTACACAAACAATCATCTGCTTTTTCACTTTTTTTGACTTGTTGATCATCTGATACATATGCTTCATTTTTTCGCTTACGCAACATTGCTTCTTCGGTACCTTCAAAATAGAATTTCCCTGCCAAATCATAAAATTTACCCTTTACCTGTTTGTCTTTACTCCATTCCCCATCAAACTCATTTTTATTACGTTTGGTGGAGATACCCTGTCCATCTCTCAAGTTATTTTTCCAATTTCCATCATATTTTTCCTCAAAACGAGATTCTGACAAAACACCATAACCGTCTTTCAAACCATTTTTCCAATTGCCTTTATAGGAGCTTTTCCACTTATAATTGTGCCAATTTTCTGTGTTAATCTGTTTATAAATTCCTTCTCCATCCTCTAACCCATCTTTCCAAGTTCCTTCATAAGTTGAATTTTTATTGCTTTCATCTACATCTTTTGAAACAATCTTGGATACTCCTTTACCATTTGGCAACCCATTCATAAAAGCTCCCTTATAGGTTCCGCTTGTCTTATAAGACCCATGTGATTTATAAGTTATTATTCCTTCTCCAGATGGTTTATTATCTTTAATATCTCCAGTATAAACATCTCCGTTTTCGTAATAAATTTCTCCCTTTCCTACCAGCACATCATTTTCAAAATTGCCCTCAATATATGTTCCATTTATCAAAATATATTTTCCTTTCCCATTTTTTTTACCATCCTTTAATGTTCCAGTAAACTTTGTCTGAATTGCAGAATTGCCAGTATCGTTACTGCTATTATAGCTACTAATAAAATCATTAAGTAAAATAATTAAATGTGGTAAATAAAATTTTGACTCCGATTTAAAATAAAAGTTTTTTTTATTGTTGTTATATTTAACAATAGCAGCATTATCCAACCACCCCTCTCCTGTGTTTGCACTATTTATGTCAACCATTTTTTCTTTAATTCGAAAATCTCCAGAACAGAAGTAACCATTTATTACTTCTATGTGCCCATAAGAGCCACCGTCAAATGTTTCTAAATATTTATTAAGCTTCTCCAATGGTTCTTTGTAGGATTGTCCATAAGAAGAAGTGATTATTAAGGCGGTAAATAAAAATAGAATTGATTTGCGCATCATTTTTAATGTAAAATATGGGGTTTTATAATAACATACAATACCCTCCATTGGGTATTTGGATTTCGGTTAACTTTATCGAATACTGAAAATATTTTTTTTGATAATTGTGCTCGATTATAGTAACCAAAGCCCTAAGTATTAAACAGTTTAAGAATGGCCATTCTTTTGTTTGTAATGGTATAAAATGAACTTATTTAAGATTTTTTATACTAAATGCTTATTATCTTAGCGCTGTTGCAAGGGGGTTAGATTGTCTAGTATTTACACCAAATATAGGAGTAAAAGAAATTTTCAGGTTATATTGCATCAAATTTTATCAGTCTACATGAAGATTCTGATTAGGCATGCAAGGATAATTGATACTCACTCGCCATTCAATGGCTTAATAAAAGACATTCTAGTTGATAATGATCAGATTATTGCGATTGCAGATCAGATTACTGATGCTGTTGATCAAATAATTGAATCCGCTGATTTAGAAGTATCGATAGGCTGGGTGGATACATTTGCTCATTTCTGCGACCCTGGTATTGAATATAAAGAGACTTTAGAAACGGGTGCTGCGGCTGCGGCTGCGGGTGGATTTACACAAGTTTTTGTGGTTCCCAATACCGATCCGGTTGTAGATAATAAATCTCAAGTAAGCTATATCGTTCAACAGAGTACTCCGCTTCCTGTTTCTATACATCCAATTGGCGCCATTACTAAAAAGACGGAAGGAAAGGATCTGGCTGAAATGTATGATATGAAGAATAATGGAGCCATCGCATTTTCGGATGGACTGGCACCTGTTCAAACTGCGGGTTTATTTTTAAAGGCCCTGTTATATGTAAAAGCATTTGAAGGTGTATTGATTCAGATTCCGATTGATAAGTCAATTGGTTCCGGAGGATTGATCAATGAAGGCATCACTTCTACACAACTTGGATTGCCTGGGATTCCTTCCATTTCAGAAGTAACCATCGTTAAACGTGATATCGATTTAGCACGCTACACCGGTTCGAAATTGCATATAACTGGAGTTTCCACAGCCATCAGTTTAGATTTAATTGCTGAGGCTAAAAAAGAAGGACTACCCATCTCATGCAGTGTTACAGCTTATCAATTGCATTTCTGTGATGAAGACTTAGTAAATTATGATACGAACTTAAAACTCAATCCCCCATTACGTACAAGAAAAGATATGTTAGCACTTCAGAATGCTGTACGAAACGGATTAGTAGATTGTATTGCCAGTCATCATCTTCCTCAGAATTGGGATAATAAGGTTTGCGAATTTGAATATGCGAAATCTGGAATGATCGGGTTGCAAACCAGTTATGTTGCTTTAAATTCTATACTTCCTGAATTAAGTTCAGAACAAATAATTGCTTTATTAAGTACCAATGCCCGTAATATTTTTGCCATTCCTACTACCCATATAAATGTAGGATCCAAAGCAGAACTTACCTTATTTAGCAGGTCGGGAAAAACAAACCTTACTGTACAAAATAATAAAAGTAAATCCTCTAATTCCGCATTCCTGAATAAGGAATTAAATGGAAAAGTTTTGGGTATATTACACAAAGGACAAATTATTACCAACTAAACAACCAAACTAACATGGAAACTAAAATTGTACAACCTTGGATGAAAGGACTGATTTTAAGTTTAATCACCATTACATTCAGCATTGCATTGTATTTAACAGACCAATGGCAGAATAAAGCATTGGGCTATGTGTCTTACGCAATTGTTTTGGGTGGTATCATTTGGTCTTGTATTCATTATGCAACGCAAATGAATGGGAACGTAACATTCGGGAATGTTTTTGCACATGGATTTAAAGTAACGGCCACTTTAATTGTAATTACAGTAGTGTATACATTTTTATCCGTTAAAGTGATTTTTCCAGAAATGACCGACAAAATCATAGAAGTTACTGCAAAAGAAATGGACAAAAATAAAACTCTTTCGGACGATCAAATCAAAACTGCATTGGACATGACAAGGAAATTCATGATGCCATTTATGATTGGAGGTATTATTTTAGGATATGGCATTTTTGGAGCTATTAGTTCTGCCATTGGTGCAGCCATCGCAAAAAAGAATCCGAATCCAACACCTTTTGAGCAATAATTGAATTTATGGATCTTTCTATCATCATCCCTTTATATAACGAAGACGAGTCACTTCCAGAATTGTGCAGTTGGATTGAATCTGTTGTCACTAAAGAACAATTAAGTTTTGAAGTGATTATGGTTGACGATGGCAGTACAGATAATAGTTGGAATGTGATTGAATCCATTGCAGCTAAAAACAGCTGTTTTAAAGGAATTCGTTTTCGACGTAATTATGGCAAGTCTGCAGCTTTAAATGAAGGATTTAAAGCTGCAAAAGGCCTTACCGTGATTACAATGGATGCAGATATGCAAGATTCACCAGACGAAATTCCTGGTCTTCGAAATATGATCATCACAGAGGGCTATGATATGGTTAGCGGATGGAAAAAAGTGAGATACGATAATACATTTACAAAAAACATTCCATCAAAACTATATAATGCAGTAGCAAGAAAAGCTTCAGGGATTCAATTAAACGATTTCAACTGCGGTTTAAAAGCGTATAAAATTGATGTGGTTAAATGCATTGAAGTTTATGGAGAAATGCATCGATACATCCCTATTTTAGCAAAATGGAGTGGCTTTAGAAAGATCGGCGAAAAAATAGTGGCGCATCGGGCTAGAAAATATGGTGTAACCAAATTTGGAATGAAGCGATTTGTAAATGGATTTCTTGATTTGGCAACGATTATGTTCCTGGGAAAATTTGGTAAGAAACCCATGCAATTATTTGGACTATGGGGAAGTGTATTTTTCCTCATTGGTCTGGGTTCTAGTATTTATTTAATTATTGGGAAGTTGATGGTTGCCGATTTTTCATTAACCAATAAACCTGCTTTTTTTATCGCATTAACTACCATGATTATTGGTGTACAGTTATTCCTGGCAGGTTTTGTAGCTGAATTAGTGTCTAGAAATGCCCCCGAAAGAAATAATTACCTGATCCATAAAAAATTAGGACTCGAGGACTGATAAAGTTTCCTATGCAAAAAAAAATTGCGCTAATTGGTACAGCATGGCCATTTCGAGGAGGAGGAATCGCTTCTTTTAACGAGCGTCTAGCACGTGCATTTCTGGATCAGGGATTTGATGTAATTATCTATAATTTTTCGCTACAATACCCTTCTTTTCTATTTCCTGGTAAATCTCAATATAGTAACGAGCCCGCTCCTATTGGTTTGAAAATTGTTGTTTGCATCAATTCTATCAATCCATTTAATTGGTTTAAAGTAGGAACAAAAATCAAAAAAGAAAAACCTGATTTGGTTATTGTAAGATACTGGATTCCATTAATGGGCCCCTGTTTGGGAACCATTCTTCGAATCATAAAAACAAACCGTACTTCGAAGATTATCTGTATTGCCGACAATATAATCCCACATGAAAAACGACCAGGAGATAAAGCTTTTACTCAATTTTTTGTGAAACCTATTGATGGCTTTATAACTATGAGTAATAAAGTATTGAAAGACCTGCAAAGTTTTACTGATACAAAAGCTATCAAGACAGAACATCCTTTATACGACAATTTCGGAGAAGCAATGACCAAAGAAGCAGCAAGAAAATATCTTCATTTACCAGTAGATGAAAATATTATTCTGTTTTTTGGTTTTATCAGAAAATATAAAGGTCTCGATCTTCTATTGGAGGCTATGAAAATTTTAAAAGATCGCAAGTCCAAAGAACCTTCCACAATTTTACCCTTATTATTGATTGCAGGAGAGTTTTATGATGATGAAATATTTTATAAAAACAGGATCGATGAATTAGGCATAGCTAATTTATTAGATTTACGTACCCATTTTATTGCAGATCAGGAAGTGAAATATTATTTAAGTGCTGCAGACTTTGTAATTCAACCTTATAAAAATGCAACGCAAAGTGGTGTTACTCCTTTAGCCTATCATTTTGAAAAACCTATGCTGGTTACGAACGTAGGAGGATTAGCTGATATGGTTCCGGATAATGTGGCTGGTGTTGTGGTGGAACCCAATGCACCTGCAATTGCTGATGGGGTCCAAAAACTATATGAATTAGGTGAGAACTTTTATCTTCCTCAACTTCGTAAAGAAAAAGAAAAATATAGCTGGTTGCATTTAACAGATGCTATTTTACATCTGGCAGAAAATAAAACAGAAGCAAAACACTAATATTAAAATATGAAAAAAAATATTGAACATATTATTTCAGAAAGCATTGCAGTAAAATCTTCCATTTTAGATGATGAAACATTATTGAATACTATTGAATCCATTGTTCATGTAATCACTAATAGTTTTCAATCTGGATTTAAAGTTCAATTTTGCGGTAACGGTGGAAGTGCTGCCGACGCACAACATTTAGCAGCCGAATTTTCTGGTAGGTTTTATAAAAATAGGAAAGCCTTACCGTCAGATGCCTTACACTGCAATAGCTCTTATTTAACAGCAGTGGCAAATGATTATAGCTACGATGAAATCTATGCTAGATTAGTAGAAGGAACAATGGTTAAAGGAGATGTTTTAATTGGATTAACTACATCTGGGAATTCAGAAAATATCGTAAAAGCTTTTGAAGTAGCAAAGGCAAAAGAAATTATAACTATAGGGTTTACTGGTTCAACTGGAGGAAAACTAAAAGCATTATCAGACTATTTAATTAATATCCCTTCTAACATCACTCCAAGAATACAAGAGTCACATATTCTTATTGGGCACGTTATTTGTGAGCTGGTAGAGGAAGCAATCTTTCCTGGTTAATTCAAAAGTAAAAATACAAAAGTAAAAAAATAAGTGTAGAATAATTAAAATGAAACATGTTTAGTTTAAATCAAATAGATTCTTCGTTTACATTATTTATCGATCGTGATGGTGTTTTAAATCATGAGAAGCATGAAGACTATGTATTGAATTGGAATGAGTTCAAATTTTATGATACCACCATTGAAGCCTTAGCTATACTTGCCCCTTTATTTAAAAAAATCATACTGGTAACAAATCAAAAAGGCGTTGGTAAAGGGGTAATGAGCATTGACGACCTGGATAATATTCACAAGAATATGTTAGCTGCTATTCAACAAGGTGGTGGAAGAATAGATCAGATATTTTATTGCCCTGATTTAGATAGTAACTCCTATAACCGAAAACCAAATCCAGGGATGGCATTTCAGGCTACTGAATTATATCCTGATATCAATTTATCGAAATCGATCATGATTGGAAATAGAATAAGTGATATGGGTTTTGGACGAAATGCAGGTATACATACTGTTTTTTTAAGTACTACCCACCCTGAAATTGATTACCCGCATCCTTTGATTGACTTACGCTTTGAAAACCTGTTAGATTTTGCCCATCAATTAAAGTCTATAA
Organism: Bacteroidota bacterium; assembly: GCA_037127755.1. Classification (GTDB taxonomy): domain Bacteria; phylum Bacteroidota; class Bacteroidia; order Chitinophagales; family Chitinophagaceae; genus Sediminibacterium. Next base: position 11,253 of record JBAXXT010000025.1, read on the forward strand.
TGAAATCCTAAATTACATTACTATCGCTTCTAAAATTTGAATTCAGCATCATAGCCTGTAACTTAGTAGTAATGAATAAATTTATCTTCCTTATTATATCAATTTTCGGTTTTTTTCAAATCGATGCACAACAGAAAAAGGATCCCCTCTTTCAAAAAATTGCTACAATTGAAGCTGGAATAAAAGATTATTCCATTGCAATTTTGAATGCAACCGAAATGGTAGATCGGTTTAGGGCAGACAGTTTGTTTACAAGGGGTCTTGTTCAGGCTTTAAAAAATCCAAATTCTTTTTACTATCCATTCGACTCTTTAATTACCATTTCTAAACTCTACGCTCCAGATAGCACATTTCGAATATTCACATGGCAGGTAATGAAAGATTTTAGTTCTTATCATCAGAAGGGGGCCATTCAAATGCGAACAAAAGATGGTGCTTTAAAAATATTCCCGCTGTTCGATCATTCCGATTATACAGAGTTTCCGGTTGACTCTGTTAGAGATGCTAATAATTGGATAGGAGCCGTATATTATAATATTGTTTTAAAAACATTTAAAGGGAAAAATTATTATACCCTATTAGGATATGATGAAAACAATGCTAAGACCACCAAAAAATGGATGGAGGTTTTAACTTTTGATGAACTGGGAAAGCCACAGTTTGGTGGAAGATTTTTTGATTATCCTCCAGATGATATCAAACCCCCACAACCTGCCTATCGGTTTTGTTTAGAATTTAAGAAACAAGCGGGTGCTAAAATCAATTATGATCCAGATATTGACAGAATCATATTTGCACATCTTGTAAGTGAAAATGGGGAGATTAGAGAGAAACAAAGTTTAATACCCTATGGTAGCTATGAGGGTTTTTATTGGGTCAATGGAAAATGGGTACATGAAAAAAATATTGAAGTTGGTGACCCCGCCCCTGTTGTTAATCCAAAAAATAACCTGAATCAATTTCCATAAAATGAAACTGATTCAGGTCTATTAATAGTAGTTTTCTATTTAATATTACTTAATTACGATTAATCAAGTTTAAGAACCGCTAAAAACGCTTCTTGTGGTACTTCTACATTACCAACCTGACGCATCCGTTTTTTACCTTCTTTTTGCTTTTCTAATAATTTACGTTTACGACTTACATCACCACCATAACATTTGGCAGTAACATCTTTACGTAAAGCACTGATGTTTTCCCTTGCGATTACTTTTGCACCGATGGCAGCCTGGATGGCTATTTGGAATTGTTGTCTGGTAATTAATTCTTTTAATTTTTCACAAAGCTTGCGTCCGAAATCAGTAGCCCTACCTCTATGGATCAATGCACTTAAAGCATCTACTTTTTCTGCATTCAACATGATATCCATTTTAACGATATCTGCTTCGCGATAGCCAATTGGAGAATAATCAAATGAAGCATAGCCCCTTGTTTGACTCTTTAGCTTATCGTAAAAATCAAATACAATCTCGGTCAATGGCATTTCAAACGTTAACTCAACCCTTGAAGGAGTTAGGTAACTTTGATTCAACAAAATGCCACGTTTTCCTAAACAAAGGGTCATGATATTACCAATATAATCAGGCATGGTAATTATTTGTGCCCTGATAAAAGGTTCTTCAATCCGATCGCATTTAGTAGGATCAGGCATTTCAGATGGATTGTTTACAATTATTTTGTCGCCCTTAGAAGTGTAAGCCAGGAAACTTACGTTGGGTACCGTAGTAATAACAGTCTGATTAAATTCGCGTTCTAATCTTTCCTGAATAATTTCCATGTGCAAGAGGCCAAGGAATCCGCATCGAAAACCAAAACCTAATGCCTGTGATGTTTCTAATTCAAATGTAAGAGAAGCATCATTTAGCTGCAATTTGTCCATGCAATCACGTAGTTCTTCAAATTCATCTGTATTAACCGGATATATACCCGCAAATACCATTGGTTTCACTTCTTCAAAACCGTGAATCATTTCACCAGGGTTATTCGCCAAAGTAATAGTATCTCCTACTTTAACCTCCTTTGCTATTTTTATTCCAGTGATAATATATCCCACATCTCCTGCCTTAACCTCATCTTTTGGAGTCATGGCAAACTTTAATACGCCAACCTCATCCGCAAAATAATCCATCCCTGATGCTACAAATCTAATTTTATCACCCTTTTTAAGTACTCCATTAAGAATACGATAATAAACAATAATTCCTCTAAAACTATTAAATACACTATCAAAAATCAAAGCTTGCAATGGCGCTTCATAACTCCCTTTGGGAGCAGGTATTCTTTCAACAATGGCAGCTAAAATCTCATCAATACCAATCCCACTTTTTCCACTCGCTAATAATATATCTTCTGCTTTACAACCAATTAATTCAACAATCTGGTCGGTAACTTCCGGTATTTTAGCCCCATCCATATCGATCTTATTGATCACTGGTATAATCTCCAGATTATTATCAATAGCCAAATATAAATTACTAATTGTTTGAGCCTGAATACCTTGAGATGCATCAACTAACAATAAAGCTCCTTCGCATGCAGCCAAGGCCCTACTAACTTCATAACTAAAATCAACGTGTCCGGGAGTGTCAATTAAATTGAAAACATATTGTTCTCCTTTGTAAGGAAAATTTATTTGAATAGCGTGACTCTTAATTGTAATACCCTTTTCACGTTCCAGATCCATATCATCCAAAACCTGGTTCATCATATCCCTTTGACCTACCGAATTGGTGTGTTCCAATAAACGGTCTGCCAAAGTACTTTTACCATGGTCGATATGTGCAATAATGCAAAAATTCCTAATATTCTTCATAAGGCTGCAAAGATATGTGTGAGAAGCACAAAAATGTACGATTATGTTATTAATGACATGTGAATAACGATAGATTGAAGAAAGGGTTTATTTTTAGGGCATAATCTTGTTGGTAATGCTACTAAAAAAACTGAATAAAAAAGCTCAAATCAATAATGAAACTGGCTTGGGCACTAATACCGCATTAGGTGGAGGCCGTTTTTTTAATAAGGATGGTGTCGCAAACGTAGAAGTTAGGGGGCTTCCTATTTGGCAGCGATTGAACCTATACCATACTATGTTATCGTTGAAAAGGTGGAAGTTCCTGTTGTTAATCATGTTATTTTTCGTTTTTGTAAACCTTTTCTTTGCCAGTATTTATCTTTTAATAGGTATTGAGCACTTAAATGGGATGGTTGCTGAAACCTTCGCTGAAAAATTTGGAGAGGCATTTTTTTTCAGTGCCCAAACATTTACAACCGTAGGTTATGGAAGAATAAATCCAGTAGGATTTATGACCAGTTTTATTGCATCCCTTGAAGCACTTACGGGTTTAATGAGCTTTGCTTTAATGACCGGTCTCTTATATGGAAGATTTGCCCGTCCACGTTCCTTTATAAGATATAGTAATAACGCTTTGTTTGCTCCTTTTGGAGAAGGGGTGGCACTCATGTTTAGAATGGTACCTTATACCAAGAATTATTTGGTAAATGTGGAAGTAAAAGTAACCATGGCGATGAAAGTGTTAGAAGATGGCATTAAAAAAAATAAATTTTATAATGTGCCATTGGATATTTCAAAAGCATCTACAATGACAGCAAACTGGACATTGGTGCATCCGATCAATGAGAACAGTCCTATTTATCAATTTACAAAAGAGGATATGGCTAATGCAGAAGTAGAATTACTCGTGTTTGTGCAGGGATTTGATGAGAGTTTTTCGAATACAGTTATTTCAAAAGCATCTTATACATTTGAAGAATTTGTTTTTGGAGCGAAATTTATTCCCATGTATCATCCTAATGAAGCAGGAGATACTACCATTTTACATTTAGATAAATTAAACCTTTTCTCACCCACTGACTTACCTCTTCAATTCTAATATATATGCCTCAAATCGGTGAAAATTTATTAAAAGCTACTACCCTCTTAGAATCTGATGAGTTAGTTGGAATTCCAACTGAAACTGTATATGGATTAGCTGCGAATGCACTTAGTGATACTGCTGTAATAAAGATATTTGAAGCCAAAAACAGACCTACTTTCAACCCATTGATAGTGCATGTTGTTGATATAAATGCGATCAATAAATATGCAGAATTGGATCCTATTAGTTTAAAACTGGCCGAAGCATTTATGCCTGGGCCTTTTACATTACTACTTCCCAAAAAGCCAATCATTTCTGATTTGATCACTGCAGGAAGTTCAAAAGTTGCCATTCGTGTACCTAATCAAATAATAGCAACAAAATTATTGATGCTCCTTACTTTTCCTCTTGCTGCACCCAGTGCAAACCCATCTGGTTATGTTAGTCCAACTACAGCAAAACATGTTCTTGATGGATTAAAAGATAAAGTGTCTTATATATTGGACGGAGGTCCTTGTGAAGTAGGGCTTGAATCAACCATCGCAGAAGTTTCAAATAACCAAATTATATTACATCGAACAGGAGCTGTAACTGCTGAACAAATTGAACTATTAACTGGGCTTAAGGTAGTATTGAAAGAACACGCAGATAGTCCTTCTAGTGCAGGTCAGATGAAAAGCCATTATGCACCTAAAACTCCATTAATTCGTGGTGACATTTCAACATTAATACAACAATATCAAGATAAAAATATTGCAGTCATCTCATTTAATACAGTATATGAAGGATTAAAAACGGGCCATCAATATGTGTTGTCGCCAAATGGAGATCTTCAAGAAGCCGCCAAACATTTATTTGAAGTCATGCGGTGTATTGATGAATTTCAATTTGATATGATTATTACAGAACTCTTTCCAGATCAAGGTTTAGGCAGGGCAATAAACGATCGTTTGGGAAGGGCACAAGAAATAAATAAATCTTAATTATTCCCAGAATTTTACGGGATACTTCGTACAAAAATCTTTTTCCGATATCGATTGAAGTTCCACAGTAAAGTCAATTAATTCATCTTCTGGCAAAGTTTCCTGAATCGAATTAAATAACTGTCGTTCCTCGAAACGAATATGTTTTTCTAAAAGATTAGCAAAAGAAGCGATGGTTTCAAACTGTTCCGATCGAGCTTCATTATTTAGTTTCTGAATGATCATTCTAATTTCCTGATGCTCGTTTTTTAATTGAGTTAACCCATCCAATAACTGAGGATATTTATAGGCTAATGGTAAAAATAATACATCTTCTTTTTCAAAATGAAGCCGTAATTCTTCCTCCCAAAATTGGATAATAAAATCGCGCATCTCTTTAAGAGAGGCATTTTTCTTTAATCCTTTCTCTAATAATAAAGAAGCCAATAATCCCTGATGGTGTTGCCTCGACAATGGTTGCAAGGTAGCATGTCTCAAAATCGCCATTATTTCAGAGCATTAATTATAGCCACAAATTCTTCTGCAATTAATGATGCACCTCCAACTAATCCGCCATCAACATCAGGCTGAGAAAATAATTCAACTGCATTAGATGCCTTTACACTACCTCCATATAAAATAGATATTGAATCTGCTATGGTGTTACCATATTTAGAGGCAATATGACTACGAATAAAAGCATGAATTTCCTGGGCTTGAGCACTTGATGCTGTTTTTCCAGTTCCTATTGCCCAAATTGGTTCGTAAGCAATCACTACTTCTTGTAATTGTTCTTCAGTTAGATGAAACAAAGATTCATTCAATTGTTTTGCAACAAATTCATTTTGGTTATTGGCTTCGCGAATTGCTAAAGGCTCACCACAACAAAAAATTGGTTTCATGTTGTTTGCAAGACAGATATCTAATTTTTCTCCTAATAACTGATTGCTTTCGTTATAATATTCTCTTCTTTCAGAATGTCCTAATACTACATATTGAATACCTACTGATTGTAAAATTTCAACTGATGTTTCACCCGTATAGGCACCACTCTTTTTGTTTGAACAATTTTGTGCAGCAATAAATACATTTGATTTACCTGAAACTTTCTGAACCGCCATGGATAAATAAGGGAAAGGCACTGCAAATACAGCTAATTGATGACTGGCTAATTGGTGTGGTTTAGCAATTATGTCATTCAATAATTGTTCTCCTTGTTGGAGGGTTAAATTCATCTTCCAGTTTGCAGCTGCGATTTGCTTTCTCATACGATTACTTATTTCTCTTTTAAATTATTTAATGTAAATGCTCAAATTAATTTCAGGTAAGAATAAATTATTTCTTACTGATTTTTGGCAAATATAGTTTCCAAAATGGAAGTTTCCGCTTCTGTAATGTGTAGATTTTTCATTTTCTTCCAATTGTCAATGGCGTAAAAAGCTTTTTTAAGATCATATCGATTGCCACTGATACCCCAGCTAAAATTATTGAATATGGTGGGAAGTAGGCCTGCACCAAAAACGTTACAGCTTACTCCTACAATGGTTCCAGTATTAATGGATGAATTAATCGCCACTCTAGAATAATCGCCCATAATCAACCCGCATTTTTGGCCAACTCCGATATATGAATTGGTTGCATAATTCCAAACTTTTACTTCTCCGGCAGTATTTTTAACATTACTATTAGTTGATCCTGCACCCATATTGCACCATTCTCCTATAACCGCATCCCCTAAATAACCATCATGTGCCTTGTTTGTATAACCCATGATCACTGAATTCTTAATCTCTCCTCCCCCCATACAACATGGACCAAGACTAGTAGCCCCATAAATTCGACTATTCATTTTTAATACCGAGTTAAAACCCATTGAAAATGGGCCACGAACACAAGATCCTTCCATAATTTCAGCATCCTTTCCAATATAGATCGGCCCTGTTTTTGAGTTAAGGGTACAGAATTCTAATTTGGCACCATCCTCAATAAATATATCAGCAGTTTGAACCACTTGAACAGTTGGAGAAATGGGTTGTGAAGACCTCCCCTTTGTAACTAATTTAAAATCTTCCCTTATCATACTATCATTCCAAAGCATCAACTCCCAACAATATTTTAATCTTTTTACTTTTTCAGATGTTTTAATAGGTTTGGTAAATAAAGAAATATCAGGTGTAAAATCATGAAACCCTATACTTGTTCTACCAGCAACAAAACCAAGCTCATCAATAATACAAGCGCCATTTTCTAAGTTTAAAATTTCCTGCAATAACATCTCGTCGGGCATTACTGAAGCATCTATCCATATATGATCAAGAAGAATTGGGGTTGGATATAATACCTGCAAGTAACTTTCTGTTCTAATAAAAACTTCTTCTTTTGATTTTAATGCCCATCTTTCCTGGATGGTTAATATCCCAAATCTTAAAGCTGCAATAGCTTTTGTATAGGTTAATGGGAATAAACTATTTCTCGAATTAGTATCAAATAAAATAATTGCCATATTACAAATTAACTGATTATTCTACAGACCTCAATCGACCATAATTATTTTTGTTCTAACTTTGCCGGCTACATCTTTAAAAACAATCGATATGAGTTTAGGATATTTCTCTTACCCACTTCCCATTAATGAACCTGTTCTGAATTATGCACCAGGATCCGCTGAAAGAGCTTCCTTGAAAAAAGCCTTAGCAGAGCTTAAAAAGAAACCTATTGAGATCCCCATGTATATTGGATCTAAAGCAGTTAAAACTGGCAAATTGGTTGAGATCCATCCCCCACACGAATTGAGCCATACACTAGGTTCTTTTCACGCTGGAGATGCAAGTCATGTTAAGATGGCGATTGATGCTGCCTTGAAAGCAAAACCAACTTGGGAAGCCATGAGCTGGGAAAATCGTGCACAGATCTTTTTGAAAGCAGCCGATCTATTGGCTACTAAATATCGCTTTCAAATGAATGCGGCTACCATGCTGGGGCAGAGTAAAAATGCCTATCAAGCAGAGATCGATGCGGCGTGTGAGTTGATCGACTTTTTAAGATTCAATGTTCACTTCTTAAGCAAAATATATCAAGAACAACCCATTTCTGGTCCGGGCATGCACAATCGATTAGAGTGGCGCCCATTAGAAGGATTTGTTTTAGCTATTACTCCATTCAATTTTACAGCTATTGGTGGTAACCTACCTACTTCTGCTGCCATGTGTGGTAATGTGGTAGTTTGGAAATCGGCCAATACACAAATATATTCTGCTCAATTATTCATGAGAATTTTGAAAGAAGCTGGATTGCCTGATGGTGTGATTAATTTAATTTATGTAGACGGACCAACCATTGGTGCCAACTGCTTCAATCATAGAGATTTTGCTGGTGTTCACTTCACTGGTTCAACTGGTGTGTTTAATCATATGTGGAAGACCATTGGTGAAAACATGAATTTATATCGTAGTTATCCAAGAATAGTTGGTGAAACTGGTGGTAAAGATTTTGTTATCGCACACAAGAGTGCAAACATAGATGCAGTAGTTACAGCACTTGCAAGAGGGGCATTTGAATATCAGGGTCAAAAATGTTCTGCAGCCTCACGTGCCTATATTCCAAGCAATATGGCTGAAGCCGTAAAGACTAAATTAGTTGCTGCTTTGAATTCCATGAAAATGGGTACTGTAGAAGATTTTAGCAATTTTATAAATGCAGTTATTGATGAAAAATCGTTTAATAGCATCACAAAATATATTAATAGCGTTAAGAAAGATCGAAAATCAAGTATTCTTGTTGGCGGAAATTATAACAAAACAAAGGGTTATTTTATTGAGCCAACTGTGATTGTTACTAAAGATCCGAAGAGCACTACCATGTGCGAAGAAATTTTCGGGCCGGTACTAACGATTTATATTTATGATGCCGAAAAATTTGAAGCTACCCTTACTCTTCTAGATAGTACTTCAAATTATGCACTTACTGGAGCCATCTTAGCTCAGGATAGAGCAGCAGTTGAATTAGCAACAAATAAGTTAAGAAATGCCGCTGGAAATTTTTATATCAACGACAAACCAACAGGTGCAGTTGTAGGGCAACAACCATTTGGTGGTGCCAGAGCTTCCGGAACAAATGATAAAGCGGGAAGTCAATTGAATTTATATCGCTGGTTAAGTGCAAGAACTATAAAGGAGACATTTAATCCACCAACAGATTATCGATACTCTTTTTTAAATGAAGCATAATAAAGCGCCCCGAAAGGGGCGTTTTTAATTTAGCAATATGTTCATATGAATTTACAAAATGATTCCTTTTTCATGATTAACATTGTGACTTTATAAAGTGATCATTTAAATGAGAAAGTTTCTATATATTATATTTTTGTCGCTTCCTATTTTTCAATCTTTAACAGTCAACGCGCAAAACATAGAAGTTTTTTTTAAAGGAAAAATCAGATTGCCAAATAATCGTCCTGCTTCTTTTGTGAATGTTTCCTTGTTGAAAAACAAAAGTCAAACCATTACTGATGAATTTGGAAAATTTACTTTTAAACAATTATCTGGTGTTACAGACACAATAATTATTACTGGTATCGGATTAATTTCCAAAAAAAAATTTGTTCAAATTTCCAATATAGGACAAAAAGAAATTGATATCCAAATGGAGTTTGACATCAATATGCTACAAAATGTGGAAATCTTTGGAAGAAATATAGAATCTTACAAGAGTGATTATAGTTTTGCTACATCAAAAACGAAGGCAACAATTTCTGAAATTCCTCAGTCCGTTTCAACGGTAACAAAAGAATTAGTAACAGACAAAATGCAAATGCACCTGACAGATGCATTAGAAAATGTGGCAGGTGTTTCGCATTATTCGGGTTATGAAGAATATAATATTCGCGGCCTTCATGCTGAAAATGCAAGGCTCATCAATGGTTTGAGAACCTTCAACACATCACTTACAAGTCCTTTATTGGTTAATATAGAAAGAGTTGAAGTAATTAAAGGTCCAACCTCAGTATTATATGGTAATTGTGATCCTGGCGGAACCATTAATTTAGTTACTAAGAAACCATTAACCGGGAATCATTTTTCTGCTAGTATTGGCAAAGGAACCTGGAATGCATATAATGCACAATTGGATGCAACTGGTCAGATTAATACTGAAAAGACTTTGCTCTATAGATTAAATACAGGTTATGAACAGAAGGAATCTTTTCGTAATGGCTACTTTCTAAAATCATTTCAAGTAGCACCTTCTATTTCTTTTATTCCCAATAATAAATTACAAATTAATTTGGACGTATCTATATCCAATACTAATTCAGTTGTAGACAGAGGACAGCCGGCATTAGAAGAAAATGATAATTTACTTTCCACACCTATTCAGCTTTCCTTAATTCAGCCAACTGATTATTTAAAAGAAACAAATTATTCTGCAGTTTTATCTGCCACTTATCAGTTTAATAAAAGACTCAGTTTTAACACCAGTTTGCTGCGGTACCAAACCAATCAAAAACTTTCTGAACATAATATTGAAGAATTCATAACAGATGATTCAGTTTCCCTAAGTTACAATTACAGGCATGTTAAATCCACCACCAACACTTTTACAAACTATTTTAGTTATTTAATTAATCAAGGTGAAATAAAGCACCAAATCATTTTAGGTTACGACTATATTTCAAACAAATTAAGTGCAAATGAATGGGAAGGTGAATTACCAGCGTTTGGAGTTAACAATAGAATAGTCGGCACATTTAGTTTATTGAATCCAGAATATGTTGCACGAAATGTAGCGCAGTATCATTCAATAATTGATTCTGCAGGTGGAGAAGAAATTGCCAATGGTGTTTATACCACAAATGGAATTTATATTCAGGAGCATTTGACTTTTAAAAAATGGCAATTGATTGCAGGAATTCGTGGAGAATTTTTCCAATCAGGTACTGAAGAAGATAATATCACTCGCGTAAATAAACTGATACCTAAAATTGGCGTAAATTATTCCTTAGATAGGAATTATCATATTTATGCCAACTATCACAATGGGTTTGATCCATTTGAACCTAGTTCTGTTTTACAAGTATTTAATCAACCTTTTAAACCCGTTACTAGTAATATGTTTGAAACGGGTGTTAAAGCTGATTTATTCAGAAACCAACTATTTGCCAGCATAGCTCTATATCAAATTACTATCAATAATTTGGCTGTTAATGCCAATGACATTACTAATCCAAATTTATATGTTCAAAGAGGTGTACAGCAATCAAAGGGATTAGAAATTGAAATGCAAGGAAATATCAATACGAATCTTAGTGTTTTTACTGGGTATAGTTATAATCAAACAGAAATTATTAAAAGTATAAAATCAGAAGAAGTTGGAAAGATTGCCGAGAATGCACCAAAACATAGCAGCAATAGTTGGATAAAATATCGGTTTACCAATAGTATTTTAAATGGACTAAGCATTGCATTGGGCCATACACAAGTGGGTCAAAGAAATACCCTAGATAAAGATGTAATTTTGCCAGGATATGTTTTGTTGAATGCCGGTATCAATTATCAAATCAAGCATTTCAAAATTGCATTTAATATAAATAACATTTTCGATAAAGTTTATTGGAACTCGGCCTATAATAATACCAATAAATGGCCGGGATCTCCGAGAAACAGTATGTTTAAAATTTATTATAACTTTTAATATTCATCATTAATTCGTGCCAATATGAAACAGTTTTTTATTTACGCTATTACAGTATTATTATTCAGTTCATTAAATGCACAATTGAATACTTCCAAATTACAGGCCCGTGTAGAACTTCCCAATGGATGGTCTCTAACACCTGCAGGTAATAGTATTCCTTTAGGAGATTTGCCTTTGAATCTAGCCATCTCTCCTTCTCAGAAAATAATGGCAGTAACTAATAATGGACAAGGAAAACAAACACTTCAATTGATCGATCTAATCAATGAGAAACTGGTGGATGAAATAAGTATTGCTAAATCTTGGTTGGGATTAAAATTTAGTGCAGATGAGAAGTTTTTATACGCTTCCGGAGGAAACGATAATTGGATTTTAAAATATGCTGTAAATAAAAATAAACTGATTCTAGTTGACAGTATCGTTTTAGGAAATAAATGGCCAGTGCATATATCACCCGCCGGACTTGAAATAGACGATGCTGCAAACCTTTTATATGTAGTAACAAAAGATAATAATTCTCTTTATACAATTGATTTAAAAACTAAACAAATTATTGATACGGTAAAGCTTCCTGCAGAAGCATATACCTGTAAATTATCGAACAATAGATTAGAACTATATATTACTTGCTGGGGCGGAGGAAAATTGTTGATCTATAATACACAATCAAAAAAAATAACCGATGAAATACTTGTAGGAAGTAATCCTAATGATTTCTGTATTTCAAAAAATGGCAATTACTTATTTGTAGCAAATTCAAACGACAATTCTGTTTCAATTATAAATAGTAAAACTAAAAAAGTTATTGAAACATTAAATGCTGCACTATATCCAAATGCGCCAAATGGATCAACAACGAATGCAGTTGCATTAAGTAGTGATGAAAAAACATTGTTTATTGCTAATGCTGATAATAATTGTTTAGCCGTTTTTGATGTAGCTGTTCCAGGAAATAGTCATTCCAAAGGATTCATTCCTGTTGGATGGTACCCGACGGTAGTAAAAACAATTGGCAAAAAGATTTATGTAGCTAATGGCAAGGGTTTTACATCTTTTGCAAACCCTAATGGGCCAAATCCTGTAACAGAAAATATCAACCTTGGTTTTCAAAAAGGTGATACCTCAAAACCTAAAGAAGTTGAATATATTGGCGGACTTTTTATAGGTAGTTTGTCCATATTTAATGAACCCAACGAAAATCAATTAAGCGCTTATTCTCAAGCTGTGTACAAAAACACACCTTATAGTAAAATCAAAGAATCAATATCGGAAGGTGAAAAAGGCAATCCAATACCTTTCAAAATTGGAGACTCCTCGCCTATTAAATATGTATTTTATATTATCAAAGAGAATAGAACCTATGATCAGGTTTTGGGAGATATGCCGGAAGGAAATGGAGATCCTAAACTTTGTTTATTCGGAGAGAAAATTACTCCCAATTTGCATGCCCTTTCCCGAGAGTTTGTTTTATTGGATAATTTCTATGTTGACGGTGAAGTAAGTGCCGATGGACATAATTGGAGTTTGGGAGCTTATTCAAACGACTATTTAGAAAAAACCTGGGTAACTAGTTATGGAGGAAGAGGTGGAGATTATGATGCAGAAGGAAACCGTGCCATTGCCAATAATAAAAATGGATTTATTTGGGATTACTGTAAAAGAGCTGGAATAAGTTATCGGACTTATGGAGAATTTGCGGATGATTACAAACCCAATATTCCAGTTTTAAAAAACCATTTCTGTACCTATTTTACAAGTTGGGATCAAAGAGTTAGAGATACCACAAGAGTGGGACAATGGAAAAGAGATTTTGATTCGTTGTTAGCCATCAATGCATTACCACAATTAAATACGCTTCGAATTATCAATGATCATACAGAGGGTTTAAGCATTGGAAGGCCTACGCCATATGCACATGTGGCTGATAATGATTTAGCAATTGGAATGTTTATTGAATATTTAAGTAAGAGCCCCGTATGGAAAGAATCTGCAGTATTTATTGTAGAAGATGATGCGCAGGATGGTCCTGATCATATTGATGCACACAGAACCACGGCTTTCGTTGCAGGCGGTTTTGTAAAACGACATTTTGTGGATCATACGATGTATTCTACTTCTGGAATGTTAAGAACCATAGAATTGATTTTAGGAATTCCACCTATGAGTCAATATGATGCCGGAGCAACTCCCATGTTCAGAAGCTTTTCTCAAAAAGCAGACCTTACTCCTTTTATAGCTAAGCCATTGCAAACAGATATCAATGAAAAAAATGTCATCAAAAGTGTTTGGCAGCGAAAGAGTGAAAAATTTGATTTCACAAAAGAAGATAGAGTTGCTTCCAAAGAATTTAATGAAGTGCTTTGGAAAGCTGTAAAAGGATTAGATGCTGAACTGCCATCTCCAAAGAGAGCTGCATTTGTGAAAGAGATCGTTTCGGATGATAAAGATTAATTCAAACCTAACCACTGCATCAATAGTTATCGAGCTATTTTATGCAGTGGTTATGTTTAAAGAATAAAGCGCATTATCCAATATTTTAAATGCATCCATTAATTGAGATCGAGTAATAATTAAGGGTGGGCATAATTGCAATACATTTCCTTGTGAAACCTTAAAGCTGAGTCCTAGATCCAGACAATAATACATCAGTTTTTCAGCTTCAATAATTGCCTTTTCTTTACTATTTCGATCTTTGACCAATTCAATGGCCCATAATAATCCAATCCCTCTGATATCTCCTATCCATTTGTGTTTTAATTCCAAAAGATGTAATTGATCTCGAACAAAAACCTCATCTTCTCTTACTTTTTGAAGAAGGTTCGTTGTTTCTATAAATTCTAACATGCCTAAAGCTGCTACTGCGCCCAAAGGACTTTTTTCATGGGTATAATGTCCTAAAGATATATGCGCAGCCACATTATATTCTTCTCTTGCAACAATCGCAGCAATAGGAATGATACCGGCACCTAAGCCCTTTCCTAGGCAAATGATATCAGGCTCAATGCCATAATGCTCAAATGCAAACATTTTTCCAGTTCTACCAAATGCAATTGGAATTTCATCTAAGATCAACAACACTTTATGTTTGGTACAAATCTCTCTAACTCTTTTCCAATAAGCTTTAGAGGGTATCTGGACATCTGTATTCCGAATGGTTTCAATGATAAAAGCACCAATTTCACCAGCAGATTGTTCAATTTCAATTTCTAATTGATTGGCATAATGGATATCATCATAATTAGAATTGGTATTACGATAATTCATCGGAGGGTCAATATGGTTTACTCCGGGAAAGAGTGGTCCTAAATCTGTTTTGAATTGTTCCTCACCCCCAACTGCAATGGCATCCATGGATGCACCATGAAAGGAGTCCCAAAGTGAAATTACCTTATGCTTTCCAGTAACAACCCTTGCTAATTTTAATGCAATACCGATGGCACTAGTTCCCCCAGGAGCAAATAAAACTCTATTTAATCCTTCGGGAAGCAAGCTCGTTAACTTTTCAGCCAACTCTATGGAAGGAATATTGGTATACCTCCTTGGCGAAAATGGAAGGATATCCAATTGTTTTTTAACTTTTTCAATCACAAAAGGGTTAGCATATCCAATTTGGTGAACATTATTTCCATGGAAATCCATATAACGTTTTCCAGTAATATCGAAGATGTAAATTCCCTCACATTTTTCTATCACATGAAGACAAGGAGTAGATAATGATTGATGAATAAAGCTATCCTCATCGCGCTTAAGCGCATCCAAAGCATCGCGATTTCGAATGGTTTTATACCATTTTATACGAGAATTAGACTGATTTATATCCCCTTCAGTGAGTTGGTCGAATATATCCATTGGCAATAAATTATAAAAACAGCTTATTTTTCCCAAATATATTATTCAAAAAAGAGATTAAACATTAAAGAATTATGATGTAAAATGGAATAAAAAAAGTCGATCTGCCCGGTAAAATCAAATGATACTGATATTATGGCCACAATCTCCCCACAATCAATTCAATTTTAAGCTAGAACCCCTATATTTGCCCCTCTAAATTTTAGAATATTGTCAACGAAATTTTCAAAAGAAACCTACCTCTATTGGTACGAATTGATGCAGTTAATCCGTCAATTTGAATTGAAAGCTGAGGAAATGTATAAAATGGCCGGTAAAATCCGTGGATTTTTCCACGCATATATTGGCCAGGAAGCCATAGCTGCAGGATGTTTAACTGCTACAAAACCAGAAGATTCTTTTATTACTGCATACCGAGATCATGGTTTGGGATTAGCAAAAGGAATGTCGGCAGATGAGTGTATGGCAGAATTGTATGGAAAAGCAACAGGCTGCTCTAAAGGTAAAGGTGGAAGTATGCACTTTTTTAGTGCAGAACATCATTTCTTTGGTGGTCATGGTATTGTGGGTGCTCAAATTGGTACCGGTGCAGGTCTTGCATTTGCCGAGAAATACAAAGGCACAGACAATGTTGCTGTTGTTTTCTTTGGAGATGGTGCAGCTCGTCAGGGTATGCTACATGAAACTTTCAATTTAGCGATGCTTTGGAAATTGCCCGTGATCTTTATCTGTGAGAATAACAATTACGCAATGGGTACTTCAATTGAGCGTACCAGTAATGTAATTGATATTTATAAATTGGCTGATGCATATGAAATGCCGGCTGATAAAATTGATGGTATGATTCCTGAAGCAGTTCATGAAGGAGTATCAAGAGCCGTAAAAAGAGCACGTGAAGGTGATGGGCCTACCCTTTTAGAATTAAAAACCTATCGTTATAAAGGGCATTCCATTTCTGATCCTCAAAAATATCGTTCAAAAGAAGAAGTAGAAGAATATAAGGATCAGGATCCGATTGTTAAAGTTAAAAACACCATTTTAGCAAATGGATTTGGAACTGAAGCAGACCTTCAAGAAATTAATGATAGAATTGATGCCATTGTAGAACAAAGTGTAAAATTCGCTGAAGAAAGCCCCTGGCCTGATGATAGCGAAGTTTATAAGGATGTTTATATCGATAAGAATTATCCATTTATTGTAGATTAATTTAATACTAACCCTACCAATTTTCAAAATAGAATTATGAGTGATCAACACGTAGCGCATACAGAAGAGAATGATATCGTTTTAAAAGCGCAAAATTTTTGGCAAAAGAATTCAAAAACCGTTCTAATTATAGTTGTTGCAATTGTTGCAATTGTAGGTGGTTGGTTTGGTTATAATAATTATATTCTTAAACCTAAAGAAGAAAAAGCAGCAGATGCGATTGTTAAGGTGCAGGAATATTTTAGATTGGATTCTTCTAATCTGGTATTAAATGGAGATGGCCAGAATAAAGGTGCATTGTATATTATGAATACCTATAGTGGCACTAAGACCGCTAATCTTGCTAAGTTTTATGCTGGCGTAAGTTATTTACACAAAGCTGAATTTGCTAATGCAGTTAAATATCTGAAAGATTTTACAACTGATGCCAAGCAGATTCAATTATTGGCTTTTGGTAATTTAGGTGATGCTTTATCAGAACTCAATCAGAAAGACGAAGCCATTGCCTCTTATAAAAAAGCAGCAAGTATTTTTGAAATCGACGAAGCAAATTCTGCTGAATATTTATTCCGTGCCGGTTTACTTTCAGAAACTTCTGGTAAAACAAAAGAAGCTTTAGAAATTTATAAAGATTTGAAAGCCAAGTTTCCTAAAACTGACAAAGGATTTCAAGCCGATAAATACATCTATCGTTTAAGTATTGAAAAAAGCGAATAGATTTGTAATCTATGGCAAGTAAAGGAAATACATCATTAAGCAAAGGCATCCCTTCTATAAAGGATGCCTTTGTAGTTATAGTAAAAACAGAATGGAACGCTGCAATCGTTAATAAACTTGAAGCGGGTGTGAAAAAGGTTTTGAAAGCAAATAATATTTCTTCCAAAACCATCACGGTTCCTGGCGCTTTTGAAATCACATTTGCAGTGAAACAACATTATGCATATAGTAAAGTATTGCCTGATGCTTATATTAGTTTAGGTACTATTATTCGTGGCGATACTCCGCATTTCGATTATGTATGCAAAGCCGTAACAGAAGGTGTGCTGCAGCTAAATCTTAGTTTAGATGTGCCCGTAATTTTCGGAGTATTAACCCTCGAAAATGAACAACAGGCTATCGATCGTACAGGAGGAATACATGGCAATAAAGGTGAAGAAGCCGCTGTAACTGCAATTAAAATGATAGCTTTGAACAGAAAGTTAAAATAGCTTAACTCAATATATTTGAAATGAAAGTGCACCTGTTTATTCCTTGTTTTATTGACCAACTCTATCCTACCGTTGGATTTAACATGATAAAAGTGTTGGAAAAAGCAGGTTGCGATGTTCATTATAATCCTAAACAAACCTGTTGTGGCCAACCTGCATTTAATGCGGGATTCTGGGGTGAATCAAAAGAAGTTTGTACCAAGTTTTTAGATGATTTTGAAGGCGCAGAATATATAGTTGCACCATCTGCCAGTTGTGTGGGATTTGTAAGAAATATGTACGCCAAACTTTTTGATAACTCGGCACATTTACAATTAGCAAAAAAAACATCTGAACGTATTTTTGAACTTTCCGAATTTTTAGTCAATATATTACAAGTAACCGATTTAGGTGCCAGCTTTGAAGGTAAAGCAACCTATCACGATAGCTGTGCCGGCTTAAGAGAATGTCATATCAAAGCCGAACCTCGTGCTTTATTAAGTAAGGTTGCAGGTTTAGAATTAGTGGAATTAAATGATGCTGAAACCTGTTGTGGATTTGGTGGCACTTTTGCCGTAAAATTCGAGCCTATCAGTATTGCAATGGGCGAACAAAAAATCACCAATGCTTTAGAAACAAACGCTGAATATATCATCAGCACCGATATGAGCTGTCTCATGCACATTGATGGATGTTTAAAAAATCATGGTGCTTCTATGAAAGTAATCCACTTAGTAGATGTTTTAGCAAGTGGATATTAATTACTTGACTTTTTTGAATTTTGATTTTTTATTTTTTAATTTTCTTCATGCAATATTGGTTAATCAAATCAGAGCCTTTTAAATATAGTTGGGAGCAATTTGAAAATGATGGAAATACCATATGGGATGGAGTAAGAAATTATGGGGCTAGAAATAATCTTCGATCGATGAAAAAAGGCGACTTAGCCTTTTGGTATCATAGTAACGAAGGCATGGAAATTGTAGGTATTGCTAAAGTAGTAAAGGAATCATATCAGGATCCAACAACCGACAATCCAGCATGGCTTGTGGTAGAATTTAAACCGTTAAAGAAGCTCAAAAAATCAGTTCCCTTATCAATACTCAAAAATGATCCAAGGCTGACTAATATGGATCTAATTAGACTAGGGCGCCTATCCGTTCAAACCGTGAAAGAAGTAGAATGGGAAATAGTGATGCAGTATGCGAATGGCAAGTAATGCTATTCCGAATCAACTACCTGATTGAAATGTTAAAAAATTGACCCCTAGCCTTTCTTTAGATTTTTAATAACAAAGGCCTTCCTATTCTTGCACAAATATTATACATGCTAAAATCTCTATTTGTTTCATTATTGTTTTCGTTTTTGATTATAAATTCAAATGCACAAACAGGAGAAAATTATCAATATTTAAAAAAATATATTCTTACACAACAGAACCTGAAAATTGATACAAGCAATTTTTTGTCCATCTATCATAATAAAGAATTACACTATTTATATCCTCTTTACAAATCTATTAGCCAGGAAAACAAATTAATAGATCATTTAAATCCAGTTCAATATTTAAGTGACTTATCAGAATCTGTTTCTTTTAATGGAGATTATAATTCAGCTCTGGAAATTGAAAAAAAATCTTACGATTCCAAAATTGAAGATTCGATTTATAAATCGCTCAACAAACAAACTGATTTAACTGCTGGTGTTGAATTTAAAGATGCCAAAAAATATATAGTAGAAAAAAGCAGATCTCAGAGAGTTGTAATGATCAATGAATCTCATAATAAACCGCTTCATAGAGCTTTTACTGCATCGTTACTAGAAGCGTTTTATGCCATGGGATTCAGGTATCTGGCAATGGAAACTTTGAACCAATTTCCAAATGCATCTTTAAGACAAGTAAATGTCTTGACTGGTCATTATACCTGTGAACCCATTGGAGGAGAATTAGTACGTAAAGCCATCAGCCTTGGTTTTATTCTTATCGCTTATGAAGACAGTACCTATAATCACACTGTTAACCAAAGAGAATACACACAGGCCGATAACATCTATCAGATTATAAAAAAAGATCCTGCAGCAAAAATCTTGGTGCATGCAGGTGAAAAACATATTGAGGAAGGTGCAGTAAGTGATGATAGAATTCCCATGGCTGCCTATTTTAAAATAATTTCTGGTATTGATCCTTTTACGATAGATCAAACAAATCTAACTGAACAAAGTACTTCAGCGTATGGATCTGCTGTGTATGAATATTATTCAAATAAGCATGTATTTGTTACACCGGTTGTAATATTAAAAAATAATCAAGCCAAAGACATTTTCGATTTCAATTTATGTGATGTGTATATCATGCATCCACCAACTAAATATAGAAATGGCAGACCTACCTGGAATGCGATGAATGGATTGAAACAGGAAACAGCAATACAACCTATTTATCAAAAACTTTTCTTTGTGCAGGCATTTTACGATAAAGAGTTCCAGGAAAAACTGGTGGGTAAATTGGTGCCTGCAGATCAAACTTATATTACTGCACCAGACGGCTATTATTATCTATACTTACAAAAAGGGCGGTATCAATTGGTTTATAGAGATATGCAATATAAAATACTGGGCATTAAGGTATTAGTAGTTGAATAGTAATTGTAGACGGAAACGGCTATATTTGCGGCTCAAAATTTTGACATGGCATTACAAGCAGGAATTGTGGGTTTACCCAATGTAGGAAAATCAACTTTATTTAACGCAGTGAGTATTAGTGCAAAAGCACAGGCTAGCAACTATCGATTCTGTACCATTGAACCAAACATTGGTTTAGTGGATGTTCCAGATGAAAGAATGGATAAATTGGCAGAATTTGTGAAGCCAAACAGAATGGTTCCTACACAGTTGGAAATCGTAGACATTGCAGGTTTAGTTCGCGGTGCCAGTAAGGGTGAGGGATTGGGCAATAAATTCTTAGCAAACATTCGTGAAGTTGATGCTATTATTCATGTAATTCGTTGTTTCGAAGATGAAAACGTATTGCGCGAAGAAGGTGCCATAAATCCTATTAGCGATAAAGAAATTATTGAAACAGAACTTCAACTAAAGGATTTAGATAGTGTAGAAAGGAAATGGAGTAAAGTTGAAAAAATGGCAAGGGTTGGTACTGATACAAAGTCGAAAGCTGAATTTGAAATATTGAACAAGTGTAAAGAACACCTTGAAAAAGGGAAAAGTATTCATTCACTTGGATTAGATAAAGAAGAAAATTTAGCCATCGCTGATTTATTCCTTTTAACTGATAAGCCTGTTTTATACGTAGCCAATGTTGATGAAGCAAGCATGCATACAGGTAATAAATATTCAGATATGCTGAAGGCTGCAGTAACAGCTGAAGGCGCTGAGTTAATTATCATGTGTAATAATATTGAAGCACAGATCGCTGAAATGGAAGCTGCAGAAGATAAGCAGATGTTCATGGAAGAATACCATATGGAGGAACCCGCATTAAATCGCTTAATCAGAACTGCCTATAAATTACTGAATTTAGATACCTATTTTACTGCTGGGGTTCAGGAAGTGAGAGCCTGGACAATTCATAAAGGATGGAAAGCTCCTCAAGCTGCAGGGGTTATTCATACTGATTTTGAAAAGGGGTTCATCAAAGCTGAAGTTATTGCTTATGACGATTTTGTAAAGTATGGCAGTGAATCAGCTTGCAGAGAAAACGGACGACTTAGAATAGAAGGCAAAGAGTATATTGTAAAAGACGGTGATGTAATGCATTTCCGTTTTAATGTATAGTTTGTTATAAGTATATTTGAATATGAACAACCTATCTATTTGGGAGAGTGAAAGTTTTTATTCTACCCAAGATATTATTATCATTGGCGGAGGCTTTATGGGTTTATGGACAGCACTAAGTCTGAAACAAAAAAACAGAGCATTACGAATAACCATTCTTGAAAAAAACATAACGCCTCTTGGTGCTTCCACCAGAAATGCAGGATTCTCTTGCTTTGGAAGTCCAACCGAAATTCTTTCCGACATTGAAACCCTGGGCTTGGAAGAAACTTTAGAAATCGTAAGAATGCGATTCGAAGGGATTGAAAAAATAAAAAACACTTTTAGCGCTAAACAAATTGATCTGGATAATTGTGGTGGCTATGAACTGATTAATAAAGACTATAAGTATTTTAATCAACTGGATGAAAAAATAATTTTTCTGAATGATCAATTAAAAAGCATCACAGAGAAGGAGCATACTTTTGTTAGAAAAGATCATTTAATTTCTGAAAAAGGATTGATCGGTTTTGACGCAATGATTGAGAATACACTTGAATCTGGAATTCATAGCGGTAAATTGGTAAGTGCCCTCATTCAAAAAGTACAAGCAAGTGGCGTTTCCATTTTAAATGGAATTGAAGTAAAAAGCTGGGAAAGAAATTTAGATGGAATTCAGGTTGATACACATCAACAAATAAAATTTACAGCAAACCAGATCATGTTTTGCACCAATGCATTTGGAAATACCATCTCACCTGAATTAAATATAACCCCAGCAAGAGGGCAAGTAATAGTTACTTCTGAAATTCCAAATTTGAAATTAAATGGCACTTTCCATTTTGATGAAGGTTTCTATTATTTTAGGAATCTTGATGGTAAAATTTTAATTGGCGGGGCTAGAAATGAAGATTTCGAAGGCGAAAGAACTACTGATATTACGGGATCTGAATTAATTAAAAATAAGTTGGCCAATTTTTTACATAAACATGTTGACCCATCTTATCAATTTACCATTGAAAATCATTGGAGTGGAATAATGGGGTTTACTGAAAATAAAAAACCATTATTAACAAAGCTTCAAGATAATGTATATGCGGTAATTGCATGCAATGGCATGGGAGTAGCACTCACTCCTATTATGGGAGAAAAAGCAGCAGAAATGCTATTATACTATTTTTAATTCCCCAATTATTAAGTGATCTAAAAAATGAAAAACACTTTTAAAGTAATATTCTTATTTATTTTATTGTCATCATGTAAAGACAATACAAATTCCGAAAATCAATCGAATAGTGCTGCAATCCCCACTCCTGCTACTCTTTCCTATACAGTATTAAATGTGCATCCACATGACACCAATTCTTTTACTGAGGGTTTAATCTGGCTAAATGGTTCATTTTTAGAAAGTACCGGAGAATACAAAAAGAGCTATTTATTAAAGGTGAATCTTGAAACAGGCAAGCGTGAAAAAACTTTAAAATTAGGAGATCAATATTTTGGAGAAGGTATTGCAGTTTTGAATAATAAAATTTACCAGCTTACTTATAGGGAACATAAAGTTTTTGTTTACGATATGAATTTCAAAAAACTGCCTCAGGAATTTGAATGGCCATATGAAGGTTGGGGAATGACAACTGATGGTAAATATTTAATTATTGATACGGGTGGTAGCAATCTTTATTTCGTGAATCCGGAAACTTTTAAAATTGAAAGAACATTGGGTGTTGTAAATAACAACGGATATGTATCGATGATCAATGAATTGGAGTATGTGGATGGCTATTTGTATGCTAATATTTACGAAACAAATTATATCATTAAAATCAACCCTCAAACAGGTTTGGTAGAAGCAAAGGCTGATTTATCCGATATTCTTAAAAGTACACATCCTGAATTTGATAACGTTACAAATGTGCTCAATGTAATTGCTTATAATGCAGAGAAAAAAACATTTTATATAACTGGTAAAAACTGGCCTAGTTTATTTGAGATAAAGTTTAATTAGATCTTATTTTTTTTCCAATATATAGATCACGGAGCTACATTTTTTATGATCAAAAATGGTTTTCAAATTAGATAGCAATCCTGTCCAAAATGCGCTGAGGTATTGATTTCCACCTGTTTTATATTGTTCACTTAGCATTGAAACGTAGAAGCTATCAAACCACATCGGGCGAATAGAATTGATCTTAAACCCTTTTTTATCGGCCAACATACGCATACTTTCCGGAGAAAAATGATATAAGTGTCTTGGCACATCATAAGCTGCCCAATATTGTTGATATACTGAGGCATCATAACTAGTATAATTGGGAACGGCAATAATCAATCTTCCATTTTTCCTTAAAATAGAATGATACTTATCCAGATATCCGTGCAAATCATGTACATGCTCCAATACATGCCACATTGTAATGGCATCAAAAGATTCTGGTGAAATTTGATATAAATTTTCTGGAGGTAACAGATGAAGCTCATTAATTTCTACTGCATTTTTTCGCGCCGTTTCATCCGGCTCTAATCCAGTAACTGTCCAACCTGCATTTTTCATAACTTTTGAAAAAGCACCCGTACCTGCACCTACGTCTAAAAGATCTCCGATTTGTTTCCCTGTTGTTTCTTGAATTAATTTTCGTTTTATCTGTAAAGTATAATTTCTTACCAGGTGATAACATCGATGTATAAATCCATCCTGAGAATCAGAATGAGATATATAATTGGCAGATTGATAATAGGGTCCAATCTTTGCAGCCGTTGGGATATTTTGGGTAAAACGGAATGTGCATTTACTACAATGCCAAACCTCAAATGTTTCTTGGCTTACGGTATAATCCTGAATATTTAAGAGCTTTTGAATGTGATTTGAACTACAAACAGGACATTCATTATAATGTATCGGAAAATCGTTCATGATATGATTCTACAGTAAATAAAGGAATTACACGTAATAAAATAATAAAGCACCAATACCTAACAAAAGTAATCCCAGGGCATATACCCACCAGTTATCTCCGCCCTCTACATCATTTGCTTGCCCCAAAAATTCTCTTAGTTCATCTCCTTCCAATTCCTGGCCTTTAAATGCAGCTTGCTTCAGATTGGCAGTTTTTGCCAAAGAAATGGCTTTATCGATATTAACTTGCGGAAATAAATATTCTAAAGGTCTATCTGCAAAAAATAATAAATGACCCGAATGTTCTCTTTTTAAAGTTCCAATACCTTCAAGAACCGCACCTTTTGCATCCTGTGCTTCGGTAAGAACATTTTGAGCAAATAATTGTAAATGTTTGATTACATCTACTAATTCCATTCCAGACTCAGCTACTAAAAAATCGTAAAAATTACGATCCGGGGTTACCATTTCCTGTTTAAATCTGATTACCTGTGAAGGGGGATATAACAAATTATTGGTGCCATCAATCTGAGCACTCAGGTTTTCAATATTAAAAACGCCCACTTTGGGAATGCACAGATTTTTATGTAAAACCAGGTATTTGAATAAATACTCACGCATGGAAGAAACAATTTACTTAAACGAATATACAACTCCTCCCAAAACATTAAAGCCAAGAACTTCATATTGGTTCCAACGCTGGTATTTATTATTGAATAAATTATTCATTTGTATCCAAAGATTAAGCTTTGGCATCACAGAAAACTCTGCACCAAGGTTTAAATCTCCCGCTGGATCCAATTTCTGACTTTGTGATAGCTTATTTTGATAACTATTGCCATCTCTGAAAAATGCATCCGCTTTAACCTGCAAATCTTTACTTATTTTCCATTTTAAGGTACCAGTAATCTCCATTGGGGTTAAGCCAAATGCCTTATCATAGGTGGCTAAATTGGTATACTCATTTAAGTTAAGAGCCCCAATGAATGAAAACTTCTCTTGAATATGGTAGCCAAGTTCTCCATGTATTCTAAGAGATTGTATTTTGGGGTCGAATAAAATATTAAAACTTCTTCCATCCACATAATTGTTCACAAAAAGTGCTTGATTAAACAATTGTAGGAATGAAAGTCTTGCTTGATAGGTCAGATGGTTCCCAGAAGAGCCTTTAAATCCTAAATATTGCTCTGAAATTCTTGTGTTCAAGATAGATGTAGGAGCTTGAATCCAGGGGTTAAAACCGGCCAAAGAACGATAACTATTTTTCTGAAAATATCCTACCCAACCCAGTTCGGCATTTAAACCAGTTTCTTTGATTCTTGCTTCTGCTGTAATATTAGGAAGCAAAGAAAATTGTTGATTATCCCAGGAAGGTTGAATTCCAATATTCAGTTTGAAATTAGGTGTCTTGAATTGAACTGTAGGATCAATATAAAACAAATTATTATTGATTTTTACAGCATTGGGAACTAATGGAGCCTGATAACTTGCTATATCTGCATTGATCCCCATTTTGAACGCATACAAACTGCCAAAAGTTTTCGTGAAAGGTAGCTTTGCAATTACATTAATTTCATTTGCTTTTCTATTGTCTGCAAAATAATTTACGAATAATTGTGGATGGTATATAAACCCGTAATTGCCTACCTGCTTATTTTGCACACCAAGCTCCAATCCTACTAAATGGAATCTTTGCAGTAAATCATTCTTAGTTAAAGAAGAATCTTTGGGTTGAATTCCATAAAAATATTGTGTGCTGGTATTGTAAAATGCTTTAGCTGTCCACTCATGTTGTGAAGGCGTATTGAATATCGATAAAACATCAAACCCCGTTTTACTATACTGTTGAAAGTCTAAACTACCTTTTGAAGAAATATGACTTGCATGTAATGCGATACTAGAAGTTTCCCGATCGCCAAAAGAAAATCCAAGTTCTGCAAAGGGACTACTATAATTTCCAAAACCGAGTTTTACAAAATGTTCATTTTGCCAGGATTCTGAAGAATCAAGTCCTAAAGCAATAGGCTTAATGGCAACGGGCTGATAAGAGAAAAATAAATTCTGAGAAGGGATTTTATAATTAACCGATAATTTATTTGTATCTGAAAGCAGTGAAGCGGCTGTAAAATTAATTTTTGCAGCTGTTTTCAGTGAGGGTTTAAAAGCGGAAGTAATTACAACCTCTTTTGGGTTGCTAGTATCACTCAAAGAAGCACGCTCAATTCTTGGAATAGGTATTGCTGCATGTACATTTTCAACATGCTTTTGGGTTGATTTCTTTTTTGAAGCATTTGAGG
>JBAXXT010000026.1:0-37863 GCA_037127755.1 Bacteroidota bacterium
GTCGCTCAAAACAATTTGTCTATTAGCTTTGTCCTTGATTATATTTCAAGACAACTATGCACAATCTCTAGTTCGCAGTTATCAAAAAGAAAAAGATGGCGTTAGCTTTTCATTAGAAAAAGCTGTAATGAAAATTCGTATTTGTAAGGATGATATCGTACAAGTAAAATACTCAGTTTTAAACAGCCTACCAACATTTAATTCCTTAGTAGTAAATAACTCTTTTACCCTGCCCGTAGATTTTAAAGTGATTAAAAATGGAAATGATATTGTAATCAGTACTTCGAAATTAAATATTCAGATCAATAGAAAAACAAGTGCCATCAGCTATTTTTCCAAAGATGGAAAATTGATTACCTCAGAGGATAATACGAACAGTAAATTTATGCAAAAACAAACTGTTGCAGGTATCGCTACTTACAGTTGTAATACCGTCTTTAATTCTCCTGTAAATGAAGCACTGTTTGGGCTTGGTTGCCATCCAATAGATACTGGGGCCATCAATTATAAGGGTCGTGATCAGGATATGACGATTAAATATTTAACAGGTTCCATTCCTGTTTTGCTTTCCACAAAAGGTTATGGACTATTCTGGGATAACTATGCTTCTTCTAATTTTTATGGAGCAATTGACAACAATAGTAAATTTAAATATGTTTCAGAAAGCGGTAATCAGGTAAATTATTATTTTTTCTACGGTCCAAGTTTTGATCATATCATCGACCTCTATCGTCAAACAACTGGTAAAGCCCCGATGTTTCCTAAATGGTCTTTCGGACTTTTTCAATCGCAGGATCGATACTTGAGTCAGGCTGAAATAATCAGTGTAAAAGATAATTATCGAAACAATCATATACCAGTTGATGCCATTGTACAAGATTGGTATTACTGGGATCCATTACCTATCGGTTCACATGTAATGAAGCAGGAACGTTATCCAAATCCAAAAGCATTGGTTGATGAATTGCATAAAGCAAACCTTCATACTATGATTTCTATCTGGCCGGTATTTGGAACAGGTACTCCGAATTTTGATGCACTTAAAAAAATGGGTGGACTAACGAGTGTTACATGGGATAATGTGGTGACGCATACATTCGATACTTACTATGATGCACATAATCCCTTGGCAAGAGAATTATATTGGGATCAGGCAAGAGATAGTTTAGTAAAGCGATTTGGCTGGGATTCATGGTGGGTTGATCAGTGTGAACCAGATAATGGTGCTTTATTAGATGAACGAAGGAAAGCAAATTTTTCAGTGGGTAAGGGAATTGACTATTTTAATACCTATGCATTAGAACATAGCAAAGGTTTGTATAAAGGTTGGAGAAGAGACATTGAAAATAAACGTGCTTTCTTTTTAATCAGACAAGCTTTTGCAGGACAGCAAAGAAATGCTACCACTTTATGGTCTTCAGATATTAGTTGCAGTTTTGAGTCTTTTAAAATACAAGTTCCCCAGGGCATTAATGCATGTGCATCTGGTATTCCATATTGGACTTCCGATATTGGTGGATACCATTATAACTGGCAGGCAGCCGATTGGTCAAAACCAGAATTCCAGGAACTTTTCACCAGATGGTTTCAATTCGGAGTGTTCTGTCCTATTTTCAGGATCCATGGAAAAGGTGAGCGTGCTTTGTTTTCAAAAAACTGGAGTGATGAAACTAAAAAGACATTGCTTGGATATGATAACTTAAGATATCGTCTACTTCCTTACATTTATTCTTTAGCAGGAAGTGTTACGCAAGAAAACTTTACCATCATGCGTGCTTTGAGTTTTGATTTTAGAAATGATGAGAAAGTGCATCAGATTCCGGATGAATATATGTTTGGTCCAGCCTTCTTAGTTAATCCAGTAACAGAACAATTATATAGTGGTGCTAATGCATCAAAAGGAAAAAATACCAGAGAAGTTTACTTGCCCAAAGGAGCTAATTGGTACGATTTCTGGACTGGCAAGCAATTTACAGGTGGTATTAGTTTAGCCGCTGCTGCACCAATTAATACCATCCCATTATATATCAAAGCGGGATCCATTGTACCGATGGGCCCACTAATGGAATACGCCACAGAACGACCAGCAGATAATATTGAGTTAAGAATTTATTCTGGGACTGATGGTCAATTCAAATTGTATGAAGATGAAAATGACACTTATAATTATGAAAAAGGGTCGTTCGCAACAATTTCATTTCAATGGAACGATCAGCAAAAACAATTGACCATTTCCGATACGAAAGGAAAATTCAACGGGATGTTACGGAAAAGAAAGTTCAATATTGTATTAGTGGATACAGCACATGGCAATGGAATTAATGTATCCACCAAAATTGATAAGTCGGTTGATTATAATGGTAAGGAGATGAAGATTGCTTTTAAATAGAAAATTTCTAATTAAAAATACTATTATGCTAAATAAATTAAGGATTTTATCGCTTTCCGCTTTTTTTGTGTCTCTTTCATGTATTCAAAGTTTTGGACAAATAGATGCATCTATTCCCAAACTGATTGAAAAAAATGGAAAGCATGCATTGTTGGTTGATGGTAAACCGTTTTTTATTCTTGGCGCTCAAGCCCATAATTCCAGTGCCTGGCCCGGCATGCTACCTTCCGTTTTCACTGCCATCAAAGAGTTACATGCAAATACGTTAGAAGTTCCCATATACTGGGAGCAAATTGAACCGGTTCAAGGGAAATTCGATTTTTCATTAATAGATACCTTACTACAACAATCGAGGAAACATAAAGTGCATGCTGTATTACTTTGGTTTGCCACCTGGAAAAATGGAAGTAATCACTATATGCCAGAGTGGATGAAGAAAGAAGCAGCAAAATATCCTAACATCATTGACAAAAAGGGGAATTCAGTAGATTCTCCATCGCCTAATTTCAATGCAACAATGGAAGCTGATAAAAAGGCATTTGCCGCTGTGATGCGTTATCTGAAAAAAGTTGATAAACAGCATACAGTGATCATGATGCAAGTAGAAAATGAACCCGGGGCCTGGGGCAGTGTGAGAGATTATTCAGATAGCGCACAATTATTATTTAAGCAACCAGTTCCAAAAGAATTATTAGAACCCTCCCTATTGAAACAATTAAATGTTACTGATAGTTCTAATGGCAATGGTAACTGGCAAAAAGTTTTTGGAGAAAGAGCAGATGAATATTTTCAGGCATGGTCTGTTGCAAGATTCATTGAGCAGGTAACAGCAGCAGGAAAAGCTGAATATGCATTGCCGATGTATGTGAATGCTGCATTGCGTAACCCGCTTACAAACCCAACAGCGGATAGCTATGAAAGTGGTGGACCAACTGACAATGTAATTCCCATTTGGAAGGCTGCCGCACCCTCTATAGATTTTCTGGCACCTGATATCTACGAATTTGGTAGTGAGAAAATTTTAAAAGTAATGGACTTTTACTCACGTAAAGACAACCCACTTTTTGTTCCGGAAGCAAGTTTTACAAATGATAAAGCAAAATATATTTATCAGGTATTTGCAAAAGGGGGAATTGGTTTTGCTCCATTTGGAGTAGATGACAACAATCAAAATCTTTCAAAAGATTATTTATCAAATCACTTAACTCCATTTGCACAGGAATACGCCATTCTTGCACCTATGATGCGCGAATTGGCTCAATGGAATTTTGATGGTAAAATAAAAGCTGTTATAGAACGGGAAGATAATGAGGAACAAAAGATCGATCTAGGAAATTGGCTAGCAACTATATTCTTTGGAGGTGATGGCAGAGCCAATGCTGCACCTAATCATTCAAAACCCATAGGCAAATTAATGATCATCACCATCGAAGAAAATAAATTCCTTTTAATCGGTACGGATTGTCATGTCACATTTAAACCGAAAGAGAAAAATTTGGGACACGAATGGCAATATGGTAAAGTGGAAGAAGGTACTTATGAAAACGGAAAATTTAAATTGTTACGTCTTCAAAACGGAGATGAAACAGATTGGGGCGGACCTGGTTTTGGACCAAGACCATCTGTTTTACAAACAACATTAATTATACGATAAAAGATTTTAATAAGGAGGTACGCCAACAGATGTCCAGCCTCCATCAATTACTAAATTTTGCCCCATAATTTGTCGCGATGCAGGCGACACCAAAAATAATGCAGCATTTACTATATCATCAGTGGTGGATGGGCGTCCTGATGGTGTAATGCGCGACCAGATCTCCAGATAATCCGGATCTTCAATTAAGGTGCGTTCAGTTAAAGTAGCACCTGGCACCATGGTATTGATATTAATTTTATGCGGACCTAAATCAATCACCAGATTTTTTACCAATTGATCAAGCCCGGCTTTCGTCATTCCATACGCTGCTAAAAATGGATGCGCTGCATGACCAGTTACAGATGAAGTGATGAGTATACTTCCACCCTGTCCTTGCTTTACCATTTGTTTAGTAGCTGCCTGCGTTAAGAAAAATGTTCCAAACAAATTAATCTGTAACAATCTTTGCATGGATGCGGGCTGGTACTCTAAAAAATCGCCATAAGTAGTGATGCCCGCATTGGCAAGTAGAATATCTAATTTGCCAAATGTATCAACAGTGAATTTTACAATTCCTTCAATGTTTTCCATCTCAGAGATATCTCCTCCAAATGCTTCACAAAGACCACCTTCTGCTTTGATTATATTAGCTGCTGTGATAGCTAAATCGATATCGATATCATTAAGTACCACACTAGCTCCTTGCAATGCTAACGCACGTGCAATAGCAAAACCAATTCCTTTTCCTGCACCGGATACGATCGCAACCTGTTGTTGAAATAATTTATTTTCCATGTCAAAGAATTAATTCGATATTAATTTAAGTTATTGAATTCAAAAGCGGGCAATCCTTGATAACCACAGTTTCGAATCACAAATAAAGAGCCTGCCAAAGGTTGTTCTTTCAATGCTTCATCTGTTAATCCTTTGCGCGCCGAAGTAATATATAAATCGGTCAAATCTGAACCACCAAATGTACAGGAAGTAACTCTCGACACAGGTAATTTAATATGGCTTATTTTTTTTCCAGTATTAGGATCCCAGCGTGTAATCTGCCAGCCATCCCAATGTGCGATCCAAAGCATTCCTTCCGTGTCAATCGTCATTCCATCCGGGTGACCATCTTCATGAGGAATCTGTATCACTACTTTTCTGTTCGAAATATCACCCTTTATTTTATTAAATTGATAAGACACTAATTCAAAAGTTGGTGTATCAATAAAATATAAAATAGTATTATCTGCATTCCATGCGATACCGTTTGAGATGGTAGTATTGCTGATTTTTTTATCGGATTTTTGAAGGTCATTTACATACACTGATCCTGCTCCAATAGTTTCATCAATGGCCATGGTACCCGCCCATAGTCTTCCTGCCACATCACATTTTCCATCATTGAAACGATTAAATGGTAAATGCTTTTCGGGATGATGCAACATCTTTTTGATACCTGTATTTCTATCCAGTAATCCGATCCCAAATTTAGATGCAAAAATTAAATCACCATTATTACAAATTGCCACACAGCCCACGAATTCTCCCATTGAAAAAGTTTTTAGAGATTCATTTGCAAATGAATATTGATGTATGGCACCTTCAATAATATCAACCCAGATAATTTCATTTCGGGCAGCATCCCAAACAGGGCCTTCTCCTAAAACACAAAGATGATTGGTAACGGTTTCTATTTTCATGCTAATGAGAATCGCGTTGAATATCTGAACCCGAACAACCTTTTAAATAATTAAAGTCGGCACCCTCTTCGGGTTGCAATACATGATCTAAAAATTGTTTGGTATAACCTCGGGTATATCCCAGATCGATCGGTTTAAAATTTTTCTTACGAGCTTCTAATGTGGCATCATCCACATGCAAATGCAATTTTCTTTCTGCCACATTCAGTGTAATCAAATCACCATTCTCAACAAATGCTAAGTTGCCCCCAATTGCTGCTTCAGGAGAAACGTGCAATACCACGGTGCCAAAGCCTGTGCCACTCATTCTTCCATCAGAAATGCGCACCATATCAGTAATCCCTTTTTCTAACAATTTTGGTGGGAGGCCCATATTGCCTACTTCCGGCATGCCAGGATATCCTTTTAATCCTACATTTTTCAACACCATGATATTGTTCTCATCGATTTCCAAATTAGGATCAGCAATTCTTTCTTTATAATCATCAATGGTTTCAAACACCACTGCCTTACCAGTATGATTCATTAAATGTTTACTGGCAGCAGAAGGTTTAATCACAGCACCTTTCTCGCATAAGTTGCCATGCAACACTACGATACCAGAAACTTCATTGAATGGATTTTCTAAACTCGAGATTACTTCTTCATCATAACATGGGCTATCCGAATAATTTTCCTGAACCGTTTTTCCATTAACTGTAATGGCATCTTTATTTAATAATGGAAGCATTGCCTTAATTACAGCAGGCAATCCACCAGCATAATAAAGGTCTTCCATAAAATATTTTCCAGAAGGTTGTAAGTTCACAATCAAAGGAACAGATTGAGAAAATATATCCATGTCTTGCAAACTCAGTTCCACTCCTACTCTTCCTGCTATCGCAATCAGATGAATCACAAAATTGGTGGATCCACCAATGGCTGCATTTACTCTAATGGCGTTTTCGAATGCATTTCTTTTCAATATATCAGAAGGTTTTCTATCTTCTGCCACCATCTTTACAATTTCTCTACCAGTTAATTGTGCCATTACTTTTCTTGCGGAATCCGGTGCAGGAATTGCGGCATTTTGAGGCAATGATAATCCCAATGATTCTACCATGCAAGCCATGGTGGATGCGGTACCCATTACCGCACAATGTCCGTCGCTTCTGCACATGCCAGCTTCTGCAGCGAGCATTTCCTGATCGCTCATTTTTCCCGAACGATTTGCTTCACTAAAGAGCCAGAGATCACTCGTGCTGATACTTTTCCCTTTAAATTTTCCTGTAAGCATCGCACCTCCTGATAAAACAATCGTTGGTATATCAACACTGCAGGCACCCATGACCAATGCGGGTGTTGTTTTATCGCATCCGCATAAAAGCACTACACCATCCAGTGGATTTGCTCTGATCGATTCTTCCACATCAATGCTTACCTGATTTCGATATAACATCGTAGTAGGTTTCATCAAAGATTCGCCCAACGACATCACTGGAAATTCTACAGGGAAACCGCCTGCTTCAATAATACCCCGCTTTACAAATTCAGCTAATTCTCTAAAATGAGAATTGCAGGGCGTTAATTCACTCCAGGTATTACAAATCCCGATAATCGGCTTTCCTTCTAATTCATCCTGCGGAATGCCCTGTTTTTTAAACCAGGAACGATAAATAAATCCATCCTTACCCGAACGGCCAAACCAACCCCTGCTTCTTAATTCTTTTTTGCTCATAGTATATTTTTTCTGAGGCCTTATAATTGACTTTGACTAATCATTTACATTCACAATTTATGATGACAAGTTAATCAGAACTTCCCGAAATTTCAAGAATCCGTATGCTGCTTCTTACTTAATGTATGATTGAATTTAGCCTGATTTCTCCATTTCCTTATAATAGTATTAAGATTAAAGCTGATGTTGTATTCATAACACATTTTAATTAACTTCCATAACATATTCGGCAGCTGGCCCCTAATCATTCTTACAAGTTTCAAATAACTCCTTAGGTAGGAAGAATACCTAGGTAAGTTTATTTTAGGTAAAACAGCCGATTTCAAAAAACAAATACATCATCAATGCCATGAAATCTAAATCTATCAAAGGGAATGGGGCTTCAGAAATACAGATCGCATTAGACAATTGTTTAAAAGATGGTTTTAAACCCACATTAGCTATTGTTTTTTTATCAACCAAACAAGATATCCCTGCCATTTGTGGGATATTAGATTTGGAAGGGATAGCAATTTATGGAACAACCACACATGGAGAATTTACTGATCAATCTATCAGCTCAGGAGAAACTGCTATTTTATTACTGGATTTAAATGAGCAATACTTTACAATTTATTTTGATGAATTTAAGGATGGCAATTATAGAGAAACAACAAAAGCCATCGCCACTAAATCTTTGGAAAAATTTGCAAACCCCTGCTTTCTGATCGCTAGTTGCAATCTAAACACAGATGCGGAAGAATTACTACATGGATTTGAAGATATATTGGGTAAGGGGGCAAATGTAAATGGTGGCATGGCAGGGGATGATTTTTCCTTCACCGGAAGTTCCGTATTCACCAATCATAAAATAAGTAACAACGGAATTGTAACCGTAGTAATTGATGAAGATAAAGTGAACATCAAAAGCAAAGCTACGAGTGGATGGAAGGCCGTGGGCACAGAAAAAACAATCACTAAAAGCGAGGGTAATCATGTGTACACGATTGATGATGTTCCCGTACTGGACCTGGTGATCAAATTCGGCGGACTCAAAAATGTGACTTCAGAAAATTTTTTATTGGAAACTTCCATTGCGTTGCCCTTTCAAATACAACGTGAATCGGGGGATCCAGTGATGCGGTCAGGACTTTTGGTTGATTGGAGTGACCGATCCTTTTATTGTGCGGGTACCATGACGCAGGGCTCAAAAGTTCGTTTTTCCATCCCTCCAGATTTTGATGTGATTGAGAAAGTGATTCAGGGTTGTGAGCATCTGAAAGCAACTGAAATGCCGGAGGCAGATGCTTTGGTGATCTATAGTTGTGCAGGGAGACTGCTATCTCTGGGGCCATTGATCAATGAGGAGATCGAGGGAATCACAAATGTTTGGAATGTACCCATGGCAGGTATGTTTAGCTCTGCAGAATTGGGAAGAGCTACCAATGGAAATTTAGAAATGCATGGATTAACCGCTTGTTGTGTATTACTAAAAGAGAAATAACACATCAGATTATTACATTTTTTTTCTTCAACCAACTTTACATGAACAAGGATATACAATCAATCTCGGAACTTATTGAACAATCAAAAAATATCAATGAGGAAGAAAAAAAAGCAATGTCGCAATTTCTGAAAGCAGCGAACAAAGAATTAGAACTCATCCAATTTAAATTAGAGCGTACTGAAAAAGTAAAATATACAACCGGCATACTTTTAGAAGAGACCATTGAAGAGTTAGAGCAAAAAAGAAAGTCAATAGAAAAACAAAAAAGGGAGCTAGAAATTGAAGCTGCATTAGAAAGAGTGCGAAGCAGAACCATGGGGATGCAGAAAAGTGATGAATTGGCAGATGTTGCAGAAATACTTTTTAAACAGGTTAGAGAACTGGGAATACATCCATGGACAGCTGGCTTTAATATTTGGTTAGAAGGAAATGAAAAATATATCGATTGGATTACAGACCCTTCAGGGGGCTTCGTAGAACCCTATACCGTAGATCTGACTTCGCATCCGGGATTCCGTCAAATAAGTGATGCAAAAAAAAGTGGGGAAGAATTTAAAGTATTCGAAATATCAGGAACCGAATTAGAAGAAACTTATGAACTGCTCTCAAGCTTTGCACCCAAACAATTTGCAAAAATGAAGGCTCTTGCAAATTCATTTCCTACCAGACAGTTCAACCATTATTTTTTTGGAGCACAGGTTGGCTTAATGTTTATTACTCCTGAACCACATCCGGAGGACTGGGATATTTTCATAAGATTCGGACAAGTTTTTGAACAGACTTACACCCGTTTCCTTGATCTTAAAAAAGCCGAAGCGCAGGCAAAAGAAGCAATGATTGAAGCAGGATTGGAAAGAGTAAGAAGCAAAACAATGTCTATGCACAATAGTCAGGACGTTGGTGAAACTGTTGCTTTGATGTTTGAAGAGTTGGTAAAACTCGAAGTGAAAACAAATCGTTGCGGAATACTCATTTTAAGTAATTCGATGACAGCTGAAGTGTGGACTGCAAAATCAAACCCTAATGGAAAGGCTTCATTAATCATTGGCAAGTTAGACTTAACCATGCATCCACTGTTACAAGGCTTTTATCATGCCTGGAAAAATAAGGAATCTGTATTTACCTATCCAATGATTGGCGATGATTTAATTTCCTATTACCAGGCAATAAATAACACAAAGCTTTACCCAACTCTTTTTGATCTGAATGCATTACCATCAAAGGAATTTCATACTGACTTCTATTTTGCAGAGGGTTCTATTTTTTCATTCACTGATGAAATATTAACTGAAGAAGCCATTATTATTTTTAAGCGATTCGCAGGCGTGTTTGGACAGACATACAGACGATATCTAGATCTGCAAAAAGCAGAAGCACAGGCAAGAGAAGCACAAATAGAGGCAGCATTAGAACGTGTAAGAAGTAGAGCTATTGCGATGAGCACTTCTCTCGAATTAAAAGAAGTGGCACTGGAGTTGAGAAAACAATTGGGTTTACTCGGGCAAAAAGACCTGGAAGTTTGTGCCATTCATTTATATGATGATGAAAATTCTTTTGAATCCTGGAGTGCTATGAAGATCCCAAACAAAACAGGCGACATTTTGCAAACGCAGACCCGCTTTCCAAATAAAGGCATTCGCATTGTTGATGAGTTGATGCAACAATATAAAAAAGGCAGCAGGGATTATGTATTGATAAATGAAAAGGAAAAAGTTGTTGAATGGTTGGAAATATTGAAAACGAATGCACCTGAAACGCACGCAATGATCATGCAGTCTATTGGCAAATTACCATTGAAAAATATAAAAGCCTATTGGTCTATTGCTGATTTTTCAGACGGTGCATTGGTAATGGTTACCTATACTGAACCCGATACCGCATCCAGGAATTTACTACGCCGCTCTGCCAATGTTTTTGAGCAGGCTTACATCCGCTTTCTTGATCTAAAAAAAGCGGAAGCGCAGGCAAGAGAAGCGCAAATAGAATTGGCCATGGAAAGAGTTCGTGCAAGAACGATGGCCATGCAAAAAAGTGAGGAACTCTCAGAAACAGTTTATATACTTTTTGAGCAGTTTAAAAAATTAGGCCAGAACCCTGATCAGGCAACCATTGGTATCATAAATGAAGATGAATGGGTAATTGAATATTGGGTTACGATGTACGGTAAGCAAATTAACCAAATGTTTAGATTCCCAATTGATGAGCCAAATGTCACCAATAAGATCTTTCATGCCTGGAAAAATCAGCAAAAATCATTGGTGATAGAACTCAGTGGAAAAAAACTTTACGACTTTTCCACTTTCAGACAAAGCATGGGGGGAGCTGCTTATAACGAAAATGAAAAAAAACGTATAATCAATGTGGCTTTTTTTTCAAAAGGTATTATCAATGTTCAGTCTAATGAATTGCAATCAGCAGAGAGCATCCAGTTGCTGGAAAGATTTGCTGGTGTTTTCGAACAAACCTATACCCGATTCCTTGATCTGCAAAAAGCAGAAGCCCAGGCAAGAGAAGCACAGATAGAAGCTAGTTTGGAAAGAATGCGTTCCCGGAGTCTGGCCATGTACAATACTTCCGAATTGCAAGAGGTCATTCACACGGCACATAAAGAATTACTCAATTTGAATATTGCAATTCACGGAGGATCATTTATTGCTATTAATAATGATATTGAAACAACGCTCCGCTGTTGGGGATCAGGCGGCACTGCCAATACTTCAGAAGAAATACATCTTCCGCTTTATGAAAAACCATTTTGTACTAATCTTATACACAGAATAAAAAATGGTCCCGGATTTTTTACAGAAGAATACACACAGGAGGAGAAAAAAGAATTCTTTACATTTTTATTTGAACATGAGCCCTGGTCAAAGCTTGTTGCTGAACAGAAAAAAGAAACGCTTTCAAGTCCGGGCGGATACACTCGATCATGTTCCATATCTCCGAATACAAGTATTTTTATTATCAACCATTTTGGTGAAAATTTTTCAGCGGCAGATAATGATATTCTTAAACGATTTGGAAAAGCATTCGAACAAAGCTATACCCGCTTTCTCGATATTCAAAAAGCAGAAATTCAAGCATTAGAGACATTGAAACGCGCATCGGTTGACAGGGTTCGTGCAGAGATCGCTTCGATGAGAACCAGTACTGATCTGGAGAGGATCACTCCCATCATCTGGAATGAATTAACTACTCTAGGAGTTCCATTTATTCGCTGTGGTGTTTTTATCATGGATGAAGAAAATCAGCAGATCCAAACGATGTTATCTACAGCCGAAGGAAAAGCCATTGCTTCTTTTCAGTTACCTTATGAAAACTCGGAGCCTTTAACTGAATTGCTTCCACACTGGCGTAAAATGGAAATTTATTTGGAAAGCTGGGATGAAAAAACTTTCATTAAATCAACTAAGCTCTTATTACAGAGGGGTGCTATATCCTCTCCAGAAACATATGCAACAGAACATCCTCCTACTAACCTCCATTTACATTTTCTCCCTTTTTTACAGGGGATGCTCTATGTAGGAAATGAAGCTGCATTGAACAAAGATGAATTGCAATTGGTGCAAAATCTGGCAGATGCTTTTTCAATTGCCTATGCCCGATATGAAGATTTCAATAAACTGGAATCGGCAAAAGAACAGATCGAAAAAACTTTGAAAGATCTGAAAGCCACACAATCATTACTCATACAATCAGAGAAAATGGCATCGCTTGGTGAGCTTACTGCCGGCATTGCACATGAGATCCAGAACCCATTAAACTTCGTCAATAATTTCAGTGAAGTAAGCACCGAACTGGTAGATGAAATGAATGAAGAAATTCAAAAAGGCAATCTGGAAGATGCACAACAGATTGCTGCTGATTTGAAAGAAAATCTCTCCAAGATCAACCATCACGGTAAACGCGCCGGCGACATTGTGCGGGGAATGCTGCAACACAGTAGAAGCAGTAGCGGTCAAAAAGAACCCACTGATATTAATGCATTGGCTGATGAATACTTACGTCTCGCCTACCATGGTTTGAGAGCGAAAGACAAATCATTCAATGCCACCATGAATACTGATTTTGATCAATCTATCGGAACGATCAATATTATCCCTCAGGATATTGGAAGAGTAATCCTGAATTTAATTACCAACGCATTTTATGTGGTGAATGAAAAAGCAAAATCTGGAATTGAAAATTACATACCGACAGTTTCAGTTAGCACAAAAAAGATAGTCAATAAAATTTTGATCAGTGTGAAAGACAATGGTAATGGCATACCTCAAAAAATATTAGATAAAATCTTTCAACCATTCTTTACTACCAAGCCTACAGGACAGGGAACAGGTTTAGGATTGAGTTTGAGTTATGATATTGTAAAAGCACATGGTGGTGATATCAAAGTGGAAACCAAAGAGGGTGAAGGAACTGAGTTTATTATTCAATTACCAAGTTAAAAATGTATGAAGTCAATTAAAGTATTC
Organism: Bacteroidota bacterium; assembly: GCA_037127755.1. Classification (GTDB taxonomy): domain Bacteria; phylum Bacteroidota; class Bacteroidia; order Chitinophagales; family Chitinophagaceae; genus Sediminibacterium. Next base: position 13,395 of record JBAXXT010000026.1, read on the forward strand.
CTTTTCTTATTCCTGGTGGGTACTCATTTTTGTAGTGCACAGGATACCACTTTAGTTTTAAAGCCGAGTATGCTTGATAAGGACTCTATGCAGATCTATATCACCGAAATGCATGGATGGTTGTTTAAGCAAGGATCTGATACTAACTGGTCTAAAAAGAATATAGATCTCACTGGTTGGAAAAAAATGATGCCTACCGAGCTTTCAGAAAAACTGGCGGATAAAAATGGTAGAATGGAAGGCTGGTTCAGAATAAAAATAAAACTGGATTCTACATTTAATGAATCCTCTTTTGGTATTCGGATCAGTTCATGGGCAGCTTCTGATTTGTATTTGGATGGAAACCGGATTGCTTCTTTTGGCAACACGGGTCTTAATGGTGCGCCATATCATGAAAATATTTTTATCAGTAATCTACTCCCTATTCCAGCGAATTTAAAACCTGGAACTGAATACAGCATTGCCCTCCATGTGGTGGATTATGTATCTCCCTATCCACCCTATCATTTAAAAGCAAAAGAATCTAGTTTGAGCAGCTTAATCAGAATCACAGTTCCAAAATATTATCAATCGATATCTGTGAATACAACTACTGGAGTCTACTTTAAATCCATCCTTGCTAGCGTTAGTGCTGTATTAAGTCTTTTTTTCTGGTTGCTACTATTTCAAAATCGAAGTGAAAAGAACCTGCTGCTATTTGCATTGGCTTCTACTTTTCTTTCTATGAGTTTGATCAGTGCTATCCTAGCAAACAATTTTGGTGCTTCATACGGTGGAATCTCTTTTGCTAAGTATTGGGTTTTGGAAAGAGTTACTGCTTGCTTGATAATACTTTTTTTTGCAACCTCTCCATTCGTTCTTGCTAGTATTTTTAATCGAAGGGTATACCGATTATTCAAAATATTTTTAATACTCCTGCTCATTTTAAATCTCAGTGAAAATTTAAGATTTATTGATTTTGGAGAAATAATTTCGATTGCACTTATTATAATTTTTATTGCAACAACTGTAATCGCAGGTATCTATTATGTGGTTTCATCCTGGAAAACACTCAAAGGAGCTCAATGGGCAGTAGTGGTTGGATTGATGCTGATGCTTTCCATTTTTTTATTCGCATTTATTTTCCAGTACTTTTTACCAGAAAGCACTATTGTGAATGAAGGAATATTAGAATCGATTGTATCCCTTTCCTTTCCGGTATCATTGATGGTTTATGTGGCCATGCGTTTCAAGGAAATCATAAAAGAAGTGCGGGAAAATGCAAAACAAGTGGTGCAGATGTCGGAAGAAAAAAAAGAGCAAGCCTTAAATCAGCAAAAGATCTTACAGGAAGAAGTGAATAGGCAAACAGCGGAAATAAGTATCACATTGGAAAACCTAAAATCTACCCAGTCTCAACTGATCCAATCCGAAAAAATGGCTTCATTAGGAGAACTCACAGCTGGCATTGCGCATGAAATTCAAAACCCATTGAACTTTGTGAATAATTTTTCAGAAGTAAACAAAGAGTTATTGGCAGAATTAAATGAGGAAATTGAGAAAGGTAATTACGAAGATGTAAAAGCAATAGCCAAAGATATAACTGCCAATGAAGATAAAATCAATCACCACGGCAAACGTGCCGATGCCATTGTAAAAGGAATGCTGCAACATTCAAGAAGTAGTAATGGTAAAAAAGAACCCACAGATGTCAATGCATTGGCAGATGAATACTTACGGCTTGCTTATCATGGTTTACGAGCGAAGGACAAATCATTTAACGCAACTATGATTACCCATTTTGAACCTACTCTTGGAAAAGCAAATCTGGTTCCACAGGATATTGGAAGAGTAATCTTGAATTTAATTACCAACGCTTTTTATGTAGTGAATGAAAAAAAGAAAAGGGAAGCTGCCGATTATGAGCCTACCATCACAATTAATACCACAAAATCATCAAAAAATATACTAATTTCCGTAAGAGACAATGGGAATGGGATACCAAAAAACATATTGGATAAAATTTTCCAACCCTTCTTTACTACCAAGCCAACCGGACAAGGTACTGGCTTAGGGCTGAGCTTGAGTTACGATATTGTAAAAGCACATGGTGGGGATTTGAAAGTGGAAACAAAAGAAGGGGAATGGTCTGAGTTTATCATACAGATTCCTTTTGAATAGCATAGATCACAAATACTGAACGAATTTTAAAATGGCTTCATGAAAAATATTGTTAGTCTTATTATTGCTGTGTTCTTGGTAACCACTTTGCAAGCTCAAATCAAAGTGACCTTCTTATTAAAAGAGAAGACAGCCATACAACATGATAGTATATTTATTACCGGCAGTTTTGCTAATTGGGATTCTACTGCTAATAAAAACTATTTGATGCATGCAACCGGTGATCATTCAAAGTCCATCACTTTGAATTTAAAGACTGGAGAAATTAAATACAAATTTCATAGAGGCAGTTGGCTTACAGTTGAAAAACAGGATGGAGGTGATGAAGTTCCAGATCGAATTATTAATATAAAAAAAGATACCACCCTTTCCGACAGTGTTGAAAGATGGCGGGATCAGATGTTCGTTGATAAATGGTATGCGCTTAAAATAGCAAAAGAAGATAGTACTCGCTTAAAAGTATTAGCATCAATTGCCTATTCTTATGCATTTTATACGGAATATTATAATGCAGATTCTGCCTTATATTATGCACAAACAGCACTGCAGTTACAACAAAATATTAAAGCTTCTGACAAACATAGTTCAGGAAAAGAAATAAGTACTTCAATCCAATTGTTTAGTCTTCAAGAAGTAGTAGCAACGCTGATGCATTCTCTGGGAAATTACCCTAAGTCATTAGAACTTAGATTTGAAAATTTAAAATTAGCAGAGAAAGCAGCTGATAAATTTTTACTATTACAAGCTATTAATAACATTACTTACGATTATAAAGCAATGAAAGATTATCAGCATGAACTAGGATATGGGAAACTTGCTGACTCTATTTTACATACATTGAACCCAAAAGATCCAAGTTATCCTTGGATTAAGTGGAGAGTAAATAATATCATTCTAAATACTTTCTTAAACTTGCATTTACCTGATTCTGCATTGATTTATGCAAATCAATTAATGAACATAAAAGGATTGCCTTTAGAACAGGCATATATAGCTTCCAGCAATCAATTACTTGCAGATTGCTATGCAGCAAAAGGGGATAATAAAACTGCTCTGAAATTTTATAGATTATCCCTCGCCCTTCCAAATGACTATTGGTTAACAAAAACTTATTTTGGAATGGCAAAGACATTTCAAAACGATAGCCAACTAGACTCTGCTTTATTTTATGCAAAAAAGGCTTTAACATTTTATCAAACAAATAAAAAAACTGTACAATCCTGGGGTGAAAATTCTAACTATTTTATAGCAGAAATCAGCCCAATCATTGCAGATCTATATAAATCAAATCATCAGTTAGATAGTGCCTATAAATACTTGCAACTTTCTGTTACATTAAAAGACAGTTTATATAATACCGATAAGATTCGTCAGTTTCAAACCCTAACTTTTAATGAATCCTCGCGTCGCCAGCAATTAGAGCAACAAAGCAAAGATGCTAAACAAGATTATGATAACCGGGTGAGGATGTATGGTTTGATCTCGATTATTACAGGAATCCTCGTCGTTGTGTTCCTATTATATCGAAATAATCAGCACAAACAAAAAGCCTATAGTTTATTGCAAAAACAAAAAAAAGAACTGGAAACAACTTTGGGTGAATTAAAAACCACGCAAAAACAATTGGTTCAATCCGAAAAGATGGCTTCACTGGGAGAATTGACTGCAGGCATTGCGCATGAGATACAGAACCCTTTGAACTTTGTCAATAATTTCAGTGAAGTGAGTTTGGAATTGATTGATGAAGTCAAAAGTGAAAAGTCAAAAGTAAAAAATGAAAGGGATGAAAAAATTGAAGATGAATTATTAAATGACATTGCTTCCAATCTTGAAAAGATCAATCATCACGGTAAACGTGCGGATGCCATTGTAAAAGGCATGTTACAACATAGTCGCAGCAGTACTGGCATTAAAGAGCCTACTAATATCAATGCACTGGCAGATGAATACCTGCGTCTGGCTTATCATGGTTTACGCGCAAAAGACAAATCATTCAATGCAACTATGGTCACCGATTTTGACCCTTCCATCGGAAAAGTAAATGTGATTCCTCAGGATACCGGAAGGGTGATTCTAAATCTCATTACCAATGCTTTTTATGCTGTTAATGAGAAGAAGATGAAAGGTATTGAGGGATATGAGCCAACTGTAACAGTCATCACAAAAAAAGAAGGAAATAAATTATTCATTTCTGTAAAGGACAATGGTTCGGGCATACCTGAGAAAGTAAAAGAAAAAATATTCCAACCATTCTTCACTACAAAGCCTACAGGTGAAGGAACTGGCCTTGGATTATCCATGAGCTACGATATCATCACAAAGGGACATGGAGGTGAATTATTGGTTAATTCGGAAGAAGGAAAAGAGACTGAGTTTAAAATAATTTTACCCATTTAAAAAATTATTAAACCCCTAATATGAAAATACTCGTAGTAGACGACGAACAGGATATGCAAACCCTGTTTCAACAAAGATTTCGCAAAGAGATCAGAGATGGGATTGTTGATTTTGCATTTGCTATTTCAGGCGAAATGGCTTTAGAATATTTGAAACACAATCATCATGAAGCAGTTCTCATTTTATCCGACATCAATATGCCAGGCATGAGTGGATTAGAACTTCTCGATAAAATCAAAACTAAATATCATACTCCCCCTCCCATTGTAATGATGATCACAGCGTATGGTGATCAGGAAAATTATAATCAAGCCATGAAATTAGGTGCTGATGATTTCTTAACAAAGCCCGTTGACTTTACTCTCTTAAAAGAAAAACTCAAAATCTAACGAATGTCAAAAATACTTGTAGCCGACGATGAGATCGATTTGGAAACACTGATTAAACAGAAATTCCGTAAACAGATTCGTGATGAAAAATATGAATTTGTATTTGCGATCAATGGTAAAGATGCCATTACTAAAATGGAAGAGCATCCAGATATTTCTATTGTGTTAAGTGATATCAATATGCCGGAAATGGATGGCCTTACTTTATTAACTAAGATCAATGATTCAAATCCATTGATGAAAACAGTGATGGTTTCTGCTTATGGGGATATGGAAAATATTCGAAGTGCCATGAATAAAGGTGCATTTGATTTTGTTTGTAAACCTGTGAATTTTGAGGACCTGGAATTAACCATCGAAAAAACCATCAAGCATGTGGCTCAAGTAAATGAAACACTGAAAGCCATCAAGGAAAACAATATTCTTCGGATGTACGTAGACGAAAACGTGCTCAATTTCATGGCTAGTCAACAGTTCGAAGATTCTCTGTTAGTGAATGAAACTATTGAAGCCACCGTAGCTTTTATTGATATTTGCGGATTTACAGCCATTACCGAAAACGCCCCTGCTAATACCGTTGTAAAAATGCTGAATACCTATTTTGATGTGATGGTGAAAGAGATCATTGCTCAAGACGGTCATATTGATAAATTTATCGGAGACGCGATCATGGCTGTCTTTAGAGGTAAACATCAATTAGACAGGGCCATCGATGCTTGTCTTGCCATTCGTAATTTATTAGATAAGCTTCCTCTATTAGATAATGGACTTAACTTCTTACCAAAAGTCTCCATAGGAATTAATAGTGGGGAATTGATCTCAGGAAATATAGGATCTGGAACATTAAGAAGACTTGATTATACTGTTGTGGGTGATGTAGTAAATACGGCTTCACGTTTTCAATCAATTGCGAAAGCAGGTCAAATTGTAATTTCAGAAACCGCCTTTCATAAAGTAAAAGAATCTTTTAATTGCATCAGTGTTGGAGAAGTTAGTTTAAAAAATAAACTACTCCCAATTAACATCTATGAAGTAATTGATTAAAGAAATCTAGTAAGAATTTTAAAACGGAATACCAATATTCACATAGGTTTGCAAACTATTGGTTTGTTTGCTGTACATCGTACTAAATTCTATGGGGCCAATGATTGAATTGTAAGCAAAAGTAAGAGCGGATCCAGAAACCCATCTGGGATTTACAGTAAGATTTCTATTGGTCATAAAATCGTTCACCAAAATATTGCTCTTCGCAATAATGTAAACTCCATTCCAAATTCTGGCTCTTAATCCAATCATACCTGCAACTACATTTTGCGCTCTTAAAGTTGCATCTTGTAAACCTGCAAACACAATTTGATTGCGGTACGTTTTGTTTAGGCCCCCAATAAAAAAACCATTAAATTCATTTTCTCCAGTATTAAAGTTAATACCCGCTTGTAATTGTGTTAGTATCGTAAATCTGTCATTTATAGAATGATAAGATTCCATATTAAATACAACCCGATTATAATTAGAAGCATTGATGGTTGTAGTATCCGGACTAGTAATAGCCCTTCCATAAGATGAATAGATCAGATGAGGATCCTGTGAAAATACATATCCAAATTCTCCGTATAATCGAATTCCTTTTTTAGGATAAATAGGCCGATCGAGAGTATTGATATTTAAATAAGCATAGGTTGTTGAGTAATTATCAGTTCCCTTTAACTCCAAAGCAGATTGTAATTCAGGATCATACCTTTCGGATTCGTATTTAAATCCTAGCCCAGAATTAATCACGCGTTGATTGGCCAATTGAAATTTTATATCACTCAAAAAATAGTTCATACGATATAGACCATCTTGTTTAAAATTGCTATACGTGTTTACTTTAAAAGACTCGAATTGAAAAGTGGGTATAACAACTAAACTTTTTTCTCCGCCAAAAAATTGATAATGCTCTGCCTTGACTCTAATATTATCTCCAAGGTTGAAAGTAATAAGTGATTTGGAAGTAGGTGTTAAGTAATTCCGGGAGGTTAGGTTGGCTACCATACTAATACCCGTAAAAGTATTATAATGAATTCCCATTTTCGCAGTAGTAGCTTCCGCCTCGTCTACATCAAAAATAATTCCAAAATTACCTTCTGGTAAGGGCTCTAATGAATAATGAATAAATTGATACTCTCTGGTGGCATAGGCCCTTCTTACCATTTCAGACAACTCTTTTTTCGAATATTTTGTATTTTCTTTATAATTGGCACTATGTAAAAACGACTCTTCTGAAATGGTAGTGAGCCCCCTAACTTCATGTCCACTGATAAAAACAGAATCAATTGACTTTTTATTTAAATTCAGTTCTTCTTGCTGACCATAAATTTGATTCAATGAATCCGCCAACTTTTTAAACCTTGGATAAAGTTGTATTCCTTTCTTAATTCCAGTATCAATAATTTCATTTGCTTTTTCAAAGCCTGCTATACTAAACTTACTGAGATCATGATGGATGTATAAATCAGTCATCTCTATTTGCTTCCTATTATCCTGATCTTCTTTCAAAAAAGCAATTTGCAATAAAATCTGAAGCGGATTATTTAATTTTTCTTTGGGCAATAATCCTTGAGTTACGTTACTACCAATGGTATAGTTAGCACCCATTGCAATGGCGTCTGAAACTGGAAAATTTCTAATCACGCCACCATCCACCAAGGTTAACCCCTTCACCTCAACTGTGGTAAAAACACCAGGTATAGCCATACTGGCCCTTAATGCAGTAACTATCTCACCGCTATCTTGAACAACTGCTTCTGCTTTGGTAATATCGGTGGCAATACAAGCAAATGGAATTTTAAAACGATTGAATTTTTTTACATCACTCACATTAAAATACAATTCAGATAATTTGATCCATAACTCCTCCGACTCTATGGCGCCAGAAGGCAATGTAAATTTTCCTTGAGAAAAAGGAAGCTCCAGGGCATATTTTCCATATTCATTTTTTTCTTCCAGGGAGAATGAACGAAGCGGTACCTGATTGGAAAACATCAGATCCCAATCTGTTTTACGCGCAATTTTTTCGATTTCGTTACCATTATTTCCAATGGCGTATAATGAACCAATGATACTACCCATGCTGGTGCCAGTAACATAATCGATTTTCAAACCTGCAGAATCTAAGGCTTTTAATATTCCGATATGGGCCAATCCCTTTGCGCCTCCGCCACTTAAGGTTAAACCGATTTTAGGTCGATCCTTTTGTTGAGCAAATGATATTGTATAAGACAAAAGAAGACCAGCACTTAAAAAAAATACAAGTATTGCCGGACCCTTCCTCATAAAAATGGATTTGTTATAAGTTAATAAAAATCAATCACTATTCTTCAAAGTTGGATTAATTAATGGGGATTCAAATTTAAAAATGTTAATTATTTCATTATCCTCGAAAGTATAAAAAGAAAATATGTGTATTCAATCACTTATTCAACTATAAAAAAGCCCATTTGGCAAACCATTGCCAGCTCCCCCACCACCTCCGCCCGGTGAATGGCCTAACCAAGTTCCAAAACCAAATGGCGTTGTTGGAAAATAGTATAATTTTGAAGCTCCCAGAAATGGGAGCTTTTTTTTCCCACTTTTGAAATCGTTCCTATGTTTTTTAAATTAATGAAAGAATTGCCGCAGATGTTTATCATCGCTGCAATTATCTGGTTCTTTGTGATCGTTGTATTCATTAAAAATAATCGAAAGCAAAATCTGGGATTTTTTTATAAACATCATTCAACAATCACTTCTATTGTAACTGCAATAGTGCTTACCCTTGCCAATATCTGGTTATTTGTTTCTTATATTCCCAGCCATTTTAAAAAGGTTACAACAGAGGGAAGTGCATTACCAAATTTTGAATTATTAGATTCCACTTATGCAGATCATAAAAATTTAAAATTGATTGATACGCTCAAAAAAGATAATTCCAAACAATCTAAAACTGCAATAGTAGTACCTGCTGAAAAGATTCTGATCACACGTAAAGCAAGCATCCGATTTTATTCTAAGGGTTCTGCGGAAGATATAGAAGCAACCAATTCAGATGTTGCCTGTTCTTTTAACACAACAACTGGTCAATTAAAATTCACTGGACTAATCAGGGGTTTTGTTTTTGAAAATGGATTGATGCAGGAACATTTTAATGATCCCGATTATATGAATAGTGCGGCGTTTCCAAAAACGAGTTTTATAGGAACCATCCAAAACATAAAATCAATTGACTTTACAAAGGATGGAAATACAAAAGTGACTGCTGAAGGCTCCTTATCTATTCATGGAGTTTCAAAAAATATTACTGCAACAGGTTCCATATTAATATCTGGAGGTAAGACCACATTAAAAAGTGTCTTCAAGATCAAAAGAATTGATTTTGGGATCAATACTGATGAGATCGCAGACGAGTTGGAGATCACAGTTATTAGTGAGTTTAAATAATTCAGAGCCAATCTTAATTTTATGATTAGGGTCATAATTGAATAAACTTGCATGTTCTAATTTTAGTTATCGGGTAACATAAAAACCACCCTAACTATATGAAAAGAGTATTCACCGTTTTGAGCTTATTATCGCTTGGGCTTGGATTTTCAGCTTGTAGCAATGATACCAGCAAAACAGCCACAAGCACAGAATCAGCTAGCCCAGCTGCAGAATTAAAAGGTCAATCAGGAGTACAAGACGATGTATCAGCAAAAAATGTAGTTCAAATTGCAGTAGGAAGTAAGGATCACACAACCCTTGTTGCAGCAGTACAAGCCGGAGATCTGGTGAATGCCTTAAGCAATGCTGGGCCATTTACAGTTTTTGCACCAACGAACGAAGCTTTTGCATTATTACCAGCTGGAACAGTAGAGGGATTATTAAAACCTGAAAAAAAGGAAACCTTAGTTGATATTTTGCAATACCACGTTTCAGTTGGTGTATTCAAAACTGAAAATATGAACGATGGTCAAACTATCGGGCAGGTAAATGGCGGAAACATTACTATCAGCAAAAAAGATGGTAAAATCATGATTAACGGCATCGCAGAAATTAAAGCAACGATTCCTGCATCAAACGGAATCATTTATGTTATCGATAAAGTGTTACTACCGCCTCCAGAGAAAAAATAATATCCCCCTACCAATAAAAAAAAGCATGAAATTGATTCATGCTTTTTTTATTTTAGCTAGCTTATTTATGGTCTAAAATCTTTGATTGCAGTACTTCAGATATTTTAATGGCTCTTTGTTTTGCGAGTAAAGCTTTTTCGCCTGTAAATAACTGGTCAACAGTATTCATAAATAATTGATTCCATTTTTGGAAATGTAACTGTTGCAAGGGCATTGCCTTATGCAAATGTGTATGAAGATCCATTGGGTTTCCTTGATACGAACCTGTAAACAAAATAGCATTCTCCCAAAAATCACACATAAGCGGCATGTGTTTCTCCCAGTTGATTCGTACAACCTCTGTAAATACTGGACCCAATAGTTCATCCGCTTTCACCTTAGTATAAAATTCAGCTACAAGCTTTTCTATATCTATTCGATTACAGATATCTTTTTTCACATTTTTTATTCTTAGAGCAGTTGACATTTAAAATAGTTTTATTATAAGTCTTTTGTTTTAAACTTTCTGATCGAAAGCCAAACTGGAATAATCGTCCAGCAAAGCAATACAGAGAAAGAAAGGGTTAAGCCCATCCCTGTTCCGAAAAAATCTTTGAATACAGCTCCAGTATAACCCATCAAAGCTGATATATCCATTTTTAAAAGAATCATTATTCGAGCCAGGTCGAGCGGATTTAACATGCTTACTGCTACCATTAATTTTTCAACAGGGTAATCCGAAAATTGAAAAACTAAAAACAGAACAAAGCCATCGAACAGTAAAGAAAAATATAGCCATAACAATACAGCTATACCAATACCTTTTGCCTTGTCTCTTGTTTTTACAGCAGCCAGCATCGCAATTGCAACAAAAATGACGGACAATAAAATACCTATTACCATCATCATCATCCCTGTAATGTCAGATTGATAAATCAGAATAGGGATCCCCACGCCTACAATAAATGCAAGTACCATAGAACTTGCAAGTCCAGTAAAGAGGCTCATCCAGATAGTTTTTCTTTTAAGTGGTTGGCTTACGAGCAACTCAATAAATTCTGCGCTGTTGTACACATAGATGGTAGAAAAAACGATACTAACCAATGGAACAATAATTAAAATAATATTTAATAGACCCAGTAAGCCTTTCGCTGAATTATCTTCTAAACTAAAAATACTAAATGATAATACTAAAAGAAATGCCGTATAAGCCAGCATGATCTTATTGCGTAGGATATCAATGATTACGTATTTAATAACTTTTTTCATTCTTATTTATTAAGCATTACTTGAGCAATGGCTTTCGCAAGTTTTGTTTGCCCTGTATCTTCTTTTAACTGTTCAATAGTCTTATGGAAACAAAGACAACCATCCTGCATATATATCACCTGAGTAACCAGATCATCGAGTTCGCTAAGGATATGTGATGTAATTAGAATAAGTTTACCCTTCTTTTTTTCTTCTATGATTTTTTCTTTCAGAATTTCAGAAGATAGTGGATCTAAACCAGCAGTGGGCTCATCAAGGATCAATAAATCAGGGTTGAATAAAAAAGCTAATGCTGCGCTGATTTTCTGACGGGTTCCACCAGAAAGTGTACGCATTCTTTTGTGTAAAATCGATTTGATTTCAAATTGATTAATAAGGTCTTCGTCTAAATCGTTACTATTTTTTTTACCTCTGATATCTTGCATCATTTCCAAGACCTGGCCAATCGTCATATTTTCGGGGTAACGCCCTGTTTGTGGCATATACCCTATATTAGAACGGTATTGCCAATCGTTTTTAATATTAAATCCATTTACAGTAATAAAGCCACTATCACACACAACCATCCCTAAAATAGTTTTGATAAAAGTAGTTTTACCACTACCATTAGGGCCAATCAGTGCTATACACTCGCCCTTATTGCAGTTAACAGAAAAATTATTTAATGCTGTAAGGCTGCCAAAGTTTTTTGAGACATTATTTGCAATGATCATAATCTTAAGGGTTTCATGAGTGGGAATGCATCTTTAAAATTCTCGGGTGTAAGTGATGGTAATACTTTTTCCGTTTTATCAAGAAGTGTTGTAATGAAACTTCTGAATAACATCATTGCAGGTGGATTTTTTTCAATAATTACAGAGTACATACTAACTGGTCTGTATGGCACATCTCCTACACGGTCTTTATTAATATCATACCCTTCGTATTTATCCCAATAATTTCCATTAAAAGTATTCAACACCAGGCTTCCATTGGTAGCCATATCGAAAGTATTATTGATGAAGTTGTTTCCTGTAACCGTAATATCCATACAACTAGCCTGAATTTTCATGGCCCAGCCATTTTTTTCAAAAACATTTCCATTCATCTTAATCCTACTGGTTCCTTCCATATAGATCCCAACTGTATTCTTCACGAATCGATTGTTTTCTATATAACCATCAGAGATTTCTTTTAGTAAAATGCCATATGAGCCATCCCCCCAGTTTTCTTCAAAATAATTATGAATCATTTTAACATCATGCGAGAACATCACAGAAACGCCAGCCCCATTGTTTTTAAAAATATTTGCGATATAGGCATCATTACTAGAGAACATAAAATGTAATCCGTAACGAAGATTTTTTTCAGAATCATTTCTCCAGATAATAGAGTTGGTTACAAATTCAAAGTAAATCCCATCTCTATGACCCGTTATATTGTTTCCAATAATCCGCATACTATCACTCTTCCAACAATGTATTCCGTTTCCACTTTGCTGTTCTTCTGTGTTCGACGCCGATAATTTATTTCCTTCAATAGTACAATTGATTCCATACTGAGAATAAATACCAAAGAATGTGTTTTCCAAAATATTATTTCTAATAATCACATCTCTGCATTCATATATTTTTATACCGGCAAAGTCTTCCATACTGGAGATGCCAGACCTGATAATTTTAAAGCCTTGTACAATTGTACCTGAGGCTTTAATAGAAATGATCTCATATTTAAACTCGCCATCCAATACGGGATAGTCTATCCCGATTAAAGTAATCTGTTTATTTACAATGATATTTTTTTCATGATAGTTTCCTCTTGAAACAACAATACTATCTCCTTTTGAAGCTAGTAACATTGCTTGTTGAATGGTGCTACATTTCTTAGATACACCAACAGTAATTGTTTTTGCCTCACACAAAAGCATCAAGCAAAAACTAAAAAACGTTATAATAATTTTACGTTTCACTGTTTAATGATTTCTGACCAAAGCAAATGATTGCCGGGAAATTTATCTTTCATTTTGTTAATGCTATCTATCTGGTCAGCTGCTGCTATATTTCCTCCCATGGGTCCTCTTAACTGATCGCTTTGCAGCATTACAGCTTCATCAACATCAATTAACTGATGGTTACCAGTAAAATTGGTCATATAAATATGCTTAATTTCTGAACTGGCAAGCTCCTTAGTTTTTAAATATGCAATCATACAAAAACTATCATCAAACTTATATACTCTACCTTTTTTCGTTACAATCTCTGCGCCAAATCTGATATCACTGATTGTCATTTTACAGGAAAAACAATTATCTGATCCATATTTTAAAGCTTCAGGCCCAGTATTACAAGAACTAAATAATGTGGAAGTAAAAATTGTGATCACCGTTACAATTGCATTTAATGAAAGCTTTTTTCTTTTTGTAACTACCACTGCGTATAAAGCAATTAATCCAACGCTAACAAATATCCATCCTCCAATATCTGGAATAGAGTATGCTCCAAAGTTCAATAATTGTTTAAACCCAATTAATGGGGGTTGATAAGACATGCCAGGAACAATAATGGCCGCATCAGGATTTAGTTCATGCCCATAATTATATTCCCATCTCCAGAAATCAACCATTGATATAATGGCAAAAAGCATAAAAAGAATAAAGAAAGTATACAATAATTTTGGCCTTTTGAAAATGGCAACAAGTAATGCCAATAAAGCAAAAAATGAAATAAAATAAGGCAGTAATGTAAACTCCAAAAAATCTGAAGCATGTAAAGTCTTCATACCGATATAGTGATTCAAGCCATTTACAATGTCTACATTCCCACCTAATTTATTTGCATAAATAAGTAAAGTAAGTCCTTCAGGATATTGTGGCGCATCTAATTCAATTCGCCACATTGGAACAAATAAAACCAAAGCAAGTGCGGCTGAACAAAGTAATAGAAGTATTCTAACAAGACCAGAAAGCTGATTGTTTTTCATTTGAATGATTTCAATTTCGATAAACTTAAACCGGGACAGGTGTTTAATCCTGCCCCGGTTTTTAAGAGAAATTATTTTTTCCCGTTAGCTGTTGCAGCTTCTACTGGAGGCGTATTCTTACCTGTACTAAACATCAGTGGTGTATTACTTCCAGCTGGAGATACTCTCAAATACCCTTGCATTTCCTGGTGCAGTGCACTGCAGAAATCTGTACAATAGAATGGGAACATTCCAGACTTTTCAGCAACCCATTTTAGTGTTTGAGTTTCACCAGGCATGATTAAGAGCTCTGCATTATTGGCACCTTTAATTGCAAAACCATGTGGCACATCCCAATCTTGTTCCAGATTAGTTACATGGAAATAGACTTCGTCGCCAGCTTTAATACCTTCAATATTATCGGGAGAAAAGTGTGATCGAATACAAGTCATATTTATATCTACTCTATTTCCAGTTCTTACAACTTTGGTTTCGCCTTCACCTTTTGCTACATATGGATTAGCGTTATCTTCTATTTTGAAGAACTTCACAGAATTATTTTTGATTACATCTGCACTTACTGCCTGAGCATAGTGTGGTTCACCAATTGTTGGGAAGTCAAGTATCAACTGCATTTTATCTCCAGAAATATCATACAACTGTGCACTCTGAGCTAACTCTGGGCCGGTTGGCAAATATCTATCCTTAGTAATTTTGTTATATGCTATCAAGTATTTAGCATTTGGTTTTTTTGTGTCTCCACCAGGAATACACAAGTGACCAACACTATAGTAAGTTGGAGCACGATCTAATACTTTTAAATCCTTAATATTCCATTTAACAACTTCAGAAGAAACAAACATGGTGGTGTAGGCATTTCCTTTACCATCAAATTCTGTGTGCAATGGTCCGAGTCCTGGTTTTTTTACTTCACCAAATAAAGCAGACTCATATTTAATAACTGGGATTCCATCATACATTCCAGCATAATCTTTTGCAGCAATTGCTTTTTGCAATTTTGTAAAACTAAACACGGGAATCAAAGCTGCTAATTTTCCACTACCCACGATATATTCACCAGAAGGATCTACATCACAACCGTGTGGAGATTTAGGGCAAGGAATAAAATAACATAAGTCTTGAAAGTCTTTCGCATCCAAAACGGTTACCTCGGTTTTAATTTCTGAAGTAGCGCTATGGGTTTTTTCGTTCCACTTATTGTGTGCATATTTTACAGTCTGTTTTCTACCTTTCCCAGCTTTAATATACTCTTCTGCTTTTTTCCAATTCACCGCCATGATAAAGTCTTTATCACGTTGAGATGCATTTACTTCTAACAATGTATTTGCTTGTTCGGTATTGTAGCAAGAGAAAAAGAACCATCCACTTGATACATTTTTACCAGAGTGACTCAAATCAAAATTCACGCCTGGGCATTGAATTTGAAAAGCAATATCCATTTTGCCATCTTCTTTTCCAACACTAATAAAACTAAGCGTTCCTTTAAAATTCTTTTTATAAGAATTAATAGGCACATCACCATTTACATTATCAGGAGGCACACTAAATCGAGTACCAGCTACTACATACTCCGTATTCTCAGTGATGAAAGGAGAAGAGTGATTACCAGAACTATTAGGTAATTCAATGATTTCAGCAGTTCTAAATGTTTTCAAATCGATTCTGGCAACACGAGGAGTGTTATTGGCATTACCGAATACCCACTTACCATCGATTTCACCATTGGTCTGTGAAAGCTCCGTATGATGCAAATCATCCCATGGAACAATGCCATGAGAAGTGTTCAACATGGGTTTAGTTTCCTCACTATAACCCCAACCCTTCTCAGGATCAACTGAGAATACTGGAATTACGCGAAGTAAACGTCCAGAAGGTAGTCCGTATACACTCATTTGTCCGCTGAATCCACCGGAAACGAAATTGTAAAACTGATCGTACTTACCTGGTGCTACATAAGCTTTTGCAGCAGCATCTGAACTAACTGCATCCCCAACATTTTTCGGCTTGCAAGCATTAAAACTAATCGCAATACCGAGGCAAGCTGTTGCGAGTAATTTGATGTGACTATTTTTCATGTTTGTTTGTTTTATCTAAATAGAATAAGAAGTATTATTATTTTACGCCATCATTTTTACGCATAAACTCAAATAAAGCCCTTGCATCTGAATCTGCCAGGTTTTGGTTAGGCATCCTAACCAAACAAATTTCTAACTGCGCTTGCGCCTTAGGATCCTTATTGATCATTTCATCTGTGTTAGTAATGAAATTTAAAATCCATGGTGCCTGATGTCTGGATGTTACTCCTTTCCAGCCCGGACCAACTAATTTCTCTTCTGTAACTTTATGGCAAGCTCCACATTTTACTGAGTAAATTTTATTACCATTCTCTGCCATTGCTGCATCTAATGACCCGCTTATATCAACAGATTTAAATTTTCCCTCCCCTCTATTGGGATCATAAGATGGGTTTGAAGTTTCAGAAGAAGTAACATCTGAACTTGTGGAAGCCTTTTGTGAATTACCCCCACCACAGGCAGTGATAAATATTACCAGGAATACTACTACCAACATTTTTTTCATACTGAATTGTTTACTTATTAATTGATAGTGCAAGTGTACAAAGCCCTCTAACCTTATTTTATGCGTTGAATCATAAGTGTAAAGATTTTTCATCTTAAGGCGGAAATAGAGCATAAACATGATTTATATCATGGTTTAGGTTTCAACATACCGATAGTTTCACACTGGAAATACCGTTAAACCTGATTCATGATAATAGATATCAATACCTTATTAGCTTGGGGAGCCACTTATAAAAAGGTAGCTAAAGGCGATATCATCTTCCAGGAAGAAGGAATTTGTTCATTTTATTACCAACTGATATCCGGTAGTGTTCGTTGGTTAAACATTAATGAGGATGGGAAGGAAATATTGCAAGTAATGATCGAACCCGGGGAATGTTTTGGAGAATTACCACTTTTTGATAATGGAGTTTATGCGGCTACCACAATTGCCGATGAAGATTCCATTTTAATAAGATTGAGTAAGAACACATTTCATCAAATGATTCAGGAAAACCCTGAGATTCATTTTGCATTTAGCAAGCTTTTAGCAGAAAGATTACGATTTAAATTTATGATCGTTAAAGAAATAGCCAATCATAATCCAGAACACAGTATCAGTAGCCTTTTTAAATATTTCAAGGAATCTAAGAAAAATATCTGCACAAAATGCAACAGGGTTAAACTTACCCGTCAACAAATTGCAGATATGACTGGCCTAAGAGTTGAAACTGTTATCAGAACCATCAGAAACATGCATAAAAATGGTTCTGTGATTGTTGACAAAGGAAAAGTATATTGCTAGTTGTGATTCAAATCATAAGTTGAATGACGCTCATGCTTTTATTTTGCCCCAAACGGCAAATATGACTTCTCGTTTATTGTATTGGCTCAGAATATCAGTTTTCAACCTTTTATTGGTTGCGATCATAGGTTTAGTACTCCGCTATAAAATTGCTTTCAGTCTACCATTTATTGACCAAAAGCATTTATTACATGGCCATTCCCATTTCGCATTTGCCGGCTGGATCAGTATGGCTTTAATGGCATTCATGGTTGATTATGGAAGTAGAAAAAGGGGCATTGACTTATTTCCTAAATACAACTGGCTTTTATGGGGGAACTTAATCACTGCTTATGGCATGCTATTTAGTTTCCCAATTCAGGGTTATGGCCTTGTTTCCATCAGTTTCTCAACCCTTTCTATCATTAATAGCTGGGTCTTTACGATACAATTTTGGAAGGAATTAAATCGAATTTCAGAAAATAAAATTATTGGTCATTGGTTTAAAGCAGCTCTATTTTTTAATGCCATTTCTGCCCTGGGCGCTTTTAGTTTAGCCGCTATGATGGCAAATAAAATTGTGCACCAGAATTGGTATTTATTGGCAGTGTATTTTTTCTTGCACTTCCAATACAATGGCTGGTTCTTTTTTGCTTCTATGGGACTATTACTTGACAAAGCAATGGAGATAATTCCTTTCATCAAAAAGCAACATAAAGTTTTCTGGCTATTTGCAGGATCCTGTATGCCGGCCTATTTTTTATCAGCATTATGGCTAACCATGCCTGATTGGGTATACAGTATTATTGTTATTTCAGCATTATTGCAACTGTTTGCATGGTTCTTGTTTTTAAAACAAATCGTTCCTAAATATAAAGAGCTATCTGTTAAATATTCAAAACCTGCAAATTGGCTTTTGTTATTCTCGGGTATTGCGCTTACCATTAAATTTATTTTACAGGCAGTATCCACTGTTCCCTCCATAAGTACACTGGCATTTGGTTTCAGACCAATTGTGATTGCTTATCTTCACTTAATCTTACTTGGTGTAATCACTTTATTCCTGATCGCAAATTTTCTATCCTTTCAATTGTTTCAACAAAATAAAACAGTTTTAAAGGGAATCTTTGTATTCGTATTCGCTATCATATTTAATGAATGTTTACTAATGACACAAGGCGTTGCCGCCATTTTAGAACACTCGTTGAACTATATCAATGAATTATTATTAGTGGCAGCATTTCTATTAGTTGCAGGGATGCTATTGTTGAATTTGGGAATTAAATATAGAAAGTGATTTGAATCATAATTCGAAATTTTATATCGGCTCAACTTTGTGATATAAAATAAATCAAATGGAAAATATCAGTACACAAACACTTGCATCAATTGTTACCAAAAGCAGTTCATCTGTTCCGGTTTTTGAAAAATACAGTCTCGACTTTTGTTGCAACGGCAAAAGAACATTAGAAGAAGCTTGCAACGCTAAAGGATTATCTGTTAGTGAGGTTGCCACAGAATTAGAAATACAAATGCAACCCAGAACTTTAAATCAACTTCCTTTCGAAGAAATGAGTGCAGAGCAAATGATCAGTTACATTTTAATTCATCACCATTTTTATGTAAAACAATCGATGCCTCAAATTATATTTCATGTTGAAAAAGTGGCTAATAAACATGGGGAAAGGTTTCCGTATATGGTAGAAGTGTTAGAGTTGTTTAAAGAAATTCAGGAAGAAATGACAAGCCATATGCAAAAAGAGGAAGTCATATTGTTTCCAAGAATTAAGCTATTAGAATCTCTATTAAATGAGGGTAATTTAAACGAAGCTGCCAGAACTGCGATTGAAGGACCCATTGGAGTAATGATGGCAGAACACGACCATGCAGGTAATATATTATACAAAATTCGCGAGCTCACAAATAATTATGAAGCACCAGATGGGGCTTGCACTACTTTCAAAGTGAGCCTGATGGAATTGAAAGAGTTTGAAGAAGATTTACATAAACATGTACACTTAGAGAATAACCATTTGTTTATTAAAGCATTGGAAATGATGGAGCATTCAACAGTTTCATAATGATCTATCTGATATATTAAAAAAGCTAAAAAAAATCCTTTCTATTATTAGGAGGGATTTTTTGATATTTTGGATTGTATAAACATTAGTTTAAAGCCTTCCTTACTTGTGGCACCACTTTCGTTCCAAACAATTCGATCGATTTTAAAACTTTATCATGGGGTACAAATCCTACACTTACCTGTGCTAGAAAACGGGTGTTACCGAATATCTCATGCTCATCAATCCTAATTCCATGTTAGTTCTAAGGTTTATTTATACAATTGCAATAAAGTTTCTAATTGTTTCTTGTTAGGTAGTTGTTGATTACCTGAATTTTTATCAAGAATCATTACCCAGCTTCCCTTAGCATTATATTTATTCCATTTAGTAAGATCCTTACCATTTGGGTTTCCAGTTTTAATAAAATTGGCCCAGTAATTCGACATACTTGTTGCCAGCTGATGATCAACATCCGTAAAAGGTCTTTCTACAAATTTTAAATTATCATACGCAAATGCCACTTCTGCAGTGTGAAAAGCACCGTATTCTGTTGCAGGAGTATAGCCTGGTAATTGTCGATTAAAATTGTACATATAAACTGGTGATTTCCCATTATGCAACTGTATGTTTGCCCAAAAAAATTGTTGCAAAGCAAAAGTTTGATCTCTACTCATTTCCTTTTGTGATTGAGCTGCTATTTGATCATTCGTGGCTGGATAAACTGCAAATACTTTCTCAGCATCAGCGCCATATTGTTTGTTGATTTGTGAAATATAGTTCGCGGCACTTATGGGCGGACCAGAAACAATATCTTCCTTATTCCAACCCATCAACAATGGAATATCATTTTGTTTTCCATGTAGATAAATATCCATAATTGAACTAGGCAAAAAATAGCCATCTTCAATTGGTGACTTTAATCCACCCATTGCTTGAAATATTTCTTCAGAAGATTTATTTCTGAGTGCAGTAATATCTGCACAGTGCAAATCATTGGCAAACTTGATTCCAATTTTTTCAGCTTCCGCCAATTTCAAAGAAGGCCTTAATGAACTTACTAAAATACTTCCTCCACTTTCTGCAATAGCTCTCTTGAATAATCCTTTTGCAAGTGGAGATGCACATAAAAAATTAACTGCAAAAGCGCCAGCTGATTGTCCACCAATGGTTACCTGATTCGGATCGCCACCAAATGCAGCTATATTTTCTTTCACCCATTTTAATCCAGCGATCATATCTAATAATCCATAGTTTCCAGAACTATGGTAAGTCGCTTCTTTCGTTAATT
Source organism: Bacteroidota bacterium (assembly GCA_037127755.1). Taxonomy (GTDB): domain Bacteria; phylum Bacteroidota; class Bacteroidia; order Chitinophagales; family Chitinophagaceae; genus Sediminibacterium. The sequence goes on from JBAXXT010000026.1 coordinate 34,375, forward strand.
CAGGATGTGCCAGAAAAGCAAATACTCCTACCCTATAATTAATACTTACAAACACCACATCTTTTTGGGCTGTGGCCACACCATCATAAATAGGACAGGCTGTTCCACCAGATTGAAACCCGCCACCGTAGATATAAACAAAAACAGGTTTTTTTGTTTTGCTTTTTGAACTGGCAGTCCATACATTTAAATACAAACAATCCTCACTGATTGGCTTCTCAGGAATTAAATATTCTTTACTCCAAACCATGAATGGCTTTGGGTCTGCCTGCATGGGACTTGCACTAAATGAGGTACAGGTTTTCACATCCTTCCATGCAATAACAGGCTGTGGCGCTTTCCATCTTAAAGCACCTACAGGTGGCGCAGCAAAAGGGATTCCTTTAAACACTTCTATTTTATTATCTATATATCCAGCAACTTTTCCTGATGTAGTATTTACGATTGGGCTTTGAGAAAAACTCAAACTGGATAAAAAAATAGTCAAGACGCCGAAAACCAATTTCATATGTGTATTTTAGTTGAAAATTACGATTAATCAGCCAAAGCATATGAGTCAATCTACCACTTTTCTTGAATCAAAAAACCACTATCAGATCCTTGATGGATTGCGTGGTGTTGCATCCGTTTTTGTAATTATATTCCATGTATTCGAAACCTTTACGGGTGGTAATCGATTCATACAGATTTTAAACCATGGTTATCTAGCTGTTGATTTTTTCTTCCTGCTTTCTGGTTTTGTAGTGGCATATGCATATGATGATCGTTGGAATCAATTAACGCAATGGGATTTTTATAAAAGACGTTTGGTGCGCTTACAACCCATGGTGGTAATGGGTTCCATCATCGGTGCTGCATTATTTTATTTTGCTGTGAGCAAAACCGTATTCCCAGCCATTGCCAATACCTCTGTGTTGAAGATGCTTTTGATCATGATCATTGGGGCTACCCTAATACCTGTGCCTTTATCATTGGATATTCGGGGATGGACAGAAATGCATCCTCTGAATGGACCAGCCTGGTCTTTATTCTTTGAATACATCGCGAATATTCTATACGCTTCTTTTGTTCGCAAATTTTCAAAATTGGTGTTGTCTATTTTTGTAGCACTATCAGGATGTATGATGATCGCTTATTTAGTAACTGGTCCTCAGGGAGATTTAATTGGTGGATGGTCTTTAACTCCACAACAACTATTTGTGGGAATTACCAGATTATTGTATCCGTTTTTTGCGGGCGTTTTACTTTGTCGTTTCGGTAAACTCATTAAAATAAAAAATGCATTTTGGTGGAGCAGCTTATTATTAATTATTGTTCTTGCGTATCCTAGAATTGGAGATGAACACCATGTTTGGATGAATGGCATTTATGATGCTGCAGTAGTTATCCTGATTTTTCCCATTATTGTATCAATAGGTGCAGGTGGATCATTACAAAATAATAAAACTACCAAGATCAGTAAATTTCTTGGTGATATTTCTTACCCATTATATATCACACATTATCCTTTGATCTATGTGTATACCGCATGGGTCTATAACAACAAAATACCATTGGGTGTGGAAGGATTGGCCTGGGGCGCCGTGTTGGTGATCTCTAGTATCACAGTTGCTTATGCCTGTTTGAAATTGTATGATGAACCAGTACGTGAATGGTTAAAGAACAAATTTTTAGTGCGTAAAAATTAAAAGTATAAGATACCTATTACAAAAAAAGGCCGCCAAAAAAAATTTGGCAGCCTTTTTTATAGTTTTTTTATTACCCTTTTTTCTCTTCTTTTACTCTAACACCTTTGGCATCAAACATACCCATTAAGCTACCTTTTACATTATCTGCATCAACTGGTTCCAATGGCAAACTCAAATCATAACCTGCAGCAGTAAAAAATACGGTGATCGTTTTTGGAGCTTCTTCCACATTGCTGATCTTAGAAATTTCAGTGCCCGTGGTGTCTAGAACAACGCCTGTAAATTTTCCGTCTTTTTTCTCGATTACAAAAACCATGGTAGCATCACCTTGTGGTGTACCGAAAATGGTTACTTTCCACTTGCCAGGAAAATATTCATCATTAGTCTGTGATTTCGCATTAAAACTTAGGCAAAGGCCTAAAACGAGGGTAAGAATAAAACTCAATTTTTTCATGTGATTATTTTTATTAATTTAAAGAATAACAATTCTACGACGAATTTGTTTACAAATAGTTGTTACCCTTAAAATTATTAATAATATTTTCTGCCTATTGTTCCCTTTAAGTTGATGCCTCCTATTCCCACTAAATATCAACTTTTCAGATAACTAATAATTTCTATAAGTGAATGACTGATGCATAATATTTTAACTCAATTATATCTGTTGGAATATTCATTTCATTCCAGTGATGATGGATTGCTAATGCAGCTCCTAAAGCAGAAGCCTGGGGAATGCTGGCTGCATAGACCTCAATACCAGGGAAATTGTCTGCCAGTAATTGCATATAAATAGGATTCTTACTAAATCCGCCGTCCACAAATATTTTGCGAACAGGGGTTCCAGCTAATACTAAATTGGTACTGATTACTTGTTGTTTTATAATAGTTGCCATCAACTGATGATAGGCAGATTCATAATTTTCATCATCCGTTGTTTTTAATAATTTTCCGTCAAATGAAACTGTTGTATAATAATCTTGCGGTTTATTGAATTGAATTGCCAACTTTTTAACAGCCTGTTCATGCTCATACCCTGCAAATAATCTCGAAGCCTTCACTGGATTACCTTTAAAAGAGATATAACACAAACAATCTTCCTTCAATTCGGCTTCCGTTAATGTCTGATGGTTAAATGGATTTAAACTAATACACCATGTTCCGGTAGACAATAAAATAAAAGGTTCTTTAATTGAGATCAAATAAGGAATCAATGCTGCTGAACTGTCATGAATTCCTACTCCTACTGGAATCCAATGATTAAAATATCCCCCAATACTATCACATTGCTTAATGGGTGCTAGTTTTCCATCAATCCCTTCTTCGCTCACCCAATCGTGGTAATCTTTTTTATTAAAATCCCATAACTGCGTATGACAACCAATACTGGTATCATCACTATAACAATTACCCGTTAATAAATAACTGAGGAATTGTGGCAAGTGCAAAGCAGTCTCAATGTTTTGATACTTTCCGGGGAACTGATGTTTGATCCGGTATACTTGCATACCGGAATTCAAATTACCTAATATGGGAGAAGCGGTTTCTTTCGAAATCTTTTGCTCTCCACCATAGTCGAGATAAAATTTCTTACTCAGTTCAATAGGAAATGGTTTCAAATAATTATATAATGGAGGAATCGTTTTTCCGTCCTTATCTACATACACAAAGCTGGCACCGTATGCAGCAAAATTAATTGCTTTGATTGAAAATCGATTGTCTGCTAAAAGCGTTTCAATAGAACTATGTATCCAGCTAGTTAATGCGTCAATATTTTCACAGGGAAAACCATCTTCATCTGAAA
>JBAXXT010000027.1:0-35605 GCA_037127755.1 Bacteroidota bacterium
AAGGTCCACAAGTGATCGATCCCAGATCACCTGAAAATGAAATAATACTTAACAAGCACTTAAAGTGGTGGGATAGTTTGATAGCTTTAAAAAAACAGCAACAAGTAAATACTTTTACGATTACACCAGAATATGGCGCACCACCCTATCAGCAGGTAATGCCTTATACGGGCGAATTTTTAGGCAACCAATGGGAGATTAATTGCTGGATGAAAGATCTTTTAAAAATTAGATACCAGTAAAAAATAATTGAAATATTTTTTATGATTTATTTCATCTTTTAAAATAATATTTCAAAGCACCAGTAGACCATAAAGCCCATACTATCAAAACAGGTTGAAAAAATAATCGAATCAATCTTGCCTTATCCGTATCAAGTCCAAAGGCACTGATATGGTTTACATATTGATTAATATTTCCCGGAAAAATCAATACATAAAATATAGCCAATACCAATCCAACCCTTACTCTTTGGCCTTTCCAAAAAATCATGCTTAAACCTAGTCCCAATTCTACAATTCCCGATAAAATCACAACAAGGTCTTTACTCAATGGAATCCAATCAGGAACCTGCGCTTGGAATTCTAATCTTTGGTTAGTTAGATGCCCAATGGCGGCTAATACCATAAAAGCCCCTAATAGTATTCTTAGAAATTTTTGTGCTTTAGTATTTTGAGTGGCAGATAACATAATAATGGGGTTTAATTCATTGCCAAAAATGATTGCGAGATAAGGTAATGAATTTTGGAATTAAAAGTTGCTATTCTTTCCAAACTCCCCATGATTTTAAAAATTTATTTTTTCATTGCTTCTTTGCAGGCTTTTATAATATTGATATACTCAGTATTTTGTGGATCTATTTTTAATAATGCCTCATAATCTGATAATGCTGCATTATAATCTTTCAAGTTATCTAGGTATAGCGCTGCTCTCATCATTTTTGTATCCTTATTGTTAGGGTCTAAGGCTAAAGCTGTATTAAAGTCTTTTAGAGCTTCTTCATATTTATTTAAATACAACTTTTTTATTGCTCCATTGTAAGTATACATGTTTGCATTTATAGAACCCAGTAAGGCAGCCGTATCATAACATCCTGAAGCAGCTTTGTAATTCTTTTCATTTTCAAAATAGTAGTTGCCCAAATCAGCAAAAAGGTCAGGGTTCTTTCCATCTGCAAATGCTGCGTATCGTAAAAATTGTGCTGCGTATTGATTCATTTTTAAACCCTTAAAAATCAACCCTGCTTTATGATATGGAATTGGATTCTTAGGTTCCACCTGAATACATTTATAATAATTCATTACAGCAGGCCCTAAGTTAAATCCCTCAGATAATTTTGCTGTTTTATCTGCTCTGGCCATGAAAAATTGAAAGGCATTTTGAGGCGTAAAACCCATTTTTTCATATTCTGATTTCAAATAGGGGTCCAGCTTTTGTAATTCTTTTTTAGATTCCTCGTCTTTAGGGTTTAATATACTAGCGAAACCATAATCGTCATAGGCTTCTGTATAATTTTTCAATGCATTGTGGCATTGGGCTCTATAAATATAATAGGATGCATTTGTTTGCTCTAATATAATAGCTTCGCTGAAATCAGAAATAGCAGAGGCATATGCTTTTATCATTTTACAAAACATGGCTCTTTTAAAATAATAATCAGCATTGTACTTATCTATTGCTATGCTTTTAGAAATATTTGCAATGGCTTCTTTATAGTTTGATTTATAATATTGAATAACCGCTATGTATTGAAAAGAAACATCATCTTTTGAATTTAACTGAATGGCCTTGTTAAAATCATTAAAAGCATTGGTAGTATCCTTAAGATTATTGTAATATAACATACCTCTTTCTCTTAGGAATAAATCACATTTTGTATTTAATTCAATCGCTTTGCTATAATTGTTTAATATAGATTGTTTATTAATTGTCTTTCCTGATTCTAATAAATTGTTGCCAGCTTTACCCGCATAATAGTAGGAAGAATCTTGTTTATAATAGGTTGATGCGAATTCAAATTCAGGTAGGGCTTCTTCAAATCTATTTCTTTTGAATAAAGACATAGCATAATCATACCTGTTTTTTGCATAATAGTATCCTTCTATTGACCGCAAAGACTGCATTCCTTTGTAGTAGATAGTGTTTTTCACAGATAAGTAAAATGTGTCAGCAAGGCCATACTTTTTAAGTTGATCACTTTCATTTCCACCATAATTGTTATGTATCATAAACTCAAGCAAACTTGCATTCTTTTGTTTATCTACTTTTTTAACAATTGCAAGTATACTATCCTTTGAAAAAGGTTTCACGTCTAAAATTTCAGCCGTAATAGCGTTTTTGACACTCTCTAGATCTCTTTGATTTCTTAGTTTAAGTTCTTCAAGAATTTTATCGCCTTGCTCTTTAGTATACTGTGCTGAAAGGATGCCACAACATAAAATTGCTGTAATTAATGTGATTGCCTTTTTCATAGACTAATGATTCAAATAAGACTTTTCTTTTAATATTTTTTTACTGAGCTATAATGATTTATATCCCTTATTACATTCCAAAAACTAAAACCACTTGTGCCCCAAATCCATTGAAAGATGATTTAGTAGCGCCTGCATAATTTTTCAATCTTGATTGAAAAATATCATTTTTATAAAACTCATATTTTGATATGCCGTAATCGTAAAAGGCATTCAATTTAATTCCAGAATAAGTACCTGCCCTGAAAGGAATAAAGAAACCAGCTTTTGGTCTTACAGAAAAAGCATACCCTTTAAACGGATTATGGCTTTCAGGACTATCTTCAAATAGCGTACCTGTATTTTCGTTTACTACAAATTTTCCAGCATTACTTATTGCTGCTAAATCAAATCCAATAAATAAAGGACCTAAAATATATTTTGCCAAGCCAAAATGTATATCGATGGTACTTGTACTTAAAGAGGCGGAATTAGTGTTTAATGCATTACTACTACTTACTTTGATACCCGAACTGAGGCCGCCGCCCATTTCAAATTCCCATTTATCATTTAGGATGCTGTATGCAAGAGAAAGTCCGTAAGTTTTCTGGGGTATAATAGATGATGTTAAATGCAAAGAATCGCCGACAACGGCAAAATACTTTTCGAACTCCATCCTTGTGGGCATAGAATAAGAGACACCAATGGTTAATGCACTCCCATCCATTGTATTTTTTTTACTTTTTTGTGCAATTGACATAAAAAAAGAAGACATAAAAATAAGCAAGCAGATTATTTTTTTCATAATGATCATTGTTGAAAAATTTGGCAAATATTTTTTCATGGTTGATGTAAAGAAAAGAGCTAGTATTTCATTCTCTTAAGAGAGCTATTCACTATCACACACCAAAAGTATCTAGTTACAAAATTTCGTATATACCCTAGGGAGGGTATATTTTGCAGGCATCGCATGAATCCTAAACTGTTTGATCGCAAATAATGACTGTATTGGACACAAAAAGAGAGCACTAATTGTTTAGTGCTCTCTTAAGTCTGGAATACAAGATTCAAACTATTTCATATGTCCTGTGCCATTCTACAGCAGCTTTATCAAAATTGTGTGCATCAAATAAGCGTAATGATTGCTCTAAATAACTTGCAACGGATATTCAAGTTAATCTCCTTTACGATATATATACTTGTGCTGCAATCACCATCTAAACCGCATAAAAAAAGGCCCGTATTACTTTGGACCCTTTTTTAAGTTATGTATTGTAAAGAAGTCGAACCGACTAGCTCTTGCTTGCTTGTTGACCTATTTAACTGTTAATGGTAGCAGTATCCACTGCCTGGAAAAAATGGGTCAGCTTTCCATTATTAACTGTCCAGGTATGCGTAGCATTGGCTTTGAATGAATTACCAGTAGCTTTATTCGTTCCCTGATAATAACCTACCATTACAACTTTATCATCTGCTCCAAAAATTTCCTTTACTGAAATATTGAATCCGTCAAAAGATACTGGGAGATTCATAAAAACATGAGTTACTATAGCTTCTGGTCCAATGAAAATACCATCGCCTTTTACAAAAGGCATACCCTTGCATTCATGCCATTCAATTGCAGGGTCAAATAGGGCTAAAACACCACCTACATTGCCAGTAGAAAAATGGCCATATGCCTCCTTAACTAAATCTACATTTGTCATATTATGCTATTAATGTTAAGAAATAAAGATATATGATAAATATAGTGTTAAAACATTAATGCTGAAAATAAAAGATTATTTCCATTTGACATATGTTTATAACCTGGAGATACCATATATGGGGTGATTTGGAAAAATTAATTGGGTATTTTTGGGTAATTATTTGGATAATATGAAATACTCAGACTTCACAATCACTAATAGAATGCTTTCTCTTATCAGTGAAATTGATGAATTTAAAGGTGCTTGGAAGGCATTAGGAAAATTGGCGCCCGATCAGTTAATCTCCTTAAAACGAGTAGCAACAATTGAAAGTATTGGATCTTCTACTAGGATTGAAGGAAGCAAATTAACTAATAAAGAAGTAGAGATGCTGCTTTCAAACTTAAGTATTAAAAAATTTGATTCTAGAGACGAGCAAGAAGTTGGGGGTTATGCAGAAGTGATGGATACTATTTTTCTTCATTATAAAGTGATTCCTTTTACAGAAAACTATATCAAGCAATTTCATAGAGATTTATTAAAACATAGCGATAAGGATACTAAACATCGGGGAGAATATAAGAAGCATACAAACCATGTAGAAGCCTTTGATGCTTCAGGTAAAAGTCTTGGAGTAGTTTTCGAAACAGCAAGTCCTTTCGATACACTTTTTCAAATGCAAGAATTGGTTTCATGGACAAAGGATGCAATAGAATCTAAAGAATTGCATCCGCTAATCATCACAGCAATATTTATTGTTAGATTTCTAGCCATTCACCCTTTTCAGGACGGGAATGGGAGATTATCTAGAATACTAACAACCTATCTATTATTACTAAGTGGTTATGAATATGTTTCTTTTAGCTCAATGGAAGCAGTTATTGAAAACAGTAAGCAAGGATATTATCTGGCATTAAGACAAACGCAAGGAACAATAAAAAATGATCATCCAAATTGGGAACCATGGGTATTGTTTTTCTTAAAGACCATGAAACAACAAAAAGAAAGACTTGAAACAAAAATTGAGCGAGAAAAAATTCTAATGGCGAAACTGCCAGATTTGTCATTGCAAATTTTAGATCTTGTTAAGTCAAGGGGGAGAATTACAATTAGTGAAGTAGTTACACTTACCAATGCAAATAGAAACACTATCAAAAAACATTTAGAACAATTAGTTACCGCAAGCCATTTAGAGAAAAATGGAATAAGTAAAGGAGTTTGGTATTCGATAAAATAAAATGAGCTCTAATTGCTTACTGCTCTCTGAGTCTTATGACTACCCTCAGTTCGAACCAGATTTGGGAGGATTTGGAGGAAATAATCTGTCTAGGATATCCGAATAAGCTATAATTTATTTAAATTCTCAATAATATAACCCATTTTTTGATATATTTGAGCTATATGTATGCAATGCAACCCAAAACTAAACCTAAATGAATCAAATAGAATTGCTACCACCAAAAGCAAATATTGAATCTAAGGCTATTCTTAAAAAGGTTGCTCTAGCTCATCGATATTTAGCAGAATTAAAAGGTGTTGCCCGTTCAATTCCCAATCAGAATATTTTAATTGATACACTAGCATTACAAGAAGCACGCGAAAGTTCGGCAATAGAAAATATCATTTCAACCTTTGATGACATTTACCAATCAAGTTCAAAAAATGAAATTTATATATCTGAAGCCGCAAAGGAAGTACATGCATATTCAAAAGCCCTTAAAGTTGGATTTGAATTAGTTAAAAAAAATGGACTCCTTACTTCCAATCATATAATAACAATTCAGAGCACAATTGAAAATAATAAAGCAGGATTTCGAAAACTTCCTGGCACTAAATTATTGAATGAAACAACAGGAGAAACGGTATATACACCACCACAGGATTATGATACAATTTTAAAGCTAATGGATAATCTACAAGCATATATCAATAATGATGAATTATCCGAAGTAGACCCTCTCATAAAAATGGCCGTTATTCATCACCAATTTGAAAGTATACACCCTTTTTATGATGGTAATGGACGTACAGGTAGAATTATAAATATACTTTACCTGATTAAAAATGATTTGCTTTCATTACCTATACTTTATTTAAGCAGATATATCATAAATCATAAAACAACCTATTATCAGTTATTGCAGGAAGTACGAAATAATGATGAATGGGAAAATTGGATATTATTTATACTAGATGCAGTTGCTGAAACTTCTAAAAATACAATTCAAAAAATAAATGACACATCGATAGCCATTCAAAAATATAAAATTACACTTCGCGAAAAAACACCAAAAATATATTCTCAGGATTTACTCAACAATTTATTTCGTAATCCATATACAAAAATTGAATACTTAATGAATGACTTGAAAATTAGTCGCAATACCGCTATTAGATATTTAGAGCAACTAGAAAAAATAGATTTAATAACAAAGAAAAAAGTTGGGCGGGATAATTTTTATGTAAATAACTCCCTACTAAATATTTTAATCAACCCAAGTACTGATTTGTCAAAATAAAATATTCAATTCAATCTGCCCTAAATTGATTATTTACCTACACTGGAGACAAGGGTTTTAGACGAAACGCAAAAAGTACAAGTTAGGGCTACTTAGTTTATATTATTTCTTTTTTGGGTACTTATAGTACCTTTAATTTAATAATAATAAACTAATTTCTTGCAAAAGTTTATTTTTATCTTTAAATTAGTACTATGAGTACCAATAATAAAAGTAAAATAAACCAACTTCTTAGCTTATTACCAGCAGGTGTGGTCTTTCAAACCAAATGGCTTGTTGAGAAAGGGTATAGCCTTGATTTACAGAAACGTTATCGAAACAGCAAATGGCTCACTTCAATTGGCATAGGAGCAATGATACGTGCAAATGATGAAGTAAAATACGAAGGGGCAATTTATGCATTGCAAAAGCAATCAGGCATGAATGTACACCCAGGTGGAAGAACAGCACTGTCGCTTCTTGGTCGCACACATTATTTAGAAATATTAGAAAATATAAAAACAGTTTTTGGGCATAGTAAAGAAAAACTACCCACTTGGTTTAAAGAATATAATTGGGGTACAAAAATAGATTTTCATGCAACAGAGTTTTTACCCATAAATGAAGGTTTTACAGAAATTGAAGTAAAAGGTTTTTCAATAAAAGTTTCTAACCCTGCACGCGCTTTAATGGAATGTTTGTATCTAGCTCCAAAATTTCAAGAACTCATAGAATGCTACGAGCTTATAGAAGGGTTAAATGATCTCAATCCATCGCAAGTGCAACTGTTATTGGAAAAATGTAAATCTGTTAAAGTGAAACGCCTTTTTTTATATATGGCAGATAAAGCAGGTCATGAATGGTTTACTCATCTGAAATTAGAATCTATCGATTTGGGAACAGGTAAACGTAGTATTGTAAAAAACGGAGTCTATGATTCAAAATATATGATAACACTACCAAAAGAGTTGAAAGAATATGACAAAGCAAACTTATAGGAATCAAGTGTCATTATTAATTAATGTTATTCCAGAGATTGCAAAAGAGAAATGCTTTAATCTTCACGGAGGAACAGCCATAAATCTTTTTATACGAAATATGCCACGCCTGTCTGTGGATATTGATTTGACCTATGTAGAAATTGAAAACAGAGAAACATCTCTTCAGAACATTTTAATTGCTTTAAATCGTATTCAAGAAAACATTAAAAAAGTAGTCCCACGTGTAAATATTTTGCATAAAAAAGGAGCTAACAAGTTATTAATATCAACACCAAACGCAGCAATTAAAGTTGAAGTCAATTCTGTTGTTCGAGGTATTTTAGGGCAGCCAGAGAATAAAATATTATGCAACAAAGCTCAAACAGATTTTGATGCATTCTGTGCCATCAATATAGTGCCAATTGGACAACTATATGGTGGAAAAATTTGTGCTGCATTTGATAGGCAACATCCACGCGATATTTTTGATGTCAAATACCTTTTAGAAAACGAAGGTTTTACAGCAGCGGTAAAAGAAGGGTTTATATTTCGATTGTTAAGTGGAGAAAGACCAATAAATGAAGTCTTATTCCCAAACTTATTAGATCAACGCCAAGCAATGGTGAACCAATTCACAGGAATGACAGATGAAGCGTTTAGCTATGAAGAATATGAAAAAGTGCGTGAACAGATGATAAAGACAGTACATGAAAGCCTGACAACTGAAGACAAACAATTCATCTTAAGTGTGAAGAATTTGAACCCTTACTGGAGAATTTATAATTTCGAAAAATTCCCATCCATAAAGTGGAAAATACAAAACATAAATAATTTAAAAGCAAATCAATCCGATAAATACCAACAACAATTTCAGATACTTGAAAATAAATTGAGAAGCATTTAGTTGAATGAATTATCTGGAAAATCCACAAGATTTGTACCCCTATTCCAAATGATATTCTTTACTAATTAATAAAATTAGCTCTAATTGTTTTTTAAATAAATTATCGTAACCCCATTTCATATTGGTATAATCTTGTCTATAAGAAAGGATAGCATTTTTGAATTCAAACATTAATTCTAATTGGGTTTCTGCATGTACTGGAATTCTATAATTATTAATCAAACTGTCTATCCAGAGATCAGCAGAATGGGGAGGTAGATTATACCGATACTGTTTGTATATTTTATTGGAAATATCTTGCACAAATAATTTGTTTCGGAGTTTTACCACTGTTTCAAAAAAAGAATGGTGTTGAATTGCAATATTTGTGATTGCATCATTATTAAACTGGTCATAATCAATAATTTTATTGGCTACAATTTTATTCCGAAGTAATCGAAAGCCACCCGCATTTTTTAACTGTACTGTTGTTCTTTGGTTATAAGAAAAGCTAAAATAGTCAAGGGCATTGTTAATATGCTTGTATGTTTTACGTAAATCTATATTGCTTAAAGGAAGTTGAATGGCATCTGTAACAGAATCAATATTGTAGTTGATATTTTCCCAATATTTAACTGTATGTTTCAACAAAGCTGTATCACTTTTCAAATCTTCTAACAAAGTAACCATATATTCCTTTTCACGGTCTTTTTCCACGTTATGTTCCCTTATATTCTCTGCTAAAAAGCCAAGAAAAACGGCAAGAAAAAGCATAAAAAATTCTAACATGTATTCTCCCCATTTCTTTTTATGTGTTACATGGTGAGGATGTTTGTGTATTTCCATATTTTCTAATTCTTGATTTGGGTTAATGGTCTCTATGTCAATACTAGGTGGAATTTCTTCAGGAGAATTTTCCAATTGATTGGTTGTAAGATTTTCCAAATGTTCTTCGTCAGTATGAACTGCCATCTATTTTATTTAATTGAATTTTTGAAAGATCATTTGCTAAATAACTAATGCTTGAAGCATTGAACCAGTTAAGTAATGAATATAATAAATAAAAACGTCCCAAACCTGATCCAATTTAGAAGTGTCTGGGTATGATTTGAGGTATTTACTCTTGTAGTTATTTAGAAGCTTTAAAATAATCATATAAACTAGTTTCGCTACAAAACCTTTTGCAGCCTGCTATAGGCACAAAAAAAGAGCACTAATTTCTTAGTGCTCTCTGAGTCGACATGACTACCCTCAGTTCGAACCAGATTTGGGAGGATTTGGATAAAATTTTGGATTATTAATGGGAATACATACCTTTGACGTTAGTAACGAAAAGCGTAACTATGATTATTTCATTTGGAGATAAGGAGACTGGAAAAATCTGGGAAGGAGAACGAGTAAAGAATCTGCCTCCAACAATTCAAGAAATTGCCAGAAGAAAGCTGAGGATGTTGAATAACTCTCAAAATATTATTGACCTGCAAATTCCACCATCGAATAAATTAGAAAAGCTAAAAGGAAAGTTTAAAAATTACTACTCAATCCGCATTAATGATCAGTGGCGAATAATATTCATTTGGAATAATGGCAATGCTGAACAAGTTGAAATAATTGATTACCACTAAAATATTAATCATGAAAAAATTAAAAAACATACATCCTGGAGAAGTGCTAGTTGAGGAGTTTTTAACCCCTTTAGGAATCACAGCATATCGTTTATCAAAAGATATTGGAATTCCCCAAACGCGCATATCAGAAATTATAAAATGCAGAAGGAGGATTACGGCAGATACTGCTCTTCGCCTATCTAAGTACTTTAATAATTCTGCAAAATTTTGGCTAGGGTTACAGAATGATTTTGATATAGAAGAAGAAAAAGGTCAATTGGTAAATGATTTGAATTCAATTAAACAATATTCGGGGACTGCTGCGTAATCAACATACTTATTTGATTTAAAGGATTAGCTCGCTCCGCTCGCTGATCCTTGAGGGTGGGGTCTCAACATAGCCGCTGCCCGCGCTTTGCGCAGGCGCGGTTTTTTTTTGCCCATCCCTCGCTGGAACAAGTTCCACTCGGTCTGGGCACAAAAAAACCGCTCAACTTTCGTTGAGCGGCTGTGTTGGTCGGGAAGACAGGATTCGAACCTGCGACCCCCTGGTCCCAAACCAGGTGCGCTACCGGCCTGCGCTACTTCCCGATTAACTTTTTCATCTCAACAAACTTGGTGCGCTACTCCCGAGTCCTCGGGACTACTTCCCGATTAAAGGTTTTATGCCGATACCCTCTTGAAAAAAATTGAGCGGTGAGGGCGGGATTCGAACCCGCGGTACAGAGTAACCCGTACGGCAGTTTAGCAAACTACTGATTTCAGCCGCTCATCCACCTCACCGTCCTTACTCTTTTCAGAGAGGGCTGCAAAAATAGGGAGCTGCGTTCTAATTGCCAAAAAAGGATGTATAAAATATTAAAATAAAAATCCCGAACTGGTTTTAACCGGCTCGGGATCAATCTTATAAGTAACTAATTGCCTTACATGGCCGCTAATTGCACTTTCTGCGTCAACTCCATGACGTTCTCACGGAAAATACTATCCGTATCCATCAGATCCTTCACCGTCTGACAGGAATGTATCACCGTAGTATGGTCACGACCTCCAAAGTGCTCCCCAATCGTTTTTAATGAGTTTTTAGTGAATGCTTTCGCCAAATACATTGTAATTTGACGAGCCTGAACAATCTCACGCTTTCTTGTCTTATGCAATAATCTATCATAAGGAACATCGAAATACTCACACACCATTTTTTGAATGGCATCGATGGTGATTTCTTTGCTGCTGGTCTTCACAAAATTGCGCAATACTTTCTTCGCTAACTCTACATCAATATCTTTCTTATTCAATGAAGATTGTGCTAATAAAGAAATTAAAGCTCCTTCTAATTCACGCACATTAGTATTGATATTATATGCCACGTATTTTACTACTTCTTTTGGCATATCCAAACCATCATTCTTCATTTTCTTTTCCAGGATCTCAATTCTGGTTTCGTAATCAGGAATTTGCAAATCAGCACTCAAGCCCCAACGGAATCTGCTTAATAAACGCTCCTGCATACCATCCAAATCTTTAGGTGGCTTATCAGACGTTAATACTAATTGCTTGCCACTCTGATGTAAGTGATTGAAAATGGCGAAAAATGCATCCTGACTTTTTTCTGCTCTGCTAAAGAACTGAACATCATCAATTATCAATACGTCGATCAATTGATAAAAATGGATAAAGTCGTTAATGGCATTATTGCGGCTATGATCTTGAAATTGATTGATAAACTTCTCACTGCTCACATATAAAACCACTTTTCCTGGATGAATGCGCTTTACTTCATTACCTATGGATTGAGCCAAATGTGTTTTTCCTAAACCAACCCCACCATATATTACTAATGGATTAAAAGAATTGCCTCCTGGCTTCTCAGCCACTGTTTTACCCGCTCTACGAGCAACCCTGTTACAATCGCCTTCGATAAAAGAATCGAAAGTGTACATATGATTTAACTGAGGATCGATCTGCATTTTCTTTAACCCTGGAATCACAAATGGATTCTTTACAGGATTATCAATAACCAATGGAAAATTCATCTCATTGTTATTGTATGTTTTCATGTTGCTAGCAGGAATATCCATAGATCCGTTACGACCATTTGTATTTCCACTATCCACCATAATGCGATATTCTAATCTTGCTTCTTTACCTAATTCGCGCTTTAATGTTTTAGCTAAAAGATTTACGTAATGCTCTTCCAGATATTCATAGAAAAATTGACTCGGAACTTGAATCAATAAAATATTTGTTTTAAGCTCAACAGGAGTAATAGGTTCGAACCATGTTTTGTAATGTTGCCACTCTACAATGTCTTTAATAATTTTTAAGCAATTGCTCCAGATTAATTCAGCGTTCTTAGCCATACAAAAATCAACTTAATATAATGAGTTATAGTATTCCTTTTTTGCCCTTCCTGCTCACATCTTCTTTTCAACAAGTTATCCATTTTATTTGAAATGTGGAAAACTTAAAAAAATAATTAAGGGGCTGCAATATGTACACTTTATGTTGAAAAAAAAATTTTTTATTTCGCCAATTTATTGATTATAAAATCGTGTAATTCTGACTGATTTTTAATTATTATATGATATTTTTTTTACATTTAATTGACCTGATTGAATTACAGCCTCTGACAATTGTGATATCAGCATTCTAGCACCGCATAGTTTTCACAGATTACAGAATTTTTCGGTCCAATATTATAAAAAAAACTTCCCAATAATATTAGCTCGGAAGACCATTTGTCAATATTTCGTCAACACTAATAACAAAATATACTTTTTTGTTTAGCAATAAAAATTGGAACTACAGAACTTACTAAACAATTTAAAATTGTAGTTTCAATTAATTTCTAACCAAGGTTTAAAATTAAACGACCTCAAATTTATAAAATATGATACTCATCATGTTTATCAAAAAGGTTTAAAAAGTAAAAAAGGATCTTAAAACTAGTAGTTGATTTTAAACTTAGATTTGCTGCTTCAAATAAAAAAATATGTCGTACGAAATAACAGGAAAATTAGTAGCTCGATTTGATATCGTGCAAAGAACGGAAACCTTTAAAACCAGAGAGTTCGTAATTGAAAAGTCTGATGACATCAATGGCAGAACTATTACCAATTATGTGAAGTTTCAATGTGTTCAAGATAAAACAGCCATGGTTGATCGATTTAATCTTGGCGATGATGTGAAAGTTCAATTCAATATTAAAGGAACGAAATGGGTGAAAGAAGGTAAAGAGAACTATATCACTAACCTCGATGCATGGAGAATGGAAACAGTTAAGATGGGTCAGGATGTTAGTCCTTCTGACAATACAAATTATAATGATATGCCACCCACACTAGATGCAGTGGATGACCTTCCATTTTAATGTAGCCATACTTTTTTAGGATAAACACCTAACAGTAATACAATGCAAAAAGACATTAGCCTAAAGCTTACCCCAACTGAAGCTACGAATCCCGATATCATTAAAACCTATATCGCTCATAGTCTGGGTGTTCCTGTTCATACCATTACCGGATTTTATCGCAGTAAAGAATCTATAGATGCCAGAAGCAGCAAACAGACATGGATAAATCTAAGTTTGAAAGCTTTTGTTGACGAACCCTATATTCAACGCCCTCTTGTTGCAATTGATTTTCCAGATGTTTCTCTTGCTACCAAAAAAGTAATCATTGTAGGTGCAGGACCGGCCGGACTATTCGCGGCACTTCAATTAATAGAATTGGGAATTCAACCCATTATTCTGGAAAGAGGAAAAGATGTTCGTGCCAGAAGAAGAGATTTAGCAGTACTTAATAGAGAAGGCATCGTAAATCCTGAAAGTAATTACTGCTTTGGTGAAGGTGGTGCTGGTACTTATAGCGACGGTAAATTGTATACGCGTAGTTCTAAACGCGGTGATATCAATCGTATCTTATCCATTTTATACCAATACGGTGCTGAAGAAAATATACTTTATGAAGCACATCCGCATATTGGAACTAATAAACTGCCGCTTATCATTACAGCTATTAGAAAGCAAATTATAGATTGTGGTGGAACATTTCTTTTTGAAAAAAAAGTGACCAACTTTATCATTGAAAACGATACTATTAAATCAGTTGAAACAGCTGATGGTAATAAATTTGAAGCAGATGCTGTAATCCTTGCTACTGGTCATTCCGCCCGCGATATCTTTGAACTGTTACAACAAAAAAATATATTAATAGAAGCTAAACCATTTGCTTTAGGAGTTCGCATAGAACACCCTCAGTCACTCATCGACAGTATTCAATACCATTGCAGTATCCGAGACGAAAACCTCCCTCCTGCTAGTTACGGGTTAGTGGAACAAGTAAATGAAAGAGGTGTATTTAGTTTTTGTATGTGCCCCGGAGGAATTATTGCCCCTGCAGCTACCAGTCCAGGCGAATTGGTAGTAAACGGATGGAGCCCCAGTAAAAGAAATAACCCATTTGCAAATAGTGGTATGGTAGTTCAAGTTGCATTGAATGATGCCATTGATTATTTCAAGAAAACCAATCCCAATGATATTTCATTGCAGGATGAAAAAAATCCTTTACTGCTGATGCATTTTCAATCGGCGATTGAACAATCTTGCTTTAAAGCAGGTGGCGGTAAATTGGTAGCACCGGCACAACGCATGGTAGATTTTACCAACAATAAAATTTCTGCAGACTTACCTGCTAATAGTTATTTGCCAGGAATCCAATCCACCAATCTTTCTGAGATATTACCTGCATTCATTTATAAAAGTTTACAGGGAGGATTTAAAGCATTTGGCAAAAAAATGCATGGCTATCTTACCAATGAGGCAGTTGCTGTAGCCACAGAAAGCAGAACATCTTCACCTGTAAGAATACCGAGAAACGCTTTCACATTGGCGCATCCACAAATTAAAAACCTTTATCCATGTGGTGAGGGAGCAGGATATGCCGGAGGCATTGTTAGTGCAGCTATGGATGGCGAAAAATGTGCTCAGTTTTGTGCGCAACAATTAGTCTGATTAAAACTCTTCTTTAGTAGCAGATTTCTTAGCAATCAATTTATCTGAAGCAAGTAGTGCATTCTTTTTAAATTGCTTTTGCTCAGCTTTCATAGCCTTCAGGTCAGCATCACTAAATTCTTTATGAAGCTCATCCAAATTGGGTTTGCCAGCATCTACCCAGGCTGTATAATAAAAGTCGGCAATCAAATTTGCAGATGCCAGTAACTGATCATTGATGGAGCTTTTCAAAGAAATTGCATAAGCTTTTGCGAAATCACTGGTATAGGATTTATATTCTTTTCCCTTGCGGATCTGTACCCGATATTTTTGAGCGTCGGTAAATGACAAACTTATTTCTTTTTCCTTTGCTAACATTTCAGGTACTAATGCAGCTGATGTTCTTACTGCACCCCAGATTGCTTGATCAGGATGTTTCAAATAGCTGGCACGATGATTTGAATACAAATTATAATGAGTGATTTCAATTTCTGGAATCATCGATTCCCATAAACTATGAATTCCTTTTTGATTGGTAAGTTGGCCATCATAATTAACTGTAGTATGCAATGGAACATGGGCATCCGAAATATAATGACCCAAATCGGAAGCATAAAAGAGAATACTATCTTTATTTTGAGACCTAAATGCTTCTGTTAATTTCCCTTTTATATATATGACATGATAAGGAACATATCCGTATTTCAGCAAACTATCTTTTGTATATTTTTTTACAGCATCATTCCAGTTTAAAGGCATTTCATTCACCGCATTATTACCAAACATTTCTAAATCAATGAAATGCTTGGTAGCTTCCGTACTATCCTGATTTCGGCGCATATCTGGCCTGGGAGCATCATACACCAGTTTGTCTTTATGTTGATAGAAAAAAGGCCGAATGGACTTAGGCAGCTCATAAATAGCCAGCTGTTGCACTGTTTTATGCACTAAAAAACCCCAGCTACTAATTAATAACCAGCATGCTATTAAACTTACTGAAATGGATACTTTTTTAAGAGAAATCATTGAGGGTGTCAATTATTTGCCGCAAAATTACAGCTTATAAAATCCTTAACTGTAATATTTATTCAAATGGTGCTACTAACATAATAGTTTTCCTTAATTTAACACTTCTTAAAAAACATACCATTATCGAAACTAACAAGCTATGAGTAAAATATTAGAACTTAAAAATTTACAAAAATATTATGCTACGCAAAAAGCCGTAGATGATATTAGTTTCTCGATTGAGAAAGGAAGCATATTTGGTTTACTTGGCCCTAATGGTGCTGGCAAAACCACTTTACTTAGAATGATTACAGGTATTTTTTATCCCGACCAGGGTGAGATTATCCTGGATGGTAAAAGATTCGATCCCACCAACGATATCATCAAGATTGGCTATATGCCAGAAGAACGTGGTCTCTACAAAAAAATGAAAATTGGTGATCAGGCACTTTATTTAGCTCAATTAAAAGGATTGAGTAAATCAGATGCTTTAGAAAAAATAAAATTCTGGTTTAAAAGACTGGAAATGGAAAGCTGGTGGAATAAAAAAGTAGAAGACCTGAGTAAGGGGATGAGTCAGAAATTACAATTTGTAATTACTGTATTACACGAACCAAAACTTATTATTTTAGACGAACCTTTTAGTGGTTTAGATCCTGTGAATGCCAATTTGATAAAAGATGAAATATATGGTTTAGCTCAAAGAGGTTGCACGGTTATTTTTAGTACACATAGAATGGAACAAGTGGAAGAAATTTGTGATCATATTGTATTAATGAATCTTGGAAAGAAAATTTTAGATGGAACTGTTGCAAGTATTAAACAACAATTCAAAGAAAATATCTATAGTATAAAAGTTCATGAAATGCCGGCGAATCTTAGTAGTGAGGCCTTTCATGTGGTTGATCAAACTGCAAATCTGCTTACTGTAAAAATAAAAGAAGGCAATAATAGTAATGATGTTTTAAAGTATTTTATACAAAACAACTTAACTATTGAATCTTTCAATGAAGTTTTACCATCACTCAACGATATATTCATTAACCTGGTAGAAGGCACAAAAGCTACTACTCGTGCATTTCAACCCATCAACGACTAATTTAATACTATGAACAAAATATTATTAGTAGCGCGAAGAGAATTTTTAACTCGTGTTCAGAAAAAAACATTTCTTCTTTCAACCATTGGTTTACCATTGATCATTTTTGCATTCTATGCCATGATCATATATTTTTCGGTTAAAACAACAGATAATTTTAAAATTGCGGTTGCAGACAAAGCCAATGTATTTAATGGGAAAATCGAATCAAAAGACAATGAATTAGTTTTTGAATTCGTGCAATCAGATACTGCAGCACTCCAAGCTGCGTTGGTTAAAAATATGTATCAAGCATTTCTATATGTTCCAGCTGGATTTACTTTAGAAGGAAAAGATTCCTTACAATTTCGTTCCGCAAAATCTGTGGGTATCATGACCCGCGAAAAAATTCAGACCCGCATCAACAAGGCATTGGAAGAAAAAAGATTGTTAGGTTTTAATATTACCAAAGCACAACTGGATAGCCTTCAAAAAGAAAAAGAGTATATCCAGTTCTCTTCTGCTTCCGGAAAAACTGAAAACGATACTAAAGTGGGTGTTAGCTATGCAGTAGGTATGATCTCTGGTTTCATGATCTATATTATTCTCTTTATTTATGGCACCATGGTAATGCGTGGTGTGATGGAAGAAAAAGTAAGTCGTATCGCAGAAGTAATTATTAGCAGTGTGAAACCTTTTCAATTAATGATGGGTAAAATATTTGGAATTGGAGCTGTGGGTCTTATACAATTCCTCATCTGGTTAGTACTAGTCTTTGGGATTCAATTTGCAATAGCGCTGATGTTCCCTTCTTTGGTACAATCAATGCAAGGTCAACCCATACAACCTGCAGGCATGCAAGCGGCTCATGCGGTTCAGGAAAGTGGTGCGATGAGTGGTGCGATGAAAGGCTTAAGCACTATTAATTTTCCTCTGATCATCGGTTGCTTTATCTTTTATTTTATCGGAGGCTATTTACTCTATTCTTCATTATTCGCAGCAGTAGGCAGTGCTGTAAATGAAGATCCACAAGATGCACAGAGTTTATTATTGCCAATTACAATGCCCATCATTTTCGCAATAGTAATCATGATGAAAGCCGTTAACGATCCTAATAGTGGCATTGCCATTTTTGGTAGCTTATTCCCATTAACTTCTCCCATTGTGATGATGGCAAGGGTTGCATATGGAGTTCCAGACGGCGTTACTTTATTTCAATTGATTTTGAGTATGGCTTTACTAATATTGGGCTTCCTTGGAACAACCTGGGTTGCAGCAAAAATTTATCGTACCGGTATATTATTGTACGGAAAGAAAATTACCTGGAAGGTTATGTGGACTTGGGCTTGGAAGAAAAATTAAAAAGGTAAACTATCTGGAATGAATGAGCCACCCCGTCTGTTCGCTCAGTCGCTCCAGCCACCCCTCCATCCCGAGCACTCGGGATGGAGGGGAAACCTTTATTTTATACCTACATTTTCACCTGTCTTTTCTTCACTTTTCACTCTTCACTTTTCACTTTTACTGCGCTAATGAAATTCTAATATTAACACCCGCCCTTGTTGTTGTCATAGGAGCAGAAGTTGAAATGTATGGAATTACTCTTCGCTGATCGAAGAAGAACTTGACATTGATCCTATTATTGATCACATAATCTATTGCAGGTTGTATCACAATTTCTTTTTGACCGCCAGTGCCATATGCATTACTCTGATCTAGTCTGCTATTACTTGTGGCCACATCTCGTACAGAAAGATCAAGTTTCAAATTCAAATCATTACTCAATTTCTTATCCTTCATACCTGGTATTTTAAATGGCAGGTTTACACCACGTTTACGCCAGGCGCCGCCAAATGTCCATTCTGTACTTCTACTCTCGCTCAATTGGTAATCAATTAAACTCATACTGAGTGTTCTACTTTTCTTGTATTCGAATTTCAGCGTCAATTTTTTATTCGTGGTCACTTCCACACCAATCAATGGTACAAACTGTTCTTGCATGGTGATATTCGGAACCAGGAAATAAGGTATATAGTTTCCACTAACTGTGTCAATAAATGCAGGTGCACCCAATCTAAATGGATCCCGATATAATAAAGCACTATTATAACTATTCATACTCAATGTTCCAGTATAGCCATGTGTTAAAGTAATAGCACTAAAGATCGAAGCCAGACCCGGTATTTTTGTTAATCCTGTATAGGTGGCTCTCCAGTTGGGTTTCGGAAGTATTCCACTAAAAGGATTCGATCGGATATTTGAATTCGACTGGTTGATCAACCCTATAGTTTTGGGATCCGTTCCTGTATAAGCTGCAAAGAAAGCCGGCAAGAGTACATCCTGAGAATAGCGTCCATAACCCTTTGCAAAACCATCGGGCGTAAACTGATCACTTGCTGGAAGCCCTTTCCAATATGGGTTTTGATTGGCCACCCTACTAGATATAATGATCCTATTGGCTTCAAAAGTTTTAAATGTTTCAGACACTTCATTGGGATTATGATTGCCAAACAAAGTATTAAATGCGATATAGGAAACACTGAAACCCCCAGAAGCTAATGGATTCAGATGATCTGGCCTTCCAAATCCTGATGTGTCTTTAAACAACTCTGTGTATTCTTTACTAAATGATTTGTCTAAATTAATGTCGATCATTAATTCTCTGATCGGCTCAATTTGTGCAGTGATGCTGAATCGTTGTTCAAAGTTTTGTCGGTATAAATAGTTGAAAGTACTATCCTTAGAAATCAATCCCTGACTTGCTTTTTTATTCAACCAATTCGTATCGGGTTGTGCACCGAATACATAATCTAATCCGGGTTGCATGCTACTCCAATTTTGGCCCAGAACCTTGCTGCTATCCATATATCCCGGAACCCTACTTCTAAAATTAGCCGAATAATTTACCTGAACAGTTTTCACCATGGTGATGAACTTTCCAACAGTTCTTTCAAATCCGTTGAGTTCAATAGGTTGATTGGCTTTTGCCATTCGCTGTGCAGTACGTTCGTCCCTTTTTTGTTGCCTCCATTTTGATAATGCATCTTTACGCTGCTTGCCCGTTAAACCGCGCAGTGCTTCTTCTTTTGTAGGAATTGTAAATCCTAAACTATTTTGCTGAGAGGTTTTAAGATCGGTACCATTCAGCATTTTATTTTTATCCTTAGTATTTTTATTGTTCGATGTTTGTTTTGATTGAGGCATCGGAATATTATCAACTGCTCTCAGCCATTTCGATTTAGCATATAAATTTCCAAAACTAAATTGCGTGTTGAAATTATTCTCTTGAGAATTTTCGAGGGTATTGCCCAAATCTAGAGCCACCCTACTTGCTCCTATCCAATTGTAGGAAGTTGCATAACTATACCTGGCACTGATCCAATCTGTAATGGGTAATTTATTCAAAGGAATATCCCAATTCAAAGATGCTCTTTGTTGATACAATGTATTTCTTCCTCCATTAAATAAATTACCACGAACACTATCGCGTTTTTCTTTTGTGTCGATTCTGCCCGCAGGTTCATCCACACGTGCATTGTTGGTAGCTGAGAAATTAAGATTCAATCTTCTGGATAAATCCCATTGCATATTATAGAATCGATCGAAAGTATAGTACTTGTCATATGTAGTATCTACCCGATCAACTTTATTGTCGTAGGTATTTACAATACGTGGCACGTATTCTCCAAATTGCCTATTCACATCTGCACGGAAACTCAATAATGATGGATGCAGGTTAAAATTAAAATCTCGTAACCAAGATAACCAGGCCGTTTTACTCTTGATTAATTTTTTAAGTGGCTCTACATATTTGCTTTGACCTATATAAGTATAACCCAGACCACCACGATGGCGTGTGATCTTATTTTCCATGATGATGGGGCTGGTCTGCTCCGTCTGAGAAAAAGAATAACTCACATCAAAATTGCTCAACTTTAAGAGACCCGTTTTATTTCCTGTAGGTGCCACTCGCACATTTGTAAAATTGATTGTTTTGATCGTTGTTCGATCTACAGCAGCATTTTTTATGGAGTCGCGTTTACCAGGCATACTCAATAGCTTCTCTGAATACAATATGTCTTTATCATATGGATCGTATTGCGGTGTGCGCAAAGTCTGACTAATACTGGCATATACTGGCATACTTAATTTCGCTTCTTTAGGAAATAGTTTGCCGGCATTGATACTTGCAGCTGCATCAAATTGAACCAAATTATCGCGGGCTCTTTCGTTTACACGCTGTTCAATACTACCAAAGCCTTGTGTATGTGTATTGGCTGAAACAGAAACCGTTCCCAGATCAGCCAAAGTAAAATCAACCCTTCCTAATGCAGCCCAGGAACCATGTTCATCTATTTCAGACAATCTTAATTCATTCACCCACACTTCTGTGTTTGCAATTTTGCCATCCAGTCGATACGGGTTTTCGATTGCAATTAAGAACCCTCGAACTTCTCCTAAGTTGGGATTACCCATGATAGAAAAAGTTTTGTTTCCAAGTATTTCCCGATAAATATTACTCAATGGATAGTTAGAAGCATTTCTCCTCAGTTTTAAATCAATCAACTCACGTAAACTAAAATCCAGATTATTAGCTTCCGGCCAGATTGTTAATTCTTGCCCCTTTGCATAAGTACCTGGTGGCGTTATATTCAACGGTATTTTTATTTCATAATAATTGTTCAGGAAGTCCTGACCAATTCTAATTACCGCATTGATTTCTCCATTTAATAAAGGTCTTTGACCAGTAACAGATTCAGCGTGTATGAACATAGACAGTTTACCAAACTGACGCATGTCGAGGTTCATGGTTTTGAAAATAGCACGAGCATCACCCGTAAATAAATTCTTCGCTTGCAAACTAATACTTTGTTCATTTTGCAAAAGATTGATTCCATTATTGCTCAACTGTTGCACGCGCTCAATGCCTGGAGGAATTAAATAGTTAACGGGCTGACGACTACTATTCTCTTCTAGGTTTACAGATAAAGTATTGAAAGTTGTTCCCGCAATATTATTGATGGGCGTATAACTTCCCGTTGTATCTAAATTATAAGTGAACTGACGCCATTGATTACGAACCATATTTAAACTGGCAAAACGCATCACTACTGAATCTTCAAAGTCTGTCAGATACATTCTTACAAATCGAATGGATTTGAAATCGGGGATACCACCCACTTTGTTGCTGTAATCTTTGATAGGAACACGGAACAAATACCAGTCTTCCTGACGAACAATTCCATCAGCAGAATTTACTGTGACCCTTTTTTTGTCTGTAATATATTTTGTGATCCCAACATCCATACCAGGTTTTAGATCGATCTGGTATTCGTAATAAGCTTCTGTTTCGTTTAAGGTATTATCCCTATTTAAGTCTTCATTATCTGGATACAAAGTAGCCGCAGAGGTATATAAACCATTGGTGGTAGCAATGGGTGAATTGCCTTGTGGATTATTAAAATTTTTATACCGTCCAAGAATCCCTGTGCCCGCTGCATCAAAACTTTGATCACGATACCATTTATAGTTATCAAGTGAGGGATCGAGTAAGGTATTTTGATAAATAGAAGAGCTTGTTCCGAAGTTACTGGCCAACCGATCCAACACATATCCTTTCTTTCTTTGTTCCGCAGCGTCATCTAATCCATCTAGTCCCACATCCTGAAACGGTCGATCACTTGGATCATTGCTAAATGCCTGTGTAATTTGAATTGGATTAACAGGTGTTTTGCCCCAGGTATTAGAACTATCCACTGCAGCATTGATATTCGGAGTGTTCATGCCATTTTCATAAAACCTTTTTCCATCTTTTAAAATGTCTTCACTTACATTACCAAAGTTCAAAAACATTTTACCACCCTTACTATTTGGATTTTTAATGAACGGATTCTGTACCCAGAATTCTACGAACTCCACATTGCTTGTCTCAAAATCTGTTTGATCAATCGAACGCATAATACCACCCCATCTGCTTGCAGGGTTAGATAATTTACCATTTGCATCAATGGCAGTTTTTCTGGATTCGAAATTATAGGGTCCCTTCTCCGTCGGATAATATGCCAAGTCAAAAGTAGATGCCTGTACATCCGTAATATTAGTGGTTCGTTGGGGGAATAGTTCGTTTGTATAAACCTGTCTCACCCGGGGGTCACTAAGTTCAGTAAGGTTACGCCTTAAAGGATTGTTCGGGCTATTTCGATCTTGTAAATTAGGTTCGATATTATACCATGCTAATTTTGCACGATTAAAATTATAATCGATTGAATCGTTCAGATTTGCTTCAGGAAATTTTGGATTACCCTGAGGAGTTGAAGCCATCGCCCATGATACAAATGGGAAACGAAGATCGATACTTGTTTTAGAAGATTCAAAATCATCAATATAAACTAATCCCTGACTTCCTTTACCTATTTGTGGTGGATGACCTGGTTGTAAAAAAGCAGCCTCTCCATAAGCCGTAACAAATGATTTTGCTTTAGTGGAATAGTTTGGTAATCGATTTAAGAAACGCGTTAATCCTGGCAATTCCGATTTATAACTAAAATCAAAACCATACATGGTATTTCTAATAGGATCTTCCCCATAACCCATTTTTGTAAAGAATGGGCGCTCCCCTAATCTATTTACAGAAGCACCGAAATTGAATTTTTTACTAGCGATATAATCCATACGCAATGCAGCAAAACCTCTTTGTTGCATTCCAAAACCTGCATTGTTTTCAAACGCAACTTTAACAGGTACATTAGAATTAAGAATGGCAGGGTTTAAAATTTTTACTTTACCTAAATTATAATCTACCACATAGTCTGCACCTTCTCTCAGTATTTGTCCACCCGCAGTAACCGATACAGATCCTGGAGGTACATTAAATGTATTCAAATCAATTTCAGAGCCTCCCGTACTTTTTACAGAACCCTGCATCACAAATCGATTCACATTCATATACGTTTGTGCGATGGCTTTGATGGAATCGTACAAAGCATAATAGATATATTTCTTTTTGGTAGCTGTTGGCATGCCACTAAAAGCCAATGCTTCTAAGTCTCTACCAAATGGTTCCAATACAGGGAAAACTACTCTACCCAATTGAGGAAGAATGGTAAATCCTTCCACAAAGTCGAACACCCCATCTGGCTGGGGATCATTACGACTATTCAATCGGTCTAAATTTAAAATTTTCAGAAGCGGCTGACCATCAACTGCAGCAGCCGTTTCAGGAAGATATCTTTTCAAACCACCACTGGGATGTTCGTATAATACATTCAAATTAAATCCATCTCGTTGTATTCCGCCAAACATATCAAGGGAGTAAACGTTTTTCATCATCAATCCCCATATCGGCAATTGAATTCTTTGTGAAGTTGCTTTCAACAATTTCAACATCAATACTTTCTGCACACCTTTGGTAGAGTCTAATGCCACATCCTGTGAAAACTCCCCCACCTGAAACACTTTTCCATTATAAGTATATTGATATGCAACTGCTAAAACCTCATCCGATTGTAATTGACTATTTACAGAAAGAAACCCGATTTGCGGATTAAAATAAAATTCATTCGGAGTTAATTTTCTCGCAAAAGTTTTTTCATAATCATCAACTGGCCTTAATCCTTTGGCATATAATAAACTATTGATCCTTGAAGGATTTCTTGCACTGGGATCATTAATGACAGAACTATATAAATTATTCGCGCCATTGAATGGCAACGGATTTGAAGTGTTAGATTGAACAAGTGGATTATAAGGACTAGGCTCGCCCAAGTCCATGAATCCAACAATATCCCGCGCATCGGTATTCGCACCATTTCTGTTGGTTACCCAAACTTCAATCCGTTGAATCTGTGCCATTGAATTAACAACGGGCAGGTTCTTCATCGCTTTATTGAAATTATTTTTAAAGAATTGCGCCATTAAAAAGTGCCGGTTCTCTTCATAATCATCCAATCTTTTTTGAAAGGTTTGTGTGGCAGCACCACCTTGCATTCCGATAGATTGTTTTTGTGAACGTTGATTTGCGAGAGCACCTGTAATAAATAACTTTCCAAATTGCAATTGTGCTTTAATACCAAATAAATTCTGAGTGCTGGGGATTAGTGTTCCTTTTGATTGGTAAGAAATATTACCCGCCTCAATACTTTTAATGACTTCATCATCTTTGCCTTTATAATCTAATTTGATTTGATTATCAAATCCAAGATTGGATTGGGTATTGTAGTTCAAAGGAAATCTAAGTTTGTCGCCAATATTCGCATTCACTGCAAGATTCGCATTCATGTCGAAATCAAATCCACCATTTTTTCTTGCGCGCTCTGGAAGCGTAGGGTTTTTAATATTCTGGCCCTGATATCCTGCCATTACATTTACTTCCCCACTAGGACGTATATCAACTTTCATCCCTCTGTCTGTAACACCAAATATTCGATCGAATAAACTGGTATGCACTTTCATAGGTGGGCGCTTTGTTTTTTCATTCAAAGCATCTAAAGCATTTGCACGCTTTTTAAAATAGTCTGTTTCTGACTGTCGGGATTTAATTTTCCAAAACTCATCGAAACTTAAGGTAGTAGGAGTACGATAAATTTTTCCGGCAATTTTTTCAACAATCACATATTGTTGCGTTTTCGGATCGTATTCAATGGTTTGCTTGATAAGGCTTGTATCCCTGATGGAGAAAGGGTTTTTAGTGTTGCTTGAAAAAGCATCTGATCTTCTATCGGTAATTGCATAGTGAACACTATCCTTCTTTTGGGCCATGACAGGCACACCCGAAACAAGGAATAATAAGACAGCCATTACAGTTGCAAATAACTTCAAATCAGTTGCATTAGTTAAGTAGAGCTATGGTAATAGGCTATAAGTTTTTTAACGCTTGTTTAATTATTTCCTCCAGACTTGCACCTGGATTTAAACTAGAAACTGTTTTCTTAACGGCTTGTTCCGCCATTGGTCTTCCAATTCCTAAAGCCACTAGGGCATGAACCGCATCAGAATCAATAGAAACAATAACAGATGTTCCACTGGTTCCGGTTTCGAAAGATTGTTTGCTCAGTTTATCACGTAGTTCCACAATCAAACGTTCAGCAGATTTTTTCCCAATTCCTTTAACGCTTTCAAGCTGTTTTGTATTGCCCTGTACAATGGCTCTGGCAATTTCATCCGGACGCATTCCAGACAACATCATTCTGGCTGTTGAAGCACCAACTCCTGAAACACTGATCAGTTGCATAAACATTTCTTTTTCTGCCAATTCTGCAAACCCAAAAAGTGTATGTGCATTTTCCGTAATCTGCAGGTGTGTAAATAGCAATCCACTTTCTTTAGTACTGATCGCAGAATAAGTATTTAAACTTATTTGAAGGTCGTAACCAACTCCATTTACATCAACCACAACTCTAGTTGTTGTTTTTACCACAAATTGACCTCTTACAAATGCTATCATAACGTTCCCAAAATTAGGTTAAAAATGCCTTAAGGTT
Source organism: Bacteroidota bacterium (assembly GCA_037127755.1). Classification (GTDB taxonomy): domain Bacteria; phylum Bacteroidota; class Bacteroidia; order Chitinophagales; family Chitinophagaceae; genus Sediminibacterium. Next base: position 26,659 of record JBAXXT010000027.1, read on the forward strand.
TCATAATAAGGGGTCTGATTTAGAACTGAATCGGACCAATTCAAGCCAGTTTCGTCCTTTTTCCACAAAGTTTCTTGATATTTGCGGCTGATTTAAAAAGCTATGACGAAAATTACAGCAGCAATTACCGCAGTTGGCGGTTATGTTCCAGAGACAAAATTGACCAATTTCGACCTTGAAAAAATGGTTGATACAAATGATGAATGGATTAAAAGCCGTACAGGTATTTCTGAAAGACGTATTTTGAAAGAGCCCGGAAAAGGCAGCAGCGATATGGCGGTTCCGGCAATTGAAGAAATTCTTAGAAAGAAAGGTCTTGATCCCAAAGAGATCGATTGTATTATTTGTGCAACAGTAACTCCTGATATGATATTTCCAGCCACTGCTAATATTATAGCAGATAAAATCGGGGCCACCAACGCCTGGGGTTATGATATGGGTGCCGCATGTAGTGGATTTTTATTTGCACTAAGTACAGGGGCCATGTATATCGAAAGTGGCAGATATAAAAAAGTAATCGTAGTAGGCGTTGATAAAATGAGTGCTATTGTTGATTATACAGATCGAACTACTTGTATCATTTTTGGTGATGGCGCAGGTGCTGTTTTATTAGAACCAAGTACAGATGGATCAGGTATTCAGGATACCATTATGAAGAGCGATGGTAGTGGACGACATTACTTACACATCAAAGCCGGTGGATCTTTAAAACCAGCAACAGCAGAAACAGTTGCCGCAAGAGAACACTTTGCTTACCAGGAAGGTCAGGCCGTTTTCAAATTTGCCGTAAAAGGAATGGCTGATGTGAGTGCTGAATTACTGGAAAGAAATAATTTAACTGGCGATGATATAGCTTGGCTGGTTCCGCACCAGGCAAACTTGCGTATTATTGATGCAACAGCTAACCGAATGGGTTTAGCAAAAGAAAAAGTAATGATCAATATTCAGAAATACGGCAACACAACTGCTGCTACCCTGCCTTTGTGTTTGTGGGATTGGGAAAACCAGTTGAAGAAAGGTGATAAGATTGTACTTGCTGCTTTTGGTGGTGGATTTACCTGGGGTGCCACATTAATTACATGGGCATACTAAAATTAAAAAGTAAAAATTAAAAAGTAAAAAGAAGGGCAGAGTGAAGAGTGAAGAGTGAAGAAAAGACAGGTGGAAATGTAGGTATAAAATAAAGGTTTCCCCTCCATCCCGAGTGCTCGGGATGGAGGGGTGGCTGGAGCGAAGCGAACAGACGGGGTGGTTCATCCTCGTAGTGAAATATTCTCAACATTTTTCTCATCATTACCTCAACACATATCATGAGTAAAAAAACACCTCTTACAGGCATCAGTTCTGTAGCAATACATGCCAGCGGACATAACAATGCCGAGTACGCTCATATCACTCCTATTTTCGCCACTTCTACATTTACATTCGATGATGCAGAATCGGGTATGGAACGCTATTCTGGAAAGGATAAAACCAGGATCTATAGCAGATGGGGTAATCCTACTTTCACTGCAGCAGAAGAAACTATTGCAGCTCTCGAATCTTTTGGTCTTTTAAATGAAGACGGTTCTCCTTTGCAATTAAAAGCATTATTACATTCGAGCGGACAGGCCGCTATGACCACTATGTTCATGAGTAATTTGAAAGCTGGTGATACCGTGCTTTCACACTTTGCATTATACGGTGGCACTAACGAGTTGTTCAAATCCGTTTTGGCACAAGCGGGTGTTCATACTATGATTATCGACATGCGCAATTTGAATGCAGTTGAAGATGTAATAAAAAGCAATCCAAGTATTAAACTCATTCACCTTGAAACACCTGCCAATCCTACACTACAGTGTATTGACATAGCAGGCATTTCTGAACTGGCAAAAAAATACGGAGCTGTATTAACAGTTGACAATACATTCGCAACACCCTATTTACAACAGCCTTTTAAATACGGAGCAGATTTTGTTTTTCATTCTACTACTAAGTTTTTGAATGGACATGGAACAGCTATTGGTGGTGTATTGTTAGGAAAGGATTTAGAAAAGATGAATACCACCGTTTGGAAATGGCATACATTGATGGGAGGAAACAGTAATCCATTTGATGCATTCTTATTATCACAGGGGATGAAAACTTTAGAGATTCGGATGGACCGACATTGCAGTAATGCAATGGAAGTTGCCCAATTTCTGGAAAAACATGTTGCAGTTCAAAAAGTGAACTATAATGGTTTAACTACCCACCCCGACTATGAAATTTCCAAAAAACAAATGCGTCATCCCGGCGCTTTAATGAGCTTTGAATTAAAAGGGGGATTACAAGCTGGTAAAGATTTTATCGACAAACTAAATATGTGTGTCCGTGCCGTTTCATTGGGTACGCTTGATACACTGATTTCACATCCTGCAAGTATGACGCACTCTGGATTAACTGTAGAAGAAAGAGAGAAATATGGCATCACCGACGGGCTCATTCGTATGAGTGTGGGAATTGAAAATATTCTCGACATCCTTAACGATCTTGATCAGGCTTTATCGCTCTAATTTTCGTTTATCATAATTGGTGAAATAAAAAAGTATTTTATCATTATATTGTATTGGCCTTTTTAAGCCATACACCATGATAAAGAAAATATTTTTAGCTACCCTTATGCTAGCAGTACTGGTATTTGCTAGTGCTCAAAAGAAAAATAAACTCATATCTAAATCCGATCCATTTGCTGGGTTAGATACTACTTTCGAAAGGGTTCTAAAAGACTGGCACGGAGTGGGTTTTGCCGTTGCCGTAGTTGAAAAAGACAAAGTGATCTATGCTAAAGGATTTGGGTATCGCGATCTTGAAAATAAAATCCCAGTTACGCCAAATACACTTTTTGCAATTGGTAGTTGCACTAAAGCATTTACCGCTTCGATTTTAGGAATATTACAAAAAGATGGGAAGTTGGAATTGAATAAACCCGTTCGCAACTATTTACCAGATCTGAAATTTTTCAACGACAATATGAATAATCAGATCCAGTTGAATGACATGATGTCTCATAGAACCGGACTTCCAAGACACGACTATTCCTGGTATGCATTTCCAACTTCATCAAAAGATAGTTTGATGAAGAGAATCCAATACATGGAACCATCTTATGGAGTTAGAGAAAAATGGCAATACAATAATTTCATGTTTTTTCTTCAGGGAATGGTAGCAGAAAAAATTACGGGTAGTAGTTGGGAAAATAATGTACAAGAAAAATTATTCAATCCGCTTGGAATGACTAACTCTAATTTTACAATTCCCGAATTGCAAAAAAATAAAGATGCATCCTTAGGATATGGATTAAAAAAAGATAGCATTATTAAAAAGCTAGACTATTATAATATAAATGCAATGGGGCCCGCAGGTAGTATTAATAGTAATGTTTTGGAAATGGCGAATTGGGTAAGCACCTGGATTAATGGAGGAAAATATAACGGCAAAGAAATTATTCCTTCTGCATATGTAAATGAGGCAATGGGTGCTCAAATGGTAGTTGGTACAGGTATTCCTACAAAAGAAAAACCAGATGTTTTCTTTTCGAATTATGGTTTTGGCTGGATGATGGCATCGTATAAAGGCCATTTTCGCGTGGAGCACGGAGGAAATATTGATGGCTTTTCTGCAAGCACTTGCTTCTTTCCATCAGATAGTATTGGTATCATTGTATTAACCAATCAAAACGGATCTTCTATTCCTTCTATTATAAGAAATACCGTTGCTGATAGAGTACTACAACTACCTTACTTCGATTGGAATAGTGATGTAAAAAAATCAGTAGCAAAAGCGAAAAAAGCAGAAAAAGAAGGGGAGAAAAATAAAACAAGTAACCAGAAAGTAAATACGCATCCTTCTCATGCTTTAAAAGATTATGAAGGATTATATCATCATCCTGGATATGGAACATTTGAAGTGTCGCTGATTAATGATTCGTTGATCTGCAAAATGGGTAAAGACAATTTATGGCTTAGAAATTTCCATTACGATATTTTTGAACCCTTTGATAAAGATCCTATCGATGGAATTGACACTACCGACAAAAGTCCCACCCGTTTTGCCTTTCAAATGAATGAGTCTGGCGATATCAGCAGTGTTCAAATTGGAATTGAACCAACTCTGCCACCAATAAAATTCGAAAAAACAGTTAAGCCAAAAGACATATCCGCTGATGAATTAAATAAATATGTGGGCGATTATGATTTATCGGGTCAGGCAATTGTAAAAGTATATATCAAAGACAATAAGACTTTATTTGTATTGGTTCCGGGGCAACCAGATTATGAATTAATTCCTATTGAAAAAGATAAATTCAGTTTAAAAATTATAAATGGGTATTTTGTACAATTCGAAATAAACGATAAAGCCGAATCAACTGGATTAACTTTTATTCAACCTAATGGAAATTTCAAAGCAAAAAAGAAATAATACTTCCCTTTCAAAATCAAAAATAAAAACATGCGTAATCTAATTTGTCTGTTATTTGTTTGTGCAACAATTGCATCATGTTCAACCAAGAAATATGATACTATTATCCGTAATGGTTTTGTGTATGATGGAAATGGTGGTGAACCTTACAAAGCTGATATTGCGATACAAAACGATAGTATTGCTTTTATTGGAGACCTATCAAAAGAATCTGCAAATAACGAAATAGATGCAAAGGGATTAGCTGTTGCACCTGGTTTCATTAATATGATGGGACATTCAGAAGAGTCATTATTTCAAGATGGAAGAGCTCAAAGTGATATTCGTCAAGGTGTAACTACTGAAATATTTGGAGAGAGCAGTTTTGGACCGCTGAATGCAAATATGAAAAGTCAAATGCAAAATGGACAGGGAGATGTTAAATACAATGTAAGTTGGAATACCTTGGGCGAATACATGCAAGTGTTAGAGAAAAAAGGAATAGCTCCAAATATTGCCAGCTTTGTGGGTAGTGGGGCTGTGAGACAATATGTGATTGGCGAAGCAAATATTGCACCTACTCCTGTGCAATTAGATAGTATGAAATTATTGGTTGATCAGGCCATGCAAGAGGGTGCTTTAGGATTAACCAATGCGCTTATTTATCCTGTTGATTTTTTTGCAAAAACGGATGAGTTGATAGCACTGGCAAAAGAAGCATCGAAATATGGAGGAACTTATTCAAGCCATATGAGAAGTGAAGGAAACAAATTATTAGAAGCAGTAGAAGAATTGATTACCATTTCAAAAGAAGCTAATATTCCTGCTGAGATTTTTCATTTGAAAGCAGGGGGAAAAGATAACTGGCCCAAAATGGATTCTGTGATTAAAAGAGTAGAGCGTGCAAGAAAAGAGGGACAAGATATTACTTCCGATATGTACACTTATTTGGCTGGTGCAACTGGAATGACTTCTGCATTTCCTCCTACTCTTCAGGATGGTGGTTTTGGTAAATTGAGAGCTCGATTACAAGATCCAAAGATTCGCGCTGAAATGAAAAAAGCAATGAACAGCAATGCACAAGATTGGGAAAATTTGTATTATGGTACAGGAGGTCCAGAACATGTATTATTATTGGGTTTCAAACAAGATTCATTAAAAAAATTCACAGGCAAAACATTGGCGGAAGCAGCCAAGATGCGCAGTTCAACTCCCGAAGAAACTGCTATGGATTTAATTGTTCAGGATAGTACAAGAGTGGGCGTAGCTTATTTTTTAATGAGCGAAGAAAATGTTAGAAAGCAAGTGGCATTACCTTGGGTAAGTTTTGGAAGTGATGAAGGTTCGTATACTACTGAAGGTGTATTTTTAAAATCAAATGCACACCCGAGGGCTTATGGAAACTTTGCAAGAGTAATCGGTCATTATGTTCGTGATGAAAAAGTATTGTCGTTATCTTCTGCCATTCAAAAATTAGCAAACCTCCCAGCCAAACATTTGAAACTTCAAAAAAGAGGTGAATTAAAGACCGGCTATTTTGCAGATATCGTGATCTTTGATCCTGCAAAAGTAAAAGATAATTCAACATTCGAAAAGCCGCACCAATATTCAGATGGTATGGTAGATGTATTTGTAAATGGAATTGCTGTATTTAAAAATGGTGAACCTACAGGCAATGCAGCAGGTAGATTTGTAAAAGGACCTGGTTACAAAAAATAAGGTTGATTAAATTATGGAAATAGTTATTAGAAGAGCAGAGAAAAAAGATTGCGCCAGAATCATGGAGTTGATTCACGAATTAGCGGTTTTTGAAAAAGCACCACAGGAAGTTACTGTTACCCTAGAACACTTTGAAGAAAGTGGTTTTGGTGCAAATCCTGTATGGTGGGCATTTGTAGCTGAAGCAGAAGGCAAAGTACAAGCATTTGCACTTTACTACATTCGTTATAGCACATGGAAGGGCCAGCGTATGTACTTAGAAGATATTTTGGTGACCGAAGAAATGCGTGGCAAGAAATTAGGCCAACTTTTATTTGATCAACTCATCATCGAAGCCAAGGAAAGAAAACTCCATGGCATCTGTTGGCAAGTGTTAGATTGGAATGAGCCTGCTATTAAATTTTATAAAAAATACAATGCAAATTTCGATGGCGAGTGGTTCAATTGTAGCATTAGCTAACGCCATCTACCATTGCTTCGCGATAAATTTTTTGAACTAATCCTTGTAAAACTTTACCGGGACCCACTTCAGTAAAATGTGTAGCTCCATCTGCAACCATTGCTTGTACTGATTGAGTCCATTTTACAGCACCTGTTAATTGGTCAATCAAATTTTGTTTGATTTCAGAGGGATCAGTAACAGCTTTTGCAACTACGTTTTGATACACAGGGCAGATGGGATTGTTAAAAGTTGTTGCTTCAATGGCAGCAGCTAATTCTTCTTTTGCAGGAGACATTAATGGGGAATGAAATGCACCACCTACAGGAAGAACTAAAGCTCTTTTAGCGCCAGCCGCCTTCATTCTTTCGCAGGCGATTTCAATTCCTTTTATGGAGCCGCTGATTACTAACTGACCTGGACAATTATAATTGGCAGGTACTACAATCTCGCCGGTTTCGGCAGTAATTGCAGCACAGATTTCTTCTACTTTATCATCAGCTAAAGCTAATACTGCAGCCATTGTTGAAGGTTGTATTTCACATGCTTTTTGCATAGCCTGCGCACGAATGCTGACCAATCTTAAAGCATCATCGAAATGCAAAACATGGTTAGCAACGAGGGCTGAAAATTCACCGAGAGAGTGGCCAGCAACCAATGAAGGTTGAGGGTCTTGTAGGGTTTGATAGGCAATCACAGAATGCAGGAAAATGGCAGGCTGGGTAATATTTGTTTGTTTTAATGCTTCATCAGTTCCTTCAAAAAGCACATCACTAATTCGAAATCCTAGTATCTCATTTGCTTTTTCAAAAAGAATTTTCGCAGTCGGGTGGGTATCATATAATTGTTTTCCCATTCCAATAAACTGACTTCCCTGACCAGGAAACAAATAGGCGTGCTTACTCATAACATTCAATTTCAGGGAGCTAAAATAAATAAAAAAGCCTGATAAAATTTATCAGGCTTATAATGTGTTCTTATTTTACTAGAATTCTGTTTTCATTTCTAAGTAGCGAAGAAATTCGTTATTCGTTTTTTCTTCTTTGAATTTGCCACCATAAAAAGCTGTAATAGTTGATGAGCTATTATCCTCTACCCCTCTACTAGCCACGCATAAATGTTTCGCATCAATCAAAACAGCTACATCATCTGTTCCCAACACTTTTTGTAACATTTTTCCAATTTGCATCGTAAGGCGTTCCTGTACTTGTGGGCGCTTTGCAAAATATTGCACTAATCTGTTCAACTTACTAAGTCCAACTACATTACCATTGCTAATATAAGCAACATGTGCTTTTCCGAAGATGGGAACAAAATGGTGTTCGCAATTGCTGAAAAAAGAAATATTCTTTTCAACCAGCATTTCGTTGTATTTATATTTATTTTCAAACATTGCCATTTTCGGCATGTTGGCTGGATTTAATCCGCTAAATATTTCTTTCACATACATCTTAGCAACTCTACGGGGCGTGCCTTTAAGGCTATCGTCGGTAAGATCCAGACCCAATATTTCCATGATAGCAGTAAAATGTTTTTCAATTTTAGATACCTTCTCGTCTTCCGACATCTCAAAAGCGTCTTTCCGCATAGGCGTATCCACTGAAGTACTAACATGGTTATCTCCCATATCGTCAATCATTAAATCGCTCAACTCTATTTTGTCTCCGTTAAGCCGGATATTCAACATAGTTTCTTCGTGTTTCATACAATGTTATTTTTAAATCTAAACCTTCATCCAGTTTCACTCTCAACAAATCATAAATCACAATCGCAATATTTTCTGCAGTGGGATTTACAGAGGCGAATTCTATGGTGTCGAGGTTTAAATTTTTATGATCAAATTTATCTAATACCTGTTCTTTAATAAGTGTACTTAATTCTTTTAAGTCTAACACATAACCAGTTGAAGGGTTCACTTCCCCTATCACTTTAACAATTAAATCATAATTGTGCCCATGATAGTTATCGTTATTACAAAGACCAAACACAGTTTTATTCTCTTCTTTCGTCCATGCAGGATTATTAAGACGATGTGCTGCATTAAAATGCTCTTTACGATATACGGCAACTTTCTTGTTCAATTGTTATGATTATCTGTTTTCTTAATTCATCTTTTAATATGGCACTGTTTCAGAAGTGTGCTGATCAAGTGGCCAATTTTGTACCCTAGCCTAGTGCAATTTAGTCTTTCTAAATTAATACAAGGTTAAGTACGATAATACAACGGATAGGGTTGTTTTTTGTTTACTTTTTGATAAAAAAAATCTAAACAGAATCTGCCACCCCGTCTGTTCGCTCAGTCGCTCCAGCCACCCCTCCATCGCATGCGATGGAGGGGAAAGTCGAGCGACTGAGCGATGACTGGGG
>JBAXXT010000028.1:0-35596 GCA_037127755.1 Bacteroidota bacterium
AGAAGCCAGACAAAATCGTTTTACAAAAAGCAACAGATTTTGAAGGACAGTTTGAGTTCCGTCCATTAGAGCCAGGCTTCGGCTTGACTATCGGTAATGCACTACGCAGAGTATTATTGAGTTCTTTGGAAGGATATGCAATTGTAGGTATCAAAATCGAAGGCGTTGACCACGAGTTTGCAACTATCAAAGGCATTACAGAAGACGTAACTGAAGTGATCCTAAACTTGAAACAAGTACGTTTCAAGAAGCATGTTGAGCATGATGTAGTTAACGAAAAAATTACTTTGTCTATCAAAGGCCGCACTGAGTTCAATGCTGGTATGATTGGTGAAGGATCTCAGAGCTTCCAAGTGATGAATCCTGAATTGGTTATTTGCACTATGGACAATACTTCTAAACTCGACATCGAATTAACCATCGCTAAAGGCCGTGGCTATATTCCTGCTGAAGAGAATAAAGTAAAAGATGCGGCTTTCGGTTATATCGCTATCGATTCTATTCATACACCTATCAAAAACGTGAAATACGCAATTGAGAACTATCGTGTAGAACAAAGAACCGACTACGAAAAATTGATCTTGGATGTAGCTACCGATGGTACTATTCACCCAGAAGATGCAGTTAAACAAGCTTCTCGTATTTTGATTCAACATTTGATGATTATCACTGATGAGAACATCACTTTTGATAATAAAGAAGATAAAAAAGAAGATGTTGTTGATGAGCATATATTGCAATTACGCAAAGTATTGAAAACACCATTGGAAGATCTAGACCTTTCAGTTCGTGCATTCAATTGCTTGAAAGCTGCTAAAATTAATAGCTTGAGCGAATTGGTACAATATGAGCAAGAAGACCTGATGAAGTTCAGAAACTTCGGTCAAAAATCTCTTTCTGAGATTGAGCAAGTATTGACTGAAAGAGGATTGAGCTTTGGTATGGATTTAAACAAATTAGGATTAGACAACTTGGATAATTAATCCAAACCCTTTTCCATTATTCACATCTTGTATTCCCGACACGGTACAAGATATATAAAACAATAAGTCATGCGTCACGGAGACAAAATCAATAACCTCGGCCGTAAAAAGGCACATAGAGTAGCGTTATTACAAAACCTAGCTAGTCAGTTAATCACACACAAGCGTATCGTTACCACTTTGGCGAAAGCTAAAGCATTGAGAACATATGTTGAACCTTTGATTACCAAGACTAAAAAAATGGAATCAGTTGCACAAATCAGCCATAACCACCGTTTGGTATTTGCTGAATTGCAAGATAAAGCGGCTGTTAAAGAATTATTTACAGTGGTGGGGCCAAAAGTTGCTGCTCGTCCGGGTGGTTATACCAGAATTCTTAAATTAGGAATTCGTCCAGGTGATAACGCTGAAAAAGCAATGATTGAATTGGTAGACTTTAACGAGATCTATGGCAATTCAGTTGAAAAAGCTGCTGAACCAGCTAAGAAAACTCGTCGTGCAGGTGGTGCTAAAAAGAAAACGGAAGCTGCTGTTGAAACAGTTCCTGTTGCCGAAGCGCCTGTTGCTGATGAAACTCCAGCTGTTGAAGATAAAGCTGCAGAATAATTATCATGAAGAATTTTTCAAATACAGGCAAGACTTTTTTAGTCTTGCCTTTTTTTATATCCAATGTGTAAAAAAATATCTGATATATCGACTCAGATGTGTTTTTTTTGCAGCATCAAACAGACCCTATCAACATGTCTCAAACACACCAACCCGCAATTTTAGTTTTAGCAGACGGTCACATTTTTCATGGCCGTGCTTTTGGAAAAATAGGAATAGCTACTGGCGAAATCTGCTTTAATACTGGAATGACTGGCTATCAGGAAGTTTTTACTGATCCTAGTTATACTGGTCAGGTATTGATCATGAATAATGTACACATCGGTAATTATGGCGTGAAGGATGTAGATGTTGAAAGTAAAACTGTGAAAATCCATGGTTTGATAGCCAGAAATTTGGAAGAAAAATTCAGCCGTTTTATGGCGGATGGAAATTTAAGTGATTATTTAATTGCCAATAGCATCGTTGCTATAGATGATATTGATACTAGGGCATTAGTTGCCCATATACGTACCAAAGGTGCGATGAACTGTGTTATTTCTTCTTCAGAAATGGACATTGAAAAATTAAAAACACAATTAGCAACCGTTCCTGATATGGATGGTTTGGAATTGGCTAGTACCGTAAGTACCGATGTAGAATATGAATTAGGTGACGTGAACGCTGCGATCAAAGTAGCAGTACTTGATTTTGGGGTGAAAGAACATATTCTGGAATGCTTAGTTGCCAGAGGCGCACACGTTCGTGTACATCCAGCAAAGACACCACTGAGCAGATTAAAAGAATTTAACCCCAATGGATATTTTCTTTCTAATGGCCCGGGAGATCCTGCTGCAATGCCTTATGCAGTTGCTACAGTAAAAGATATTTTAAATGAAAATAAACCTGTTTTTGGAATATGTTTAGGGCATCAATTATTGGCAAGAGCAAATGATATTCCCACATTTAAAATGCACCATGGTCATAGAGGATTAAATCATCCTGTAAAAAATATCATTACTGGTCAGTGTGAAATCACTACCCAAAATCATGGATTTGGAGTTGATCCAGATGCCGTACGTGCTCATGCAAATGTGGAAGTAACACATTTGAATTTAAATGATAATTCTATTGAAGGGATCCGATTAAAAGATCGTCAGGCATTTAGTGTGCAGTACCATCCAGAGAGTACACCTGGGCCACATGATAGTCGCTACCTCTTCGATAATTTCATAGATATGATGAGGAAATAAAAAAAATCCCTGAGTTAGTTGCTCAGGGATTTTTTTATTTCGGTTCCAGCATTAATGCATAACACTGATTTGCAATTTCTAATTCTTCGTTAGTTGGGATTTTTAATATTTTAACTTTCGATTTTTCAGTATTTAATGCTACCGTTCCTTTGATTCGCTGCTTGTTTATTTCTTCATCTAACTCAATGCCCAGGTACGACATGTTTTTTGTTGACAAACTTCTCACCAGTGCATCATTTTCTCCCACACCACCGGTAAAAACGATCGCATCAAGTCCATTCAGTACTGCCGTGAATGATCCAATATATTTCTTGATATGATAGCCATACATTTCATATGCAAGTATTGCATTTAAATCGCCTTCATTATATCTGGCAGTAACATCACGCATATCACTAAAGCCGGTTAAACCTAACATACCACTCTTTTTATTGAGTACATTATTAATTTCTTCTATCGGATAACCTAATTGATTTACTAAATAAAAGATCACAGACTGATCTATATCACCTGCCCTGGTTCCCATAATCAAACCATTCATGGGTCCTAGTCCCATACTATGATCTATACACTTACCATTTAAAATGGCACTCATGCTACAACCGTTTCCTAAATGGATGGTTATTATTTTTGATTCTTTTTTTTGTAAATATTCAATGGCTCTTTCGGAAACATATTTATGACTAGTTCCGTGAAAACCATATGACCTGATTCTATGTTCCGTATAATATTCATTAGGAATTGCCATTCTAAAAGCAACTGCAGGCATGGTTTGATGAAAAGCTGTATCAAAAACGGCTATTTGTTTTGCAGCACTAAAAATTAATTCAGCTACTTCGATTCCCAAATAATTGGGGGGATTATGTAAAGGTGCAAGAGGAAATAAATGTTTTATTTTTTCTTTGACCTCATCTGTGATGATCTGTGTTTCAGAAAATGTTTCTCCACCATGTACCACACGATGACCAACTGCATGTATTTCATCCGGGTTTTTAATAACACCAATTACAGGATCAATCAAAAGTTTTGCAACTTTTTTTAATCCATTTGCATGGTCCTTGATTTTTAGCGTTTCTTCATCTACAAATTCTTCTCCGTCTTTAAATCTTTTGTGAATGATGGTAGAAGCATCTGAACCAATTCGTTCAATTAAACCAGAACAAATAGTAGCAGCTTCAGGCATGCTAATGAGTTGGTATTTAATGGAACTACTTCCTGAATTAATAACAAATATGTTCATCTAACTTTATTAATATTTATTGTTGCGCTTGAATGGCAGTTATTACAACCGTATTAAATACATCATCAACAGTACATCCTCTGCTAAGATCATTTACTGGTTTATTCAATCCTTGTAACATTGGTCCAATTGCTAAAGCACCTGTTTCTCTTTGAACAGCTTTGTAGGTATTGTTACCCGTATTTAAGTCAGGAAAAATTAAAACACTTGCTTGTCCGGCTACCTGCGAATTCGGCAGCTTTTGCTTTCCTACTGACGGATCAACGGCAGCATCATATTGTATGGGACCTTCTACTTTTAAATCAGGTCTTTTTTCTCTAACGATCTCGGTGGCTCTTCTTACTTTATCTACATCTTCACCTTCACCAGAAGTGCCGGAAGAATAAGAAAGCATGGCTATCTTGGGTTCAATGCCGAACATGAGGCTAGTTTCGGCAGAGGAGATGGCTATTTCAGCTAATTGCTCGGAAGTAGGATTGGGGTTTACAGCACAATCCCCAAAAATGGCTACTCGATTAGGCAAACACATAAAGAACACAGAAGAAACGGTGTTAACACCAGGCTTTGTTTTTACAAATTGTAGCGCTGGTCTGATAGTATGTTGTGTAGTATGTTCTGCCCCTGAAACCATACCATCGGCATCCCCTTTGAAAACCATCATTGTGCCAAAATATGAAACGTCTAACATTAAATCTTTAGCCATTTCTTTTTGTAAATTTTTTGATTTCCGCAGCTCAACTAATTCGTCTACATAAGCATCATACTTATCGGATGTAGCCGGATCAATTATTTGAATTTTATCAAAGTCCATGGAAAGATTCAACCTGTTTGATGCAGCAATAATATTTTCTTTATTTCCAAGAATCGTTATTTTAACGATGTCTTGTTTAACAAGCTGATTCGCTGCAATTAAAATTCTATCATCGCCACCTTCTGGTAACACGATATGTTTTTTAAATGATTTTGCCCTTTTAACTATTTGATATTGGAACATTCTTGGTGTAATATTCCTTGTCTGGAAAGTATTGATCTTTTCACCTATGGACTGGATATCTATGTACTTATCAAAAGTGCTGATAGCAAGTGCTATTTTTTCTTTATTATAATAGTATATTCTTGATTGTGTTCCAGCAACTTTAGTAACTGTTTCAAAAGTGCCTGTTTCAACAGTAATAACAGGTAATACAGTATCCAAACCTTCAATTAATTTTAAAATAGAAGGCTCTGGCATTAGTCCGCCTGTTAAAATCATTCCGGCCACTTTTGGATAATTCTTTGAGATATTGGCCTGTAAAACACCTACTAATATATCGCCCCGATCACCTGGAGCTACAATTAACGTGTTTTTCTGTAAACGTAATAAACAGTTGTGTAACTGCATGGCACCCACTATCGGATGGTCTACTTGATTCGAAAACAAATGCTCACCAAATAAAGCCTTGCCATTTACTGATTCACAAATCTCTTTAAAGGTTGGATTGCTTAAATTTCTATCATATGGAATTACTGTAATTATAATATCCTTTGGAAGATTATGTCGAATACTAACAGATACGGAGAACGCAATTTGTTCTAATACTTTGTTTGCAATAACGGTTAAAATTTGAACACCCTCTTCTTGAAATAATTTGAAAGTGGAAACTGTGGATGATACAATTTCTTGTTCTGTCTTGTCTTCACCCTTTACTATCAGAACTACGGGAATTCCTAAATTTTTAGCAATATTAATATTGTCATCAAATTCAAGGTTTGTACTGCTCCCCAAAAAATCTGCACCTTCCACAATTACAAATTCATTTGTTTCCTGCAATTTTTTGAATTTTTCAATGATCTTGTCGATCATAAGCGCTTCATGCCCGTTATTTTTCAAATTCTCCACTTCTTCCCTGGTGAAAGCATACATGTCTTCATAGGGTGTGGTAAGATCAAAATGCCGGATCATGGTTTCCAGATGATTGTCTTTTTGTCCTGCCATACAACTGATCACCGGCTTGAAATAGGCGATTTTTTCGGTTTTCCCCGCTAAAAGGTTCATGAGGCCTAAGGCGATGATCGACTTGCCTGAATAGGGCTCTGTTGTACTTAAATATAGTGCGTTTGTCATTTGA
The DNA here is from genome assembly GCA_037127755.1 of Bacteroidota bacterium. GTDB lineage: Bacteria > Bacteroidota > Bacteroidia > Chitinophagales > Chitinophagaceae > Sediminibacterium. The sequence goes on from JBAXXT010000028.1 coordinate 6,170, forward strand.
TCGAGATTGCTCAATTACAAAATTATTGAATATTGAAATGCTTGGGAATGATGATTATCAGTAAAAACTAACGATTAGACTGATATTAATCATATATAAACCATTATCTAAAGCACTTGCAAATGTTCTAAATCATTTGAACCGAGTTTTTAATTGTATATCCAACAATTTGTATCATAATAATAAAATGCTACAAATTCTATCATTTTATATGCAAAAAAAAGTGATAATCAATACAAGTTTCATTTTTTAAATCGAATTTCGTAAAGATTTTGAGGGCAAGGATATTCTTTTTTCTACCAATTTGGATTAGGTGGAGAACTGGTTTTCAAATTAGGAAATTAATAATAGAAAATAACTAATTAGAAAAAGCATATCGCTAAATGAACGATATGCTTTTTTTATGCAGGGCATTTATATTTTTTACCATTTATAAGCGATATTTCTTTCCTTTACAAGTAACAAGAAAAAATGATTTGATATGGAAATTGCACTTTTAGTTCCTATTGCTTTTAAACAAACAGAATTTTCGAATGACGAGAACGTAATTGTTTTAGCTGGAGATATTGGAGGCACGAAGGCTAATATGTCTTTATGTAAGTTTACTGCCAAGGGAATGGAAGTAGTTAAAGAAAAAAGATATGTTAGTAAAGACCACGTTTCTTTTACCGATATAATTAGCGATTTTATAGCGGGACTTCCCAATCCTCAAAAAGTTTGCCTTTCAGTGGCTGGTCCGGTCATTGACGGGAAGGTAAAATTCACAAACCTTAGTTGGCAAATCGATAGAAAAGAAATTTCAGAAACACTTGGAGGAAGTCCGGTAGCCATTCTTAATGATTTGGAAGCTACTGCATACGGCCTAGCCGCATTAAAACCAGAAGAGTTACATACCCTACATCAGGGGACAAACGAAACGCCCGGAAATATTGGGATATTGGCAGCGGGCACAGGATTGGGCGAAGCGGGTTTGTTTTTTGATGGTAGTCGCTATCACCCATTTGCCACGGAAGGAGGGCACTGTGATTACGCACCAAGAACGAAACAAGATTTAGGCATTTTATACTTTTTACAGGCAAGGCACGAACACGTTAGTTGGGAGCGTCTTTTAAGCGGAAATGGAATTGTAACTATTTGGGAATATCTGACTCAAATGGAAAACAAACCAAAACCAGAATGGATTTTAGAAGCGATGAAAATAACAGACCCTGCTGCAGTAATTAGTAATGCTGCTAAAGATGCAAAATGCAGTACTTGTATAGAAGCTATCCAACTATTTGACCGCTTTTTGGCAATAGAAGCTGCAAATATGATTTTAAAATTCAAGGCTACAGGAGGATTATACCTTGCTGGAGGAATAGCACCAAAGATTATCAATTTGTTGAACCCCGCCACCTGGAAAGAAATTTTTGAATCCAGTGGCAGAATGAAACATTTACTTAATACGGTATCTGTGCATGTGATGTTGAATGAGAAGGCACCAATGTTAGGTTCTATATATTATGCCGGGTTGAATATGTAAATGCTCAGTTGTTTCAATCAGTTACTTAAATTCGTTTTATGAAAATTGCAATTATCAATGGCCCCAATTTAAATTTACTTGGGCAAAGAGAACCTGGTATTTATGGTAATCAAAATTTTGATCAGTATTTTATCGAATTGCAAAATATATTTCCTAAAGTTGAATTCAGTTATTTTCAAAGCAATGTAGAAGGGGAGTTGATTAACGAATTACAAAGAGTGGGCTTCGATTATCAAGGTATCATAATGAACCCCGGAGGATACACCCACACTTCAGTTGCAATCGGTGATGCAATTGCTGCAATTAAAACACCATTGGTTGAAGTGCATATCAGTAATGTACATGCTAGAGAAGATTTTAGAAAGCTTTCTCATGTTTCTGCAAAAGCTGCTGGTAGCATTATTGGCTTAGGTTTAAAAGGATATGAACTTGCTATACGCTGGTTGATAGACCATCAGTAATGATACATGCGAAATAATGTAACAATATATAGCAAGAAGGTTTTGTTGCTGATACTCATTTCCATGGGAATCAAATTAATCATTGCGGGATTATTAGAGTTGGGGAATGATGAAGTGTATTATTGGACGTACGCTTTACAACTCGATTGGAATCATTTTGATCATCCACCTTTGATAGGTTTGATGATACGACTTACTACTTTGAACCTTCACTGGGTTTCTGAAATATCTCTTCGATTAGGAAGTATACTTGGCGCGGGAATAGCAACCTGGTTTATTTTCAAAACAGGAAAACTCATTGCATCAGAAAAAGCAGGATGGTATGCAGCCATTATTTATCAGTCGTCAATCTATACAGGGATTATTGCAGGATTATTTATTCTCCCTGATTCACCACAAATGCCCATTTGGTCTGCTGCTTTGTATTGCATGACATTATTGCTTTTTAAACCATCTGCAGAAAAGGTTACAAAAATTTGGATAATGCTAGGGGTATTAATAGGACTTGCTGCATTATGTAAAGTTCATGGTTTGTATTTGTGGGTTGGTTTTGGATTGAGTATTTTATTTCTGCGTATAAAATGGCTACTCAATTGGCGATTATATTTGGCTGCTTTAATCACGCTGGTATGCTTATTGCCAATAGTTTATTGGAATATTAAATATGATTTCATTACATATAAATTTCATTCAGAAAGAGTAACGCATACTCATTTGCAATGGGATATGTTGGTGCGGGAAATTGCAGGCGAGTTTGCTTATCAGAATCCAATTATTTTTGTACTGATCCTTATTGCACTCATCGCATTTCTGAGAAAAACTTTTATTTTCTCCATTAAGGATGCATCGATTTGGATATTCTGTATGAGTATTCCGATGATCTTATTATTCTGGATGATTGCCTTATTTAATCCCACCCTTCCACACTGGGCTGGACCTGCTTATATTCCACTTTACTTACTTGCTGCCATTTATTTAGAGCAAAAGAAATTACAAATCACTCCAAGGGTTTTAACATTTGCAGGTGTTTTTGTGGGAGTATTATTAATAATAGCTACTGCTATTGTAAGACTATCCCCCATTAATTTTGGAAGCCATGAAAAAGAAAATTTCGGAGAATACTGCCCTACACTTGATTTAAGTGGATGGTCGAGTTTTAGTGTTAAGTACGCTGAATTAGTAGCATCAGATACACAACAGCATTTAATGCAACCAAACAGCTTTATGATTGTTTCTAAATGGTTTCCTGGTGGTCATTTAGAATTTTATACAGCACCGTTGACTCATCAAACACTGATCGCAATCGGGCCTTTACAAGACATACACAAGTTTGCATGGTTAAATAGAGATCGAAAAAAAATACATATTGGTGATGATGCATATGCTATTGTGCCTTCCAATCTTCCAATAAATGTTAATGAGCAATACGGAGATTATTTTTCCAGTATTGAAGTACCCGTTCAGATAAATCAAATTAGAAATGGGGGGGTAGTCCGTTATTTTTATGTGTATCGTTTAAAAGGATGTAAAAAAATACCGCAAGAGCTGATTCAATAATTTCTATTATTTCTTTTCTTCTATGTGGTTTTCGGCTGGTGTTTTTATTTCTATGCTCTCAGGTTTTTTAGCAAATAATTCATCGAAGTCTCTGCGATAAGAAATACTTACACCTTGTCTATTCCTCCTGCCAAATGTAGAACCACTAATGTCAAGACTATTTTTAGTAAAAACAATGGCACTTAGTTTTCTATCTTTTGTTAGTATAAATTTGATATTAAAATCTGGCAGCCATTGAAAGTTTCCATTTTGGAAAGAAGTTGAATTTCCCACATTAAAATCAAGATCACTTCCTAAAGTAACAACCACTTTGTCATTGGCAAAAGCGTAACCGAGTTTTAAATTAACCCTGGTTCTATCCAATTTATTACTATTGGTTGTGACGCCACTATTTACATCTAAAAGGGTATTGCTACTATACAAGGATGTGCCTAAATCAAATCGAAGACTCTTATCTCCAGTAACTTTTAAGAGAATATTAGAAACAGCTTTATTCACTTCTTTTGTTAATACCTGAGAAATGGTGTTCACACCTAAGGAGGTAATCATGTAAGGATTCGCAACGTTATTATTACCATTGTTTCCAGTAGGAGCGAATGAGCCCAAAACAATTAAGAATGAAACTTGCTTTAATATTTCATTATCGTCTTTTTCAATTCTATTTAGGAAAGCAGTGAATTCATTATCTGTTTTAATTGGACTACCCTGAGGAAAATCAAGTTTAAATTTAATGGAAGGCAGATCTAATTTGTCACGCAATTGAGCTATCACATAAACGTCTCCTCTATATGCTTTTACCGCACCACTAAAATTATTGTTGCCTACTAATTCGCTCATACTAATTCTTTCGGCTATGTATTGAGCATCGATATGAACATCCGCTTTAAATGGATCTCCATTCCATTCTATATAATTACCTGCATCAGGTAACAATACAAATGGTTTACGTATGAATGATTGAAAGTTGAAATCATAGTTTCCGCGGTCAATATTATATCGTCCTCTGATAGTGAGTGGATCTGAAGTGCCAGCGTGAATTTTTAAGCGACCATTTCCAACCGCTTTAATGACATCCCCTGTTAAATCATCTAGAATTACATCAATTGACACCTTATTATTTGCAGTAAGGTCTAAATCAACGGCAAGGTTAAAATTACTAGAAGGTCTTGCCATTTCCATAACTGTTCCATATTGTTTGAAAACAATAAAATCAGAAGACCCATTTTCTTTACTGTTTGAGTTGGGCAATACGATATGTGAACTATCTGTAGCTTCGGCTATGATATTCATTTTTGCATTGTCTTCAGGCCCTTTAAAACTCATTTGAGCTTTACCAATGGCCTTGCCAAAGAACATATTATTATCCTTTAATTTGGTATCAATGAGTAATAGTTTTTTAGTACTCATATCAAAATCAAAAGCTAAATTATTAAAACCTTTTTCTAGCAATCGGCCTCTTATAGTTCCTTTATTTTGATATTTATCTTGTATTTGTAGTTCACCAAAATCTATTCCATTCTCCTCAAATTTAACTTCTGCAGAATCGATGGTATAATGTACTTTGGTATAATTCACAGTTAAGCCTGCTTTATGCAAACTTAGTTTACCTAAAAGATCTGGAGAATTTGGGTTCCCATTGATACTTAGATTTCCCTTGGCTGTTCCTGTGATATCACTGAATATATCTCCAATAAATCGATGTAGAATATTTACTTTGGTGTTTTCTAATTGTATATTAGTTTTTAAAGGGTTTTCAACACTGTCTTTTACATTATAAGAGCCCGATGCTTTTAAATGATATCCTTCGTTTTCTGAGCGAACAGTAAATGGTATTAACCCAGTTTCATCATTGTATTTAGCAGTGATGTTCACTAATCCAACACTATCTTCATCCATTCTAAATTGTTCCGTTTTTAGTTCGGCCTCTGCGTTGAATTTTCCAAAGAAATCGCTAAGAACAATATCTCCAGATGATATTCCTTCCATCCTTGGGTTCTTAAAAAACAAAGAAGTAATATCACCTAAGTAAACATTTTTTAAATTAATATTTAAGTTACTAGTATTCCCTCCATCCTCTTCTTCAGTTTCTGCAGAAATTTCTTGGAATCCCTGTGTGAAATGAATGGCGCTGGCATGCAAGAAATTATTTCTAATAATCAGCTCTCCACCTTTTTCTATAGTCCATTTTTTTTCATTTAAAACAAAAGTGGAAGGTCTTAAATGAATGCGAACTCCATCCTGAATAGTAAATACATCTGCTAATAATGTTGCATCGTTGAAAGTATTGTCTGCACTAGCTTTTATAGAAACAAGAGAGTGGTCATTAGCTGAACTGATTTCAAAATGCGAATTTGGTAAGTGAAAACTATCACTTAATTGGATACTACTAATGTCTCCATTCAATACCAAAGTGTCTTTATTACCCTTGCCATTTATTTGTGCTCCTGAGATAGTATATTTCTTATACTTTGCATACGGCACATTAGCTGTAATACCTAATAGATTCTTTTTTGTATCAATAGTTCCTGAAAAACGCGCATCATTGAAGCCACTTATTTTTTTATTGAATAGTTTAATATAGGGTTCAATATAATTAGTGCTTGCCTCAATTTGAAAGGATTGATTTATTGGGATTGTTTTTGGAGGTTTAATATAAGCTGGGTAATAATGATTTAGGAAAGATTGAATACTCGACGGCAAATCAATAATGCTAAACTTTCCAATGATGGAAGCATTAAAGTCGCTACTGGTTAACTCCAATGATTTGATGCTGTCTTTATAACTAGAGCTCAATTTTAATGAATCAAAATTGATTGTAGTAAGATCTCCTTTAATTTTTGCATTCAAAAATTTAGCTGATCCTAAAAAGTTATCGATATTATTACCAGTAAAATTAGCATCCAACAAGCCTGTTACTTCTATGTGTTCTGGGTATAGGTTTAATGCCTTAATGTTACTATGTACTAAGTCTCCCACAATATTATAACTTGGTTGATCTTTATTTAGGTCAATTTCTATATCACTCGTGAAATCAAGATTAGGGTCATCAATTTTCAATTCACCACTAAAATATTTCTTTTGAAGAGTACCCTTAGTTGTGATATTACTATATGCGTATTTATTAAATTCTAGTGTGGAAATTTTCCCATCTAGTTCTGTTTTTAAACGATTGATATTAAAACTGGTTCCACTGATCTTCCCTTTAAAATCTACAAGCCCAAGTTGATCGTTGTCTAAAAATTTGCCAATATTAAATCTACTAGTTTCAACATTACCTGTATAATTAGGATCTTTTTTATAAGGGAATTGCATGGCAACATTTGTGGTAACTCCACCTAGTGCAGTACTAAATGCTCCGTCAGTTATAAAGTTTTTAATGGTTCCTTTAAAACTACCTCTATATATAATATTGCCTAATGCTGCCAGATTTGGTGATTTGATATCTTTTAAAGCAGGAATAAAACCTAGATCATAATAGTTGGTCTGAAGCGTGCCATTATCAAAAAGTATATTCGTTGTATTGATATTTGGCAATCCTTTCATAGAGAGCGTTCCAATTAATGAGCTGCCTACTCCTCCTTTTGCGTTTAGGTTTTTGACAGTAAAATTTTCAACTGTTCCGATGCAGTTACCACTAAGTATTAATTGTCTGTTCCAGTCTTTTAATTCAGGTGCGAAAAACGCTATATCGTCACTATTTACTTTCGAATCCTTAAAATCCCCAACCATTGTTACTTTCGAAATGTAGTCGTTGAAGTCTTCATTAAAGTCTTTATACTTCATGGCATAGTAGGGTCCTATTCTACTATTATTGGTTTGTAAGTCAAGAGCAGACAACTCCATGATTTGTGGCGTAAAACGAAATTGTGTTTTTATTTTTTTTAATTCAAAACCAGATCTGTCTTTTGCAGATAGTACAATAGAAGCTTTAATGGTGTCTTTAATAAAATGGAAATTAGTTATAGTACCATTTAATTTATTCAATCTAATATGTTCTCCATCAAAAATTTCAGAAGGCTTTTCTTCATTTGCTTCGATCGAAAGTTGACCATCTTTTATTTTTATTTGAGCAATATGTAAGGCAATGTTTCCAGCATTGAAATACATGCTGGTGTCTTTGATAGAATAATTCCTATGTTTTCTCAAAGAGTCTGGGCGAAGAGCGTCCATTTCTTGTATGGTAAAAAAAGGTTTTTCGATAGCAATTTCATTGATTTGAAATATGCTTTTAGAAAAATTCATATTCTCTGCATCCAATAATAAACTTCCCAATTTTACATCCATGGTTTCACCCACCCAAAGATCTTTATTGATGAAATGAATATTCTTTAGATCAACTCTTTTAAGATTTAGTTCAATGCCGCCCTTTTTCTTTGTTTTCTTAGGAGAACCAGCAAAATAGTTTGAAATGAATTGATAGTTCCAAACAGAATCAGTTCTATTTAGTTTTACTACTGCATCTTCCAGCCCTATATATTTGATGATAGCCTTGTCTTTGAAGAAAAACCAATCCGTGATCCTAAGTTTAACCTGACCCGCATAAACCAAGGTATCGTTCTTCTTATCCTTTAATAATACGCCCTGCAGGTTTATACTATTAAACAAAGAAAAACTTACATTTTTAATACTTACCTGAGTTCCTAATTCAGCAGAGATTTTTTTTAAGGCTATTTGTATGATTTTGTTTTGAACAAAATCAGTTTGTATAGCAATAAAAACAAAAAGTAAGAAAGCTAAAATGCTTAATAAAATTTTACGTGATATGTTGAGGGCTTTCTTCAGAACGTTTGACTTTGGGGGTTAAAATTACGCTTTGGTAAGCACAGTCAAATACAATACCAAAATGGGCAATTTTTCAATTTACACATGTAAAGCAGGTTTTTTTTTAAAAAAAGGTAGAAGATTAGCAATTTATTACAGATTAGAAGCCTGCAACAGAGTCATCCCCGCGTATGTCTGCAGCTGTTTCTCTTTTGCCATCACTCAAAATTCTGATCGCTTCTGTTCGGCCAATACCATCTCTTTCAACCAATTTATAACCCATAGTTTGCAATTGCTTTTTTGTATTCACGTCGAACTCTTTTTCAACCATCACCATATCTGGTAACCATTGATGGTGAAATTTTGGTTTATTAATGGCATCGGCCGCAGACATTTTAAAGTCAATGATATTCACAATTCCTTGAAAAACAGAAGTGGGAATGGTAGTTCCTCCTGGTGTTCCTATAACTACATAGGGTTTCTTGTTTTTAAGAATTAAAGTAGGAGTCATAGAACTTAGCATTCTTTTTCCTGGCGCTATTGCGTTAGCTTCTCCTCCAATTGCACCATACATATTGGGTACACCGGGCTTTACGCTAAAGTCGTCCATTTCATTGTTTAATAAAAAACCTGCGCCACCAACTACTGTTTTACAACCATATCCACCGTTCAATGTAGTAGTGATGCTTACCATATTACCGGCAGCGTCCAGGATGCTAATATGGGTAGTTTCTTCACTTTCGTGAATGGCACCCGCTTTAATACTTGCACTGTTTCCTGCTTTATCGGAAGAATAATCGACCATTCTTTCTGCCAAATACTTATCGCTAGTCAAAGTTTTTACCGGCACTTTCCAAAAATCAGGATCTCCCATATGTTCGGCCCTGTCTGCATAAGCCCTTCTTTCTACTTCCACCATCAGTTGTACTGATTTAGGAGTTTGGAAACCATAAGTACTTACTGGATATTTTTCAATCATTTTAAGCATCTGATTGATGATGATGCCTCCGCTACTTGGAGGAGCGAAACTTATAATATGGTGTCCACGATAATCAAACTCAATAGGTTTGCGAAGTTTGGCAGTATAATTTTTAAGGTCTTCCAAACTGATAATGCCATTTCCTTTCTGCATTTCCGCCACCATTAACTTTGCAGTTTCTCCATCATAAAACCCTTTAGCGCCATCTAGTTGTATGCGTTTCAAAGTTGCTGCCAACTCTTTTTGAATCAAGGTATCTCCCACATGCCATTTACCTTCTTTTACAAAAGCTATTGAATGGTTATTATTTTTAATAAAATTTTCTTTTTCTGAATTAAAACTAGCGACCTGTTTTTCGGTGATCACAAATCCCTTTTCTGCCAAATCAATAGCTGGCTGAATCAAAGTTTTAAAGGGAAGTTTTGCATAAGGTAGGGTGGCGAAAAGCCCTGCAATAGTACCAGGAATGCCAGATGCCAGATGCCCAAATTGTGAAAGGGCAGGAAGTACATTTCCGTTCTTATCTAAATACATATCCCTGCTAGCTTTTGATGGGGCTGCTTCGCGATAGTCTAATCCAATGAGTTCGCCATTACTTTGACGGGCTAGTAAAAATCCACCTCCACCAATATTTCCGGCACCTGGATATACTACTGCCAATGCTAGTTGGGTAGCAATTCCAGCATCAAATGCATTACCGCCTTGCTCCATGATGGCTGCTCCTACCAAACTCGCAAGTGGATGGGCAGAACTAATGGATGCCCTTCTGAACTGTCCGTTTTTTACTACTTCATAATGATAGGGATCTACTTTTTTACCGGCACCAACAATGGATTCCTGTGCAAGAACTGGTTGTACAAGTCCGAGTATAATACAAATGCTGAGGGTTTTAAACATTTTCATCTGTCGATTTTTGATTTTGGTTACATGTAATTTGCCTAAAGTCATTTTTAATATTAAAAAATGGCTAAGTCTCATTTCATGGAGAAAATTAATTGATTTGATACAAAAACAACCCAATAGTTATAAAGGTTGTGTAAAAATAAGTGCATCACAACGTTCAAAGCTTTTTTAGTTTGACTACATTCACAGCTCATTTTTACTTTATGAAACATCTTAGCTTAGTATTTGTACTGTTTTTTTCTAGTAGTATCCTTTTTTCGCAGGATTTACAAAGCCCTTCTCAATTTTTGGGCTATTCTGTTGGCGCAAAATACACCCGTCATCATCGTGTTGTTGAGTATTTTAAATCAGTAGCACAAGCAAAACCTGAAATGGTAAAGCTTGAAAAGTATGGAGAAACAAATGAAGGAAGGGAACTATTAATTACGATTATTGCTAGTCCCGAAAATTTAAAAAGATTAGAGTCTATTCGCCATAATAATTTGTCAATGGCTGGAGTTATAAAAGACAATAATGCTGAATCCATCGCAGATGCTCCTGCAATTGTATGGCTTAGTTATAACGTTCATGGAAATGAAACTTCATCTTCTGAAGCTGCCATGCTAACGCTATATACATTGGTTGATCCTAAAAGCGCTATTTCAAAAGAGTGGTTGAAAAACCTTATTGTAATAATTGATCCTTGTATCAATCCTGATGGAAGAGACCGTTATGTGAACTGGTTTAATTCGATGGTAGGTATGCATGCAAATCCAGAGCCCCTTGCAAGAGAGCATGTTGAGCCTTGGCCAGGAGGTAGAACCAATCACTACAATTTTGATTTGAATAGAGATTGGGCCTGGCAAACACAGGTAGAATCTCAACAAAGATTAAAAAAATATAACGAGTGGTTACCACAAGTGCATGTAGATTATCATGAGCAAGGGTTTGATCAACCTTATTATTTTGCACCAGCTGCAGAACCTTATCATGAACTTATTACGCAATGGCAGAGAGAATTTCAAGGCTTAATTGGAAAAAGTAATGCAAGCTATTTTGATAAAAATGGCTGGTTGTTTTTTACAAAAGAAAGATTTGATCTTTTGTATCCTTCATATGGAGATACTTACCCAATTTATAAAGGGGCCATTGGAATGACTTTTGAACAAGGTGGAATTCGAAGCGGACTTGCGATTTTGAATAAGAACGGAGATACCCTTACCCTTACTGATCGGGTAATGCACCATTATACCACAGGATTATCTACTATTGAAACAAGTGCCAAAAACCAGCAAAGATTGTTGAAAGAATTCAAGCAATTTTTTACGGATAACAAGAGTGGAAAAATTGGAGATTTTAAAACCTATGTATTTACTTCTAAAGATGAAAACAAGTTATTAGCAGTTAAAAAATTACTGGATCAAAACGGAATAGAATCTGGAACAATCAATAACAAAAAATTTATTGGATACAATTATTTTTCTGGTAAAGAAGAATCTTTTGTAGATGAGGGATTGCATCTTGCTATAAGTTCCTATCAGTCAAATGCAGTATTAGCAAAAGTGTTACTGGAGCCTAAAACAAAATTGTCTGATTCCAATACTTATGATATTACTGCATGGTCAATCCCGTTTGCGTATGGTATAAAAACCTATGCCGTAAAAGAAAAACTTGAGGTAAATACAGATTTTAAATCAGTATCTATAATTACGATGCAAAGTGCAAATTATGGGTTATTAATTCCATATACATCTTTGAATGCAGCAAAAGTGCTTGCTAATTTATTAAAGAACAATGTAAAAGTTCGTTATACCACAATTCCTTTTAGTTATAACGGAAAAGAGTATGAGCGCGGCACTTTGGTTGTTTTAAAGACCAGTAATGCTTCAGTAAATTGGAGCGCCATTGCAAATGAAGCTTGTCAGAAATATCATATTCAGCCAGTAGCTGTTGAAACCGGACTGATGGATAAAGGGGCTGATTTTGGTTCGTCTGATATTCGGATAATTAATTCAGCACCCAAAGTGGCACTGATTAGTGGGGAGCAAAGTTCAAGTTTAGGCGCAGGAGAGATCTGGCAATTTTTTGACCAACAATTAGACTATCCGGTAACACTTGTAAATGCTAATGATTTAGGAAGGTTTAATCTTAAAAATTATCAAGTATTGATAGTTCCGGATGGCAACTATAAAACACTTACTGATAAAGCAACAACAGATAAATTAAAGGATTTTGTAAAAAGTGGTGGTAAGTTAATCGCCATTGAATCTGCTGCTGATCAGTTGGCAGGTGCTGATTGGGGTATCAAATTAAAAGAAGACAAAACGGAAGATAAGAGTGAGTATGCTGCTTTAAAGAAATTTGCAGATCAAGAAAGAACTGCATTAACAGGTTCCATTCCTGGGGCTATTTATAAAGTAGAGCTTGATAATACCCATCCTTTGGCATTCGGATATCCTGATTTTTATTATACATTAAAAAGGGACTCAAATATTTATGAATTCATGAAAGAAGGCTGGAATGTGGGGGTGCTAAAAAAAGAGGGATACATTACAGGATTTAGTGGGTTAAAAGTGAAGTCGAAATTAAAAGACGGAACTTTACTTGGTATTCAACCTATTGGGGCAGGATCTGTTGTTTATATGGCAGATAATCTTATGTTTCGTCAGTTTTGGGAAAATGGCAAATTACTTTTCTGTAATGCAGTTTTCTTGGCTGGACAATAATTTGGTTGAACGGTTATAAGAGTCTTTTCGAGAACACTATCTTCGTTACACACAATGAACTTTATGATGAGATTTTCTTTGCGGCTAAACTCAATAGCTATTTTATGTATGCTTCTTTCAATTATTGAAACGAATGCACAGAATCCGGTTATTAATAATAGCGCTGACATTTATATGCAGTTGAAAAAACTGAAAGTATTAGGAAGCGTATTATATATTGCGGCTCATCCTGATGATGAGAATAATAGCTTTCTACCTTATTTAGCTAAAGAAAAATTATATCGTACTGGATATCTTAGCTTGACTAGGGGCGATGGTGGTCAAAACCTTATTGGAAGTGAGCAAGGAATTGATTTAGGTTTAATCAGAACGCAGGAATTATTGGCAGCAAGAAGACAAGATGGAGCTGAGCAATTTTTTAGCAGGGCCTACGAATTTGGATTCAGTAAAAATGCAGATGAAGCACTTCGAATTTGGGGTAAAGAAAAAATCCTGAGCGATGTAGTTTGGGTAATTCGACAATATCAACCGGATGTAATTATTGCACGTTTCCCTGGGGATGCAAGGGCTGGTCATGGACACCATGCTGCTTCTTCAATTTTAGCTCAGGAAGCTTATACAGCAGCAGCCGATCCCAAAAGATTCCCGGAACAATTAAAGTATGGAGTTAGCACTTGGCAGGCTAAGAGAATTCTTTGGAATACTTTTAATTTTGGTGGAAACAATACTACGAATAACGATCAATTTAAAATGGATGTGGGTGGCTATAATCCCTTGATCGGGAAAAGTTATGGAGAAATTGGCGGAGAGGCAAGGAGCATGCATAAAAGTCAGGGTGAGGGCAGACCAAGAAGAAGAGGTCCCTTCTTTGAATATTTTGCAACATTTGGTGGGGATGCTCCAAAGGCTGAATTAACAGATGGTGTAGACATAAGCTGGAATAGAATAAAAGGTGCTGAAACAATTTCAAATGAAATTGATGCGATTATCGGGGCCTATCAATTTGAACACCCTGAAAAATCGGTTGATGCATTGGTTTCATTATATAAAAAACTGCAACAGATTTCTGATAAATCTGCCTGGGTAACCAAAAAAATGGTTGAAGTTAAACAACTAATTATTGCCTGCAGCGGACTGTTTTTTGAAGCAACAACTGATGAAGAATATGCCGTATTGGGTGAGAAAATGAATGTCAACTTTTTTATCAATAAAAGAAATGATGTGAAGATCCAGCTTGAACAAGTTTGGATGAATAATGCAACAAATGATTCTTTCGACTCGGTTTTACATGCGCCACTTGCTAATAACACCAATTTTAATTTCAATAAAGTATTCATAGTTGAAAATTCGAAAAAGCTTACTCAGCCTTACTGGTTGGCTAATAAGCAGGATCAAATTGGCAGTTTTAATGTAGAAGATCAAATGCTGATTGGGCAGGATGAAAATAAAGCTGCATACTTTGCCAGCTTCAGTTTCTCTGTTAACGGAGTAACTTTTACAGATCAAAAGCCTGTTCAATTTAAGTATGTCGATCCTGTGAAGGGCGAATTATATCAACCCTATATTGTGATCACACCCATCATTGTTTCGTTGACACCAGATGTGGTTCTGACGAATGTTAAGTTGAACAATAAACAAATTGCTAATCCAAAATTGCAATTGCAATACAAATCAAATTTTGCAGCTAAACAAATACCTGTTACAATTCAACTCTTACAAGGGAATAAAGCTGTTTATATAAAAGACACCATCATTGATTTTGAAGCAGGTAAAAATTTTGCTGAAAGCATTGCCATGCCTAAATCTTTCAATAAGGAACAAGATCCAAATGTGGTAGCAACTATTACTACCTCCATCAATAATAAAAAACATATTTATACTTCTTATTTAAGGGCTATTAAATATGATCATATTCCAGCCATTCACTATTTTTTCCAAAATAATGCACGTATTATTTCAGATGAAGTAAAAGTGTCTGGTAAAAAAGTAGGCTATATCACTGGTGCTGGTGACAAAGTGCCGGATGCCATCCTGCAATTAGGTTACGATTTACAATATCTACATGAGTCTGATATTACGGATGAGAAATTAAAGGAATTCGATGCCATTTTATTAGGGATTAGAGCATATAATGTATTTGAATATTTAAGTAATAAAAATGATGTACTTAATCGTTATGTAGAGAATGGAGGCAACCTGATTGTTCAATATTTAAAAAGCAATCAAATTGGGTTAAAGAAAATTAAAGTAGGACCTTATCCATTCATCGTAAATTCAAGTTCAAGAGTTACGGAAGAGAATGCGCCTGTGAGATTTATTTTACCTGAGCATGCTGTCTTGAATTATCCTAATAAAATTGAACAAAAAGATTTTGATGATTGGATCCAGGAAAGAAGTACTTATCAAGCAGAACAGGTGGACCCTCATTACGAAATGCCTTTGAGTATGAATGATGCTGGCGACAAGCCCGCTACTGGCAGTCTAGCCATTGCCAAATATGGAAAAGGAAATTTCGCCTATGTGAGTTTGGTTCTTTTCAGGCAATTACCAGCAGGCAATACCGGGGCTTATAAATTGTTGGCAAACCTGATTGCACTTCCTAAAAACAATGAATAATGAATTCAAAGCCTAGAAAAAGAATTGGGGCATTCACAATTATTTTAATTGCATTAGGAATTGGCCTATTACTAAAAAATGTAAAACTTGGCCTAATTATTGGTCTCGGTCTTGGACTCATGGCAGGTGGATTAATGAGTAATCATAAGTAATGAACAATAAAAATAAAATATCAATTTTCTCCGGTTGGTCGGGCTGGTATTTGCTGGTACTGTTTGTACTAGCTGCTCTTATTGTATTTTTTATCTGGTTTACAAATCATTTTGCATGAGTAAGCTCGACTGGATTGTATTAACCATCACCTTATTAGGTATCATAGCATATGGGCTATATAAAAGCCGTACCTCTAAGAGTTTGGAAGGTTATTTTTTGAGCAATCGATCCATGCCCTGGTATTTGGTATTGTTAAGTATTATGGGAACTCAGGCCAGCGCCATTACTTTCTTATCCGCCCCCGGTCAGGCATTTACAGACGGTATGCGCTTTGTTCAATATTATTTTGGTTTGCCTATAGCGATGGTTATTTTATCCATCAGTTTTGTTCCCTTGTTTCATAAGCTAAAAATATTCACAGCATATGAATTTTTAGAAAATCGGTTTGATATTAAAACAAGAATTTTCACTTCTTCTCTATTCTTAATTTCAAGAGGGCTATCTACTGGAATTAGTATTTATGCTCCTTCGATTATTCTATCTTCTTTATTAGGATGGGATATTTTTTATACAAATATTGTAATGGGTGGATTGCTCATCATTTATACAGTTAGTGGCGGTGCAAAAGCAGTTGCTTACACGCAGCAATTACAAATGGTTATTATTTTTATTGGAATGTTTGTTGCAGGATACCTGATTGTTCATTATCTGCCCAGCGGCGTTGGTTTTGCTGATGCATTAAAAGTGAGTGGGGCTTCTGGAAAATTAAATGTCATTACTACTGGGTTCACTAAAAATGGATTCGATTGGAAAGATCGATACAATATTATTAGTGGTGTTATTGGTGGATTTTTTCTTGCCCTTTCTTATTTTGGAACAGATCAGTCACAGGTGGGTAGATATTTAACTGCAAAAGATAGTAAAGAGAGTAAGATTGGATTATTAATGAATGGACTTGTAAAAGTTCCTATGCAATTTTTAATTCTATTATTGGGTGCTATGCTTTTTACTTTTTATCAATTTAATCATGCCCCAGTTTTCTTTAATAAATCTGTTGCAGAAAAAGCCTACACTACCCCATATAAAGATTCTTTAAAGTTGATAGAAGCTCGTTTCAATGATCAACAATTACAACAAGAGAAATGGAGTAGGGGATTTGTTGTACCTGGTAATAATGAATTGAAGGATAGCTTGCGAATGGGAACCCTTCAAATGGCATCCACACAAAAAGAATATAAAGCAATTTTAAAGAAGGCATTACCTAATGCCGATACAAACGACACCAATTATATTTTTCTACGATTTGTAGTTGACTTTCTGCCCAAAGGGTTGGTGGGTTTATTAATAGCCATCATTTTCTTAGCGGCATGGGGTTCTATAGCCGCGGCTTTGAATGCACTTGCATCATGTACCATGATTGATTTTCATGTGCGCTTCCGGAAAACGGCATATGATAGTAATAATGTAGCGCAGTGCGCTGATGAATATAAAATATCAAAATACTATACATTGGGATGGGGCATATTCAGCATCATCACTGCAGAATTTGCAACGGGTATGGGAAGTTTAATTGAAGCGGTGAATGTTTTAGGCTCTTTATTTTATGGTGTTATACTAGGAATATTTCTTGTAGCATTCTATTTAAAAAATATTCAAGCCAATGCTGTTTTTGGAGCAGCTATTATTGGAGAAATAATTGTAATTACAGTCTTCTTTTTAGATAAATACGGGATTATTGGATTAGGTTTTTTATGGCTCAATGTAGTTGGGGCGCTGTCCGTAGTGTTACTAAGTTTAGTCTTGCATCAAATTTTACCCAAACAACCTATTAAATCGGTTGCTTAAAAGGCCATTCCTTGTTCCTGTTTGATTTTATTAAAAAGGCAATGATGCCAAGCCCAGTTACGGTAAGACCACCAAGTATCATATTGAACCCGGTAGAAATAAATACCAACCCCCAAATTATAATGGCAAGTATTACTGGAATAGGATAGAGCGGCATTTTCCATGCAAAGTGTGCCTTCCCTTTTTTCTTTACCAATAATAAAAGGCCAATTGCCTGACCAATAAATTGGATCAAAATGCGCATGGCTAAAATGGCATTAATTACTTCATGTAATTTAAAAAGTAAACTAAACACAAATGCAACTGCACCCAACACTAAAAGTGATACGTATGGAAAATGTTTGGTAGGATGCAGCTTAGCAAATACTTTAAAGAAAGCTCCATCAGATGCTGCAGCGAAAGGAATTCTACTATATCCTAGGGTAGCAGAAAATACGGAAGCAAAAGCAACCCAAAGTATCAGTATCGTTGCAATGTTTGCGGCAGTAGAACCAAATAGAACTGCCACAAATTCACTGACTACAAATTTGCTTTTTTGAATTTGTTCCAATGGTAAAACAGAAGCCACACTAATATTCATCATCAGATATAAGACGGCAATACCTACAATTGATATAAACATGCTCTTAGGTATATTTTTTTGAGGATGCATGATTTCTCCCCCCAAATGACAAACATTATAATACCCTAAATAACTATAAATGGTTTTGACACTGGCAAATCCAAGTGCGGCTGCAAATGCATGATCTAGTTTCAATCCATCATTCATATGTAAGATGGGTTGCAGAAAATTGCCATGAAATAGTCCGCCCCCAATAAGCCATGCCATGGTAACTAAAACACCCACCCAAAGCATCACACTGATTTTCCCAATTGCTTCTATTTTTCTGTATAGCATTGCTACAATTAAAATCACGATGCTTCCACTCATTATTTTGCCCTGCCAATCGTTTAATGGATATATAAAGCGAAAATAACTAGCAAAACCTATTGCAGCTGAAGCAATCACTAAAGGTGCTTGAATCATTGTTTGCCAAACAAAAAGAAAACTCATGAGCTTTCCCCATTTTGGTCCAAACCCTTCTTTTAGAAAATTATAACTTCCTCCAGCCAAGGGATAGGTTGAACCAAGTTGACTCCAAACCATGGCATCAACGAATGATAAAAGAGCCCCGGCAATCCATGCGTATAAAAACCAGGGCCCCTGCATTATTTCAGCTACCATACTCAAAACAACAAATGGACCGATACCCACCATGTCGGTCATATTAATTGCAGTAGCCTGTAAAATACTTATCTTTCTCTCCAGTTTTGGTTGCGCGTTAGTAGTCATATCTGCATAAAACTATTTCATTGTAAGGAGATCAAGTAATTATGAGTCAAAATTTTTCGACAGTTGATTGGGCCCGGGGCTCTAATATTTATGAGGTAAATATTCGCCAGTATACTTCAGAAGGTAATTTTGCAGCTTTTGCAAAACACTTACCTAGATTAAAAGCAATGGGGGTAAAGATCTTATGGCTAATGCCGATTACTCCAATTAGTCAAAAAGTACGTCAAGGTAGCCTAGGAAGTTATTATGCATGTAGTAGTTATACTAGCATTAATTCAGAGTTTGGAACGCTGAAAGACTTCAAAGAATTGGTGAATGAATCACACAAACTTGGCTTCAAGATTATCATTGATTGGGTAGCAAATCATACTGGATGGGATCATCAGTGGACTTTTGAAAACCCTAATTGGTATTTGAAAGATGCAAAAGGTGGGTTTACTGAAATTAATGGATGGCATGATGTGATAGATCTTGACTTTTCAGTAGAAGCTATGAGAATTGCAATGACCAAGGCTATGCAATATTGGGTTAGGGAATGCGACATTGATGGGTTTAGATGTGATATGGCACACTTAGTTCCTTTAGACTTTTGGATAAATGCAAGAAAGGAATGTGAAACTATAAAGCCATTGTTTTGGTTAGCTGAGTGTGATGTGCCAGATTACCATCAGGCATTTGATGCAAGCTATGCCTGGAATTGGATGCACTTGTCAGAAAAGCTTTCATGTCATGAAGCGAGTTTGAATGATATTAGAAACTGTTTGCACAGCTATTCACAATACCCTAATCAAGCAATTAAATTATTCTTTACCAGTAATCATGATGAAAATAGTTGGAATGGAACTGAGATAGAAAAATATGGTGCAGTTTCAAAAGCTTGGTCTGTTTTTTCGGCTACTTGGAAAGGCTTGCCATTAATTTATAGCGGTCAGGAAATACCCAATAAAAAACGATTGGCATTTTTTGATAAAGACGAAATTGATTGGGAAAAGCCATTGGAGTTGGAAAACTTTTATTCCACACTATTACATATTTGCAATTCCAATAAAGCGATATCAGAAGGAGAAACTTTTATTCTCCCCTCCCAAAACGATAATGCACTGTTTGCATTCATGAGAAAATCAGGTGAGGATACCATTCTGGTCATTTTAAATTTATCTGATAAGAACAGATTGAAAATTCAAGTGTCGCATGGTTGGTTGGATGGAAAATTTGAAAATGTTTTTTCTGGACTTCAATTTCAATTTAAACCAGGAGAAGCATTTGAACTGCAGGCTGGGGAATACATTTTGTATAAAAAAGCATAAGGAAAATTCAAAATTCAAAAGTCAAAAACAAAAACGAATAAGGCAATTTAGAAATATAAAAAGCCTCTGAATAATCAGAGGCTTTTTTGAATTTTGAATTTTAATTTTTGACTTATTTTATTCCTCCTTTAAATTCAACGGATACGCATAAGAGCCTTCATATCCAGGATACACTCCTTCTAATCTTACTGTACCACCTTTGGAAGCTACCAGAATACTTTTTAATTCATCTAAATTTTTAACTTCCCGGCCATTCACACTCGTGATGATAAATCCATCCTGCATTTTTGTGTTTTTCAACAAACCGGTGCCTATTTTTTTCACTACCACTCCTCCTGATAACTCATTGGCTGCAGCTACTTTTTTATCTACGTTTTCTAGTTCGCCACCTATTTGATCCATGATGGAACTGTTTTTTACGATATCAGTATTTCCAGCTTTATTTTTCAAAGTAAGGTTTACTGTATTTTCCTTGCCTGCTCTTTTATAGGTAAGTAATACTTTGTCACCTGGTTTGAAACGAGTAATCTGTTCTTGTAATTCTGGGCCATTGGTTACATTAGTGCCATTTACTTTTGTAATGATATCGCCTTTCTTTATTCCTGCTGCATTTGCAGATCCACCAGCTGGAACGCCCGTTACAAAAACACCTTCCCCTTCTTTATAAGGGATTCCCAATTCTTTTTCAATCGCTTTTATTTCTTCTTCTGATAAATTATCGTTTAAAAAATTAATTCCGATATAGCCTCTTTGCACCGTTCCGAACTTAACAATATCTGTCACAATTTTTTTGGTAATATTAACTGGGATAGCATAAGAATATCCAGCATATGAACCCGTGGGAGATGCAATGGCAGAGTTGATTCCAATTAACTCTCCACTTGTATTAATCAATGCGCCTCCACTATTTCCTGGATTTACTGCCGCATCTGTTTGAATAAATGATTCAACCGGACTGGCACTTTGTTGCTTATTGATATTGATAGATCTTGATTTTGCACTTACAATTCCCGCTGTAACTGTTACATCCAAGCTAAGCGGATATCCAATTGCCAAAACCCATTGGCCAAGTTTTACATCGTCGCTATTGCCATACACTAAATAAGGGAATCCCTTTCCTTCAATTTTAATTACAGCGATATCACTACTGGGATCTGCGCCAATTACAGTAGCCTTGTATGACTTTTTATTAGGAAGTGTTACATTAATTTCATCTGCACCATCCACCACATGATTATTAGTAACAATATAACCATCTTCCGTAATCAGAACACCACTACCACTAGCTCTTTGTTCTGGCATTACTCTTGGTCCACCAAAGAAATCTCCAAATGCATCATCACCTCCAAAGAAATCTTGAAACGGATTTCTCTGACGCTGATTATTGGCAACCTGCTTTGATTTTGTTCTTGTTTTAATATGAACCACTGCTGGTGTAGCACTTGTTGCTGCAGGAGTAAAATCTACAGGGGTTCCAGGAGAATTATTACCAGTAAATCCAACATAATTCACAGGTAATTTTCCTGCTTCCTGTGTGCCTGCATATTGGTGTTCTATAATTTTTCCGTATCCCCAGACACTTGCAACTGCTGTGCTAGCACTGATTGTAATAATGGCTAAAATGTTTTTAAAATTCATATTCCTATTTTTTTTCAGTTATTTCAAATTCTATGCCTTTCAATTGGCAATTAAATAAACCTGATGAAATGACAGGTTACCGTTTATCTCTTTTAACAATTTTTTTACGGATAAGCCTTCATTTGAACCCAATAAATGTAGGCTAGTTTAATCGCTTAAAAGTATGAATAATGTTAAATTGAATTTATATACTTGTTAAAAAACGCATCGTATCAATTCCGTCGGCATAATCAAATAGGCCAGGACTTTGAGCTGTTCCAAAAGCTAATTGTCCATGCCCTAGTACACATTGAATTTCTTCGTTTCCTTTTAAGGTATCTAATATGATTGCACTGTCTGAATATTTTTCATAGTGGATCTGGCTAACTGGGGAATAAGCTGCAATATTTTCAGTTAAAATAATAGAATCATTATTCATATAATAGCGGTTACTCATAATTAGAATGGCCAAATGGTAATCGTAATTGTGTTTGTATTTATGAAAATCTATATAGTGTTCATATTTCCTTAATATAGTCAGAAGCGGAAGAAAATCATAGTTTTCAGGGACAAATATTTTTGTAATATTTCTGCAGCCGAGTCCAAAGTATAATTGTATGTCATCTGCCAAAGCACTCATTTCTTCGGGTGTTTCGGTGCCATCTAAAAGGGCTACAGACGTTCTGTTTTTTCGAATAATATTGGGGTACTTGCCAAAATAATATTCAAAATATCGGCTTGTATTATTGCTGCCTGTGGCAATATAGGCATCGCAACCTTTCAGGTTTTCGGCAAATTGAATCCAATCAGCAACTTCGGCATTCCAAGAAACCAGTTCAGCTACTATGAATTTTATGAGAATGCTATCTTTTGAAGAAGGTTTAATGGTGGTTTTATGACCTGTTACGAAGCAACAAAGCAGATCATGAAAACCAACAAGAGGAATATTTCCTGCCATCACCAGCCCTATATTTTTTGGATGGCTGTTCATTTCAGGGATGGAATAATGACTTATCCATTTATTTAAGGATTCTTCGGGCAAAAAGTTGTCAGCAATATTTTTGATAGAAAGTTCTACAAATTCAGGGATAAACCAGGGGTTTTCGCGACAAGCTCTTTCCTGACACTCGAGCCATAAATCGTTTGGTTGCAAAAAAAATTCCCTTAATCGTAATAATATTTGAATTCTAGTTTGTAAAGTCATCAGTCAACCGTAATTTTGAATTGTAAATGTAGTTACAAACTCAACAAACCAATTTTGTATGGCTATTAAAATAACTGATGAATGCATTAATTGCGGGGCATGTGAACCCGAGTGTCCTAACAACGCAATCTATGAAGGTGGTGTAGAATGGGCTTTAGCAGACGGTACAACCGTAAAAGGTTCTTTTACGTTATTAGATGGTACTGCAGCAAGTGCAGATCAGCGTTTTGCTCCTCTTAGCACAGATACCTATTATATTACGCCAAACAAGTGTACTGAGTGCCAAGGTTTTCATGAGGAACCACAATGTGCTTCCGTATGTCCTGTTGACTGTTGCGTACCAGATGAAGCATACCAAGAAACTGTTGATGTTTTAATGGCTAAAAAAGATGCTTTACACAGCTAAAAACTAAGAATGTGCTTAACTTTTTGCCATAAAATACTTGCAAATTGAAAAAGCTTTATCTAACTTTATAGTACTTAATTATTGCCATTAAAACGGCGATATCCTGTAACAGCGGGTGATATTTCCCGTTAACGTGAGCTGAAGAGACGGAGAGTTTCTTCAGCTTTTTTTATATAAAGACGCCATTTTGCCCTTGTTGTTTTGGCAGTTATATTTGTTATATATATTTAGCAGTATGAAAAAAAAGATTGCCCTAGTTACTGGTGGATTGAGTGGAGAAGCGCAGATTAGTTATAAAAGCGCTATTACAGTATCAAATAATACGGATAGAGAAAAGTACGATTTGTATAGAATTGACATTAATGATAAAGGTTGGTGGTACGAACCCGTAAATGGAGAAATTTCAGCAGTAGACAGATCAGATTTTTCTGTAATTGAAAATGGACAAAAAATTCAGTTTGATGCAATTCTAATGTGTATACATGGTACACCAGGAGAAGATGGAAAACTGCAAGGATATTTCGACATGTTACATTTACCATATACCAGTTGTGATGCAGCTACTTCTGCACTTACCTTCAATAAAAGGTATACGGTAGCTGTTGCTTCTTTTGCAGGTATTAATGTTGCAAAGTCATTACATCTTTTCAAACATACCCATATCACTGGCAAAGCAATTTTAGAACAATTGCAAATACCGGTTTTTGTGAAACCTAATAATGGCGGAAGTAGTATTGGGATGAGTAGGGTTGAACAGGCAAATGAATTGGATGCTGCTATTGAAAAGGCTTTCAAGGAAGATAATCAAATTTTAATTGAAGAGTTTATCAGTGGTAGAGAATTTACCATTGGGGTTTTTAAATCAAAGGGCACTATTACAGTTTTGCCAATTACAGAAATTAAAACGAATAATACCTTTTTCGATTTTGAAGCTAAGTATTTAGGGAAAAGCGAAGAAATTACACCAGCAATTATTTCTGAAGAAATGTTTGAACAGTTAACTACTGCTGCCAAGCGTGTATACGAAGTGATGAATTGTAGGGGAGTAGTGCGCATAGATTTTATTTACAATGAAGAAAAAGCTAAACCCTTTATGCTGGAAGTGAATACAGTTCCTGGTCAGAGTGACGCCAGTGTTATTCCACAACAGGTTCGTGCCATGGGTTGGAAATTGACGGATTTTTATACCGCTATTATAGAAGAAGCGTTAAATTAAAGTAGAAACTGCCAATTCCATATGGTTGGAATTGGTAGTTTCATTTAAATAAAGGAATTTCCCAATATTATTTACAAATTCAATTCTGTGTTTAAATACATCACAAGTAAGCCCTTATGGGCAAATTTTCTGGCAGCAATCGGACTTATCCTATTGTTGGTAGTTCTGTTTTTTCTTTCCTTGTCATGGATCACAGGATTTGGGAAAACGGAAAAAGTGCCCAGTGTAGTTGGGCAAAATGCTACTGCCGCAAAGAAAATTTTGGAGGATAAAGGATTTCATGTGGCATTGCAGGATTCTGTTTATGTTGATAGTGTTGCTAAATTGGCAGTTGTTCGTCAATCGCCCGAGCCTGATGCTGTTGTTAAACAGGGAAGAACCATTTATCTAACCATCAATAGAAGTTCGGCTCCAATGGTTGATATGCCCAATTTGGTTGGATTCTCTATACGAAGTGCTGAAATGTATTTACAAAGCCTTGGACTTAAATTAGGAATGATTAATTACAAACCAGATATTGCTCGCAATGCAGTATTAGAGCAGACTTTAAATGATATTGAAGTGAAACCTGGCACCAAAATTCCTTTGGGAAGTTCTATTGGGTTAGTATTGGGTAGTGGTGTAGGTGGAGGCGATATTGAAGTGCCTAATTTAATAGGTATGACTTTAACAGAAGCAAAAAGTTGGTTAACCTCATTAAGTCTTAATATAGGATCTATGATACCAGTGGGCACTATCGCTGATACGAATGCTGCATTTATTGTAAAGCAAAGTCCTGATGTGTATATCGAAACAGTACCTGGTCAGAGATCATCAAACAAAATTAGAAGCGGTCAGTTATTAGATATTTATATTAGTGCTGTGGCACCCATAAAAGATTCTGTTCAAGCACCCATCAACCAATAATCAATCAAATTTATTTTTACATGCAAACCATTTCTGTAGAAGCCTTAAAAGAAAAAATCGACTCCGGCGAAAAAATTAACTTAGTAGATGTTAGAGAACCGCATGAACACGCCGACTTTAATATTGGCGGTATCCTGTTACCCTTAGGTCAGGTTCAAATATTGAACATCGATGCAATTGAAGATTTGAAAAATGAAGAAGTGTATATCTATTGCCGAAGTGGTAATAGAAGTGGACAAGCTTGTATGATGCTGGAAACAGCAGGCTTTAAAAACCTCATTAATGTATCAGGTGGCATGTTAGCCTGGCAGGATAGAATTGCAAAGTAAATTTACAGGTATATAAAAAAGCTCGTTGATGATTTTCAACGAGCTTTTTTTTTGACTTATTAATTTTGAATTTAAAAATTGATATTTAATGAGAGCATAAAATTAGTTCCCGCCATTGGATAATATCCGTTTTCATTCACTCTTGTATTACTATAGATATAACTATAGGCATATCCGTTGGGTTGATATTTTACATTGAATAAATTATTTAATTGACCAATAAGATGCCACTCTTTAAAGAGCTTGTTTTTGAAAGTATATGCCATCCTAAGATCTTGTGTAAAGTAAGCATCAAGTTTGCTCGATTCATTTTGGGCATTATCCATATATTGTTTTCCTACGTACTTGTTCAATAAATTGATGTCAAAGTTTTTAATCAAAAGTAGATTGAAACTAAGGCTGCCAATGGTGTTAGGCGAAAAGGATATATCAGTATTCGTATGATCAATGGCATTTTGTGCACGATTATCATAGTTGTCAATATATTCTGTAAAGGATTGAATTTTATTTTTGCTAAAAGTGAGGTTGCCAACAATATTTAACCATTTAGTAAGTACTGCAGAAGCCTGCAACTCTAGACCGAGGCGATAACTTTTTGGCACATTCGTTCTTGTATATGATCCTACATCATTGATTTGTCCGGTTAACACCAATTGGTTGATATAGTTCATGTAATAAACAGTTGCACCATAATGAAAATTCTGAGTTCGTTTTTCTAAACCTAATTCAAAATCATGCAAAGATTCTTGCTTGGGCTGGTTGTATATACTAGCTTGAAAATCATCTCTATTGGGTTCTTTATTTCCTAGCGCATAACTCAAATATCCTTGCCACCCATTGTGGGAATAAGTGATACCTGCTTTCGGGTTCAAGAATTGGAAACTTCTATGGATTGAAAGGTTGGCATTTCCTTCAAATCCTTCCATTTGATGGTTTACTTTTCTGTATTGTACATCAATAAAACTTTGCCATTGGTTATTAAACTTGTGCATCCATTTTGTATAAAAATTTGCATCCCATTTTGTGGCAGGAAAGTCATAATAATGATAATCAGGTGAAACCGTACCTATTTGCATCCAAATAATATTTCCAAAATGTTGGCCTTCATATTTGGTCCAACCTCCTCCAAATGTTAGTTCATTATGCTCCGTTTTATATTGCAATGAAGCAATCTGTCCATAGAAATTATTATCTAACCAACGCTGCCTAATTAAATCGGTTGCTGCATAAGTGGTATTCCCATCTACTTGATTGGGTAATCCGTAATCAGAATAGTTTTGTTCTGATTTATATTCTTCATAATAACCCTTGCCCTTCGTTAAAAATAAAGCGGTACTAAAAGCCCAGTTGGTTTTAAACTTGTGATTAAAAAATAATTGATAATGGGTTTGTGTATAATTATCTGTTTGGTTCTCATAAGGAGTGCCCGGTTTCTCCCTACCTGCCGGATTATATCTGCGATCGATTAAAAGCTGAGATTCAGAAATGCCATACCATGATTGGTATGTTTTTTCTTTTCCGGAAAATATATTTAGGCGTAAGGATGAATTTTGATTCACATAAGCAGCACTTACATAGAGTGATTTTAAATCAGAACTAGCACGATCAACATATCCATCACTACTAATTTTACTCAACCTGGCATCAATGGTAAAATGATGTGCAATTAAACCTGTACCGAATTTCAAAGTATTTTTCAAGGTATTAAAAGAACCAAAACTATTATTGAGTTCGACATAAGATTTTTCATTGAACTCATTGGTTGCTAAATTCAGTGTAGCTCCAAAAGCTCCAGTGCCGTTGGAAGAAGTTCCAACACCTCTTTGTATTTGAATACTATTAATGGAAGATGCAAAATCAGGTAAGTCCACAAAATAAGTACCCATGCTTTCTGCGTCATTATAAGGGATACCATTTAGTGTAACATTAATTCTGGTTGCATCAGAACCTCTGATATGAATTCCGGTATAGCCCACTCCATTTCCTGCATCTGAATTGATTACGGTTGAGGGAGTTTGATTTAATAAAAATGGAAGATCTTGCCCTGTATTAACTAATGCTATTTGTTCTTTACTAATATTTGTTTTCGTAAAGGGTGCAGAAGCAGAAGCTCTTGTAGCTCTTACTTCTAGTGGCTGCAAGTAGAAAGGATTTCCATCTAATGCTATTTCCAAGTTAATGGTAGAACCTGTTACTTCTACTTCAGTTTGATAAGGCCGATAACCTATACTGTTAATAGTTAAGCTGTACTTTCCCTTTGTAAAATTTACAAATTGAAAAGCGCCAGTATTGTCGCTTAGTAATTGCGACTTTCCAAGCGTAACTACAGCTCCTGATAATGGAGCTTTACTTGTGGCATCGGAAATAATGCCTTTAACGGTTGTTTTGTTTGCTTGGCCAATTGCGAAGCATGAAAGGAATACAATGATGGTTGTTCCCAAAAACTTTTTCATTTTTTGATGATTTTAAAAGTTAATAATGGAAACAGGGATAGCTAATGGAGAGGATCTGTAGAACAGTACACCTTCCCTTCGCAGGAATTACCCTGTTCAGGTTCGACGGGTATTATCTCAGCCATTCGATATGTTCCGAACAGCACCCCGAGGAATGTCTGGTACAAAAATAGCTATTCAGATTATAAAACCAACTGTAACTTTATCACATCACTAACGTTGAATACAAAACATCTCTCATGAAAAAGGTATCTATACTATTGTTCTTGCTTGTGGGTATTTATCAGGTGCAGGCACAAAATGGTAAGAATTTAGTTTTCGATGCAAATGCCGAAGTCAGATCTGTAAAAGGATTTACAGGGGTAGAAGTATCAGGAGCAATTGACCTTTACTTGTCGCAAGGCAAAGAAGAAGCTGTGGCAATTAGTGCCAGTAATCCAGAAGCGCTTTCCCGAATTAAAACGGAGGTAAGAAATGGAAAGCTTCACATTTATTTCGACGGAAGTGGCTGGAACTGGAAAACCTGGAGTAATAATAATAAAATGAAAGCCTATATCACGTTCATTGAATTGCACAAATTAGAGGCCTCTGGAGCATGCAATATTAAAACTGCTGATCTGATTAGTTCTGACGACTTGAAAATTCAATTGTCTGGTGCCAGTGATTTTACTGGGGAAGTAAAAGCTGTTAAACTAAAACTAGATGCCAGTGGTGCCTCGAATTTCAGGATTTCAGGTACTGCCGAAAATGCAAATATTGATGCTTCTGGAGCATGTGATATCAAGGCTTATGAATTAAAAACAGCGTATCTTAAAGTAGATGCATCAGGGGCTTCCGTAGTTCGGATCACGAATAATAAAGAACTAAGTGCCGAAGCTAGTGGGGGAAGTACTATTTTTTATAAGGGTGCGGGCTTGATTAGGGATATTAGTACTAGTGGGGGTGCATCAGTAAAAAGAAAATCAGACGATTAAACCAAATATTTTTGGAAAGTAAGCCTTCAACCCCTACTTTTGCAACCCATTAAGAGAGGTGACAGGGTTGTGAAAAAGAAATCTTAATGAAAATGCGATAATTAGATTAATCTTATATCGCGAGATAGAGCAGCGGTAGCTCGTCGGGCTCATAACCCGAAGGTCGGAGGTTCGATCCCT
>JBAXXT010000029.1:0-34716 GCA_037127755.1 Bacteroidota bacterium
CGAGTACTCGGGGCAGGTGGGGTAATTTAAATCGAATCTGTACTTTAAATTTCTTTACTCTTTTTCTAATTGATATATCGCCCAATTCGGGCTTTCATACATCAGTAATGCTTTCAATCCTTTGAGTCTGAATTTAATAAGGTTAAATTCATTCAGGACGGTTAAGTTTTGTGTGGGGTTTGTTTGCTTGGCTATGAGAATGTACTTAACAAATTTCGCTGGATTTTCAACAATGGTTAGAAAGGTTTTTTGATGAGGTAATACCATACCATTTAAATTGCCCACATGCACTACAATAGGATATGCTGCGGCATCATCAATTAAAATCTTATTGTCTTCCGTTACAAGATTGCTAATGTATTGAGCCACTTGTTGAGATTCACTATAAATCCTTGGCCCCTGCCAGTTATTTTGAATGTTGTGCATTTCAGTTGAGAACGCCATTTCTTCTTCACTAGCAGAATGCTTAAAGAAATAAAAACCCATCACAATCGTCAGTAAAGCCGAAATACCAAAGATCCAGGAAGAGGTTTTTAAACTGTATTTGCTGGTACCATAATAACAAATAGACACCAACGCTATAGGTATAAACAATAAATAATAACTAAGCGTTAAAGTGTATTTATAGCTCAATAATAAAAATGAATAATACAGCAACATTGAAAGAATGGTAAACAATTCATATAGCTTACCTCTGAACAAAATAAAAGTGGCGATATATAGTGGAGTGAGAAATAAAATAAACCCTTGAATTACAACCTGTGTCTGGTAAAGTACATTGTCTCTTCCAGCAGACATCACTAAGCTTCCTATTCGTTGGTTTCCAGTGATACGCCAGTTAGCATACTGACTGTCTAAAAAGTAAGTAGGAGAACCTGCGTATTGCGAATTTAAAGAGCGAAATAAAAGTACAGCCATTAAAGGCAATAGGAATATCACTAAATAAAGAGCGGCAGTTCTATTGGCTAGTTTCCGTCTTTGAGAGCGGTTATTGAGTGCTTCATAATATTGGAAAATCGGAGATTCGGTTCGTGCAATTAATAAGCCATCCAAAGAAATTAAAAATATAAATGGAAAGAAAGCCAGGACCACCCAAATAAAATCAAAATTCGAGAATATAAAAGCTCCAATATACAAGCTAGCCATAGAAATATGGTAGGTAACTGGTTGTCTATAATACCTATAAAAAGATCGGAATATTAAAAAAGCAACCAAGGCAATCACAGCGTTTCGCCTTCCCGTTACTGCAGCAAAAACAAACATAGGATGAAATGCAAACAAGCAAAAAAGAATGGGAACATACAGTTTCCAGGAAAACTTAGAGGCCTTTTTAAATTCATCTACCAGCATATAAAATAAACTTGCCGTCATCACCAAAGAAGCAGCCACAGGCGCGTATAGATATCCAAGTGGCACAAAAAATAAAGAAGAGAAAAATACAGTAGTTGGAAATGTAAAACCAAGTGTCAAGATTGTGTTTTGCTTGGCATTAAAAAGCAACAACAATTTTTCAGAATAAAACAAACCGGAAGAATGTTCAAATCCATGGCGTTTCAATAGCCAGGATATGACTATATAATAGGCTATTAAAAGAATGGTTAATATTTTAATCAGTTGCTTAGGCATAGTTCATCAATGCGCTGTTTCAAGTGGATCAGCCGCAGCATTAGCGCTACTGCTTAATTTGGTTAATCCGTGGTTTGTTTTTTCCCAATAAAAGGGTTTATAAATTAATTGCCATAATCCTTTATATGCTGCAATGGAATGCATAATCCAATACAAAGGATTTAATGCACCAAACAAAATCAACTCATAATATCTTCTTTTAAATACCGAAAGCATATTCACATAGATCATCATGGTATTTCCAGCCACTAAATTAAAAGTTGCGATATACAAAACCCAATCTGGAAATAAAGAAGCTACGAATGTTAGTTTTACAATGGCATATACCAATAGAAACCCTAATAGAATGGGATATAACAAGAATGTAATGGAAGTACCCGCAATAAAGAAGTTAAATCCCAGGAAGCCTCTCCAGCCAATTCTTCTAATTAATCGTGCAGGGTTGCGCATATGCACTAAAGTAGTTTGCATATAACCCTTGATCCATCTACTTCTCTGACGAATCCAATTGAACGGTTCATTGTTGGCTTCTTCTAAAGTGGTACTATTTACAATGCCCACTTTAAAGCCTTTTTCAAACACACGTACACCCAAATCGGCATCTTCAGTTACGTTAAATGGATCCCATCCACCCAACTCCATCAGCTTATCAAATTTAAAATGATTACTGGTGCCTCCTAATGGAATGGGAATGTCGAGCGACATCAATCCTGGCAACATATAATCGAACCAATAAGTATATTCCAAAGTGAACATACGCGTTAATAAGTTCTCATTTTTATTGAAGTAATTCAATGCTCCCTGCAATACAACAAACTCGGGTGGAAGTTTACGGAACAATACCACACATTTTTTTAACTGATCTGAATCCGGAACATCTTCTGCATCATAAATGGCAAGATATTCTCCCCGGCAAAAATGCAATCCGTAGTTACATGCTTTAGGTTTTGTTTTAGGCATGTGAAACGGAACCACAATTGTTTCGAAGTTTGCAGGAAAGTCAAGGTTACGAACCGCATTTAGCGTTTTATCATCATCTTCTTCGATCAATAATTTTACGTCGAGTTTTCCTCTTGGGTAATCTAAACTTCGAAGGTTCCAGATAAGTTTACGAATCAGTTTATCTTCTTTATATACTGGAAGCAAAATGGTGTAAATGGGTAAAGTATCATTTTGAATCGCCTTTACTTCGGCTTTATTTACCAATTCTTTCATCTCTGCTTTAGATCCATTTAAAGAAAGATAAAGCTTGAATAAAATAGTACCAAAAAATGCCACACTGAATACCACATTCAGCACCATGGCCACTTTAAGAAAACTAATGAATAGTAAGATTACCAGAATTCCAATGCTACCGAAAATAAAAATTAGTTGTGGGTCAGTAAAAGTAATCAAGCCCGACTGTTCAGGGTCTTTTCTCATCAGACTAAACACAGCCTCTTTTACATAATACTCTCCCCGTTTAATATGCACTAACCATGTAATATCCAAATCTGATGCCGCTACAAAACGAATGGGCATATTGAAACGAATCGTCAAGAGTGTTTTTAATTTTTCATCTTGCGGATCAGCTGCAGCAACCAACAAACTGCCATCAGACATTTTACGGAGGGGCACATATAAAATCGAATTCAATTCAATCAATTCGCACTGACCAATGTACTGTTCATCCATTTCTTCATCCCGAACAGCAATTAATTCAAATCCTTCTTGCTCCAGAAATGCCACATATTTTTTCCTCGTAAGGAATCCAAAATTCAATGCGGTTTTGATATAGGAATAGTTGAACTCACTAGCAATGACTTCAATTTCCTTCAGTTTATTTTCATCAAATAAACCAACAGACACCATGTTATCAAGGGCACAGCTTGGCATAATTATATTTCCTCAAACAAAGGCTTTGCATACAACAAAGCTTTCAATAAAACAGTTCCGGCATGATAAATACCGGAACTGAATAATTTATTAAACGATTTCTTGTGATTTTTTTACACGTCTTCTTACAAAGAAGAAACTCCATAGAATCAAGAGTAAAACAACCACCAGGATATAGTACTTATAATTTTCCCATAGTACTAAAAATGTATTTTTATCTCCTTTATAACTTACCATTTTTTCATCATCCCGAAGTTTGAAGAAGAAATTACTCTTACCATCACTTGTTGATATACATACGTTACTCTGAATAGCGGATGATTGACCACCAAAACTCTTGATCACACTTTGGAGTGCTTCTCTTGTAGTACTATCACCCAAAGAAGATATTAGGAGGAAGGTGCTATTTGATTGCCGGAATATTTGCGCGATACCACTTCCGGAGAAATCATTAAAAGAGAAGCTGGTTTCTCCATCCAAATTTTTATATAACTGAAAATCGCGGTTAAACTGGATTGGCATATCCGTGAAATTCTTAATAAAGGGGTCTGTTCTGTGCATCAATCCAATTACATTAAAGCCTCGCATATCTGCCATGGTAGTCTTATCACTCTGAACCAAAACAGGTAATATCATAGAAGCATTCAAGAAAGAAGCTGCATTAATTTGATAAATCAATTCACCAACAGCAGTAGTAACATTAGTATTTAAACCTGGAGAGATCAAGAATTTCAAAGGACGTTTTCTGAATTCTCCCGGATAGTTAAAGAAGTTATAGAACTCAGTAGCTTGTTCTCCTGAAAAAGTGATACTGGAAGTTCTGCTATTGATAAATCCAAAGAAACTTGCAAAACCATCTTTACAAACACTTTGACTAGGATGAAAGCGCATTTCGATAACCAGGGAATTTACTTTGGTCAATAAATAAGTGGGCAGATCCACATCATTATTAAAAGTATTTAAATCTTGAAGCGAAGTAGTGTACACCAGGTTATCATTCAAATACACATTTAAAAAACCTCTATCATTCTCCCTTAAATGTGAGAATAAAGCTTCAAGGTGTAAGGTTAGTTTTTTAGGAATGGCATTATAATCAATCAAGTTAAATGGATAGTTGGTTTGTAAAGCCAATACTCCTTCCATCAGTGCAGAAGGTACCCCCAATTGATCCAGGGTTAATACTTGCGGCAACACATTGTTTTCAACAGATTTTAATGTGGTATTATCTACAATTAATTTTTTAGAGAAGGAACTATTTAAAATATTATAGTTACTCAATATGGTGATTGCTTTCTTATATCCTTCTTCATCATACCCTGTTATAACCAATACAGAATTACCTTCTGTTCCAATCAATTGGATAAGACCCTGGCCTTTACTTAAAGTAGGTATTTGACGTTTAATTGCTTCAGGCAATCGACTTTGCAAACCCACCACCAATGTATTATTTAGAGAATCGTAAGCACTATATGACTTAGTAGTTGTTAGGTTTTCTCTATTCATTTGCTTCACCAAAGAATACAAAATACCGCCAGCTAACACATCATTCAGATCAGGTGCAGATGGGCTTGATATAGAACTGAATTCCTGAATGCTTTCTTTCATACTACGCTCGTAAGAAAGAAAAGGCTGTTTGGGAGCACTGAAAAAAGAACTGTTCCTAATATTGATCCAAACAGCAGGGTTATCGATATCCTGACAAATCTGATCAGACACACTCATTTTTGCAACCAACTTCACTTTTACAAAGCGACCATCTGGTTGTAAATATTTTTTGTTCATCGGAATGATGATGGTGATCAATGAATCCATTGTGGATGCAATGATTTTCTGTGTATAAACAGGTGCATCTTTCAAACTAATCGTAACCGTTGAAGTATTGGGATTCAACACCTGTGATGGACGAATGTATAAGACCAACTTACTTTGATCCATATCGTCATCAGGCTTCACTTTTACGAAGTAGGTGATCGAACCACTAATACCAAAGATGGATTGATCCCGATAGCCCATATCTTCAAAAGTTCGCTGAATAGTTTGCGACCAAGCACTCGAAAGGGCCAGGATGAAAAGGGCAGATAGTAAGATTCTTGTTTTCATATAATTTCTGTTTATACTAAGCCAGTTTGAATTTTATTTTAAAATAGTTACCATAGGTATCATTGCTATTATAGCTCAATTCACCACGCATATCTTCAATCATTTTCCTGGAAACGGCAAAGCCCATACCTGTTTGGCTGGTAGCTGCTTCAGATTGATTAGGCAAACTTAACCGATTGAAATATTCATTCAATTTATCTATGCCAATGGGTCTGCCTTTATTAATAAATTCTATCACACAATACTCCTCCGATTGAGATGCGTGTATGCTGATCACTGAAGCTTTTTCTCCAAATCGAATAATGTTCGACAATAATTTAAAAAAGATATGTCGAATAAATATTTTATCCAAATCAACAAATAATGAAGAAGGAGATAAATTTAATTGAAGACCAATTTGTTTAATACTGGATGCATCTACCAAACTCACTGCTGTTCTTTCTAATTCAGGAATGATATCAAAAACTTCAATTTTATATTCTACTAGGCCTGTATCAGCTTCGGCAGAGTCGGACAGTTTTTGAGAGAGATAATGCAATTTCTCATTTCCCATAGTGATATAGCTAAGGATTTCTTTTTGATCAACTGTAAGATTTGCAGAACTACGATTAATGATATCAATAGAAATTTGATTCGATCCTATAAAATTTTTCAGATCATGAATCATAATATTCAAAGTATTCTGGCGATAATCGTTCAATTGCTTCAATCTCCGATTCACTTCTTCGATCACCTGATGTTGATCATTGATTAATTCATTTTGCTCCAACAAACGTTTATTAGATTCTTCAATAATCAGGTTCTTTTGAATTTCTCTTTTAACAATCAAGTATCTGTTATGCGCAATTAAACATGAAAAAGCAGAAATTAAAAAATAAACACCACCACCATTTTTAATAAGTCCTGCATATCCATCTTCTCTAGCCGTAAAGGAATACAGTATTATCAAAATAACATAAGTGATGCCCACCTGCATAATAGAATAAATGGGTTTCCAAAAAACCATGGTATTCAATAAAAGCACCATTACAGATAACAGCATATAATAAGGCAATGCCTCAGACAAAGGAAGAATACCACAATTAAAGGCACCCAGTCCCAGGTTTAAAGCCACAACCAAATTCAGTTGAATCAGGTGGTGCCAGTTATTTTTATTACCAGCCCAGAAAATAATATAGGAAAGTGCAAAGCAAGCAATGCGAATAAACAGATAGTTAAGCCACAACGGTTTAGAGAATAGAAGGTCTAACACCCAAAAAAGTGGCAGGGAAAAAAGGAGGGTCCAAACAGCCACATTTGAGTAAAATGTTCCGTTTTTATCCATTTCCTCTTGATACTGCTCGGGCGCAATATTTACATAAGGAATTTTATGATAATTGATCATTTTTTCAAAGGGTCCAACTGGTTCGTCAATTAGTGGTGAATTTAAGTCCAATAAGACTAATAAGGCCTTATTTTATTACCACTTTACTGACAATCGTTAAGTTGAGTTTTTAACTAAACGTCCAAACCCTAACGAATATTAGAAATTCAATAAAAAATAGGAGAAAAAAAGCATTTTGCTGTTTTTACTCTTTGATGGTACGTAAAAATCAGAGGATAAGCGGTATCAAGTTGTAAAGGGATGGTTCTAACTTCGATTAATTGCACAGATAGCAATAAATAAAAACATTTTTATGGAACCCATTCTTTCAATCGAGGGCATTTCAAAATCATACGGGAGCATTAAAGCCTTACAAAATGTAAGCTATGAAGTGCCAAAAGCTGCGGTATTCGGTTTACTAGGACCTAATGGAAGTGGCAAAACTACTATGTTGAGTATCCTACTAGATATTCTAAAATCAGATACTGGCAGTTTCAACTGGTTTGGCAAACCGGGTTCACCTGAAACAAGAAAAAGAATTGGTTCATTATTAGAAACCCCCAATTTTTATCACTATTTATCGGCTGTAGATAATTTAAAAATTACCAGTGCCATCAGTGGAAGGGGAAATGACCAATCGATTGACGATGTGTTGAAAATTGTAAACCTCTATGAAAGAAGAAATAGTCGCTTCAGTACCTATAGTTTAGGGATGAAACAAAGATTGGCAATCGGTGCTGCACTACTCGGAAATCCGGAAGTGCTATTATTCGATGAACCCACTAATGGATTAGATCCAGTGGGCATTGCAGAAATACGCGAACTCATTAAGTCATTGGCAAAACAAGGAAAGACCATCATCATGGCAAGTCATTTACTAGATGAAGTTGAAAAAGTATGTACGCATGTGGCCATCATGAAACGCGGAAAACTAATGGCAGCCGGACCCGTAGATGAAGTCTTAGCAAATGAAGATATTGTGGAATTAGCAGCCTCCGATTCATTGCATTTAAAATCAGTTTTGGATAATTTTCCAGGCATCATAAGTATAAAAGAGCATGGCCACTTTATTCAATTGCATTTTCCTATTGGCAAGGCGCCAATGGAAGCAATCAACCGGTATTGTTTTGAAAAAGATATTGTACTGAATCAATTAATACTGAAAAAGAAAAGCCTCGAAACCAAATTCTTTGAGCTCACGAACGATTAACTTCAAAATATTCAATCTATGTTTTCTTTAATAAAAATAGAGTGGTTAAAAATTAAAAAGTATCCTGCTTTCTGGTGGATGCTCGGCATTGTAACGCTCACGTACCCTGGTACCAATGCCATGTTTTATTATGGATATATCCAATCAACTACGGGTAAGGAAGTAGCAAATAATGTGGCCAAGATGCTTTTAGGAAATCCTTTTGCATTTCCAGAAACCTGGCATACCGTGGCATGGATATCATCCCTCTTTATCATTATTCCATCTATTCTTGTTATCATGCTGGTTACCAATGAATACAATTATAAAACGCATCGACAGAACATTATTGATGGCTGGAGTAGAAACCAGTTTGTATCCAGCAAACTTTCCGACGTGTTAATCATTTCTTTGGTAACCACTTTGATGTACACATTGGTGGCTGGTGCATTTGGCATATATGCAGATGCCGATAATCTAAATCGCTGGGCCGAGCAATTACAATATATCCCTCTATTTTTGATTCAAACTTTTGCGCAATTATCTGTCGCTTTTTTAATGGGATTTCTTATTAAAAAAGCATTCATTGCTTTAGGTGTATTTCTTTTCTATGATCTTATTTTAGAAAAAATTGCAGTAGGTTATTTAAGGTTCAAAGCCAATGATATTGGCCGCTTCCTCCCTATAGAAATTTCAAATCGAATTATACCTTGGCCATCTTTTACCAATCATTTTGGTAAAGGTGCAAAAGACTGGTATGATCAATCGGTAGCCGCAATACCGGTATTTTTAATACTCACAATGATACTAACCACAGCAATATGGGCATTCTGTTATTACTTACACAAACGCAGAGATCTATAAGGGATGGATCAGTTGCTGAATAGCTTCAGAAATTGTTGGATATAGATAATGAAATCGGGTACCCTGAATTTTAAAAGAATTTACTTTTGTAGATTTTAAAATTTCCACACTCATTTCGCCCAATATCCATCTCAATAAAAATGCAGGCACATGTATGGGAATATAGAAACGATGCCGCATTGATGTGGCAAGTGCAAGCGTTAGTTTTTTATTGGTTACAATTTCTGGTGCAACTGCATTGTAAACCCCTTGCATGGTTTCATCTTGTATCGCTTTAATAAACATGCCACAGAGATCATCTATATGTATCCAGCTGATATTTTGCTTGCCATTCCCTAAAATGGCAGCGATACCGAAACGAATTGGTTTTTTAAATTCTACTAATGCCCCACCGGCATTACTCAACACAATTCCGATTCTAAAAACCACCAATCTTTTTCCAGATTCAATCACAGCTTGAATATTTTGCTCCCAGATCTTACATGTTTCCCCGAGAAATGCAGTATCTGAAGGGGCATCTTCAGTGAAACCTTCTTGTTTAGATGCAGGAGTATCTGCTCCATACCAACCAATACCCGAAGCACTGATTACAGTTTTAATTTTATTTGGAATGGTTTGCATGGCATGCACCAACAGATCTCCGGTATCTGCTCTACTACTCAAAATCTCCTCTTTCCTTTTTTTGTTCCATCTTTTATCTGCAACACCCGCACCAGCTAAGTGCACAATATAATCTGCCCCAGCAAATGCCTGTGGATCAATCCATTTTTTCTTCAGATCCCATCCAGCATGCGTTACCCCTTTTGGCAATTGGCTTGCTGGCAAAGGGTTTCGAGAAAGTATAATTACTTCGTAACCCTGCTCGATCAATATTTCTGTTAATCTGGTACCAACCATTCCGGTACCACCGGTAATTAGTATTGTAGACATATTGTAAAGTTAGGGAACAAGCAAGCATGAAATTTTATGCTGCAATAAAAAAGCCCCTGGAAAATTTTCCAAGGGGCTAACAACTAAATCACCAAGTTTACAATCATATATATATAGCTAGCAATCATTAATCGGGTTTTTTCCCATCCAGGAAAGTATTGATGGTAGAGAGCTGCGTGTGGTTGTTAGAATCTTTACCCACAGTTACTTTGCTGTAAAAATTTTCTACAGAATCAAAAGAAGTTCCAAATAACTCCATATTCCTGCGGATATAAGCAGGTACTGCATCGAATTCATTGTTCGGATCAGTAGTATTCATATTAAAAGATAGGTTCCGCAACTTTTGAATTCTTTCTGCTGCTCTTCTTTTCTGTTCTTCACTCTCATCTATATAACTATCTTCTTGAGGTATCGCTGCCTGAACGGATATGGGTTGCTTTAGTGCTTCTGGTTGAAAATTTTCACGCATCACCAAATGCATTTCTTCCTCTTTTTCTTTCAACAGAGGAGCGGGTTCAGGAATCGGTGTTGGTTTTACTTCTTCAGATACTGCATAAATATTATTTGGTTTATGTAAACCTCCATATCTATTTGCAACGGGTTGAGATGGTTGTTCCGAAATCGTAAACTGAACCAATTCTTCCATTTCAGTTTTTTCAACAGGAGCAACTTCAGGTTCCACTTCTTTTTCAACAACAGGAGTGGCAGTTGATGCTGGAAGATCTACACTCAACTCAAAATGAAAGGATTCTTTTTCTACTTCTGTTTCTGCCACAATCTTTTCATCATCAAAGAATATAGTATCACTATGTTCCACTTTCATGGTCATTTCTTCCCCCACTGGCTCTTGCATATGTGGTTCAAATGGATCTTTTGGAAATTCAATAACTGGTTGTTGCAACTGAACAGGAGCAGCAGGTTTTTCTGTTTCACCAAGCACCATCACAATTTTTTCTTCCTTCACTTCCACTTTCTTAACAGGAGCAGGTTTTGAAAAAGGATCTTTATGTTCAAACCCAGTAGCAATGATAGTAATGCCAATTTTTTTATCTAAAGTTGGATCATATCCCATACCCACAATTACATCTGTAGCTTCACCAGCCTGCATACGCAAATAATCATTGATAATTTCAACCTCATCCATGGTACACTCATGATCGCCTTCTGCACTGTTGATGTTGATCAAGACCCATTTAGCGCCTTTGATATCATTATCATTCAACAATGGAGATGTCAAAGCTTCTTCAATAGCACGTTGTGCTCTATCCTCACCTTCTACTTCACTCTTGCCTAAGATTGCCACACCGCCATTCTGCATCACCGTGCATACATCTGCAAAGTCAACAATAATATGACCGCGACTATTAATAATATCAGTGATACATTTAGCAGCTGTAGCTAATACATTATCAGCCTTACTAAATGCTTCTTTCATTTTAAGATTACCGTATTGCATGCGCAACTTATCATTGCTGATCACTAATAAAGTATCTACATAAGGTTTCAGCTGACGAATACCTTCTTCAGCCTGTTGCATTCTACGTGGACCTTCAAAACCAAATGGAGTAGTGACAATACCAACCGTTAAAATTCCCAATTCTTTACAAATCTTTGAAATGATGGGTGCCCCACCTGTACCAGTACCTCCACCCATACCTACGCAGATGAAAGCCATTTTAGTATTAACTTCCAGTATGCGTTTAATTTCATCAAGGGATTCTTCTGTTGCTTTTTTACCAACTTCTGGATTTGCTCCTGCCCCAAGTCCCTGCGTAAGATGTGGCCCTAATT
Source organism: Bacteroidota bacterium (assembly GCA_037127755.1). GTDB lineage: Bacteria > Bacteroidota > Bacteroidia > Chitinophagales > Chitinophagaceae > Sediminibacterium. The sequence goes on from JBAXXT010000029.1 coordinate 11,739, forward strand.
GAATTTTGTTTGGAACCCTGCTTTGCTCAATTGCTTTAGCATCAGTATTACAAATAATAAAATCTACACCCTCAATATCCTGGGCAAACATAAAATTAACAGCGTTGCTTCCACCACCTCCCACACCAAGAACCTTGATGATAGATGATTTTTGTTTTGGAAGATCAAAATGGATCATAAAGTACGGTTTAATGAATTAACTATTCTGTCCTAGGGGTATTTATATGAACGATAAAAAATTAGATCTTATTTTATAATCTGATCTTCCTCTTCTTTAAACATATCAATCAAATTGTTCTTGAATTTATCCCAGAACTTTTCTTTGCGTTTAGCTACGTCCACCATGGGTTCAAGAGCTGGTGTAGCAGGTGTTACTGCGTGCAATGAATTGGTTAATATTTTGGGAACTTTCACTTCTTTGTACTTCTCGCTGAACTCTTTGTAATTGTGTTCATAATCACTATATCCTTTCAAGATCAAACCAATACAGGTTGAATACATTGGCTTTTTCAATTCATCGATATGATTAGGCGCCAAATGTTCGTTTGGCAAACCAATGCGTGCATTTAAACCTGTAGTATACTCCGTTAATTGAATCAAGTGTTTCAATTGAGATCCGCCACCAGTTAAAATCACACCACCATTCAATGCTCTGCTATCAAGGCCAACTTGCTTTAAATGATAACTTACAAAATCCAATATTTCACTCATGCGTGCCTGAATGATCTGTGCTAAATTTTTAACACTGATTTCTTTAGCAGGCATTCCCTTTAATCCCGGGATTGTGATATAAGCATTTGCTTTTGCTTCATCGGCCAAAGCACTACCAAACTGAACTTTCATTGCTTCTGCCTGACTCTTCAATACGCCTAAGCCTAAACGGATATCGTTTGTAATATTTTCTCCGCCGAAAGGAATTACAGCAGTATGCTTCAGTATTCCTTCATAAAATACAGCTAAGTCAGAAGTACCACCACCGATATCTAAAATCGCTACCCCTGCTTCCATATCAATTTCACTCATTACAGCACTAGCAGAAGCCAATGGTTGTAATACCAGGTCTTTGGTTGACAAACCACTTCTTTCAACAGCGCGATTGATATTGCGGATAGCATTACGATCTCCAGTGATGATGTGGAAGTTCGCTCCCACTTTCACCCCATTAAATCCAACTGGGTCCTTAATATTTTGAATATTATCGACATGAAAATCCTGTGGAATCACATCAATGATCTGATCACCTGCAGGTATAAATGTTTTACGCTGATTGTTCACTAGCAGGTCAATCTCGGATAATTGAATTTCGTTTTCCGGATCCTGACGTACGATATCTCCACGGGTTTGCAAACTCTTAATATGATGGCCTGCAATACCCACGTACACTTCGGAAATTTCCAAATCGGGATTACTTTCGTAACAATTAGCTAGCGCTGCTTGAATTGCTTTGATGGTTTGGTCGATGTTTAGAACCTGACCATGTTGTACTCCACTACTTTTGGCTAAACCAAAACCTAGTATTTCTAATTTACCAAATTCATTTTTTCTTCCTGCGATGGCTGCTATCTTAGTTGTTCCAATATCCAGACCAACAATGATTGGTGATTCATTGTGACTCATATATTTCTGATTTAGTTGTTAGCATGATACTGTTTTCAAAAACCATTGCATTGCAGGGCACAATAATTGTAACTTTTAATGCACGGATTTGGGCTTGTTTGAAACATGCCCATTCGTTAACGGTTTATTGATTGCTTTATTGTTTATTTGATGCGTTATTTTTTTATTATATATGCTACTTGTGTCCATGTTTGGCAATGGTAATGGGGCTACTTTTGCAACCAATTCCATTAAGGTTCTTTTGGCTTCTGCAGAATCGATTTGTGCTTTCGCTGTTCCTCGCTTTACAGCTACAACCTGATTTTCGAAACGAAGATCAAGTGTCTCATAAGTATTAATTCCTTGTTGTAACAATGCCTGCTGATAAAATGCTTTCAACCTGTTGAATTTTTTATCTAACTGTTCAGCATCGCCTACTATTATTAACTGATCGCCTATTAGAGGTACCAATTCGAATTTCGAATGGGGATTAATGTTCACCTGTGTGATCTGTGCCATCCAAAATGAATCAGTTTGTATAAAAGTGGCCAGTTTTACAATACCCTCTAATAAACTACTATCGGGTTTGGCTAAGCTGGTTTTGCTGGATGGAAAATTGGTAAACACAGGAACCCTAGCTGATAGCTTATCACTCAAAGGCAATCTTAACGCAGCGCTATCCACATAAAACGAATTGCCGCCCGACACAAATACCCTGGCGATTGGCTGGCGCTCCAAAACTTTTACCTGCAGCATTTGATGATTATCGAAATACATTTCTGCATTTTGAATCCAGCTATTTTTTTCTAATACTCTTTCTAAGGTTCTTAAATTAATTTTACCAGTTGTGGTACCTTTTAGTTTACCTGCTAAATTCAAAATTTCGAGAATCTCTTTTTCATCCATAAACATGTGTTGAGTGGCCCCACTTATTTCAATCTGCACACCAGCACAACTTTTCTGATTCTTTTTCACCATCGCTGCCCCGAATAATACCATCCCACCCAAACCAAACAGGATCCAAACTGTTTGAATCATGCGCTTTTTCCATGGTATATTTTTCAGACTCCATTTCATTGTAGAAAATCTTTTACTGAAACAACCAATGCATCAATATCGCCAGCACCTGCCATTACAACTAGTTCTGGCTTATTTTTATTGATCCAAGCCAGCATCGCAGTTTTTTCCAATATTTGCTTATTACTCAATTTCATTCTTGTAAATAACATCTCACTCGTTACCCCTTGCATCGGTAATTCTCTTGCAGGATAAATCGGCAACAGAATTACTTCATCGGCCATGTCTAAACTTTCTGCAAATTCATTTGCCAGATCGTTGGTTCTACTAAATAGGTGGGGTTGAAAAACCAATACCATTTTTCGATTAGAAAATAAACTTCTTACACCAGTAATCAATGCTTTTAATTCCTGAGGATGATGCGCATAATCATCAATCAGAATATGTTTTTCATTCTTTAAAATATATTCGAATCGACGTTTTACTCCTTTAAAATCTGCAATGGCAGCACGAATCTTATCGTCTTCAATGGATAAATATTTTGCCACTGTGATGGCTGCAATTGCATTTTCAATATTGTGCAATCCGCCCATATGCAATTCAATATCTTTTACTATCCAATCTGCATGTATTGCATCAAAAGAATAACTACCGTTGTTGGTGCGCATATTTATGGAGTGAACATCAGCCGCTTTATTAATATAATCGTAACTATATTGATGGTCAGCTTTTAATTCATTCGCTCTTGTCAACCCGTATTTACTAATCAAACAACCGCCGGGTTTTACCCTTTGCGAAAATTGTACAAATGCATCTTCAACAGCTGCAGGTGTTCCATAAATATCTAAATGATCGGGATCCATTGATGTAACCACCGCTATATCAGGAACCAACTTCAAAAAACTGCGATCATATTCATCTGCTTCCACCACCACTACATTTCTTTCACTACTCCAGAAATTAGTTTGATAGTTTGCAGCTATCCCCCCTAAAAATGCATTGCAACCATAACCTGAATGACGCAACAGATGTGCAATCATGGTTGTAACAGTTGTCTTACCATGTGTTCCCCCAATGCAAATATTAAAAGAGCCTTCTGTAATCCATTGCAATACATCACTTCGTTTAACAACGATATAATCATGCGATCTATAATAAACAAGCTCGGCTTGCTGTGTTGGAATAGCTGGCGTATAAACAACTACATCCACATCTTTTGGAATCAGATCAACCCTTTCTTCATAGTGTATATCAATTCCTGAATCTTCTAAAGTTCTTGTTAATACTGTACTGGTTTTATCATAGCCCTTCACATCAGCACCTCTCGATTTAAAGTACCTCGCTAAAGCACTCATGCCGATACCACCGATACCAATAAAATAAATCCTTTGTATGTCTTGAAGCTTTATCATTAAATGGCTTTCAAAATTTCTTTAGCAATAACTATATCAGCATCTTTCAATACCATGAATCTGCAATTTTTAATAAAGAGCTCGCGCATTTCCAAATCCTTTGCCAATTGAATACAAGTACTTGCCAATTGCAGTTTTGCATCTCCATCTCTTACTATTAATGCTGCCTCTTTATTTACCAAACTCATGGCATTATATGTTTGATGGTCTTCTGAGGCTAAAGGGAATGGTACAAATACTGCGGGCTTTGCCTGAAGGCCAATTTCAGTTACAGCCATGGCTCCTGCCCTGCTCACAACTACATCCGCAGCTGCATATGCCATTTCCATTTCAGTAATAAATTCTCCAATCCAGACATTCTTTTTTCCTTCCACTGCATTCTTATACTTTGATGCATTATTGGAACCTGTTTGCCAAATCAACTGTAAGTGTCTTCTTTCGAATTGATCCAAGTGTTCTAATATGGCTTCATTAATACTTCTTGCACCAAGACTTCCACCTACCACTAATATGGTGGTTAGTGTTTCACTTAAACCAAAGTATTGTATGCCCTGCGATTTTGTAATGGTACTATATGCGATTTGTTTTCGAACCGGGTTACCCGTAATCTGGATTTTATTTTCTGGAAAAAACTTCTCCATCCCATCTGTTGCTACGAAAACAAGCTTCGCTTTTTTGCTAAGATAAATATTCGTTTTACCAGCAAAACTGTTGCTTTCATGAATGAATGTTGGAATACCCTGGGCTTGTGCAATACGAAGTACCGGAAGAGATGAATAACCGCCTACACCCACCACTGCATCTGGTTGAAAATTTTTAAAGATCTTCTTCACTTGAAAATAACTCCTCATTAATTTAAAAGGAAGGCTAATATTTTTCCATAAAGAGCCTCTGTTAAATCCTGCAATAGTAATCCCTTCAATTGCATATCCGGCCTGCGGCACTTTCTCCATTTCCATTTTTCCTCTCGCTCCTACAAAAAGAATTTCTATGCTTGCATCTTGTGCCACCAGTGCATTTGCTATTGCGATGGCTGGGAAGATATGTCCTCCAGTTCCACCCCCTGCTATAATTATTTTCTTACTCACTGTTAGTTGAATTTACAGGGTTAGTTAATATAGGTTCCTTCCCTTCTAATTGTTCTACGTTTCTTGCTACACTTAGGATTAATCCAATTGCACAACATGTAAATAAAAATGAACTGCCCCCCATACTTACCAGTGGAAGCGTTACACCTGTAACAGGAACTAAGTTTACATTCACTGCCATATTTGCAACAGCTTGTATCACTAGTGTAAAACTTAATCCTAATGCTAAAAAAGCGCCGAAAGCATAGGGGCATTTTCTAAAAATCCGAATACATCTAAATAAGAAAAGGAGATAAATAAAAATGATTAATGCACCTCCTAACAAACCATATTCTTCAATAATGATTGAATAAATAAAATCGTTATAAGCTTGAGGTAAAAAATTTCTTTGTCTGCTATTTCCTGGTCCTAATCCAACTAATACCCCACCATTCGCTATCGCAATCTTTGCCTGCTGTACCTGATAAGGCGATTCAGCATCTTTGGCATAAATAAAATCCTGTACCCTTTTCACCCAGGTTCCCATTCTGCCGTAAGACTTCATCTTCTCCATATTCTCATGCGTCTTTACCTCTTCCTTTTGCTTACCATCATAGGTGATCATTGCCACAGAAATAATCAGACTCACTGGTATCATTGCTATTAATATCACTAATAGTATATGTTTCACACTAACCCTTCCAATAAACATCAACAATAATGAAGTGGCGCCAGTTAATAAAGCATTCGACAAATTGGCTGGCATAATCAATCCACAAATAATAATAACGGGCCATAGAATAGGCAAAAATCCTTTTTTAAAATCTTTGATCACATCCTGTTTCTTACTCAGCATTTTACTCACATACATAAATAGCGCCAGTTTCGCGAGGTCACTTGTTTGTATGGTTTGATTGATAATTGGCAATTTGATCCACCTACTTCCATCATTAATCTTTGCTCCAAAAAGTAACGTGTAGATTAACAATGGAATTGAAATCGCATAAAGGATAGTTGCCACCCTAGAAAAGAAAGTATAATTCACACGGTGTAAAAAATAGATCAATACAAATCCAAGTAATGAAAAAGACACTTGTTTAAATAAATAATAGCTGGTATTCCCTTTCAAAGTTTTATAGGCCAGCGAACCAGTGGCACTGTACACTACCAATATAGAAATAAGTGATAAAAGGATCACGATACCCCAGATATATTTATCGCCGCGCGTACGCTCCACGAGCTGACCACGCATGCCATCGATGCTGGGTATTTGTGAAAAAAGTGTATCGTTTGTTTCCTTCATCTATTTATTTTGTAAGCTATTATTACAATTCCTTTACAGCTTCTTTGAATTGTATGCCTCTGTCTTCATAATTTTTAAATAAATCAAAACTGGCACATGATGGACTTAATAAAACCACATCTCCCTTCGTAGATAATTTGAATGCAGTATTCACAGCCTTTTTTGCGGAATCAGTTTCTACAATCAATGGAGCGATATTTTTAAAAGCCTCTATGATCTTTTTATTATCTACTCCCATACAAACAATTGCCTTCACTTTATCTTTTACCAATTCGGCCAACAACCCATAATCATTACCCTTATCCGTGCCTCCTAAGATCAGCACCGTTGGTTTGTTCATGCTCTCTAATGCAAACCAGGTGCTATTCACATTGGTTGCTTTACTATCGTTGATGAATTCCACACCGCGTATCATGGCTACAAACTCCATTCGGTGTTCGAGGCTATGAAAATTTTTCACGGCTTCTCTGATTTTTTCTTTGCGGATGCCGATCGTAGCGGCTGCGATTCCTGCTGCCATAGTGTTGTAATTGTTGTGTTTGCCTTTTAATGCAAAATCATAAATACTCATGCTTACTCTTTCTTCTTGGATTCGTAGCATCATCTGATCGCCTTTGATGTAGCCGCCTTTTTTTAGTTCTTGTTTCATAGAGAATGGTAATGGGTTAGTAAGTAGTATAAGGGTTGTTAGTTTTTGTTCTATTACCGGATCGTCGGCACAATAAATGAAGTAGTCATCCATCGTTTGATTTTCTATGATCCGGAATTTGCTATTGATATAGTTTTCAAATTTGTATTCGTATCTGTCTAAATGATCTTCTGTAATATTTAAAAGGATCGAAACATCCGGACGAAATGTGATGATATCATCTAACTGAAATGAACTCAACTCAGCGATATACCAATCCTTCGGATCCTCTGCTATTTGTTTTGCAAAACTGTATCCAATATTTCCCACCAAAGCGGCATTCAATCCTGCTGTTACACAGATATGATAAATCAAACTAGTGGTAGTACTCTTTCCATTACTACCAGTAATCGCAACTATCTTGCTATTTCCTTTGAAGCGATATGCCAATTCTATTTCACCAATTATTTGAATTCCTTTTGCGCGAATTTTTTTCACCATTTCATTCTTCTCTGGTATACCCGGACTCTTCACAACCTCATTTGCATTCATGATCAATTCTTCCGTATGTCCACTTTCTTCAAATGCAATTCCGTTATCTGTTAATTCTTTTTTGTAGATCTCTTTGATCTTTCCACCATCACTTACAAATACTTCATAGCCTTTCTGCTTACCCAACAAAGCAGCACCCACCCCACTTTCGCCGGAGCCGAGGATGACTAGTCTGTGCTTCATCTGGGTTGTGCTCATAGTATCTATGTTCTATTAGATGCCTAGGCCCTAGGCTTTTCCTAGGCGACCCCCTAGGCTGAAGCCTAGGGTTAACATCGTTTTTATAAATAATTATCTTCCAAAACTTCTTCTTCTTCACATCCGGCCTGAAGGCCGATGTGATTGAATTTGCCTGTCCACTTTTCACTTACACTTTTGTTAACCCCGGCCTTTAGTTTGGGGTAAAACAGCCTCTCTCACTTTTGTTAACCCCGGCCTTTAGGCTGGGGGTTAAACTGTTCCGCTCACATTCGGGCTTTAGCCCTTACGCTCCTCACATTCTCGTTTATCTAATTTTCAATGTCACAAGACTCGCTACTACCAGAAGTATCGTTATAACCCAAAACCGAAACGCTATTTTATTTTCATGAAATCCTCTTTTTTGATAGTGGTGATGCAGCGGGCTCATTAAGAATACACGTCTGCCCTCCCCATATTTTTTCCTGGTGTATTTAAAATATCCCACTTGAATAATCACACTTAAATTTTCAACTAAGAAGATGCCGCAGAAAATCGGAATCAATAATTCTTTGCGCACAATAAATGCAAGCGATGCAATGATACCACCTAAAGCAAGGCTACCTGTATCACCCATAAATACCTGGGCAGGGTATGCATTGTACCATAAGAATCCGATACATGCACCCACGAAGGCGCCCACAAATACGCTTAGCTCTCCCAGATTTGGGATATACATGACATCGAAGTAATCGGCAAATACATAGTTACCACTGATGTACACAAACACACCAATACCTGCGCCAATAATAGCACTCACTCCTGCAGCCAACCCATCCAATCCATCTGTAAGGTTGGCGCCGTTTGAAACTGCGGTAACAATAAAAATCACGATCAACACATAAATGATCCAGGTATATTTTTCAGCACCAGCTCCCATCCATGTGATCAGTCTGCTATAATTGAACTCATGATTCTTTACAAAAGGAATCGTAGTGATAGGGGTTTTTACTTTTACAAATCTTTTATATTCACCATCCAGTTTTCTTACTATAATATTAGAATCTTTAGCTAAGCTCTCCCCTCTTTGCAGTGTTGCATTTCCGGTAGAAAATATTTCACGTTCTACCGTTACTGCATTACTGAAGTATAAGGTTAATCCAATGATTGCACCTAAACCAACCTGACCAATTACTTTCGAGATGCCCGCCAATCCATCGCTATCTTTTTTCTTATACGCTTCTCCTTTACTAATGGCAATTTTTCTTGCTCTGATTTTAAAAAGGTCATCCAGGAAACCAATAATACCCAACCACACAGTGCAAAGCACCATCAAACGGATATATACTTTATCTAAATTGGCGAATAATAATGTAGGAATTAATATGCTTACAATAATGATGATTCCACCCATGGTTGGGGTACCTTTCTTCTGTTGCTCCCCTTGCAAACCCAGTTCACGAACTGATTCACCAATTTGTTTTCTTTTTAAAATATTGATAATCCGCTTACCATATATTGTTGCAATCAATAACGAAAACACAACTGCCATCGCAATTCTGAAAGAGATAAACTGAAATAGTCCAGCTCCTGGAATTTGATACGACTTGTTAAGCCAGTTAAAAAGATAATAGAACATAGTTTGCTTATTTATCTAATGCTTTAAATATTTCATTCAAAATTTCCTTATCATCAAAATGATGTTTTACCCCATTGATATCCTGATACTTCTCATGTCCTTTTCCAGCTACAAGAATGATGTCTTCCGGCTTTGCCAGTTTCACTGCTTGCAGAATCGCTTCCCTTCTATCTGTAATCGTAATCGATTTTCTTTTGGCAGCGCTATTTAATCCAGCTTCCATTTCACGAAGAATGGTTTCGGGATCCTCCGTTCTTGGATTATCACTCGTAAGAATTAATTTATCGCTCCAACCTGCAGCTACCTCAGCCATAATGGGTCTCTTGGTTTTATCTCTATCTCCACCACAACCAACCACAGTAATGACGTGCTCATATCCTTTTCTTAATTTTTTGATCGTAGCCAACACATTTTCTAAAGCATCTGGTGTATGAGCGTAATCAACAATGGCAATAATTTTGTTTTTGCTGATCACATAATCAAATCTGCCCTCTGCACTGGTAAGCATGCTCATGGCAGTTAAAACTTTTTCGCTGTCTTCACCTAAACAAATTGCAGCTCCGTAAATCGCCAGAATATTGTAGGCGTTAAATTCTCCAATCAGTCTAAAGTGTACTTCTTTATCGTTTACCAGCATCACCAAACCAGACAATCCATTCTCTAAAATTTTTCCCTTAAAAGATGCCAGGGTTTTAAGGCTATAGGTAAATTGACGGGCACTTGTATTTTGCAACATCACAGAACCTCTTTTGTCGTCTATATTGCTTATTGCAAATGCACTGCTTTTCAAACCATCAAAAAACGATTTCTTTACACGGATATATTCTTCAAATGTTTTGTGATAGTCGAGATGATCGTGCGTGATATTGCTGAACAATGCACCAGTAAAATTCAAACCTGTAATACGGTGCTGGTGTATGGCATGACTACTGCATTCCATAAACACATGCGTACAACCCGCATCAACCATTTGCTTTAAAAGTGAATTTAAACTCACTGCATCTGGGGTGGTATGGGTTGAAGGAATAATAGTATCTCCAATTTGATTTTGCACCGTACTTACCAAACCACAGCTATATCCTAACTGTGTAAATAATTTAAATAGTACAGTGGCTATAGTTGTTTTTCCATTGGTGCCGGTTACCCCAACTAATTTTAATTTTTCACTTGGAGCGCCATAAAATTCATGAGACATATAAGCCACCGCCTCATGCGAATTTGTTACTTGTAAATAAGTAACTGTTTTTAATAATTTTTTGGGCAACACTTCACAAACAATTGCAATAGCACCTAACTCAATCGCTTTTGCAATAAAGCTATGCCCATCAGAATGTTCGCCTTTAATAGCAATAAACAGAGACCCTGCCTTAACTTTGCGTGAATCTATCTCAATGGCTGTAACATCTAAAGCAGTGCTGCCATGCACTTCTTTTAGATGAACTTTATACAATATGTTTTGCAAGTTTGCCATGCTATTTTATTAATTCAGTTCTAATTGAACCAATTGTCCTTTATTAATTGTTTGTCCCGCTACAATAGATTGAGATCCAACTTTTCCAGTTCCTCTCACGTGCAATCTCAATCCCATATTCTCACAGATATATACTGCATCTTTAAGTCCTAGCCCTTTTAATTCAGGCATCGTTTTATCATCAATAATTTTTGAATAGGCAATCATATTTTTTTGATCACCATAAATATTAGTCCAAGAGGCATTATTACTTGAATCCCTCATATTCATTTTCAATGTGGTCAATACCCGAGAAATATCTTTTTTGTAACCAGCATATTGAAGCATGATACTATCAGTTTTCAATTGCTTCAAGGCAGGGCTAATATTACCTTTCACATACGTGCTATATAATCTATCAGAAATCTCTTTAAAAACGGTACCAGCAACTGCTGCTCCATAATAAACTTTAGCATGTGGTTTATTTTTAATGACTACAATACAGGAATACTGTGGATTATCTGCAGGAAAATAACCTGCAAAAGAAGATTGAAAGATCTTTTCAGTATAGGCCATCTTGCCATTAGCCATCAATGCAGTTCCTGTTTTACCAGCTACCGGATACAAACTATTTTTAAATAATTCTTTAGCAGTGCCATCTGTACAAACGCCTTCCAAACAAGACTGTAACATTTTTAAAGTTTGATCGCTACAAACTTTTTCTCTTAAAACAGTTGGCTCAATATTTTTCAACAACACACCTTCTTCTTTGATAGAAGAAATTAAATATGGGCGCATCATTTTTCCATGATTCGCAACCGCATTATATAAAGTCAAAGTTTGTAAAGGAGTAACTTGAAGGTTATAACCAAAAGCCATCCAGGGCAATGCAGTTGGAACCCATCGCTTTTGGTTTGGTCTAAAAATATCAGGACGCGCTTCCCCCACTAAATCAACCCCTGTAATGGAATCCATATGCATTCTGGAGAGTGCAAGTATAAATTGAGATGGATGAGAACCGTATGCATTGTTTACTAATTTCGCCATCCCCACATTTGAACTTAATTCAAATGCTTGTTTAACCGTTACGCCTCTATGACCAGATTGTTCGGAATCGTAAACAGTAAGTCCACCAACTTTCCAAGTACCACCTTCCAGATCAACGATATCGTTTAAGGTTACTTTTTTATCTTCTAACAAAGCCATTAAGGTTGCTAATTTAAAAGTTGACCCTGGTTCAGATCTGGTAGTTATAGCATAATTCAAATCTTCACTATAGCTTCCGTTTTCTTGTTTACCCAGGTTTGCAATGGCTTTTATTTTTCCAGTCTTTGTTTCCATCACAATGGCGCAACCATGTTCAGCCTCATTTTTTTCCATCATCTTCATCAATGCATTCTCTGCGATCTCTTGAATAAATACATCGATGGTGCTTACAATATCTTTTCCTGTTTCTGGTTCAACAATATAATCGTCTGTAATCGGAACTTTTACGCCACCCGCAATTGTACGCACCCATTGCTTCCCTTCTCTTCCTTTTAAAATACTATCATAGGTTTTTTCCAATCCCACTTTTGATGTTTCGCGATCCAAACCCACTGTTCTAAAAGCAAGTATGCCATAAGGATTCAGGCGAATATTTCTTTCGTTTACGATCAGGCCACTTTTATATCTTCCTTCTTTAAATAATGGGAAATGACGAAGTTGTTCGTATTCGCGGTAAGTAGTTTTTTTATGCAATTCGAAATAAGCTTCATTATCGCGATAGGCCTGCTTGATTATTTTTTTGTAAGAGTCCTCTGATTGATCTTTAAACAGATCAGCTAAAAAATAAGAAAGAGAATCTATATTATTTCTAAAATGCACACCAGATTTTTCGTGTAGGTATTCGACGCGGAAGTCGATATATAAATCAAATTGAGGAATGCTGGTGCTAAGCATTTGACCGTCTTCACTAAAAATAGTACCACGTTCTGCTTCGATTGAATCGATGTGCTGGTGTAAGCTATCACTCATGCTTCTCCAATGAGGACCTTGCACTTGCTGTATATAAATAGCTTTCCCGAAGATAGCGATGCAGGCCACTATCACCAGCAGGTAGCTGAGATAGACCCTCCAAAGTATGTCGCGTTTTACTTCCATGATAGCATCTATTATTTCAATGTCAAGCTTTCAAAAAAAACTCTTCCTAATTCCCCGGCTTGAAAGCCGGGGTTATCGTATTTTCTTTCATCTTTTTCTTCACTTCTTTCCCTCACCTACTTCGTTAACTTCAAACGTTGTGGCGTTTCTCTACTTATTTTTAAACCAAGTGGTGATGCTGCTTTCAGCACTTCCACTTCCTCACTTTTAAACATCACTTCACTTTTCAGGGTCTTATATTCAAATTGCAATTCTTTCAATTCGTTATTGGTTGTATTGATCTTACGTATAATCTTATCTGCATTGTGACCATTTGCGATGTACAATACAGTTAGTGCTGTTAGAAATAAAAAAAATGGAATGTTCTTTACGATCCACTGATAACTGAACAAACCCTTTAAAGGATTCTTGTTACCAGCTGCGGTATTTTTTACCTGCTCTGCCATTAGTTTTCGTTCTCGGGTACGGGTGATCAATATCTTTCTGCCACTCTCAACTTTGCACTTCTACTTCTACTATTTCTCTTCAACTCTGCATCCGCAGCTGTGATTGGCTTCTTTGTAATTATTTTCAGTATCCGTTCTTTTTCAACTGATAGTAACGGATGTTCTTCTACTTCTTCAAATGTTCCTTGCTTAAAAAAATTCTTCACCAGTCTATCTTCAATCGAATGAAACGTAATTACAGCAACCCTTCCGCCTGTATTCAAAACCGAAGGCACTTGTTCTAACATTTCTTTCAGCGCACCCATCTCATCATTCACTTCCATTCTTAGCGCCTGAAAAACCTGTGCTAAATATTTATTCGGATTACCTTTTACAACAGCACTGATCAAAGCTTTGAATTGTCCAATCGTTTGCACAGGCAAATGTTTGCGCTGATGAACGATATGTTTTGCCAGTGTGATTGAATTGGTAACCTCTCCATATTTTTCAAAAAGTTTGTGTAGTTGTTGCTCACTATAAGTGCTGATAATATCTGCAGCAGATAGTGTTTGTCTACGATCCATCCGCATATCAAGCGGACCTTCAAAACGAATAGAGAAACCACGATCACCTTCATCAAACTGATAACTACTAACTCCCAGATCGGCGAGTATTCCATCCACTTTCTGTACTTTATGCAAACGCAAAAAGCGTTGGATATGACGGAAGTTGGCGGGAACAAAAACAACACGTTCATCATCAGGTAAATTTTGCTTTGCATCAGCATCCTGATCAAAAGCATATAACCTACCATCTTTATTGAGTTGTTCTAAAATTCCGCGACTATGTCCCCCACCACCGAAAGTGCAATCCACATAAATACCATCAGGTTTAATGTTTAGTGCGTCCATGCATTCGTAAAACAATACTGGTACATGATAGTCATTAGCCGAAGGGTGTTGGGTTGATTCCGAACCTTGTTCACTGTTCTTGTTCATAGTCGGAATTTTAACCGTTTTTTTCATCACCCTTCTCTTTCATGACTTCTGCGGCCAGGTCGCTGAATGCTTCTGGTGAAAAATCTTCAAAGAGCTGATTGTACTTAGCCGCATCCCAGATCTCGAAACGATCAAGGGCTGCTGCCAGAACGATATCCTTATTCAAGCTTGCAAACTCGCGAAGCGAAGCTGGTAACAACATTCTGCCTGCATTGTCCAGTTCAATTTCAGTGGCTCCTCCCAAAAACTGACGACGGAATTGACGTACTTTCGGGTCGAAATCATTTAGTTTACTGATCTTGGCAATTATGAGTTCCCAACTTTTCAATGGATATAACGTGAGACATTTTTCGAAACCACGGGCGAGGATAAATCGATCTTCTGCTTCAGGTAACTGTTTTTTCAGTCCACCCGGAAGCAAGAAGCGACCTTTCGCGTCTACCGTAGCTGCATATTCTCCGTGAAATCCTTGCATTAGTGAATAAGTTTTTCCAAGTATTACCACTTGTTGACACAAAATAACACTTTTTCCCACTTTTAATGGTGTTTTTAGCCGTTTGTATTTATCCACAAGAAAAAAACGGCTATAAGTGAGTACTGGATGGAGTTGCAGCTGTTTTAGTGAAAAAAGCATGTGCATGAACTGTGAATTAGTGTGGATAAGCTCAATCTTTTCTAAATTTGCCTATGCATCCGAAAGACCTCCAGATCAAAGATTTCAGTTATAATTTGCCTGAGGACCGCATCGCCAAGTACCCTTTGGCTAATCGAGATCAGAGTAAGTTGTTGATTTACAAGGGCGAACAGATCTCAGAATCGGTCTATCAGCAGATCGCTAAAGAAATTCCAGAAAACAGTCTGCTCCTATTTAATAATACCAAAGTGGTGGAAGCGCGCATCCTTTTTCAGAAAGAAACTGGGGCAACCATTGAGATTTTCTGTTTAGAACCAGATGATCGATACCCGGATATCACTTCAGCGATGCTGCAAAAAGGAAAAGTATTCTGGAAATGTTTGGTGGGGGGAGCCAAAAAATGGAAGGAATCACAAATTTCAAAAGCCATTTTGCATGGTGGGAGAACTATTGCATTTACAGCTGAACGAAAAGAGCAGATCGCAGACTATTATTTGATTGAATTTAGTTGGAGTGATACAGATATTTCATTTGCTGAAATATTACACGCTGCCGGATTAATTCCCTTACCGCCTTACTTAAATCGTGCCGCAGAAACAAGTGATTTGGATCGATATCAAACCATTTACGCCAAATACGATGGATCTGTGGCAGCTCCCACAGCGGGATTACATTTTACGGAAGCGGTATTCGAGCAACTTGATGCAAAAAATATTCAAAAGGCATACCTCACATTACACGTGGGCGCCGGTACTTTTAAACCCGTTAAAGCAGAAAAAATAGAAGGGCATGAAATGCATGCAGAGTTTTTAGAAGTACCTGTTGCATTGATTCAAAAAATAATCTCAAAATTAAACGACACTATTATTCCCGTGGGTACCACATCCATGAGAACAATAGAATCATTGTATTGGTTAGGGGTGAAAACAATTCTGCGCAGTGATATTGCTTTATCCGAATTAGTAATTAATCAATGGGATCCCTATACGATAGACGCATCAGGCATTTCAGCAGCAGAAGCATTACAAGCACTCATTGTATGGATGCAAAAAAATGAATTAGAATTGTTGATTACTAAAACACAAATCATCATTGCTCCAGGCTATTCATTTAAAATTGCAAAAGCACTCATCACCAATTTTCATCAGCCACAATCAACACTATTATTATTAGTATCTGCACTCATTGGAGAAGAATGGAAAAGGGTATATGAATATGCTTTAGAAAGTGATTTTCGTTTTCTGAGTTACGGGGATGGGTGTTTGCTTTGGAAGTGAAAAGTGATATTTTAAACGCTGAGCGTTTAAAACAATAAACACCCCTCCTATCCGCAAGCGAACAAGTGGGGTGTATGTTTTTTTGAAACACCCCTCCTGCCGCTTGCGGATAGGAGGGGAAAGTCGAGCGACTGAGCGATGACTGGGGTGGTTGCTCTCTAAAACTAATATGCATGTTTCTCTTAAAGACAACCACCCCGCCGTATGCCGCATTCGCGGCATCGGCTGCCCCTCCTATCCGCAAGCGGCAGGATGGGTGTACATTTTTTTATTCAAGTGAATAAGTAGGGTGCTTTTTTTTGATTAAAATATTTTACACTGAAAAATTTATAGTTATAAAATAGGGTTTATCTACTTCTTGATGTATACTTTTTCTTCATGAAAACTTATCGAACAAATAATTTATCAAGCCTCTTTAATTTTCGCAAAAAACTCAGAAACTCGGGTACTCCTGCTGAAGTAACATTATGGAACTACTTACAAAATAGAAGACTTGAAGGAAGAAAATTTAGACGACAACATAGTATCGGAAACTTTATTATTGATTTTTACTGCCCCGATGAAAAGCTTGCAATTGAACTAGATGGAGAAGATCATTTTTGGGAAGACGGAATGAAACGTGATGCTAAAAAAACTGCTTTTCTTAATAGTATGGGAATTCGTGTTATAAGATTTGAGAATATTTGGGTGTTTAAGGATGTGGAATATGTGTTAGGAGAAATTAGAAAATGTTTTTACTAAACTTAGAAGACTTTCAACCACCCCGCCCATCGCTAAACCGCTTGGGCTCCCCTCCTATCCCCGAGTACTCGGGGCAGGAGGGGTATTTATTATTTTATTGTACTCATGCAGAAAGCGGCAGTAGGGGAATTTCTATTGTGAAAATACTTCCCTTCCCCAAAGTGCTTTCTACACGAATTTTTCCTTTGTGTGCATCGATGACTGTTTTTACATAACTCATTCCCAAACCAAAACCTTTTACATTATGTAGATTACCTGTATGTGCGCGATAGAATTTTTCGAAGATGCGTTTTACGGTTTCCTTACTCATGCCTATTCCATTGTCTTCTATCCGAATGACCAGTACTTTAGTAGTGCTATGAGTAGAAACTTTTATGAAAATATTTTCGTTTGAATATTTTATTGCGTTATCAATTAAATTAGATAACAAATTTGAAAAGTGAACTTCATCTACTGAAATCAAATCGTACTTAGCATTAAAGAGTGTTTCTACTTTACCATTTCTACTTTGTAACTGCAATACATAATTATCTAAAACCTGTGCTAACATTTCATGCAAATGAACTTCGCTAAGATTTAATTTCAATTCTTGTCGATCCATCAAAGCAGCTTGCAGAATGGTTTCTACGTGTTTGTTCATCCGAATATTCTCTTCCTTAATGATGCTTCTGAAGTATTCACGTTTCTCCGGACTAGCTAATACTTTTTCATTTTTCAAAGCATCCACCGCCAAAGAAATAGTAGCGAGTGGGGTT
This sequence comes from Bacteroidota bacterium, assembly GCA_037127755.1. Classification (GTDB taxonomy): domain Bacteria; phylum Bacteroidota; class Bacteroidia; order Chitinophagales; family Chitinophagaceae; genus Sediminibacterium. Next base: position 29,552 of record JBAXXT010000029.1, read on the forward strand.
TTGAATTCGTGTGTCATATTATTGATAAAATCACTCTTGATCTCGCTCAATTTTTTCTGATTCAATAAAGATCGAACAGTTACATAGAATGCAGCAATGATGATCAGCATAAAAACACCGGCACCAATAATTACCCACTCTAAGGATGCCCAAACCTGTTTCGTATAATTTGGAATGAGAACAATCAGTTGTTCATAACTGGCCATGTCGTCCAGCGTGATGGATTCATCAGGCAGAATGGGAATGATAAAAACTTTATTTACTCCAGTATCTAAACTCGCTTTTTCATATCCACCAGTCAGCATTTCAATTTCCTGTGTAGAAGAATAAATGGCAAACTCGAATTCTAAATGATGCCACTCATCGGTTAAAAATTCTTTGCGCAATTTGGCGGATACTTCATCCACAGAAAATTTTTCTCCTATGGTTAATGGCTTAATAACGTGCAAATGAAAATCAGAATTAAATCCACCCATCCCAGATTTCCTTGGTCGTATTACCTGACCGCTATACACTTTTTTATACAGATCAGCAGCCACAGTTAAGCCGTTTGCGCTTAGCTTATTATTTAACTGACCCTCTCTTACTTTAATCAGGTTGTTCAACCAGGAAGCCTGCAATAGCAGAAGGCCCAGGAGTGACAAAGAGATCAGTATAATTATGATGGGGAAAGTTCGCTTCATTCTTACAAATATAACGGTTTGAAATACTAGGGAACACCCGGATATTTGTATTTATGAGCTTTTTAACGGACTAAGAATATTTTTTGCAGTTAAATTCCTTTGTACTAATTTTTCATTCATGACAGCTCCGGAACCTGGCCAATTGCTGATATCTGATCCCTTTTTGAAAGACCCAAACTTTCAACGGACCGTTATTTTATTATGTGATCATGAAGAACAGGGAAGTTTTGGATTTGTACTGAATAAACTACACCATCAAGTGATTGGAGATCTGCTTGAAGTATTAGAGGGATGCAATTTTCCTGTGTTTATTGGCGGACCCGTACAAAAAGATTCCCTACATTTTATTCATCGCAAACCCGATCTATTGGGCGGCACAGAACTCATTGATGGTATTTACTGGGGTGGCGATTTTGAAATGGTATTATCTCTAATTCTGACCAAAGAATTAAACGAAGAAGATATTCGTTTTTTTATTGGATATAGTGGATGGGGGGCAGGACAATTAGTGGAAGAATTATCAGAAAAAACATGGATCACACGTAAGGCTACCCGCAGACTTAGTTTCTATAAAAACATTGATGAGATCTGGAAAGAAGCCTTATTCGATTTAGGTGGAGAATATCAACAGATGATCAATTATCCAAAAGATCCACAGTTGAATTAATTGTCTGTTTTAATTACAAATTTTAATTGCTTCCAGTAATCTTCCAGCAATTCATTGCTTTGGTGTGCAGTAAAATGATGAGCCTTTATATATCTTTCCGCATCTGCAATTCTTTCGTCGGTTAATGGGTGCGAACTCAAGAACGATAAGGCTTTCATGGATGAGTCATTATTTGCTTCTTTTAATCGCTGCATTAATTCTAACATTCCTTTAGGATCAATATTATTTCTTTGCATCAGCACCATTCCTTCTTCATCTGCTTGCTGCTCTAATTTTCTGGAGTAATTCATATGCACTAAAAAATCAGCGTTGCCTACAATTATTTTAGCAGCGCTTCCAGCTGCATTTGTAAATAAACTAATCACAAAACCAGAACCCATCGAGGATAAAATATTTTGTAAACTATGCCTGCGATTAATATGCGTTGACTCATGACTTAGCAATGCCACCAACGATTCCGGTGTTTGCAATTCTTGTAAGATAGCAGTGTTTACCACGATATGCCCGCCGGGTAAAGCATAGGCATTTACTTCATCAGAAACTGCCACAGAAACTTTGATCGGATATTGTTTACTCAAGTGTAATTGATCTGCAAAATTTTGTAAAATAACGCTGGCGTTTTTATCGAATTTAATTTCTTCCTGCATTCCATTAAAAAATTGATTACCCATTTCGATTTCATTCTGCACAGAAATAAAATGGATGGCAATCTTTGGTAACACTTGCGAAAACAAAATATATACCGCCATAAAAAATCCTAATACTGCTGCAATAATCAGCAGTGTTCTATTCCGTTGATTTTTCGGCTTTGTTGTATAAAAGTTATCTGTTGGATACATCTTTAAAAGTAAATATTATTTGATGCTTTAAATACAAAGAGCCCGGAAAATTCCGGGCTCTTGCAAACTATTTCAATGTGGCTTATGCTTCTTTTGCACCTTCCACCAACACCGTAACTTTATTATTCAACACTTCCACAAAACCACTTTCAATGGTATAGTGTTCAAAGCTGTTTTTGTCTTTCAGAATTTTAACGGTACCCTTTCCTAAAGCACTTACTAAAGGAGCGTGTTTTTCTAAAATTTCGAAAAGACCCGTGATGCCTGGTAATTGAACCCCATACACATCTCCGCTGTACAACTTTTTTTCGGGTGTTAATATTTCTACGTTCATTACTATTCTTTTAATTAAGCTTTAGCAGCTTCTATCATTTTCTTACCTTTTTCAACCGCATCTTCCAAAGTACCAACCAGGTTAAATGCTGCTTCAGGATATTCATCCACTTCACCGTCCATAATGGCGTTGAATGCACGAATGGTATCATTGATTTCCACAAACACACCTTTCAATCCTGTGAACTGTTCAGCTACGAAGAAAGGCTGACTCAAGAAACGTTGCACTTTACGAGCACGTTGAACGGTCATCTTATCTTCATCACTCAATTCGTCCATACCCAGGATAGCAATAATATCTTGTAATTCTTTGTAGCGTTGTAAAATTAATTTAACGCGGTTAGCGCAATCATAATGCACATCACCCACGATCAATGGCGTAAGAATTCGAGAAGTAGAATCCAAAGGATCCACCGCAGGATAGATACCCAAATCGGCAATCTTACGGCTTAATACCGTAGTTGCATCCAAGTGAGCAAAAGTAGTTGCAGGAGCCGGATCGGTCAAATCATCCGCAGGAACATACACCGCTTGAACAGAGGTAATAGAACCATTTTTGGTTGATGTGATACGCTCTTGCATCAATCCCATTTCAGTAGCCAATGTAGGCTGATAACCTACCGCTGAAGGCATACGACCTAACAAGGCCGATACCTCAGAACCAGCCTGAGTGAAACGGAAGATATTATCAACGAAGAACAAGATGTCCTTACCTTTTCCAGTACCATCTCCATCACGGAAATATTCGGCAATCGTTAATCCGCTCAAAGCCACACGCGCACGTGCTCCTGGAGGTTCGTTCATTTGTCCGAATACGAAAGTAGCTTTAGACTCTTTCAATCCTTCCATATCCACTTTGCTCAAATCCCAGCCGCCTTCTTCCATGCTATGTTTGAAAGCTTCACCGTAGTTCATGATACCCGCTTCAATCATTTCACGAAGCAAGTCATTACCCTCACGAGTACGCTCACCCACACCAGCAAATACAGAAAGACCACCGTGACCTTTCGCGATATTGTTGATCAATTCCTGAATCAATACGGTTTTACCTACACCCGCACCACCGAACAAACCAATCTTACCACCTTTTGCATATGGCTCGATCAAGTCGATCACTTTGATTCCTGTATAAAGGATCTCAGAAGCCGTACTTAAGTTTTCGAATAATGGGGGTTTATTATGGATCGGACGTCCGCCTTCTTTACTCACTTGTGGAAGACCATCAATTGCGTCGCCGGTTACATTGAACAAGCGGCCGTTTACCAACGGACCGGTTGGCATCGCAATTGCTTTGCCTGTGTCAATTACTTCCATTCCACGCTTAAGTCCTTCTGTTCCGTCCATCGCAATGGTACGAACACTGTCTTCACCGAGGTGCTGTTGAACCTCTAAAATCAGTTTGTCACCATTTTCTTTGGTGATTTCCAACGCGTTGAAAATCTCTGGTAAAGTGTTGTCATCTGCAAAATGAACGTCCACTACCGCACCGATAATCTGCTTAATCTTACCTTTTGTAGCCATTTCTGGAGATATATATAGGTTTAAAAAATGTACGAAATTCGAATCGGAATTAGCCATCCCGATTTGGCGGCAAAGGTAAGGGATAGAACCTTTCAAAAAAGTTCATTTGCTAGAAAAAGCATGGTTTTTTTAAGATATTTTCAACATTTCCGTCAAATTTACTGAAGTGCCTTAAAAACAAGGGCTGCCATTACCGCACCAATGGTAGGGCCAACCACAGGAATCCAGCTATAGCCCCAATTACTACCACCCTTTCCTTTCATCGGAAGAATAGCATGCATAATTCTAGGACCCAAATCCCTTGCTGGGTTGATGGCATAACCGGTTGTGCCACCCAGACTTAGTCCAATTCCCAACACCACTAATGCCACTGGCAATGCGTCTAATGGACCCAAACTATTGGTTGCTTTCGTCATAAAAAGCACGGCAATGACTAATACCATGGTACCTAAAGCCTCACTAAATAAATTTTGAAAAGTACTATTTATGGCAGGTTCATTTGAGAAACAAGCTAATTGCAAACCCGGATCGGTGGTAGCATTTAAGTGTTGTCGGTAATTCAACCAATTAAGAGTTGAGCCTAGCATGGCACCTAGAAATTGTGCCAAAATATAGGTAGGAACCAAGGCCCATTCAAATTTGCCCGCCATAGCCAATCCAATGGTTACAGCCGGATTTAGGTGTGCCCCACTGATTGCAGAAGTGCTAAATACCCCCACAAAAACTGCTATCGACCACCCAAAGGCAATCACAATTATTCCACCTCCGTTACCCTTGGTTTTAGCTAAAAGGGTGTTAGCTACAACGCCTTCTCCTAAAACTAAAATTAAACAGGTACCCACTAGTTCGGCAATAAATGGAGTCATATGGCAAGTTTTTGTGAATTTAAATATAGGAAAAAGTGAAGCTTGATGCATTATTGTAATAAAAAAATATAAGTTTCCCCTCCCAAGCATGCTTGGGAGGGGTGGCTGGAGCGACTGAGCGAACAGACGGGGTGGGAAGAAAACATGCACGATGAAAATTATCTTAAATGAATGAACCACCCCAGCCGTATTCCGCGGTCGCGAAATCGGCGTCCCCTCCATCCCGAGTGCTCGGGATGGAGGGGAAACCTTATAT
>JBAXXT010000030.1:0-34359 GCA_037127755.1 Bacteroidota bacterium
TCCCAAAACTGTGCACACATTAAAGCAGTGTCTTTTACCTGATTGGGATTATGGAGAATATTTGAATCTGCACCTTTAAAAACTTCTTGCCACCTAAAACCATCAGTAGTGATAATAAAAATGTTGCGAGATTGAGCTTTTGGTTGTGCTAGCGAAATAATGCTGATAGCAAAACAAAAGAAAACAAGTTGAAATGTTTTCATGGAAGTGTTTTGCAAAAGAAGGCAATGAACCTATGCTTAAAGTTAAGCCTTCATTAATTTAATGTTATCTATTAAATTTATTAAGCCGTATATTTTTTCTTTAGTTTTTTGATGGCAGATTTATTCAATCCCATTTCTGATTTAAGAAATTTTTCGATGGAACCATATTTCTTATTAATGGCTTCAAAACTAGTTTTCAAATAAATTTCTTTTACGCCTAGCACATCATCCACAACTGTCTCTTTCAAGTGATAGTTATCCATCAACATTTTGCGCATACGACCATTGTCGGACTGACGATAATAATTTGTAGCCAAATAATCGTTCATGATTGTTTGTTCATCTACGCCCAATGCATAAAGAATAAGTGCAGTTGCGATTCCAGTTCTATCTTTTCCTGCGGTACAATGATATACAAGTGCGCTATCATTGGAATTATTAATCAAAGCCTCAAACATTGGTTTATATCTTTTCGGATATGCATCAATATTCGAATAAAAAGGAAGCATGATACTATCACCTACCTTGGCTTCAGACATTGATTTAAACATTTTCGACCTGTCTCCTACATCTTCAGAGCCAGCCGGCAATGAAATTCTTATTGCTGTATTGGGAACTTTGTCGGCACCTGCTGCAACTTCAGCTGGTCCTCTAAAATCAAGAACATAATGGATTTTTAATGCTTCTAATTTTTCTAGATCTGCCTCAGTTAATCTATTAATCTCAGCTGAACGATACATCTTTCCCCACTTTACTTCTTTACCATCCTTGGTTTTATAGCCACCAATATCTCTGAAATTAATGGCGCCTTGCAATTTTACTTCCCTTTTTAAACTATCGGCAATTTGACAGATTCCAAAAAATGGAAGTAGCATAACTATTAAGGAAAAATAAGTTTTCATTTTTTTAATTTAAAATGATTGACAAAAATAATAAAGTCCCCCCGATCACTCGGGGGGACTTATAAAATTATTAAAACCCTATTACTTAACTAACCACATTAATGAGTTCACATTATCAGAACCACCATACTGCGAAGTTAGGGCAGATGTAAGGTTAGCATTATTGAAATTAATTTCGTCCTGAGGATATAACCATCTAACAGGAATTGCATTGTTTGGAGTACCAATACCAGCACCACCTTGAGAGAAAGCCGGTACACCAGTTCTACGTTGATTGTAGAAAGACTGGAAACCTGAATTACTAAAGAAAGCAATATATTTCTGATTTAAGATTTGGGTTAAACCAGATGCATTATCACCAGCATACACTACTCCAGGTTGTGCAAGGAAGGTAGTAATATCAATTGTAGCAGTACCCATATTTGGTTTTGTTCCATCAAGGTTACCGATAACGAAAGACTGACCTTGTGTTAATTTATATACTCCTAATGATGCATTAATTCCTTTCAAATACCAATCAGCTGCAACAGTTCCAGGTATCCATCCACGGTTAGCCGCTTCAGCAATATTGAAACACATTTCCGGGTATCCTAAGAAAATATAAGGCTCACAGTTTGTACCAGCTGCATTTGAGAAATATCTGTTCCAGTTGATGAAAGAATACATACCAGCAGTAGAGTTGTTACTCAAAGTAGCTTGTGCAATATTCACATCTGCACCAACATATGCTGTAAAATCGCTTACTGTTTTACCTCCTGTTAATTGAGCAGGAGCTGGAACTGCAAATGCAAATGTTCTTGGATCTTTATTCGTAGTTAAAAGATCTAATACAGTTTTGTTCATATTTGCAGCATATCCATAAGGGCTATATCCTGCTCTGTTTACCGGGTATTGATTGTAAGCAGAGTTATAAGTATATACCATGTTATCACTGTTTGCAGTCATAATAGGATACTTTGTAGGATTAGAAATGATGGCAACGAATTGAGCTTTCACATTCAAATCAGCATTATCATCCGCACGTTTGCTCAAAGAAATCAATACACGTAGTTTATAGGTATTGATTACTTTCTGCCATTGTGAATATGTCATACCATAAATATCACCAGCAGCATCTACTTTAGTATTCGCGTTTGCAGAAGAAATTAAAGCCCCTAAAATAGTGTTTGCAGTATCAAGCATATTTAAAGAATTCTTGAATACTTCTTTTTGTGAATCATATTTAGGTTCTAAGATAGTTACATCCCCTGCCTCATACATTGGAATATCACCTACTCTTTCAGATAACCAAACAAATGAATGTGCTTTAAAAAATTTGCTCAAAGCATAATATGCATTTGTTTTATTGCCAAATTGCTTGAAAGCCTGCTCTTCCATTTTGTTTGCATACTTAACGATATCGTAAGTATGACTGGTGTTTGACCAGTTGTAGAAATTACTACCAAAATAATAAGAGTAGTTTGAAACAAAATATTGGTCATATTTCCACACATCTGCAATGATTGGATCTTCATTTCTCTGCAAAGTAGCAGTAATGTGGTTTAAAATCAAGGAAGCAGGCACCGTTGAAGTTTCCGCTGCAACGTTTGGATTTGACAATAAGTCTCCTTTCTGACAAGCAGTAAAAACTGAACTTGTGAAGAGTATTGAAAGAATCGGGATAATTAATTTATTTTTCATTTTCGATGAATTTCTGTTGATGAATAATTAGAAAGTAAGGTTTAAGTTAAAACCAAAGTTTCTTGTAGTAACACTCTGCAACGCATCTCCTTTGTTCAATGATCTGTTTGAATCATTAAATCCTGAAGTGAACTGATCGATATCAAAATCTTTTCTTGCAGCGAAGTATAATAAGTTTCTACCAACCAAAGAAATTGAAGCCGACTTAATAACTTTATTGTTTCCTAACATTTTAGCAGGGAAAGTATAGCCAAAACTCACTTCACGCAATTTTACATAAGAACGATCGATCATCCAGTATTCAGTTACATTACCAATACCTGAAGAGATAAAATTCTGAACAGTTGCTGCAGTAGTATTTGGAACAATTGTTAAGTCTTTGATATTTGTAATTTGACCATTAGCAAATTTTGGAGTACCACCTGTGATAGTAAGACCATCAGCTACATATTTAGGAGTTGGAGCTACAGTACCCATGCTAGTAGTTTGCCATTCTGCCAAACGAGCTACACCAAAAGCACCAGTAGCACTTTCGATAGAGGTACCACCATTCATTCCATCTTTATAAATTTCATCATAAATTTTTCCGCCAATTCTTCCATCAAATTGGAAACTTAATGAGAAATTATTTAAAGTAAACTTATTTCCAAATCCAAAAGTGAAATCAGGATTCAAATTACCTAAGAAAGTATTGTTATTAATATCAGAAGGTGCACGTAACGGTAAACCACCACTATAAAAAATATTATTAGAGCCATCACGTACAAATCCAGCACCATAGTAAGCATCTAGTCTATCACCTACCTTGTAGTTATGGCTATTTAATGATAATACAGATTCGTTGCCATAAATAGCATCCAAAGTTTCTTTATAAGAAGCAATATTAAAGTTCACATCCCAATTCAGGCCTTTTGCACTTCTTAATGGAGAACCATTGATAGAAAGTTCAAAACCTTGTTTCTTAGTAGTAATACCATTTACATTTTGTGCACCATAACTAGTTGAAGGCGCAACTGGCAAAGCATAGATCTGTGGTCCGTTTAAACTTTGGAAAAAAGTAAGATCAAATCCAATTCTGTTTTTCAAGAATTTCATATCCAAACCGGCTTCAACTGTTTGACGGTTGAAAGGCTTTAATGTAGGGTTTGCAATAGTACTTGAATAATCTACTGAAGCTGTTCCATTATAATAACTGGTAATTGCATAAGCATTCTGGTTAGCATAAGAAGGACCATCATAAGAAGAATACAAATCAGATCCATATCCTAATAAACCACCATTGGTGCTTTTGCCTGTTACCTGCGTAAACGCTGAAGGAACTGCACTCTGCGTTAAAGCTCCTTTTACGTTTGCATAAGAAGCACGAAGCTTAATAAAAGAAACTGCTTTAGGTAAATGCAAATAATCAGTCAAAACAGTACTTGCAGAAACGGAAGGATAATAAAATGCATTATTACCATCAGCCAACGTTGATAATTTATCTACACGACCTGTATGAGACAATGTGAAATAATTCTTGAAAGTGAAATCCATGCTATAGAAAGCACTGTACACCTGCATTTTAGAACCCCATGTATAAGAAAGGGCTGCATCTTTTGAGTTAGATAAAGAATACAAACCAGGTATTGCCAAAGCTTTAGTTGTTCCCCAGAATGAATTGTATTTGAAAGAACGCTCAGAAGCTCCAGCTAATGCACTAATTGTCCAGTTGCTTAACTTCTTATCAAAGTTTAAAAGCAAATCGGTATTGTTCTCCATCAAACTACGCTTGTCTTCATGATAGTCGCCATACCATCCAAAATAATACCATGGAGTATAGGTATTTAAGTTTGCACCAGCAGGAACTTTTTCTGTTCTGGCTTGGTTCCAGGTTGTTAACTGCGAACGTACGCTCAAGTTTAATGCATCACTAAACTTATAAGATGCTTTTATATAACCATAAATATCAGTTTTGTCATGAGAACGCAACCATTGCTTAGCCATGAACCAAGCACTGTTTTCACGACCATATTCTTGTGCATACTGCATCAATCCTGGAACCCCTTGAGGTCCTTTGTAAACATCCTTCAAATCATTGATATCATAATCAGAAGAACCATACACTTTAAACATGTAGATGTATGAGTTTGGTCCGTAGTTTACATCAGGAATATTTGGAGAATATTGTTGATTCAAATTCAAGTTAGCTTCTACTTTAAATTTAGAAGTGATATTGTAACCTGCACTCAAATTAAAATTATCGGCATTCAACTTCGTATTTGGAGCAACCCCTTTTTGATACATATGAGATACAGACATTCTGATATCATATCTATCACCAGAGGCTGATAATGCTACGTTATTTGTAGAAACTAATCCAGTTTCCATGAACTTATTGAAGTTGTCAGCACCACGAGCAGTCCAGGGAGTTGGCGTTCTGATACCAGTAACCAGATCATAAGGACTATCGTATTGACGCACTAATTGTCCTTCAAAACGTGGACCGTATTCTTGTAAACGCTGTGCATTATCATATAATCTGTTACCATAATCGTAAGCAAAAGTTTTACCACGACCGTATTCAGTCTGACTTTCAGGCACCGTTAAGAAACCTTTCTGAAACATATTACTACTGTTCACATCAACACTCCAACCTTTTTTATCTTTTGTGCCTCTTTTAGTTGTAATAACTATTGCACCATTTAAACCACGGAAACCATATAATGCAGATGCATTAGTTCCTTTTAAAACAGTGTAAGATTCGATATCATCAGGACTAATATTCCAAGTATCTGTATTAACTGGAACACCATCAACAACAAAAAGAAGATCTGTACTACCACGTAATACGATCTCAGGACGGCCCAACATTTCAGCATTAGCTCCCACAGACAAACCTGCTACTTTACCAGCTAAAGCATTTAATGGGTTTGCATCCCTTACTTTATTTACGTCTGAACCTTTCACAACAGAAACAGAATAACCTAATCTTTTTTGTTCTTTCTTAATACCATAAGCTGTTACAACAACTTCTGTTAATAAAGCAGGATCATCGTTTAATACTACGGTAACATTGTCACCTGCAATTTTCTTTTCAGTTGTAATAAAACCAAATGAAGAAACAACCAAGGTTGATGACTTGTCTGCTTGTACTGTAAAAGTACCAGCTTCATCAGTTGTTGTTCTAAAGTTGTTTTCTTTTACACGTACAACAGCGCCGGCAATTCCTTGGCCCGACTTAGTTGCAATCTTACCAGTGATTTTCTGGGTTTGTGCAAAGGCACTCAAATTCCCTAAACACAATGCCATGAAAAGCACTGAAGTCAGAAAACTGATAGTTGATCTCAATCTCATTTTTATTTTTTTTGATTATAAATAGACAGTTTCTATAGTCTGTTTGTGGGTTGTTCAAACCTGTTAATAAAAGGCGAAACTATTGTTAAGAAACTTGTAAGAGAAGCATGAACATTGAATTAATAATCTGGTAATGATGAGATAACTAATTAGTCATTTTAAGTTTACAATTTTTTAACAAGAGGAATTAAGAAGATGATTAAAATTTCAAAACTTATTGATTTTAAATGGTTTAATAATTTTTTAATTAAATAACCTTAGATATATAATGACACGATAACTTTACTATCATTATAGATCCAATCAACTCTTTTATGCGTCTACTCTATTTATTGCTTGTTTTAATCTGTTATCAATTTTCTTTCGTTGTTAATGCTCAACCAAAATCATATAGTACTCAGAATGCGCATTCACATAATGATTATGAGCAGTCGCAACCATTTTATCTTGCATATCAGGAAAGCTTTGGATCCATCGAGGCTGATATCCATTTAGTGAATGGAAAAATATTAGTAGCCCACGATACAAAAGATATTTCAGTAGATCGTAGTCTTGAAAAATTATACTTAGATCCATTATCCTATTTTCTTAATAAGAATAATGGCAATCCTTATAGTGATCCAAACAAAACACTACAATTATTAATTGATCAGAAGACTGATGCACTGCCTACATTAAATGCTTTAATAGAAGTTTTGAAAAAATACCCTGCTATTATTCAAAATAAAAAGATCATTATAGCAATATCAGGAAACAGACCTGATGCAAAAGATTTTTCAAAATACCCATCGTTTATTTGGTTTGATGGAAGACTTGATGAAAACTATTCAAAAGATGCATTATCCAAAATCGCATTATTGAGTGACGATTTCGGGGGCTATGTAAAAAAGAAATTCCCATTGGAGATTACCTCATTAGAAAATGAAAAGATAAATACATTAATCGCCCATGCGCATGATGAAAATAAAAAAGTACGTTTTTGGGGAGTTCCCGATTATTCAGTTGCTTGGGAAAAAATGATTGATCTTAAAATTGATTTTATCAATACAGATCATATCTTAAACTTATCGGATTATTTGTTACAAAAAAATAAGCAACTACACTTGATGCCTTTTAATAGGATCATTCATTCAGCTGGTGATGTAGTACGTTTTGGAAAACCAGATTTAGAAAATCATGCATTGGATATTACTCCATTAACAGATAAAGGCTTAATGGTAATTGAAGATAGATATGGCATTGTTGCATTAGACCCTTTAGAGCATAAAATTATTGATAGATGGACTTACTCTGATCTTACTAATTATAAAAAATATGCAAGTACTTATTCAGGCATAAAAACTTTTCAGGCAAATGATAAAAAGTATGTTCTATGGAGTGCTTCAGAAACAGGGCATTCAAATGCAGCATTAATGATTGCTGAATGGGATAATGGATTTAAAAATATTTCTGCGATCCCAATCGAAAAAAAATCACCTGCAAATAATGCATTGCCTAATGACATAGCTGTATTAAAAGAAAATGGAAATTGGTATATCTACATTGTACTCAATGGGAATAATGAGTTGCTTAAATTGAAATGGGATGACAAGTCAATTGTTTGGAAATCGAATACGGGTATTGCACCTTACGGAATTGCAATTGCAAACAATAAATTGTACGTCAGTAATTGGGCAGGAAGCATTGCTTTAGATAGTACAAAAGAAAGAGCAGGCGTACCATGGGGTTTAGCCTATACCGATCAAAGAACTGGTGCAACAGCAACAGGAAGCATTTCTGTTTTCGATATCAATACAGGAAATAAAATTTCAGATATCAATGTGGGTTTACATCCGAATGCCATTAAATCATCCACAGATGAAAATTATGTGTATGTATCAAACGGATCAAGTGATGATATTTCAGTGATTCAAACTAAGTCAAATAAAGTAGTTGAAACAATAGCAGTTAGTTTATTAAACGATACACTACATGGGAGCACACCCAATGCCCTTGCATTAAATACTGCAAATAATATTCTATATGTAGCAAATGGTTTAAACAATGCCATTGCAGTAATTCAACTTGGTAAGAATGCAGCATCAAACGGAAAAGGCCAATCAACTATTTCTGGATTTATTCCAACAGAAGCATATCCAGGCGGTTTAACAATAGTTAATAACCAGATGATTGTTACAAATTTGGAATCGAATGGATCCAATGTAATTGATGAAATAAAAAAAGCAAGAACCATTCATCAGCAGATTGCTTCTGTAAGTATCATTCCCTTACCCAACTCAACAGAATTAGTTAGCCTTACACAGGAAGTAATTCAAATGAATTTAGTAAGTAGAAACGAACAATTGCAATTAGCTCCAAGAGCGTATATTTCTCCAAAACCAATACCAGAAAGATTAGGTGAACCTTCTGTATTCAAACATATAATTTACATCATTAAAGAAAATAAAACCTACGATCAGGTATTTGGTGATTTGCCAAAAGGGAGAAACGATAGTTCCTTAACTGTGTTTGGAGAAAAAGTTACGCCCAACATGCATGCACTTGCTAAACAATATGGTTGGATGGATGATTTTTATGCATCAGGGAAATCTTCTGCTGAAGGGCATCAATGGACGGATGCTGGAATGGTTTCTGATTATGTTGAAAAAATGGTAAGGGCCTGGTTTAGAAGTTACCCCCACAGACAAGAAGATGCACTCGTGTATAATAAAAATGGATTCATCTGGAATCAAGCATTAGATCATGGAAAATCTGTAAAGATTTATGGAGAAGCCTGTGAAACAATTTATGATAAAAAAAGAAACTGGTCAAAATTGTATGCCGATTATAAAAATGGGGTTACACCAGACTGGCATAATACGAGCACCATCGCCAGAATTCGTCCGATCATTTCAAGTACCTATCCAGATTGCGATAACATCGATTTTACTGATCAACAAAGAGCAGATATATTTATTGCAGATTGGAAAAAATATGAATCCAATAATGATCTGCCGAATTTATTAGTTCTCTCATTACCAAATGATCATAGTGCTGGAACTTCTCCTGGATATCCAACACCAGATGCAATGGTGGCTGATAACGATCTGGCTGTTGGAAGAATTGTAGAAATGATAAGTCATAGTAAGTACTGGGATTCCACAGCCATATTTATTACCGAAGATGATTCACAAGGTGGATGGGATCATATCTCATCTTATAGAACAGTGGGATTGGTGATTAGTCCTTATAGCAATGGGAAACTAATTGGCACTAACTATAATCAAACTTCCATGTTGCGAACTATTGAACAAATACTGGGACTTCCACCTATGAATATTATTGATGCAAGTGCAAGATTAATGACAGACTGTTTTCAAAATGAAAAAAACAATAAAAAATATACCAGCCTGCTGAATAATATTCCTTTAGACCAAATGAATCCTGACGCACATTCACTTTCTGGTAAAGCCAAAAAGTTTGCACTACAATCGAAAAACGAAGTATTTAAAGAAGTAGATGGTGGAGAAGATGATAAAATGAATCGGATACTTTGGTTTTACGCAAAGGGAAATACTACCTATCCACAAAATCCTAAAGGAAAATAAATTTAATTAGCAATGAATGAACAAATACTAATTAGAAAAGCAATATTAAACGACGTTGAAGTAATTTATAAATTTATCTGCTCACTTGAAAATACAGCTTTTGATTTTGATTTATTCGTGACTTTATTCAATGAAAATCTAAAAAATAAACGCAACCTATATTTTGTTGCGGAAGATATTAATCTGTCTAAAATTATTGGCTATATCAGCTGTCATGGTCAAATTCTACTTCATCATCTGGGATTGGTCTATGAGATACAGGAAATGTTTGTAGATGAACCAAATAGAAATCAAGGTATCGGCAAAGCCCTGATTCAACATGTAGAAAGTTCTTTACCCGATAATTGTAAATCATTTGAAGTTACTGCTCAAAATAAAAGGCTTTCCACGCATGAATTCTATCAATTAAATGGATTTGAGTCTTCGCATTTAAAATTCATAAAATCACTTTAATCTTTAGTGTATTTATAAATGGAATATTTTCTCTGCATTGGCAGTTGTGATGGCAGCCACTTCCATTTCTGAAACAGCTTTAGCTGCTGCAAGTTTGGTAATGATATAGGTAAGATAGCTGCTTTCATTTCGCTTTCCTCTAAATGGCACAGGGGTGAGATAAGGTGCATCAGTCTCGAGTACCAGATGTTCTAATCCCACAGTTTCTAAAACTTCTGGCAATCCTGCATTCTTATAGGTAATCACTCCCCCGATGCCTAATAAAAAACCCAGATCAATGATTTGTGTAGCAGATTCGGCACTGCCACTAAAACAATGAAAGATGCCCTTTAAACCTTTTTGTGCAAATGGTTTTACCCGATTAATGGTTTCTTGCATCGCATTTCGGGTATGAATCACAATTGGCCGTTTTAGATCTAAAGCCCATTGCATTTGTGTATCAAAAGCTTCATATTGCTGATTCGTGAAAGTCTTATCCCAATAAAAATCCAATCCAATCTCACCTATTGCCACAAAATCTCTTTTATCGAGCCATGTTTTCACATGAGCCAACTCAGAAGCCACATTTTCTTTCACATAGCAGGGGTGTAAACCCATCATAGCAATACAAACTCCCGGAAATTTTTGCTCTAAATCCAGCATCGATTCTGTTTCTGAACTATCAATGGCGGGCAGATACATTTTTGAAACTCCAGCTTTTTGAGCCCTTTCAATCACTAAGTCAATATCGCCTTGAAATTCTTCTGAATATAAATGTGCATGTGTATCTATAACCGTCATATTGCAAAAATCTGCCTTTTATGTCAAAAAAAATAACCGTCTTTTTTTAAGCAGTGCAAAATAAAAGAAGATTGACTACCGTTTAATAAAAGTGGAACATTGTTAATGAATCCACAGGATAAGAATCGTTTGAACTGTTAGAATTGTTTTCAAAAATCATATGTAGTTAAAAGGTATTGCTAAAACCCGTTAACCGCATAATTTACTAAATATCAAAGCATTAAGCATTGTTTCAGTAAATGCTTTCAAGAGTGTTTTCATAGGGTACGGATTAAAAACGGGCCGGGGTTTCTACCCTGGCCACTCTTTTTCTATACCCTCCCCATTTAAAAAAATTAATCAGGAATTACTTTGAATTGAAAGCCCAATTGAGTATAAAAATCCAAAAATCTTGGAAGTGCATACTCCATCCTTTTCCAGGCCTTGGCACTATCATGAAAAACAATAATGCTTCCGCTCTCCGTATGCTTCAAAACGTTTTGTAAACATTTTTCTGGACTCAAATGCTCATCAAAATCGCCACTTAATACATCCCACATCACAATTTTCGCTTCCGTTTGAATTCCTTTTTCCTTAGCCCTGGAGCTGATTAAAGATTTTACCCTGGCAATGGCATTATACCGAATTCTTCCATAAGGGGGTCGAAAAAGGCTACTATGTATGGCATTTGTTGCCTGGTCGATGTTGGAAAGATATTGTTCAGTTGAAACTTTCCACCCATTTACATGATTCTGCGTATGATTCCCCACTTTATGCCCTTCCATTAAGATCCTTTCGTAAATCACTCTTTCTGCATCTACATTCTTACCAATACAGAAGAAACTGGCTTTTGCATCATATTTTTGAAGCTGATCCAATACAAATGGGGTGGCCATTACATGTGGACCATCATCAAAAGTCAAATAAATCACTTTCTCCTTTTCAGGTATCTTCCATATTAAGGAACGATACAGGCGTCTTAGCCAAAAAGGTGCTTTTACAAAATACATACTGCAAAGATATTTATCAATTGCTTTTCAGAACGGAATTGCAAAGTTTATCTTTGCAATCTTATGACAAAGAAAATCAGGGTTCGTTTTGCTCCTTCCCCAACGGGTGGGCTACATGTTGGCGGTGTTAGAACCGTTCTTTTTAATTATTTATTTGCCAAACAAAATGGTGGAGATTTTATAGTTCGTATTGAAGACACCGACCAGACAAGATTCGTAGAAGGTGCTGAAGCTTATATTTTTGAAACTTTAAAATGGTGTGGTATTGTGCCAGATGAAAGTCCTTTGCATGGAGGACCTTATGCCCCTTATCGCCAAAGTGAAAGAAAAGCAAACTACCGTGAGTATGCTGAGCAATTGGTAATCGATGGATATGCTTACTATGCATTTGATACGCCAGCTGATTTAGAAGCGATGCGAACAAATTATAAAACTCCAGAAAATCCATCCCCACAATACAACCATGTTCTTCGTGATAAGATGCGCAATTCTATCACACTTACAACAGATGAAGTTGCTACTTTGTTAGCCTCCGGAACGCCATATGTAATTCGCATTAAGATGCCTTTGAATGAAACCGTTTCTTTTACAGATATGATTCGGGGGGAAGTAAATTTCAATACCTCACAAGTGGATGATAAGGTTTTATTGAAAGCAGACGGCATGCCTACTTATCATTTAGCTGTTGTGGTAGATGATTATCAAATGAAGATTACGCATGCATTTCGTGGTGAAGAATGGTTGCCTTCAGCGCCCGTGCATTTATTATTATGGGATTATTTGGGATGGAAAAATGAAATGCCCGAGTGGGCTCATTTACCTTTGATTTTAAAACCAGATGGTAATGGCAAATTAAGCAAGCGTGATGGAGATCGTCTTGGGTTTCCTGTATTTGCAAGCGATTGGACAGATCCAAAAACAAATGAAACTACCATTGGATTTAAAGAGCGCGGATTTTTGCCAGAAGCATTTGTAAATCTTCTTGCTATGCTTGGATGGAACGATGGAACTGATCAGGAAATATTTTCGATGGAAGAATTGATTGCTAGGTTTTCGATTGATCGAGTTCATAAAGGCGGAGCAAAATTCGATTACGAAAAAGCAAAATGGTATAATCATGAATGGATCAAACGCAAGCAGCCGAAGGATTTAGAGCTGAGCATTCAAAAATATTTTGCAGAAGCAGGCATTACAATCACTGACGATGCTTTATTGGCTAAAGCGATAGAACTTGTGAAAGATCGCTGTACTGTATTACCAGATTTTGTAACACAAGCCTCTTTCTTTTTTCAATTACCTGAGCTCATAGATATTGAAGCAGTGCAACCTAAATGGGATGGTAAGAAAAATATGTTCTTCAATGAATTGATTCGAGCCTTTGAATTAAGTTCAGTTTGGGAAGCTTCAGATCTGGAAACTGAATTCAAAGAAATGGCGGCCGCTCATCAATTAAAACCTGGTGAATTAATGCTGCCATTGCGCATCATGTTAGTAGGTGGAAAATTCGGACCCGGTGTATTTGATATTGCCGCTACCATTGGAAGAAACGAAACCGTTGCCAGAATAAAATTAGTATTAGGGTTACTCCATTTATAATATTTTAATTCATTAATAAAAAGCCTGTTGGTATCTTTCTGCAAAACAATTGCATGAAACAAGCTAACAGGCTTTTATTTTTTTTAGCTGCCTTAAAATTTATCCTACCCTTCTTATTACAAAACGGCCTCTACGAACCACATCGGGATGAAATGCTTTATGTAGCAGAAGGCAATCATTTAGCCTGGGGGTTCATGGAAGTGCCGCCATTGCTTTCTTTATTAGCCTGGACTACCCACCTTTTTAATAATAATATTTTTTTGTTGAAATTCTGGCCTTCCTTTTTTGGAGCACTCACGATGATTATTTCAGGCAAATTAGTACTCTCATTAGGCGGGAAATCATTCGCAATTTTCATGGTATTCCTTTCTTTTATTTTCGGTGCTTTTTTGCGGATGCATTTTTTATTTCAACCTAATTTTTTGGAGATATTTTTTTGGACCGCTATCGCATATGCTACGATTCGCTTTACTCAAACAAAGCAAATAAAATGGTTGTATATCTTAGGCGTTTGTTGCGGATTAGGTATGTTAAGTAAATACTCAGTACTTTTTTATATTCTAAGCTTAGTATTAGGTTTACTATTCAGCAATCAACGTGGTATTTTTCAAAATAAACATCTTTATATTGCTGCATGTATAGGATTGATTCTTTTTCTACCAAACTTTATCTGGCAATACCAACATCATTTTCCTGTTGCCTTTCACATGAACAAATTACAGCAGACTCAATTACAATATATTAGTCCATCTAGCTTTTTGATAGATCAATTTATCATGAATTTTCCTGTTGTATTTGTATGGATAACCGGTTTATTTGCATTGTTGTTTGTCAAAGATTTGAAAGATTATCGCTTTATCGGCTTTGCCTATTTTATAATCATAGGCTTACTCTTATTGCTTCATGGGAAAAATTATTATGCTATGGGTGCATACCCGGTTTTATTTGCATTTGGGTCCTATCAACTGGAGATGTTTACCAGGAATAGGTACAAATTTGCAAAAGTTTTTTTCATTGGAATTCCCATCATACTGGGCTACTATTTAATTCCAATTGCTTTACCAATTATGGAGCCTACAAAACTTTCCGCATTCTACGAAAAAAGGAATATCAAAAAAATGGGCGTGTTAAATTGGGAAGATGGCGAATCGCATCCTTTACCTCAAGACTTTGCTGATATGTTGGGCTGGGAAGAAATGGCAAGTAAATCTGCTAAGGCATTTCATTCGCTCAATGATTCTGAAAAATTGAACACTTTATTATTCTGCGATAATTATGGAGAAGCCGGAGCTTTAAATTATTATGCTAAAAAATATAAACTACCGGAAACCTATAGCGACAATGCTAGTTTTTTATATTGGATGCCCGATTCACTTCATTTTAATAATATCGTTTTAGTTACAGACGATATCCACGAAATGGAACATGATTTCCTCAAGAACTTCAAAGAGGTGGTGTTATTTGATAGCATTACTACCCCATATTCAAGGGAAAGAGGTTCTCTTATACTTCTTTTAAAAGGAATGAATGAAAAAATGCGGGAAGATTTCAAGTTGAAGATCCTAAAAGACAAAAAAGAAACATCTCCGCTTCAATAGGCATTTTAGTCTAATTTTGCTGAAGATTCCTTTCTAAATCTTGCATATGAAAAGACCTATTCGTGTACTGGTTGCAAAAGTTGGATTAGATGGCCACGATCGTGGTGCAAAAATAATTGCTACAGCATTACGGGATGCGGGTATGGAAGTGATTTATACCGGATTGCGTCAAACCCCTGAAATGGTTGTAAATGCTGCTTTACAAGAAGATGTAGATGCAATTGGAGTTAGTATCCTTTCTGGTGCACACATGACCGTTTTCCCAAAGATCATTAATTTGATGAAAGAGAAAGAGATGAATGATGTATTGCTCACTGGTGGCGGCATCATTCCAGAAGATGATATGAAAACTTTGCAGGACATGGGTGTCGGCAATCTTTTTGCGCCGGGCACTACAACTTCTGATATTGCAGCTTATATCAAAACATGGGTTGGGGAGAATAGAGATTTTTAGAATTTCAAAAACATAACTATGTCAACAATACTTACCCAACTCGAAAACGGTATTTTCACTATCACCATCAATCGTCCGGACAAGCTGAATGCTTTGAATGCCGCGGTTTTTACCGATCTGAATAATGCTATAGATGAAGTTTATTCCAATGATGAAATTAAATCAGTGATCATCACAGGTGCTGGACAAAAAGCATTTGTAGCAGGTGCAGACATCAGCGAATTCAATCAATTGAGTAAAGCAGATGCGATGATGCTTTCTAAAGCTGGACAGGAAACTTTCTTTAGAATTGAAAATTCGCCCAAGCCCATCATTGCTTGTGTGAATGGATTTGCATTAGGTGGCGGGTGTGAACTGGCAATGAGTTGCCATTTTAGACTGGCATCAGAAAATGCAAAATTCGGACAACCAGAAGTAAACTTAGGCATCATACCGGGATATGGTGGTACGCAAAGACTAGTACAATTAATTGGTAAAGGGAGAGCACTTGAATTATTAATGAGTGCTGGCATGGTTGATGCTCCCACTGCTTTATCTTATGGGCTAGTTAACTATGTAGTAGCATCCGATCTATTATTATCGAAAGCAATCGAAATATTATCCATCATCAACTCAAAAGCACCCATTGCAATCGCGAAATGTATTGATGCCGCCAATGCCGTATTTGATGAATCCAAAGATGGCTACGAAACAGAAGTAAAAGGCTTTGCAGATAGTTTCGATACAGAAGACCGGGTAGAGGGCACTACCGCATTCCTGGAAAAAAGAAAAGCAACTTTTACAGGTAAATAAATCTATTAACCCCGCCCATTAGGTTGTGGGGAAATATTTAATCTTGCACTACCTTTGCGGGGCAAAATTCATTCACCATTTATAAATACAGTTATGGAATTCCGTATTGAAAAAGACACCATGGGCGAGGTAAAAGTACCTGCAGAAGTTTATTGGGGAGCACAGACGCAACGTAGCATCGAAAACTTTCAGATAGCTCAGGACATCAACAAAATGCCTAAAGAAATCATTGCAGCTTTTGCTTATTTAAAAAAAGCGGCAGCTCTTACTAATTTAGATGCAGGTGTACTTACTGATGAAAAAGCAAAATTGATCGGACAGGTTTGTGATGAAATATTAGAAGGAAAATTAAATGGTCAGTTCCCTTTGGTTGTTTGGCAAACGGGTTCTGGCACACAGAGTAATATGAATGTGAACGAAGTGGTTGCTTACAGGGGCCACGTGATAAAAGGTGGTTCTTTATTAGACCATGACAAATTTTTACATCCGAACGACGATGTAAATAAATCACAATCATCTAACGATACTTTCCCAACTGCGATGCACATCGCGGCTTATAAAATATTGTTGGAGACCACCATACCTGGTATCACTAAATTAAGAGACACACTTGCTTTGAAAAGCAAAGAGTTCATGCATATTGTAAAAATTGGTCGTACCCATTTTATGGATGCAACACCTCTTACACTAGGTCAGGAAATTAGCGGCTATGTTTCTCAGTTATCGCATGGATTAAAAGCCATCAATAACACATTAGCACACTTAAGCGAATTAGCATTGGGTGGAACTGCAGTTGGCACTGGCATCAATACACCAAAAGGATATGATGTAAATGTGGCTAAGCATATTGCTGATTTAACAGGACTTCCTTTTGTAACTGCTGAAAATAAATTTGAAGCCCTTGCCGCCCATGATGCAATTGTGGAAGCGCATGGTGCTTTGAAAACAGTTGCAGTTAGTCTGATGAAAATTGCAAACGATATTCGTATGCTTTCATCCGGACCAAGAAGTGGTATTGGTGAATTACATATTCCTGATAACGAACCCGGATCTTCTATCATGCCAGGTAAAGTTAACCCAACTCAGTGTGAAGCATTAACAATGATTGCTGCACAAGTAATGGGAAATGATGTGGCCATTAATATTGGTGGTGCTACCGGTCATTTTGAATTGAACGTATTTAAACCAGTAATGATCTATAATTTCTTACACAGTGCAAGATTAATTGGAGATGGTTGTGTAAGCTTTAATGATAAGTGTGCAGTAGGACTAGCTCCTATCGAAGCAAACATCAAAAAGCATGTAGACAATAGTTTGATGTTGGTTACTTCTTTAAATACTAAAATAGGTTATTATAAAGCTGCTGAAATTGCACAGACTGCACACAAAGAAGGAACTACTTTAAAAGAGATGGCTGTGAAACTGGGCTACGTAACAGCAGAACAATTCGACGAGTGGGTGATACCGGCACAGATGGTGGGGGAGATAAAGTAAAGTTAACCCCGCCCTTCAGGGTGGGGATTCAGATGTAACTGACAGGTTGGGCTTTAGCCCCTAGGCTGAAGCCTAGGGTTAATAATTTTTACTTCTCTTTAGGATGAAGCTGTTGTGTATCAGTAGCAATAAATGGAACAGTATAGCCGCCTGTATCAATTACAGCTTTAGGAAAATTAACTTTTAATGAATTAAAGTCTTGTAACCCAATACCTGTATGACTTATATAGATACTTGTAAGATTAGTATTTCCCTTCAATTGCATCAACCCTTTAGCAGTAATTTTAGTATCCACTAAGTTTAAATATTGCAACTGATGTAATGCACTTAAACCCACTAAATCTTTATCTGTGATATTGGAATGCTCAGCACTCAGTCTTCTTAAATTGGTTAATCCTCCAATGGTTTTCCAGGAACTTTCCTGCAATTGAGCACCAGGTATTTTCAACCAGACCATTTGATCTTTTAACGAAGACATATGTTTTTCTATATCCTTATTCCATTTGGTACAATTCACAAAATTCGCACTCAACCAGTTGCTCTTTGCTGAAATTTCAAAAACAGTAACAGAATATTTTCTCAGAGATTCTAAAACTATTTCATTTGCCTTTGCTACTTCCGCTTCAGGAATATCTGCTCTTTTAGTAACCACAACTTCAGATTTCTCTAATGCACTCAATGCAGTTTTAATGGCAGCAGTTTGTGATAGCTCTTTAGATTTTTTTGAGAAGTCAGCTCCCGATGCAATCCACCATTGCATTAATAATCTTTCATGCTCTGTGAGCTGCGACTTGCCCTTTGGTGGCATATGTTTTTCTTCCAATGCGTCCAGCATAATGCGTTTGTACACTTCACTGCTATCAATATTTCCAGCAACAATTACTTTACCATTCTTTCCACCTTTTACAATCCATTCTTCAGCGTCTAAACGCAACCCGCCTTTTTGTTTGGTTGCTGCATGACAGTTATAACATTTCTGATGCAACATCGGCTGAATAATATCTTTATAAACAATCGCTTCCTGCGCATTCGCAATCACTTTGGCTGCAGTTACAGAATCTTTTTTTGATTCAGAAATACCTTTCCATAAATAGCCTTCTCCATGGGTAAGTGTTCCACCTAAATGTCCTGTTACAGTAAGCAACACAACTAATGCAATCGAAACCCATTTTAATTGTTGATGATTATTAGTACGAGAAAATAAATAGCCTGTTGTGGATACAAATGCTACCAGTATTCCCATCCATTGATGCAAGTTCAAAGTGGTTTCATCATACTCACCAGATCCTGATAATAGATATCCTGTGATACAAGACACAACAGCTGTAATGGCACCTGATAAATAGGCAATAGGAATTGCAATTGATAAACCTGCAAATTTTTCTTTTGTACTTAGCCAATGAAATAAAATGGCCAGCATTAATATCCCTATTGGAAGGTGCACGAGTACCGGATGAAAATGTGCGATAAGTTCAGTAATAAAAAGCATTCGATTCTTTATTTAAGCTTGATATCTTTTTCTCAATAATTGCATCATGTGCACATTAATAGCCCACTGATCTGCTAAAGGTTGTCTTGTATAAGCCAATGTAGGCATGTAATCTGGCGGACCAAACTCTGTTAAGATGGTTAATTGTTTTGCTCCTGATTTTATTTTTAACTCCACCACTTTATCCCACCACTCTAAATGCCGCTTTACTGCATCTGCCCATTCTGGAGCCCTTGGATCATTTACTTGAGGCCCTTCAGGATGTCCTACCCTAGCATGAATATGATCTACCCTTGTGAGTGCTAATTGAACTGTTTCTTCCTGATCATGCAATAATGATTCATGCACATTACACCAGTGTGAAATATCAAGGGTCATTCTAAGCTGATTAAATCGCTGAATATATTTTTTGGCCACATGGGCTGCAAATAATATCCGTGAACGATGCGATTCGTGACAGATTATTAGTCCGGTTTCTTTCGCTAAATCTATAGTGTATTGAACGATTTCATTGTTGACCTCTTCAGGAAAATAATCTTTTCCTGAATGGCAATTAATATAAAGCTGGCGTTGAATCGTTTGATGTGCACAAGCATCGATCATTTGCTTAAAAGCCATGATATGTTTTTGTGGATCGGATTCTCCTACCCCGCATAAAAATCCAATATCAAGCTGGTGTTTTTTTAAAGCTGCAAATAATATTTCTTGAGCTAACTTATCTCCTGGCCACCACATTTCAATACCATCATATCCTGCAGCCTTTGCTTTTGCACAAAAAGCATCTACGGTTCCATCAAAACCCCAATTGGTTCCCATGATTTTAATACTAAAACCAGGCGGTATTTTAAATGATGGACTATTGGCCATGAGCGTTTCCCATGGACTCGCCACAATAGCTGCAGCTGTTCCTGCCATTGATAAAAATTTTCTACGATTTAGACTCATAAAATCCGATTGTATTTTGTTAGGCAAGTATTTCATTGATCACTCTACCATGCACATCCGTTAAACGAAAAGGCCTTCCCTGATATTGATACACTAATTTTTCGTGATCAAAACCAAGCTGATTCAGAATGGTTGCTTGAATATCGTATGGAGTTACCTTTCCACTGATAGCACTATACCCAATTTCATCCGTCTCACCATAACTAAATCCTTTTTTAATGCCAGCACCTGCCATCCAAATAGTAAATGCTTCTGTATGATGATCTCTTCCTTTGAAAGGCATTTTCTTTCCATCTCTATTCTCTTGCATGGGTGTTCTTCCAAATTCACCTCCCCAAACAACCAATGTTTCATCCAATAATCCTCTTTGTTTTAAATCCAATAATAATGCAGTTACCGGTTTATCCGTGGCCCTACATTTATTTACAAATCCAAAGTCAATTGCTAAATTTTCTTCTGTACCATGACTATCCCATCCCCAATCATATAACTGAACAAATCGAACACCTTTCTCTACCAATTTACGCGCCAGTAAAACATTATTTGCAAAGCAAGCTTCACCAGGTTTTGTTCCATACATCTCATGAATATAGGCTGGTTCATTATTGATGTTCATGGTCTCTGGCACTTCAATCTGCATGCGATATGCCATTTCGTATTGTGCAATACGTGAAACCGTTTCTGGATCTTGAAATTCTTCGTAGGTCAATTTATTAGCTTCATTAATAGCATCAATAGAGGCTTTACGCAAATCGCGATCCATACCAGCAGGGTCTTTTAAAAACAATACAGGATCGCCTTCCGTTCTACATTGCACGCCTTGATATACAGAAGGTAAAAATCCGTTTCCCCAAACACTTTTACCAGCATCCGGATTTTTTCCACCAGAGGTCAAAACAACAAAACCTGGAAGGTTATTATTTTCAGAACCTAATCCGTAAGTAACCCAGGAACCCATTGAAGGTCTACCCAATCTGGGTGTACCAGTATGCATTAATAATTGTGCTGGGCCATGATTGAACTGATCAGTTTGTACCGCTTTTAAAAAACTAATTTCATCAGCAACTGTAGACAAATGTGGTAAGTGCTCAGAGATCCATGCACCACTTTGTCCGTATTGTTTAAAGTTTGCTTGAGGCCCCATCATTTTAGGAACTCCTCTTATAAATGCAAACTTTTTTCCTTCTAATAATGATTGAGGACAATCTTGTCCATCAAGCTTCATTAAGTCAGGTTTAAAATCGAACAATTCTAATTGAGAAGGCGCTCCGGCCATATGTATATAAATCACAGATTTTGCTTTACCAGCAAAATGAGGAGCATGTGCCATGAGTGGATTTGAATGGATGATAGAACCTGGATCTTTTGAGCCCAACCAATTACAGCCACCCAATACAGATCCTAATGCCATAGCACCCATTCCAGTAACGCATTCCTGAAAGAAATGCCTACGCGTAAGCTGCTGCATAGTGTGTGCATTTGCTTCCTGTATGATGCGTTGATTATCTCTACTCATACTAATTTTTTGTGATGAATTCATCCGTATTCAACATCGCTTCTGCCACAATAATTAAAGCAGCATTTTCTGCTGTTTGTTTTTCTGATCCAGTTGTTGCAATCATTTTCTTTTTATCGTCTTTAAATTGAGCATACGCCTTATCATATAATTTTTCGAAGGCTTTTCTTTTATCATCCGTGATGGTATGATGCATGGCTAATTCATATCCTTTAGTGATCTGTGCGTTTTTATCTTTGATACCCATTGATTGTATACGACTTGCAAAGTGTTTTGCAACCTCAATAAATACAGAATCGTTTAAAGTTGTTAAAGCTTGCAAAGGCGTGTTGGTTCTGATTCTCCTGGCAGTACACACTTCTCTGCTTGTTGCATCAAAACTTAACATCGAAGGGTAAGGAGCAGAACGTTTCCAATATGTATACAATGATCTTCGGTATTGATTTCCATCCTCACTCGTTTTCCAGTAAGAACCATTCCATGGCGAGTTCCAAATTCCCTCGGGTTGAAAAGGCATCACACCAGGGCCATACATTTTCTCACTCATCAATCCGCTTACCATCAATGCCTGATCTCTGATTTCTTCTGCAGTTAATCTTACTCTGGGTCCGCGTGCATACCATTTATTAGTAGGATCTTTTTCTTTTGCTTCTTTATTGAGTTTCGAGTCTTGACGATACACAGCACTAAGTGTAATTTCTTTGATCAATTTTTTCAAGTCCCAATGATATACATACATCAGTTTCCAGGACATATAATCCAGCAATTCACGATGGGTAGGTGGAAGTCCTTGCGTACCCATATCTTCAAGTGTTTCTGCAATTCCAATTCCAAAGAATTGTTCCCAAATTCTATTCACAATGGTGCGAGATACTAAGGGATTTTTTTTATCGGTTAACCACATGGCCATACTCAATCTATTCTTAGGAGCATTTGGGGGCAATCCTCCTAAAGATGCAGGAACATTGGGGGTTACTTCTTTTCCTTTCACCAGCCAATTACCTCTTTCAAAAACATGTGTGGATCGAAATAATTCTTTCGGATTGTCCATCATTATTGGTGTAGTAGTAACAAAACTTGGCTCCAATAATTGATCAAAAAATTTGTATGAAGTATCCACACCCTTGTATGGTTTGCCAGGGAATGGATTTGTAAAATAAAACCAATCGAACTGCATGCCTGTTTCTTCTGGTAGTTTTAATTTTGAATTGCTATACGTTAAATACAAATTGTATCTGCCAGCTGTTGGCGCAAAATGCATTCTTGCTTCTTTCCATCTACCATGGGTTTCAATAACAGGCGACTTACAAAGAATTGGACCATCAGGTTTATTGAGATGGATCTGCCATTCACCTCCAGGGCGATAGGCTTCGTACCGATACAATAATTCTGTTTTATTGCTCAGGTCAATATCTTTTAAACGGGCCACTGCTTTATTTCTAAACACCAGCCATTTGGTATCCATTAATGCAGCATTCTTTAATTCATCTGCGGCAATACTATTGATAGCTGGTTGCTGCATTTTTACAAACTGCACTATTTCTTTTTCTCTTGCCGGTTCATTTTGTTGTACCCATTTTCTTAGTGCCACAAATTTTGAACTATCTGTTTCATGAAATTCTCTGATTAAAGGATAGTCATCGTAAGTATCTTCATCTCTGGTATTATTAAAGAAAGCCATGAACTGATAATATTCATCATGACGGAATGGATCGTAAGGATGACTATGGCATTGTACACATGCAAAACTGGTACCCATCAATCCTTCCCAGGTAGCATTCACTCGATCCAAAACTGCAGAAGTTCTAAACTCTTCATTGTCTGTACCACCTTCATCATTCGTCATGGTATTACGATGAAAAGCTGTGGCGATATATTGTGCATCAGTTGGATTAGGTAATAGATCACCAGCTATTTGTTCTACCAAAAATTGATCATAAGGTTTGTTATCGTTGAATGCTTTGATTAACCAATCGCGATAGCGCCAAATATTTCGAGAGTCATCTCGCTCATACCCTTTCGTGTCAGAATAGCGGGCAAGGTCCATCCACATTCCTGCCCATTTTTCGCCATAGTGTGGCGAAGTTAATAAAGTATCTACTAATTTTTCATATGCATTTTTCTCGTTATTATGCATGAACCAATCGTTCAATTTTTCAGAAGCAGGCATTCCAATAATATCTAAACTAACTCTTCTTAGTAGGGTTGCTTTATCCGCTTCATCAGAGGGTGTTAATCCTTCTTTTTTTAATTTTTGGAAGATAAATTGATCGATATCATTATTGATCCAGGAAGGCGTTCCAAAAAGTGAGAGAGGTCCGCGACCATTTGAAGGTATACTTACTTCTGCTACAGGAACATAGGCCCAGTGATCGCCCCAGATAGCGCCTTCTTTGATCCAATTTTTGAGAGTAGTAATTTCTTTTTGAGAGAGCGATGGATGCTTGTATGGCATCCGCTCTTCAGGATCTTTTAAAGTGAGTCGTTTTATGAGTTCACTACTATCGGGATTACCCGGAATAATGGCGGGTTTTCCTGATTTGTTTTTTGCTAAAGCATCCGTGCGAAATAAGAGACTAAATCCAGATTGCCTTTTTACACCACCGTGGCAAGTGATACAACTTTTATTAAAAATGGGCTTTACCTCGGTATTGTAATCTACCTTCTTACCCGTTAACATGCAGGCGGCAAAAAATACGAATGACGCCAAGACAAATATTACCCAGAAAGTTTTTGGTATTTTTTTCAAATGCATGCGAATTCGTTTATCCTTTTAAAGATAAGGAATGCAGCTTAATTCAATAATTCTTTCCTAATGCACTTTCTTTCCGCCCAGATAAGTTGCCAAAACTTTAGTTTGTAAAATTTCATTATCAGGCACTTTCATTAAGTCTTTATCGAGTAAAATGAAGTCCGCCTTTTTTCCCACTTCTAAACTACCGACTTCATTTTCCAAAAAACTAGCTTTGGCAGCCCAGATGGTCATTCCCCGAATCGTTTCTTCTCTGCTCAATGCATTTTCCATTTGAAATCCAGTAGCTGGAAATCCTTTGGCATCTTTACGAACAGCGGATGCAAGAAATGTTTTGAAAGGTGAAATGTCTTCCACCGGAAAATCCGTTCCCAATGGGATCCAGCCGTTTTGTTGTAATAATTGTTTGTAGGCATATCCACCTTTCAATCTTTCAGTACCCAATCTTTCCGCTGCCCAATACATATCGCTTGTAGCGTGTGTGGGTTGTACCGAAGGAACGATGCTTGCAGATCCGAATAAATTAAAATCGTTGACATTGATGATCTGGGCATGTTCAATTCGCCAGCGGCGATCGTTCTTCCCTTTTAAATATTTATTATATACATGCAAGATTTCTCTGTTAGCACTATCACCAATGGCATGTGTACACATTTGAAATTTAGTACCTGCCAATACCTGCGCTAATGAATCGTAATGCGATTTGTTTCGTAATAAAAATCCAGACCAACCTGCTTTATCCTGGTAAGGTTGAATCAGGCAAGCGCCCCTGCTACCAAGGGCTCCATCGGCATATACTTTAAAACCATTTACAAAAAGTTTGTCGGTTTTATAAGGTCCCCGTTTCAAATATTTTTCAAGATTCACATCGTTATCGCTGAGCATGGCGAAGATGCGCATGTTTAATTTTCCTTCTTGTTGCAATGTGTCGATACGTTCTACATCATCATATCCAACCCCACAATCTGTGATAGTAGTAAGTCCTTGTTCAAAACAATTTTTCTCTGCAGCACTTAACCATTGCTGATAGGTTTCTTTTGTAGGAGCAGGAATTTGCTGATATACTTTATCATCAGCATTATCAATAAGCACTCCAGTAAGTTTTCCATCTTTTAATTCAATGGAACCACCAACAATAGTCTGACCAGCTTTGATTCCTGCCAGGTCCATTGCTTTCTGATTAGCGATGGATGCATGTCCATCGATTCTTTGTAAAACCACTGGAGTATTTGGAAATAATGTATTCAATAAAGCATTGGTAGGATAGGTTTTTCCAGGCCATTTATTTTGGTCCCATCCACGTCCCTGGATCCATGGAATATCAGGGTTTTTGGCAGCGAAAGCCTTTACTCTTTCCACTGTTTCTTCCCAGGTATTGGTGCCATATAAATCAACTTGAAATAAGGATCTGCCGTAGCCAATAAAATGTGCGTGTGCATCAATAAAACCGGGATATAAAGCTTTACCTCCGGCATCAATACTTTCAATGGCTGTATATTTTTTTAGGATCTCATCATTCTTACCGGTAGCCACAATTTTTCCGTCTTTAATGGCAATCGCTTCTGCCATTGTAAAAGAGGAATCAACGGTATAAATCACTGCATGATGGATAATAGTATCCACTTTATTGCTTGCGCAGGATGCTAATGCAAATAGCGATGCTATCAGTAAGAATTTCTTCATATGTTAAGTTTGGAAAATAAAGATAGGGATTAACACTATCTATTAATTTATGAGATTAGTATACTATCTAATAAAAAGCTTTTTATCAAATGAATATTTATGGTAAGATCAGCCCATCCAGAAAGGTATTCACTTGTTGCCATATCACTAATTTTATCTTTTAGTTTCACACAGATTACTCCAAATGTTACCTCTTCATTAGCACATTCACTGGTGTATACATCAGATGAATCGGGACTTTTATCTAAATTAAAATTACCTGGATTGCAGAAGAAATAGGCTGAACATCCGCTAGCCCCAATCAGATATTTCTTAAATATTTGCCCTTGAGAGCAATTAACAATTAGTAAAAAAATTAGAAGGGGAAATAAATATCTCATAAAATTAAGTATTTACAAGTTAGTTACATTATAGAATGAAAATTGGTTTATAGCTGTATAATTCTTTCGGCTTAAATAAATCTTACAAATAGCAAACTATAAGCTATTTATTTATATTTATTTTATCTAATAAAAGTTTGGCCCAATAAGCATTTATATTTTTCAATTTATTATACATATTCATCGCTTCACTTTTATTCTTCATCTCCAAGAAGATTAAACCTTTATAACAATATGCTTCATAAGACTTTGGATCTAGTTCTATGGCTTTATTTAATTGGATCAATGCGTTACTGTAATCATTCTTCAAATAATAAACATATCCAAGACTTTGCCTGATTTCAACATCACGCGCATCATAAACAATTGCTTTTTTCAGCATTTTTATAGCGTCATCATTGTGTCGTTCATCACTTAAGTATATCGTAGCGAGTTTTTTATAAAGTGCTTTTGAATTCTTTTCATCTTTTTCTATAGCCAGTTCAAAGTATTTTAGAGCTTTATCTGATTCATTTGTATTATCATAATATATATTTCCTAAAGCTCTTAAAGTAGTTCCATTATCAGGCAAGGCCTCAAGAGATTTTTTGTAAGCCTCAATTGCTTTATCCATGTCTTCCAACAGGTAGTTGGCATATCCGATCTCAGCAAATTTTTTTCCTATTTCATCATTCCTTTTGGGTTCATATTTTTCTAAATATTCAATTGCTTCATCAAAATTTTTAAGCTGGTTCATTGAAAAGCCAGCTTTAAAGTAATAATCATTAATGGGTTCATCATCAAACAAATAAGCTTTAAAATTTATTATTGCAGATTTATAATCTTTGTTATTATAAAAGATATCACCAAGATTTTTGTTGGCTTCATAATTAGGATCAGACGAACTCTCTAATACTTTTTTATAATTTAAAATGGCATCATTCTCCATTTTCGAATTTTGTTGCGAATATGCAAGTTCAAAAATCATTTTTGTGTTCTCTGGATTTAATTTTACTGCTTTCCCCAGATAAGTAACTGCTTCAGTATATAGATGCAGCTTATTACAGCACCAACCAGCTTCGTAAAGAAAATCAGCATCGTTGGCTTTGATGGCGTTGGCTTTTTTAAAAGCAGCCAAAGCGTCTTTGTAATTCTTGCTTTCTTGTAGATCAAGACCTTCGCTATAAAAATCACTTGCTGATTTTGAAGATTGGGAATTGGTTTGCAGTGCAATTAAAACAGAAAAGAGTAATAAAAATAAGTTTCTTAACATGGGAAAAAATTTAATTAGTGTTTCTGTGGTTTAGCATAGATTTTTTGATTACTATTTTTCATCAGTTTTGTGTGCGGTTAACTTTACCTTCGGCAAGCGGTCTACCTGAAGGATTCACACTTTCATAAATTGTAAAATTGCCTTTATAAACTTTTACTGTAAATTTTTGGCCATCCAAATCTCCCAGTGGGAGAGATTTCCATATTTTCCTTTGTCTAGGTTCTGCAATTACTGTATAAGTGCCAACTTTTTTTTCATCTTTTGAATCGTAAGCATCAGCATATACCACAAAAATGTAGTGCAACTTAACATCATCCCAATATTTATCAGGATATAGATCTTTATCTAAATAAATGACCGCAGTCAGTCCGGCGGATGCCCTATAAAACTCATTAACCGGTTGCGTAGCTTCCTCATATGGGCCTTTATGGTTATCAGAAAAGCCCCAATCTTTGAAAAAATATACTTTTGGCAGGGGTTTTTCTGTTGCTTTATTAGGATCCTTTTCATGTGCGCCATTGGTCCATAGTCCGCTATAAAACAATTTCCCATTATTATAATAATCACCTTGTCCATTCCTTTTACCGTTAGCCCACATCCCTTTATACAGCCAGCCATCGAATTCTGCCATTTCTCCATATCCATCAGGTTGTCCATTTTTTAAATCCCCGTGATAAGACCCTTTTTCTTGCAGAGATAAAAAGTATCCGTTACCATTTACTGGATTCCCTTTTGAAAAAGTTCCAGTAAATTTTTCCCCATTTGCATAGCTGCGTATACCTTGCCCATCTGGTAAATTTTCTTTTACTTCACCAAAATAAGATTCTTTTTCACCTAAATTCAATAATCCAATTCCTGACCAAAATTTATCATCTTTCCAAATTCCTGTTGATTTTTTTTCATCTTTAAATACTAGGGTTCCTACGCCTTCTCTCCTCCCATTTTTAAATGCACCTGTATAAACAAATCCATATTCAAAGGAAGCGAAAATTCCCTTCCCCTCTATATTTCCATCTTTAAAGGTTCCTGTGTATTTAAACTTATCTTTCAAAATAAGGCTGCCATTTCCATTAAATTGTTCATTTTTGAAACTCCCCGTAAAAACTAGATGGCCTTCTGAATTTTCAGTTTCAAGCGTTCCTATTCCATTGATACAATTTCCGCTGATACATTTTTTGATTTTGGGTATTCCCTGATCGGTTTGAATTTTAATAATCAATTGATCTTCTGCATTACAAAATACTGGAGTTATGACTTTATTTATTCCAGCTTCTATTACCATTAGCTGAGTGTTTTTACATGGTATACAATGAATATATTTATCATTATAAATTAAAGTTTCTAATTTATCTGGTAACTGAGAAAGAGAAGTGATTTCTGTTTCTTGAATATAAAGATCTTTAAGGCTGTTGGGTAATTTGGGTAATATTTTAATCTGTGTATGAGTACATTTGAGATACTCGAGTTGAGACGGAAGGTTAGCAGGAAGTTCATTGATAATTGTATGTTGAATGTCTAATTTTTTAAGTGAAACAGGTAATTGCGGTAAAGCCCTGAGATCTTCATTAAAAGAAACATCTAATTCTATTAGACTTGGAGGGAGATTGGGTAAAATACTGATCTTATTCATATTCAAAACAAGAATCTTTAAACTGCTAAATCCCGAAACCCCAGTTACATCTTTGATACCTTCAGACCAAAGACGAAGTTCTTCCAGCTTTTTTGCAGGTGGCAAAAGATCATTTTTAGTATCAATGCAATCAGGATAGTTATTACGAATTTTTTCTGCAAAAAGACTGTCAGGAATATGCTGTGCTTCGACCGGGCAGGTATTTAAAACTATACCTGTAATTATGGTGATTACTGTTATTAAAATTTTCATCTTAAAACATTATAAGGTTAGAATTACAAAATTGACAGTTTAATAGTTGTACTCGTTTTGCCAGATGATGTATCTTTTTTTTCAAAATAAACCATCCCTGTTTATTATATTACACTTAAAATATACAAATTTGAAATCACAAATCAAAATCAAGCTTAGCCTTACTGACCTATTTTTGATATTAGTTAACCTTGTACCATTATGGGGTGTTTTTGTGAAAGACTGGAGCGTAAAAGATATATTTTTAGTTTACTGCCTTGAAAGTGTAATCATGGGGTTCTATAATGTGCTGATGATGTGGAGTACAACCTTATTTAAAAAGAAAGAAGAATGGGTTAGTGGAAATACAACCACCATTGTTACAGGTTATTATTTTATCCTTTTCTTTATTGTGCATTATGGATTTTTTATTTTAATACAGTTAGGCATGTTCATCAGTATTTCGCATATTGGCGATCTTAATTTTACCGATACTTTTGCTTTACTCTTTAATATTCGAAGATATTTGCCGAACCCTACCTATCAGCTTTTACTGTTGTTTATTGTCAGCTATGGTATTATAGTGTTAAAGGATTTTTTTATACCTGGTCTTTATAAAACCGCTACTCTTGGTTCCTTAATGTTTGCACCTTATGCCAGGGTTTTTATTCAGCAATTTTCTTTGTTACTGGGAGGTCTCTTATTTGTATTCAACCTTGGTAAAATATTTGTAGTCTTATTTGTGTTTGTAAAAATATTTTTTGAAGTAGGATTGAAGTTTATAACGAATTGGAAGCTGAGTATGGTCAATAAAAGTCATTAACACCAAAATTAAATTCACCGAAAATCAGCATTCAACAAGGTGAAGACTATTTTTTTGAAACTTATTTCAATAGTTCACAAGGCTTCAATCCAGTGTGCTTTTTGAAAGCAGCGGAGAAGTGTGATATAGAAGAATAACCCAATAGTGCAGACACATCTGTAACACTTAAACCCTTTTCATATAAAAGGTATTTAGCGTGTTCCATTCTTTGTTGTTGATAGAAATCAAAAATAGTAGTTCCAAAAATTTCTTTGAACCCCTTTTTCACGTAGCATTCATTCATGGCTACTTTTCTGCTCAATTCTTTAATAGTAATTGGATCGCCGATATGCTGTAATAATATTTCTCTGGCTTGATAAATTCTTTCGCGTCCGCTTTCATCCGCAAGGAATTTGCAGGTGAACCCAATTTCTTTATCATCATCCATACTATCTAAACTGTACACTAACAATTCGTGAATTTTAGCATTCACAAAAATGTTTTCCATCGAACCCGAATAACTATGGTTCAACAATTCATCCAGCACATTTCTTTTGAGGATGGATACTGGAAATACTTTGGTAAAAGCATTCGGATATTTAAAAGCAAGCACTTCGTCTTTCTGACTGCTCAGTTTTACATTATGAACAAACTGATGTAAGAAAGTGGAAGTAAAATGAAATTTAAAAACATCTACTGTTAAGTGCTTACCCACACAGTTATTAGTAGGTAACTGATTGCATTGCCCGCAAGTTCTGTCTTCACAATATCTATTGCCAGTAATACAATATCGAATTTCCAGAAAGTTTTCTTCCGGACGTTTCGCATCATAATGGTACACTAACATACCTGTATCCTCGGCTACCCAGGAATTTTGCGCATAGTATCGGTTGATCTGATACTGAAACGAACCAGGGATCTGAGAAGATTTCTCATGCAATAGATCCATACTCGGCTCAATTCCGCCATTATGCGCCAACTTCAATATGTCTAATACTTGCACCATGCTCTGCAAATTTAATGTATAAACATCTAATTTTAAAACTTGAACTGTCAAACTTGGGTCACAGTTTTTGTTTAAACTGTTAAAACACCCCTATTTACCCCTTACATATTATTAAAACAAACAATCTATCACTTTTGTTCAGGTAGATTTAAGATGTTCAAATTCAGGCAGCTTTTTAACATTTTAGACATCGCCCTTGGTTTAATCCATTTTATGCCGAATTAGAGGGTCTAAAAGTGGATAAATAGGCCTTTTGTATGCCCCATTAACCCCTAATTTTCACTACCTTTGACAGCTACTGATAAAATCATTAAACACAGGACTGATAAGCATTTATGACCCAGGAACAAATAGATAGCAACGAAGAGCAAAATAAAAATTACGGCGCCGATAGTATACAGGTTTTAGAAGGATTAGAAGCCGTTAGAAAAAGACCCGCCATGTATATTGGCGATATTGGCGTAAAAGGGTTACATCACCTTGTATATGAAGTAGTTGATAATAGTATTGATGAAGCATTGGCTGGCTACTGTAAAAACATTGAAGTTTTTATTCACGAAGACAATTCAATCAGCGTTCAGGATGATGGCCGAGGAATCCCAACTGCGATGCACACGAAAGAAAAACGTTCTGCATTGGAAGTGGTGATGACCGTATTACATGCGGGTGGTAAGTTTGATAAAAACACTTACAAAGTGTCTGGTGGATTGCATGGTGTGGGTGTGAGTTGTGTAAATGCATTAAGCAGTAAGCTGATCGTAAATGTACATCGCGAAGGAAAAATATTTGAACAGGAATACAGAATTGGAATCCCTCAATACGCAGTACGTGAAAGTGGTGTAAGCGATAAGACCGGCACCTACGTTCACTTCTGGCCTGATTATACCATCTTCCAGGAATCTGTTTATCACCGCGATATTTTAGAAGGACGCTTGAGAGAGTTGGCTTTTCTAAACCGACGTATTAATATTATCATCACCGATTTACGTGAATTGGATGAAGCAGGTGTTGCATACACTAAAAATTTCTACAGCGAAGGTGGTATTGTAGAGTTTGTTGAAATGCTTGACAAAAATGGTAACAGAACTCCTTTGATTCCAGCCCCATTATATGTAGATGGACATGATGAAGCTTCTAATGTGGCAGTAGAAGTAGCACTTACTTATAACGATGATTTCAAAGAACATATCTTCTCTTACGTAAATAATATCAATACTATTGAAGGTGGTACACACGTTACTGGTTTCCGCCAGGCATTGACCCGCGTGTTTAAAACCTATGGTGATAAACAAGGTCTATTTGAAAGAGCGAAAGTGATGATTGAGGGAGACGACTTTAGAGAAGGCTTAAGTGCCATCATTTCTGTAAAGGTTCCGGAACCACAATTTGAAGGTCAGACTAAAACTAAATTGGGTAATAGTGAAGTGAGCGGTATCGTTCAAACTACTGTTGCGCGTGCATTAGAAGCTTACTTAGAAGAAAACCCCCGTGAAGCAAAGAATGTAATATCAAAAATTATTTTGGCTGCTCAGGCCCGCGTTGCTGCTAAAAAAGCGCGCGATATGGTTCAACGTAAAACGGTGTTGAGTGGTGGCGGTTTACCAGGTAAGTTAGCGGATTGCTCAGAACGTGATCCTGAAAAATGTGAACTTTACTTAGTGGAAGGAGACTCGGCTGGTGGAACTGCTAAGCAAGGAAGAGATCGCAGCTATCAGGCTATCCTGCCACTAAGAGGTAAGATCCTGAACGTAGAAAAAGCGATGGAACACAAGATTTACGAAAACGAGGAAATCAGAAATATGTATACTGCATTGGGCGTAACCGTTGGTACACCTGATGATCCGAAGGCTTTGAACATCGTTAAATTGCGTTATCATAAGTTGATTATCATGACGGATGCCGATGTAGATGGTTCGCATATCGCCACATTGATTCTAACATTCATTTTCCGTTACATGAAAGAGCTGGTAGAACAAGGATATGTTTATATCGCACAACCACCGCTTTACTTAGTTAAAAAAGGAAAGGAACAAGAATATGCCTATACGGAGGAACAACGTAGATTTTGGATCGAAAAACTAGGCGGCGGTAAAGATGATACAGTAAACACGCAGCGATATAAGGGTTTAGGAGAGATGAATGCAGAACAATTGTGGGAAACTACTATGGATCCGGCTCGTAGAACACTTAAGCAGGTTACCATCGATAGCGCCTTTGAAGCCGATCGTATTTTTAGCATGTTGATGGGTGATGAAGTAGCTCCACGCCGCGAATTCATTGAAACACACGCCAAATACGCAAAGATCGACGTATAATTCAAAATAGCAGACTTTGTGCTGCTTTTAGATAGCAAAAGCGACCAAAACTGTGTTTTGGTCGCTTTTTTTTTAGGTCTGGCAATGTGGATTAGTTCTAAGCCTCCTATACCACTAAATCTTAAAAAAATGTTTAGCTTGTGCTTAAATACATATAAGATTATTCTCTAACAATTAAATTCTACGAAAATGGACACTTCAAAAATGATCAAAGCATATTGCCTTAAAACAAAAGAAAAAAATGTGCCAATGCAAGATGCAAAGATCACTAAAACTGCAAAAGGCGGATACATGGCCGGTGGTCATGATGGAAAAGGAAATAAAATGGCTGCTATTATGAGCGAAGCAAAAGCATTACAAGCAATTGCTGATGGAGTTGCTACTAAAGGATTCTAGTAATAGAAAAAATTAAAAAATAAAAGCCTGGTAGTAATACCGGGCTTTTATTTTTCAATACACCCCTCCTGTGCGCTTGCGCATAGGAGGGGAAAGTCGAG
>JBAXXT010000031.1:0-34243 GCA_037127755.1 Bacteroidota bacterium
ATCTCAACAGCGATGCTGATTCCTATTATCATTTTAATTCAAAAGAAAGGAAGAAGACCTTTGCCAGCCTTTATTGCAGGTTTACTAGTTGTAATTGGTTCTTGGTTTAAAAGATACTTAATTGTAACTCCAACATTGTTACATCCATTCTTACCAATGACGGATGTGCCAGAAGGATATAAACATTATTTTCCAACATGGCAGGAATGGTCAATCGCAATGGGCTCTTTAGCTGGTGCATTATTGATTATCACCATTTTCGCAAGAATCTTCCCTATTATTCCAATTCAGGAAACCATCACCGAAATCGAAGAACATGAACAAGCATAGCAAATTAATTTTTACCGCTATACTATTACAGTTATTAGCGATTACTGCTTTTTCGCAGGCTGAAAAGAATGACCTCTCTTTAAGTATTAGTTATTTCAACAGTAACAACCATATACAATACTTGGTTGCTCATGCAAAATCTAAGATCGATGGTAAGTTTCAAATGATACCAAATGTTGATCTTAGTTTTTATATCGCAACAGAAGATGCCGCTAATTTATTGGGGAAAGCGGTTACTAATGATAAAGGAGACGCCTTGTTGTTTATTCCACCAACTGCAAAAAATGAATGGAAAAAAGCAGCAAAAGTTAGCTTTATTATTGTTTCACAAAAAACTAAAGCGTTTGAAGAAGCAAAAGGAAATGTAGAAATCACAAAAGCTAAAATTCAAATTGATACTGCCGCTGATAGAAAGATCACTGCTACTTTAATGGAGTTGAAAGATACTGTATGGGCTCCTGTAAAAGCCATCGATGTAAAGTTTGCAATTAAAAGAATGGACGCAGATTTAAATGTGGCAGAAACACCAACTTATGCAACAGATTCATTGGGGATAGCTAGTGCTGATTTTAAAAGAGATAGTTTGCCAGGCGATTCAAAAGGGAACCTTACTTTGATTGCTAAAGTAGAAGATAACGACATCTACGGCAATCTTTCATCTGAGAAAATAGTTCCATGGGGCAAATCAATTAAGTATTATACTGAATATGATAAAAGAACATTATTTGCCAGAAGGGGAAAATCGCCTATTTGGTTAGAATTATTGGCCTATACTATTGTAGTTGCTGTATGGGGAGTCTTAATTTATTTAATTGGACAAATCAAAAAGTTGAAGCAGCTAGGCGTTAATTAGCATTTATAAATTAAAAGATACCAAGGAAAACGGGTGAACATTTGTTCGCCCTTTTTATTTTCATGATTTCGTTTATGTAAAAATTAAAACGGTTTCAATTTCTTGCATTAAATTCAGGGCTATCTAAAACTCTGTTATGCGGAAAATCGTATTTATAATTTGTATTTTATTTTGCTCTTTTGTTATTGTTGAAGCACAAAATATACCTACTCCAAAATCGCATTTTGGATTTTCTATTGGCGACAATTATCAGTTAGCCACTTTTACTCAAACAGAAAACTACTTAAAAAAAATAGCGGCCATTTCAAAAAAAATGAAATTGGTTTCAATAGGTAAAACCGAAGAAGGTAGAAACCAATATATGGTGATTGTATCGGATCCTTCAAACCTTGCAAAGCTTGATAAATATAAATCGATTTCACAAAGAATGGCTAGGGCGGAAGGTTTAACAGACGCCGAAGCAAAAGTGCTGGCATCAGAAGGGAAAGCAGTTGTGTGGATTGATGGTGGTTTGCATGCCACAGAAGTGGTTGGTATTCATCAATGGATTGAATCGTTATATCAGCTCATCACAAGAACTGATGAAGAAACAAAAAGGATCTTGCAATCAACCATTATTTTATTTGTCCATGCAAATCCAGACGGGCAAGAATTAGTATCCAACTGGTATATGCGTAATCAGGATACTTTAAAAAGGTCCACTTCCAATTTGCCGAGGCTTTATCAAAAATATATTGGGCATGATAATAATCGCGACTTCTATATGATGAATATGAGTGAGTCTAAAAATATGAGCAGGCAGCAATATATCGAATGGATGCCACAGATCTTATATAACCACCACCAAACTGGTCCTGCAGGTACTGTAGTTGCTGGTCCTCCTTATCGCGATCCATTTAATTATGTATAT
This sequence comes from Bacteroidota bacterium, assembly GCA_037127755.1. Lineage (GTDB taxonomy): Bacteria > Bacteroidota > Bacteroidia > Chitinophagales > Chitinophagaceae > Sediminibacterium. The sequence goes on from JBAXXT010000031.1 coordinate 2,094, forward strand.
GATCCATTATTGGTAACTGGAATAGATGCTGTGGGTGCAGCCATGAGTAGCAGGTTAAACGCCGAAGGAAAACCCGGCTATACCATGAAGAGTGGTTCGGTTTATTCTACCTGGTGGAATGGCGGACTAAGAACTACAGCTTATTATCATAATATTATTGGACTTCTTACTGAAATTATAGGAAGTCCTACTCCTTCTAAAATACCATTTGTTCCAAACCGTTTAATCCCTAATAGTGCTACACCTTTTCCAATAGAACCTAAACAATGGTTGTTTAAAAACAGCATCGATTATTCTGTTTCTTTAAACTATGCGGTATTGAATTATGCAGCAAGGTATAAGGATGAGTTATTAATGAATATTTATACGATGGGTAAGCACGCCATTGAAGCGGGCAGTAAAGATCATTGGACACTATCTCCGAAAAAAGTTGAACTAGTTACCGATTTATATAAAGAAGATAAAAAGGAAATGAAGGGTGATACCATTCCAGTGGATTATTTTGAAAAAATATATCGTAAGCCAGAATTACGAGATGCCAGAGGTTATATCGTACCCATTAATCAACCAACCACTGCCATTACATTTATCAATATTTTGATTAATAGTGGCATACGTGTAGAACAGGCCAAAGCCGATTTTACGGTATCAGGTAAAACCTATCAAGCAGGATCATATATCGTTAAAACAAATCAAGCTTTTCGCCCGCATGTAGTAGATATGTTCGAGCCGCAAGATCATCCCAATGACTTTCAATATCCTGGCGGCCCGCCTGTGCGTCCATACGATGCTGCGGGATGGACTCCTGCTTTTACCATGGGAATTCAATTTGATCGGTTGATAGAAAATTTCGATGGCCCATTTGAAACAATACCTTATGGACAAGTACAAGTTGCTAAAGGAAAAATACAAGTGTCTTCAAATGTAGTTGCCTATTCCTTTTCTTCTAAAGACAACGCAGGCTTTATTCTTTTGAACGATTTATTGAAAGCAGGTATTCCTGTTACAAAAGATGCTGAGAAGTTATACGTATTAAATAGCGCTGCAGTGTTGCCTTTGTTAAAAAAAGCAAGTGAAGATTATGGATTAACTATCACAGCTGAAAATAGTTTGGCTAAAGCAGTTTCTGTAGTTTCGTCAAAACGAATTGCTCTTTGGGATGCTTATGGTGGTTCTATTCCAGCTGGATGGGTGAGATGGATCTTTGAGCAATATCATTTTTCATTTAGTTTAATTTATGTGAAAGAAATTGATGCGGCATCTTTGAAAAGTAAATATGATATGATAGTTTTTGTGGGTGGTGCAATACCTTCTGTAAAAGCAGAAGCCCCAAATGCCTGGGACGATAAAGAACCCAAGGCTGAAGAAATTCCGGCAGAGTTCCAACCCATGCTTGGAAAAATAACTGCAGCGAAATCTATTCCAGCCTTAAAAGAATTTTTAGAAGCAGGTGGAGATATCGTTACCATTGGTAGTAGTGCCAATCTTGCCTATCATTTACAATTACCAGTGCGTAATGCATTAGTAGAAGTTGTAAATGGAAAAGAGAAAAATTTACCTGGAGAAAAATTCTATATTCCTGGGTCTGTGATGCAAATTGAAATTGATAATAAACAAATTGCTAATTGGGGACTAGGAAACAAAGCAGATGTATATTTTAGTGCCAGCCCGGTATTTAAATTATTAGCAAGTTCCATTTCAAATGGCGATATCACACCGCTTGCTTGGTATGGTTCTGATAAGACGTTGAGAAGCGGATGGGCTTTTGGTCAGTCATATTTGCAAGATGGGGTAGCCGCATTTGTTGCTAAAGTTGGGAAAGGCCATTTATTTGTTTATGGTCCCGAAATTAGCTTTCGTGCACAAACCCATGGCAGTTATAAAATGTTATTCAACCCATTATTTACGATGAAAGAATAAGTACTGAATTTAATTTTCCCTCTTACGTAAATCAGATTTCCCTATATCGAAATGCTTCATCATAATTTGGAATTTCCTTTGCGGAAATATTATTTATGAGGGTGTTATTATACTTTTTTATTTTTTTTCCGATCATTGGATTTGCACAAATAGATACCAATGAGGTACATAAATTAAACGAAATAAAAGTTTTTGCTTTTAAAACAGTAAGGGGTATTGGACATATGCCTGAAATAAAAGATGGAATTATTTATGCAGGAAAAAAAACAGAATTAATTCTTGTGGATAGCTTAGATGCAAACAAAGCAATAAATAATACCAGGCAAATTTTAGGTCGAATTCCGGGTCTTAATATTGTTGAAACTGAAACAGGTGGATTTACAGCAAATGGAATAGCAACAAGGGGATTAAACCCAATTCAGAGTATTGAAATGAATACTCGGCAGAATGGATACAATATAAGTGCAGATATATTTGGGTATAATGAGGCCTACTATATTCCACCTATGGAAGCTGTGCAAAGAATTGAAATGGTAAGGGGGGCAGCTTCCTTACCATTCGGTTCCCAATTTGGGGGCTTGGTAAATTATGTGCTAAAAGATGCACCGGTTAATAAGCGATTTGAGTTTACTAGTTCTCAAACCTTTGGCAGTTATGGATTATTCAATTCTTTTAGTTCAGTGGGAGGGAATTACAAAAAATTAAGCTACTATGCTTTTTTGCAATACCGCTATATGAATGGGTACAGGCCCAATAGTGCACAATGGCAGGTTTCTGGATTTGGTAAAATAGGATATAAAGTGAACAATAATTTGCGTGTAGGAATTGAATATTCACTCTTAAGAAATGAATTAAAAATGCCTGGTGGGTTATCGGATAGTCTATTTAATATTGATTCAAAAATATCTACACGTTCAAGAAATTGGTTACGAAGCCCCTGGAATATTATTGCAGCAAATCTTAACTATGCAATGAATGAACAAACAAACCTTACAATAACATCCACTTATTTATTTAGTAGCAGAGCATTGGTATGGCGTAATGAAGATGGAGGACCAGAGGCTTTAGATATTATAGACCCCTTAACCAATGAATTTGTGCCTCGCGAAGTTGGAATTGAGAAGATGAATAATTCTACCACAGAGGTTCGGCTATCGCGAAATTATTTACTGGGTAATCAAAAATCTACTGTTGCATCAGGTATACGACTGGCATATGCTTGGTTTGATAGAAAAGGCGGAGGAGAAGGAAGTACAGGTACAGATTTCGATTTGAATATACAAGGTAATTGGGGTTATAATCTTCAATTCACAACAAAAAATATGGCTCCTTTTATCGAAAACATTTTTAAGCTAAACGATCAAGTATCTATTACACCAGGATTTAGGTTAGAGTATTTAGAAAGTACTTCGAAAGGGTATAAAACAAAAGAAAATGTAAAATTGATATCCAACGAAACTAGAACTAGATTATTTCCTTTATTTGGTGTTGGCATACAATATAAAAATTCAAAGAACACCAATATATATGCAAATATAAGTCAGGCATACAAACCTATAGAATATGGTCAGCTGGAACCCTTTGGTGTTAACTCAAGAATTGATCAAAAATTAAAAGATGCAAATGGATTTAATTCTGATTTAGGTTTTAGGGGTACCATTAAAAATTATTTGAATTTTGATCTGGGTTTATTTTTTATGGCTTATAATAATAGAATCGGAGTAACCCTACAAACTGATCCGTTAACAGGTAATCAATATTCGTTTAGAACAAATATTGCCAATAGTGTACATAAAGGATTAGAAACCTATATAGAGTTTAATGTTTTAAAATACCTCGATACACAATCTCCATACGGATTGAGTTTATTCAATTCATTTTCATTGATAGATGCAAGATATACCAGTGGGGCTTTTGAGGGCAAAAGAGTAGAAGCTGCAGCAAAAACCATTAACAGGGTTGGATTAATCTTTAATTCAAAAAAACTTTCAGGCACTTTTCAGATCAATTCAGTAGGTGATGCTTTTGGTGATGCTTCAAATGTAATGTTTAGTGACAACCCAGTAGGAGGGTATATTCCAGCTTATACTGTGATTGATTTTAGTGGAACCTATAAAGTAAAATACTACTCCTTAAAATTTGGAATAAATAATCTTTTGAATAAATCATATTTCACCCGAAGAACGGATGAGTATCCGGGCCCTGGCATTATACCTTCCATTGGAAGAAGTTTCTATGTTGGGATAGCTATAAAAATTTAAGTCATAGAAAATAATATTTGGTAAATTAGATGTACATACATACATTTGTGTTGTGAAATTAGAAGAGGCCATAAAAAGCAATAAATTCAAAAACGAAACGCAGAAAGCAGCTTTGAATGTGTTGTATACGGCCTGGTGGTTGAAGACTAATATGAGCAAGGGTTTAAAAGAGTTTGGTATCACCCACGAACAATACAATGTGCTTAGAATTTTAAAAGGGAAATATCCAGATCAAATTTGTGTAAGGGATATAGCTTGTAGAATGATTGAGAAGAATTCAAACGTACCAAGAATTGTAGACAGATTAGAAATTAAAAAATTAGTAAAGAGAACTACATCGCAATTGGACAAAAGAGAAACAGTTATTTCTTTAACTCAAGCTGGAATCTTATTGTTAGAAGCAAGTACCAAAACAATTGATCATACAATGGAAACAGTTACAATTCTTACAGAAATGGAATCAGTTCAACTAAATAAACTATTGGAAAAATTGCGTAGTTCAGAAAAGTAGATTTTTTTTAAAATAATACGTGTATATACATATAAATTAACAACATGAAAACGATATTACATAAAGCAGCTTCAAGAGGTCACGCCAATTTTGGATGGCTGAATAGTTATCACACATTTAGTTTTGGTGCCTATAATAATCCTGAAAGAGTACATTTCGGAGCACTGCGTGTATTGAATGATGATACGGTTAGTGCTGGTATGGGTTTTGGTAAACATCCTCATGATAATATGGAGATCGTTTCTATTCCTCTTTCTGGCGATTTGCATCACCAGGATAGTACAGGAAGAAACGAGATTATTCGCGAACACGATGTACAGATCATGAGTGCAGGTAGTGGCATTGCACACAGTGAAATGAATGCCAACAAAGACAAAGAAGTTAAGTTCTTACAGATCTGGGTGTTTCCTAAACTAAAGGACATTACGCCACGCTACGAGCAAAAATCTTTTTTACCGCAAGACAGGATCAACCAGATTTTAAATGTGGTTGCACCGGATAATCAAGACGCCATTTTTATTAACCAGGATGCATGGTTTTCTCTTGGAAATTTTTCAAAAGATTTTACAACAGATTATCAGATCAAAAAAACGGGTAATGGTGTTTATGCATTTGTACTTTCGGGTAATGTAATTGTAAACGATCAAGCACTAGAGGCAAGAGATGGACTCGGTATTTGGGACACAGATACCTTACACATTACCGCATCAACAGATGCTGAGTTTTTGTTGATCGATATTCCAATGCAACTATCATAATTATAAAAGCAATTGTATGCTAACAAATAGAACAATCAAATCAATATTATACGGAACACCCATGGATATGGGAGGCTTTCCAATTAGGCAACCGTTTCCATCGCATAAAACGGAACAAATAGATCCATTTCTTCTTTTACATCACGCGGAAGTAAAAGTTCCATCACATAAGCCAGTGTTACAATCTGGTGTTGGTCCGCACCCACACCGTGGGTTTTCGCCAGTGAGTTTTATATTCAAAGGAGGCGTGCACCATCGCGATAGCAGGGGCAATAATAATGTCGTCTATGCTGGTGGTACCCAATGGATGAATGCAGGAATGGGAATGATCCATAGCGAAAGACCACCTGCAGATATTCATGACATTGGTGGTGTTCAAGAACTGATTCAATTATGGGTGAACACACCTGCTAAAAATAAAATGAACCAACCTTCTTATCAGCCATTAACCGCTGATGAAACACCAAAAATTATTTCTGAAGATGGTTTAACACAAATAAATATCATCGCAGGAAATTTAGAAACAGTAAAAGGTCCGATCCATACTTTATCTGATGTAAACACATTTACCATTAACATGAAGAAGGGTGCTAAATATTTCTTTACCATTCCCGAAACACATAATGCATTCATCTATATCATGAATGGACAATTGCAAGTTATTGGCGATGCAGTAGTTGATGCAAAATACGTAGCAAGCTTTAACCAAGATGGATTAGGCATTGCCATAGAAGCACTAGCCGATTCCCATTTTTTCATGGGCACAGGTGAACCACTCAACGAACCATTGGCATCTCACGGTCCGTTTGTGATGAACACGCAAACTGAAATCATGGAAGCGATGCGTGATTACCAGTTGGGGAAGATGGGAGTCTTAATAGAAGAGTGAAAAAATTCAAAAGAAATACGTTAACCCAGCTTTCAAGCTGGGGCAAACATCTAAGCATATTAATTATTATTAAAAAAAACAAAAAACAAAAAACAAAACATGTCAACTTACAAAATCGATGCAGCACACAGTGAAATTACTTTTAAAGTGAAGCACTTAATGATCACAAACGTTTCTGGTAGCTTTGCGAAATTTGATGCTACAATGGAATCTGATTTTGCTGATTTCAGCGATGCAAAAATTAACTTTGAAGCGAATGTAGATTCAATTTCTACCAACAGTGCAGACAGAGATGGTCACTTAAAAGGCGATGATTTCTTCTCAGCAGCAAAATATCCAACCATCAGTTTTAAATCAACTTCTTTACACAGTAAAGGCGGTTCTGATTATACTTTAACCGGAGATCTTACCATCCGTGATGTTACCAAATCAGTTTCTTTTCCTGTTGAATTTGGCGGAACTGCAACTGACCCTTATGGTCAGGTAAAATCTGGATTTGAAATTGCTGGTAAATTCAATCGCTCTGATTTTGGTTTATCCTGGAGTGCACTTACTGAAGCTGGTGGTGTTGTTGTGAGCGATGAAGTAAAGCTTCATTTAAATGTGCAAATGATTAAGCAGGCTTAATCTTAATACCAAAGAAAGAATTATTGAGGTAAATTTGTCCTATTCTTTAAATTGTTTTAGGTTGGATGAACCGAGAACCAATTATCATTGTTAAAGTTGAATCATCTACAAATCTGTGCACATGAATATTGCAATTATATCTGGAAGTCCAAGAAAAGGTAGTGTCACGCACCGCCTGGCTTTATTTCTAAAAAATCAGTTAAAAGAGAAAACAGCTCACGGAGTGAACATCATTGATGTTCGAGACTGGAACCTCCCCCTTTTACAAGATGTTTTTATGTCTGTTGAAAAAACTCCAGAACCATTTAAACACTTGTCAGAGCAAATGTTTGCTGCTGATGCATTCATTTTGGTTACACCAGAGTATAATGGTAGTTATTCTCCCGCTATGCAAAATTTATTAGACCATTTTCCAAAGCAAAACCATAAAGTTTTTGGAGTAGCCCCCGCTTCGGTAGGAGCGATGGGTGGAATGCGGGCAAGTCAGCAATTGCTTTTATTGGTTCCTGCACTTTTCGGGATTGCATCACCCTATATGTTAATTACCCCTTTTGTGGACAAAAAATTCAATGCTGAAGGTCAATTATTGGATGAAAGCTTCCAAAAGATGACTGATTTGTTCTTAAATGAGTTCCTATGGTTGGCAGAAACGCTAAAACCGGAGCCGGTTACTGTTTATAATTAACTAAAATAAAATGTGGCGGAGTTGTAACTTCGCCACTTTCTTTTAATAAACATCATGAGCGACGAGATCAAACATGAATGTGGGCTTGCCTACATCCGCCTTAGAAAACCCTTTTCCTATTACCTGCAACAGCATGGTTCAGTAACCTATGGGCTAAGTAAGCTCTACCTGTTAATGGAAAAACAACATAATCGCGGACAAGATGGTGCCGGGTTTGCTTCTGTTAAATTGGATACAGAGCCAGGGAATCCCTTTCTTTATAGAATGAGGAGCAATGCTCCCCAGCCAATCGCCGACTTATTCTTCAAAATTGGACAGGAAGTAGCGGAACTCGAAAAGTACCAACCGGATATTAAACAACATCCGGGTCTAATGAAAGGACATCTGCCTTTTCTAGGCGAATTATTATTAGGACACTTGAGATACGGAACTCAGGGTAAAAATAATGTTGAGTTTTGCCACCCTTTTATCAAGCGCGATTTAATGCCTGGAAAAAACATGGCATTAGCCGGTAATTTCAATCTGGTAAATACGGATGAGTTATTTGATTTAATTAATTTGAGTCCGGGTGATTTTCAAAAGCAAAGTGATCTTGCGGCTATGCTGGAAGTGGTGCACCATTTTCTTTCAAAAGAAGACGAATTGAACCCGAATGCGGCAGATATTGTAAAGGTTTTGAAGAAAGCCACGCCACTTTTCGACGGTGGCTATACCATTGGATGTTTACTAGGAAATGGATATAGTTTTGTAATGAGAGACGCGCATGGCATTCGACCTGCATACTATTATATCAATGATGAAGTAATTGTTTCTGCAAGTGAAAGAGCAGCCATCAGAACTACGTTTAATGTAGGTGAGAATGAAGTGTTGGAACTAATGCCAGGATCTGCTTTAATCGTTGACGACAAAGGCAATTATTCGATAGCACAAATACTCGAACCCAAGGAAAGACGTGCTTGTAGTTTTGAAAGAATTTATTTCAGTCGCGGTAGTGATGAAAAAATATACCGCGAAAGAATTGCATTGGGTCACCATTTAAGTAAAACGGTTTTAGAAAGTATCAACTACGATTTAAAGAACACCATCTTCTCTTATATTCCCAACACTGCCGAAGTAGCTTTCTACGGATTGGTAAAGGGCATGGAAGAATATTTGAATAAGATTAAAGTAGAACGTATTCTAAGTTGGGGCAATGATTTCTCTCCTGAAAAATTAGAGGAAATGGTGAATAGAAAAATTCGCCAGGAAAAAATTGCAATCAAAGATGTGAAACTACGCACTTTCATTACTGAAGATGCGAATCGTAATGAAATGGTTCAGCATGTGTACGATATTACCTATGGTACCGTTAGAAGAGGAGAAGATACTTTGGTGGTAATTGATGATAGTATTGTTCGTGGTACTACTTTAAAAGAAAGTATCATTAGAATGCTATCGCGCCTTGGACCTAAAAAAGTTATTGTGGTTTCTTCTGCCCCACAAATCAGATATCCTGATTGTTATGGAATTGATATGAGTAAGCTGGGCGATTTCATTGCCTTCAAAGCTGCTGTTGCCTTATTGAAAGATAGGGACATGGAGTATATTTTGACGCAGGCCCTTGATAAAATAAAAGAATTACAACGCAATAATCAATTGCATTCTGAGAATGTAGTTCGCTCGATTTATAAACCTTTTACTACGCACGAGATCTCTGATAAAATTGCAGCATTAATTACCCCTAAAGATGTTGATATTGATGTGCATGTGATTTATCAAACCATTGAAGACTTGCACGATAGCTGTCCAACCAACAATGGTGACTGGTATTTTACAGGAAATTATCCTACACCGGGGGGTAATAAAGTGGTAAACAAAGCCTTCTTAAATTATATGGAAGGGAAAGATGTAAGAGGTTATTAATATGTTATACGCGGTAACAAAAAGCATTGATATTCATACCAGCTCCAACTGAAGCAAACATCACTATATCACCTTTTGTAATGCTATGATCTTGTAGTAAATTCCTTTTTACCAAATCGTATAAAGTAGGAATGGTTGCAACAGAACTGTTTCCAAGTTTATGAATGCTCATGGGCATGATATGTGGAGGCACTTCTTTGATGCCATATAATTTATATAATGCTTTTACAAAACCCTCATCCATTTTTTCGTTTGCTTGGTGCAGAAAGAATTTTTTAACCTCAGTAATTTGAACGCCTGATTTATCCAGGCATTCTTTCATAGCAAGTGGTACATATTTAATTGCATATTCATATACTTTTCTTCCCTTCATTTTCATGTAACGAATATTGGGATCAGAATCTGGAAAGTAAGATTGGCCCATTGTTAAATAGAAAGCTTCATCAACACAATGACTCTGCACGCAGGTGGCAATAATGCCACTATCTGTTTCAGGGGCAGTCACAGTTTCAATGATACAAGCGCCGGCACCATCACTGAAAATCATACTATCGCGATCATGTATATCGATCACTCTGCTTAAAGTTTCTGAGCCAATGACGAGGCATTTTTTTGCAATTCCTGCAGTGATAAAAGCATGGCCTTGAATCACACCCTGGATCCATCCGGGGCAACCAAATAAAATATCATAAGCAACGCATGATGGGTTTCTAATTCCAAGGCCATGTTTTACTCTGGATGCCAGGGCAGGTAATACATCTATTTGAATACTATCTTTTACAATGTCTCCAAAATTATGGGCGAATATAATTTGATCAATGGTTTCTGGATCAATGCCTGCATCTTCTATTGCTATACGGGAAGCAATCAACGCCATATCAGATGAATTCATTTTAAGATCTGCATATCTCCTTTCTTCAATACCTGTAATGCCTTTAAACTTCGCCACTATTTCATCTGCTGGGGTGGGAAGTCGTTGGTGGTCTTCCCCATAAAATTCGGAAGAAGTAAAATCTTGATTGGTCTTGATATGTTCTGGAATGTAACTGCCAGTTCCTGTAATAACTATTCTTGATGCTTGCATGCTGATATGGTTTGCTGCTTTAGAAGAGCCGATTCTTTCAAATTTAAACATTAATTTCAAAAAAAACTACCCAAAATTATCGGCAAGTTTAAAAAAAAAGCGATCAACAATTGCTGTTGACCGCTTTCTAAATCATCTATCAGTATTATAAGTACCTATCGCCTTTGTTTCTTTTAACTTCAGCAACGTATTCTTTAATGGCTTGTTCTTTTTCTTTTTTGCAAATCATCAATACATCTTTTGTATCAATAATGATGCAATCATCAAGTCCTTGAATCAGTACCAGCTTATCATGAGGTGCAGAAATCATGCACTTGGTAGCATCGATTACAATTACATTTTCACTAGTAACAGCATTACCTAAGTAATCTTTATCCAAATTATCATATGCGCTATTCCAGGTTCCAAGATCGCTCCATCCGAATGATGATGGAATTACAAATACATTATCTGCTTTTTCCATGATTGCAAAATCGATAGATACATTGGTACAAAGTGGATAGATACGGTTTATAGCATCTTTTTCATTAGGTGTATTGAAATTTGTTTTTTCATTATCAAACAACTCATACATTTCTGGTTGATACTTTTCAAATGCCTTCATTACATTTTTTACCTGCCAAACAAATATGCCAGCATTCCATAAGAAATCTCCGCTAGATAAAAAGGTCTTAGCTAATTCCAGGTTTGGCTTCTCTGTAAATGTTTTTACTTTATAAATACCCTCGCCCGCAGCAATTGTTTCATGCTGGATATAACCATAACCAGTATTAGGATGTGTTGGTTTTATACCCAGTGTAACCAGCGATTTAATTTGAGTTACAAAGTCTAAAGCTTTATAGGTAATATTTCTAAAAGCTTCATTGTCTAAGATCATGTGATCGCTAGGTGCTACGATCAAAGCTGCTTCAGGATCTTTCTGTAATAATTTGTAAGAAATATAAGCCACACATGGGGCAGTATTTTTTCTGCTTGGTTCTGCTAATATATTTTCAAAAGGCAATTCAGGTAATTGTTCGTGAACAATCGACACATATTCATCTGAAGTAACAATGAAAATATTTTCATTAGGGATGAATGCAGCATATCTTTCATAGGTCCATCGAATCAAAGACTTACCAGTATTTAAAATATCTAAGAATTGTTTAGGGTAACTAGCTCGGCTTTTTGGCCAGAAACGGCTTCCAATTCCACCAGCCATAATTGCTACATAATGATGTTTATTCATACTGTGAAAGGGTTTATTTAATTGTCTAGATTTTTAATGCAATAAGTGCGCAATTCTAAACGATTTTTTACAAGTAGTTATTGTTTTTATTAAACAATTCCTTCTTTAACTAAGTCATGAAGATGCAAAACGCCGATATAGTTATTATTTTCAGCCACTAATAGTGCACTAATATCATTTTCTCTTAATGTATTTAATGCTTCCACTGCAAGTGTATTTGCTGTAATAGTTTTGGGATGTTTCGATAAGATATCCGAGGCTTTAATATGTTCGATATGATTACTTTTTTCTAACATCCTCCGTAAATCACCATCAGTAATAATTCCTACGATCTGATTATTTTCATCCACAACTGCAGTTAGTCCTAATCTTTTTTCTGTGATCTCTACTATCACTTCTTTTAAGCTTGCCGAAGCCAATACCTTCGGTTGCGCATTGTGTTTGCTTAAATCGTCTACACGCAGGTATAAGCGTTTCCCCAAATTTCCTCCGGGATGATATTTTGCAAAATCCCTACCACTAAAGCCATTAAGGTCCATTAAACATACCGCTATGATATCGCCCATTACCATTTGTACGGTAGTACTGCTGGTAGGGGCTAAATTATTGGGACATGCTTCTTTACTTACAGTGGTATTTAAAACAATGGATGCCTGTTGTGCAAGGAAACTATCTAAATTCCCCACCATGCCGATCAGAATATTTCCAAAATTTTGAATCAATGGAACCAATACTTTGATTTCAGGGCTTTCACCACTTTTACTAATTAACAACACAATATCTTCTTCTTGCACCATGCCCAGATCGCCATGTATAGCATCTGCGGCATGCATAAAAAGAGATGGGGTGCCCGTTGAATTGAGGGTTGCAACAATTTTTTGTGCAACAATGGCGCTTTTGCCAATGCCACTAATAACAAGTCTTCCTTTTGCTGCATGAATAGCGTTGATTGCTTTTTCAAAATCAGCATTGATAAAAGCCGATAGGCCTGCAACAGATTGTGCTTCCAATTCAATGGTTCGCAGGGCTGTTTGTTGGATAGATGAATTCATCGATGCAAATGTAAACTTTAACAGCTTAGAGTTACTATTCAAAACTTAGTTCGTTAACTTCGTTAGCCAATTTTAGGGATTTTTTCCAAAATTGGCAGCGATTATCCTGCCTAACCAATCTGACCCACTAATTATCAGCTATTTAAAGTTTTAACTAGGGGTTACGGGAAAAAAGTTTTAACTTTTATTAAAATGTTACCATCCTCATAAACAGGGTGAAAATAGATATAGATACATGGCTACTACAACTAAAAAAGCGGCTCCTAAAAAAGCTCCTATTAATAAAAAAAGTTCTCCGAGAAAAGATAATAGTGCTACTATAACAACCGAGCATCAATACGATATTCATGCGGGGCTGGAGAAATATTTTGGATTCAGAGAGTTTAAAGGCACGCAGGAAAAATCGATCAATAGTTTATTAAATGGTCAGGACACATTTGTGATCATGCCCACTGGTGGCGGTAAAAGTTTATGTTATCAACTGCCAGCTTTGTTAATGGAAGGATGTGCCATCGTTGTTTCTCCTCTGATTGCGCTCATGAAAAATCAAGTGGATCTGGTTCGTGGTTATAGCGAAAAGGATGATGTGGCACATTTTTTAAACTCATCATTGAATAAGGGTCAGATTAAAGCAGTAAAGGATGATCTTCTTTCAGGCATGACCAAATTATTGTATGTAGCTCCAGAAACATTGACCAAACAAGAAAATCTTGATTTTTTTAGTGATCTAAAAATTTCATTTTTCGCAGTAGATGAAGCGCATTGTATTTCTGAGTGGGGTCATGATTTTCGTCCGGAATATCGCAGGCTTCGTGAAATGATGGAAATTATCAATCCGGATATTCCCGTAGTGGCCCTAACTGCAACAGCCACACCTAAAGTGCAGAGTGATATTGTAAAAAATCTCGGCCTTAGAAATCCAAATATTTATATCTCGTCATTTAATAGAGCAAATCTTTATTACGAGATTCAGCCAAAGATCAAAAAAGATCAAACGGTAAAGAGCATCGTAAAATTTATCAGCGGACATAAAGGCAAGAGTGGTATCATTTATACCCTCAATCGGAAAACCACAGAAGAGTTGGCAGAATTATTGGTAGCAAATAGCATTAAAGCAGTTGCGTATCATGCTGGCCTGGATCAGAAATTAAGGGCCGATCGTCAAGATCAATTTTTGAACGAAGATGTTCAGGTAATTGTAGCCACTATTGCATTTGGGATGGGTATCGATAAACCTGATATCCGTTTTGTGATCCATTTTAATATTCCTAAATCCATCGAGAATTACTATCAGGAAACAGGGCGTGCTGGCAGAGATGGCATGGAAGGAATTTGTGTATTATACTATTCGCACAAAGATGTTTCAAAGCTGGAGCATTTTTTGCGCGATAAGCCTCTAAGCGAACGTGAAGTGGGTGCACAGCTGATAGATGAAACAGTGGCATATGCTGAAACAGCAGTATGCAGAAGAAAAGTATTGCTTCATTATTTTGGAGAAGACTGGGAAAATAAGAATTGTGGCAATTGCGATAACTGCTTGAATCCAAAGGAAAAAATAGAAGCGAAAGAAGATGTGGTAAAAATGCTTCAAACAGTAAAAGCGCTGGATGAACGCTTTGTAACAGATTATGCTGTGAATGTGGTAATGGGTAAATTAACCCCACAGATCAGCATGTTCAGACATGATACGTTACCAGTTTTTGGATTGGGTGCAGATAAAGAATATCATTTGTGGAGTAGTTTGGTGCGTCAGATGTTATTAGAAAATTTATTGCAAAAAGATATTGAAGAATATGGCCTTTTAAAGGTCACTGAGAAAGGCGAGAAATTTTTGAAAAAGCCAATTTCTTTTAAAATTGTATTGAATAATTTATTTGAAGAAGCCAATGCCGATGATGATGAAGGAGAGAATGCTTCTCAGACTGGCGCTGCAACTGATGAAAAGTTATTTGAGATGTTAAAAGAGCTTCGTCAGAAAGAAGCGAAGAAAAAAAGCTTGCCTCCTTTTGTGATCTTCCTGGAAAACAGTTTACAAGATATGGCCACTTTATATCCTACTACACTAGAGGAAATGGAGAAATGCCAGGGTGTGAGTAAGGGAAAATCCATCAAATACGGAAAGCCTTTCGTAGAGATGATTGCAAAATATGTAGAAGAGAACGACATTGAAAAGCCCGACGATTTTGTGATGCGTAGTGTGGCCAATAAAGGGAATAATAAAATTTATATCATCCAAAACGTAGATAAAAAAATTCCTCTGGAAACCATCGCAAAAAACAAAAATCTCAAGCTCGATGAATTGTTAGAGGAAATGGAAACCATTGCCGCAAGTGGAACCAGATTAAATCTTGATTACGCCATTGACGAATGGCTCGATGAATATGATCAGGAAGATATCATTGAATATTTCAAGAGTTGCCAGACCTCTTCACTCGATATTGCCCGTCAGGAACTGAGCGATAATGATTATAGCTGGGAACAGCTTAAGATCATGCGGATTAAATTCCTGAGCGTATATGGAAATTAAAAAATAAAAAGGGTTAACCTTTGGCTTCAGCCAAAATTTGAGTGAAATATATACAGAAAGGTTGTTAACCCTAGGCTTCAGCCTAGGGGCAGGGATGCATTTTGATTTTGGGCTTCAGCCCTAGCGCTCTTCACTTTCTACTTGAGATAGGATATCAACTTTTATGCACTCATAGCGTTGGGGCTAAAGCACCGATTCATTTGCTACATTCTAATCCCCAGCCTGAAGGCCGGGGTTATCGTATTTTTTTAGATCTTAATCCCCAGCCTATTGGTAGGGGTTACCAATATCTTTTTTTTATACAATGCAGCAAATTCATATTTGTCTCTGTCTTTTACTGTAACCTCCCAGTGTATAGTCCAGATATTGTTCAATTTTAAATGCACATGTATGTACATTCAAAGTTTGCAACCTATTTTGGTAGAAGAAAACAGCTTTCTAACAGTATTGGAGAGCAAGACCGGTAGGTTAGTTTTAAAAGTGCTAGACTTGGAAGGAAGAATAGCCAAAACAGTGGTTACCCTAACAGAAGAGGGTAACCAACAGATAGATTTAAATATGAGTGATCTGAGCAGTGGTGCTTATGTACTGAATGCTTTTTTTAAAGATCGTTTTATACAATCGATTCGGTTTATTAAACAGTAAAAATCCAATTTCCTATTGTAAAACCGTTTGGCCCCATTCTTCGGAATGGGGTTTATTTTTTCCAAAAAGCATTAATCCTAGTCTGTACATTTTCTCTGATACTCACGTAATACAGGTTCAAATCTGCAATATGGAAGTTCTTAGAAGTGTAAAAAATATTTCCAAAAAAATGGGGTTTGCCCGCCCAAAGAATTTTATCAGTTACTGTTGCATCAGCTACCCTTGGAACTATTTCATTAAATTTTAAAAGAATCCCGCCCTTGTTTAAATTCCGATCAGCATGAGGAATATTAGCATCCCATGTAAGCGGATTAGTAACGATAGAATGAACTTGTTCTTTTTCTACAAATGGCGGTATAAAATCATTTTTATAAGTACGCCAGGCACAGACACAACCCGTTTGGTTAGGTACTGCACATACAGGAATTGTAGAAAGATAATGGGGATCAAATACCATTCCGATTACATAGGCAGCCACCAGTTTGCTTTTTAGTGGCTTATTATCAAAGTACTCTTTTAATAATCTCTTGGCGTGGGTGCTACCCTGACTATGTGATGCAATGACAATAGGTCGGCCTCCATTATAATTTGCCAGATAATAGTCGAACGCAGTTTTCACATCCAGATAAGCCAATTCAAATGCTTTCATTGCTTCTGAACTGTCTGATGAGTTTTGAGGAAAGTATGCCGACAAATGTGCCTGTCGATATCTGGGTGCAAAAACCCTACCTGCCTGGTTAAAAATACTGGCCTGATATAAAATAGAACCATAATCGGTTTTGCCATTTAAATCCGCATCTTCCAAGCTTGCATTCCAGCCAAAACTTTTTTCTGGAGCTGTATAACTAGTTGGGTGTACAAAAAATATGTCGACCGTAGAATCCGCTCTGTAATTGGCTTTCAGAGGTTCAGGAACGCTGTCGGATGGATCTTGTTTATAGGGATGAGCAGCCCAGTAATGCAGGTCGGCATAGTTTGGTTTGCCATTATCTGTTTTAATCTGATACGCTTCTTTTCCTTCAAATTTTTGAGGAGGTTTTGAGCAACTAACTACTGCCAATAGCATTAAAATAGAAAGATAATTAATTAACTGCTTCATAAAATAAGTGGATATATTTCTTGCAATTTGCTTCTTTTATTCAAACAAAAGCATATGCGGGTTCTTTTGTATTTTTAACAATCCTAATTTAACAAAGTTTATTTTTAGAAGCCATTGAAATTTTTACGTCATATCCCCTTTTTACGTGCTGTGCTATTGCATAGCATTACTGCCTTTGGCGGTCCGCAGGGTCATATGGGTATGATGATGAAAACCTTTGTGCAGCAAAGAAAAGATATTACTGAAGAAGAGCTGATGGAATACAATGGTTTTTGTCAATTACTTCCTGGTGCATCTTCTACACAAACGCTTACTTTGATTGGCTATAAAAGAGGGGGACTTACTTTAGCTATTTGGACGCTGATCATCTGGATCATACCAGCTAGTACCATCATGGGTGCTTTATCTTTTCTGATAGATTATATGGATGATAAAAGCCTGCCGCAAGGAATTTTTCTATTTGTGCAACCCATGGCGATAGGCTTTATCGTGTATTCTACCTTCCGAATTTTTGGAGTAGCAGTACATAATACGATTACACAAGTGATCATGGTAATCGCAACTTTAGTTACATTTCTGGCTTTTAAAACGCCCTGGGTTTTCCCTGGATTGATATTAGTAGCGGGCATTACCACCAATTTTAGTGATCGAAGAATTCCTCAAAAAGGGATACCACCAAAGCAAATTAAGTGGGGCAATATTCTCATCTTTTTGGCATTGTTTGGTATCGCAGGTTATCTCTCTGAAACAGCTACCCGACAAAATTGGCCAAATAGAAAGCCATTCAATTTATTTGAAATGACTTTCCGAAATGGCAGTTTGGTATTTGGCGGTGGCGATGTATTAATGCCACTGATGTACGAACAGTATGTAACAAGGCCAGAAACAAAGCAAGTAATCAATTCGCATCGGGAAGTACTTCGAATGGATAAAAAAGATTTCCTTACCGGATCTGGTATTGTACGTGCCATTCCCGGTCCCGTATTTTCGATAGGTGCTTTTACAGGAGGTATGCTATTGGCGGATCAGGGGTCCGGCCTTCAATTTCTGGGTTGCGTAATTGGAACCATTGCTATCTTTTTGCCCAGTGCATTATTGGTCTTATTCTTTTTCCCGGTTTGGCAAAATTTAAAAAAGTATGCGGTCATCTTTCGATCTTTAGAAGGAATCAATGCAGCGGTAGTTGGAATCATGGCAGGTGCAACCTGTTATTTGATCAAGGATAATTTCCTATTCCCACTTCTCGACGGGAAGATGATTGGCTTTATGGACCTGGGAGTAGTTATTCTTACATTTCTATTGCTAAAATCCCATAAAATTCCGGCTCCTTTTATAGTATTAGGCTCAATTTTACTAGGCTGGTTGGTACAGTCTTTTTAAAATTACTGTATCTTAGAGTATGATCACACTGGCAATCTACAATCTGAAGGGCGGTGTTGGAAAAACTGCATCCGCTGTTAATTTAGCTTATTTATCTGCTAAAGAAGGTTACAAGACACTTGTTTGGGATCTTGATCCACAAGGCTCTGCGTCCTTTTATTTTGGAAGCAGTTCTACCGTTAAGAATGAGTCAAAGAAATTGTTGAACGGAGAACTTGAACTTTCTGAAGCGATTCAGGGAACCAATTATGAAGGCTTAAGCATTATTCCGGCAGACCTTTCAGCCAGACATGCTGATTTATTATTAAATGATATGAAGCAATCCAAGAAAAAAATTGCTTCTTTAATTTCAAGCTTAAAAAATGAGTTTGATGTAATTATTTTAGACTGCCCTCCTGGAATTTCATTATTGCATGAATCCATCTTTGTGGCTGCAGATTGGATACTGATGCCAAATATTCCTACTACACTTTCAATTCGATCTTACGATACTATTCTTGATTATTGCAAAGAGAATGCTGTTGATACTAAAAAAATTAAGTGTTTCTTTAGTATGGTTGATCATCGCAAGAATTTACATCATGAAGTAATGCAGGATTTCTATAAGGATAAAATATTCTTGAAAAATTACATTCCTTATTTAAGCGATGTAGAGAAAATGGGTATTCAGGAAGCACCTCTTGAAACTTATGCCCGCAGCAGTTATGCAGCTCAATGCTATCGCGACCTTTGGAAAGAAATTAGAAAGAGTTGCTTTGGGTAAATCGAGTTTCTGATTTTATTGTAATGTCCAACTATAAAGAAATGTCTTATGGAAAAAAGTTTTAACTCCTGGTATAGTCCTGCATTAAATAGAGAAATGCCAATTGTTTCTTACGGACATTATGGTTTTGCATTATTGTTGATCCCAACCGCAGCAGCAGATTATTTAGAATATGATCGATTTCAATTGATAGAAGCTTTGTCTCCTCAAATTGAAGCAGGAAAACTGCGTGTATACAGTATCGATAGTATGAACAAAGAAAGTTGGATGAATAATGAAATGGTTCCAGCTCACAAGGGTATTCGGCATAATCAGTTCAACGAATATGTGTACAATGAAGTAATCCCTTTTATTCGAAATACTACGAGTAAAGAAATCATGATCTATACTTGCGGCGCTTCCTTTGGTGCCCTGCATGCGATGAATTTATTTTTGAAAAGACCAGATATCATCAATGGTGCAATCAGCCTAAGCGGTGTTTATAATTTAACAGAATACACTAAAGGCTTCTGGGATGACCAGGTATTTTATAATAGCCCGGAACATTATATGCCTACTTTGGAAGATCCCTATTATTTAGATAAGATCAAGGCGAGTCACCATATACATATTTTTACAGGAAGTGGTTCCCATGAAGACCCTGAAGCAGCAAAAAGATTTGCCAGTATATTATATAATAAAGGAATATGGTATGATCTGGAAGTATGGGGGCATGACATTGTACATGACTGGCCCACATGGAGATTGATGCTGCCTTATATCATCGATACCAAGTTTTAGAATAAGATTCTGCAAAAAACAAGTTAATTCGATTTCCTGTTCTTGTACTCTGAGCTTACTGTTTTAATATTACAGCTTAATACGAATTTTTGAGAAAAAGGCTACACATTACTTTTTGTTGGTTGTTCATCTGCACTATTTTTTTTGTTCAGAAATCAAATGCACAGAATGTAATTATAAAAGGAAGGGTTTTTGATATTTCTGCCAGAAGACCCTTAGAGGCTGTTGCAGTTATTAGTACGTCTGGAAAAGGCACCACAACCGATTCATTAGGCAGGTACGAGATTCGAGTATCTATAAAAGATTCGATCTGGTTTAGCATGATCGGCAAATCAACTATGAAATACCCTGTTGATACCATTTCGAATAATGATAATTTTGATGTGATGATTCATGTTCGCTCTTTTGATCTTCCGGAGGTAAAAGTGCGCAACAGTTACTATAAATTCGACAGCATACAAAATAGAAAAGACTACGCTAAAATATTCGACTTCAAAAAACCCGGATTGCGCTTGAGCGAAAATCCAGGGTATAATCCCGGTGGACTTACAGTAGGTTTCGACCTGGATGAGATCATTAATTTGTTTCGGGTTAAGAGAAATAGAAGCTTGGCGAGTTTACAACAAAGATTATTGCAACAGGAAGAAGACAAGTATATCAATCATCGTTTTAGTATTGCATTCGTAAGAAAGATCACCAAACTAAATAGTCCCGAATTAGAAGAATTCATGAAAGAATACCGACCAGATTATGAAATGGTACAACGCATGAACGAACTTGAGCTAGGTTATTTCATTGAAAAAAACTACGAGGAATATAGAAACAAAAAATATAGTAAGGGCGCACCCAGAAGATATTAAATACTATTTCTTTCTAAAGCAGTTACTGCTTTCAATGATAACAATTGAATTAGTGGAAGCAATGCACCAAATCTTGCATCATTGCTATTACCCTGCTTCCATCTGTGATAGATCTGCTGACCAATTACTGCATTTTTGAATAAGCCGAAAATAAAATAAAACAGAATATCAGTCATATCTCTATTTGTTTTTTCAGCATAACGTTCTACCCATTCTTTTCTGCTTAAATTTCCGGGTAACCAGGTTAAGTTATAGGTTTTTAAAATAGATTCTTCACCTGCTTCAAACCAGTAAGCTAAACTGGCACCTACATCCATCAAAGGGTCGCCCACTGTGGCCATTTCCCAGTCTAATACACCAATTATTTCTGAAAGATCAGTAGCGTCTAATAGTACATTATCGTATTTATAATCGTTATGTAAAAAAGTAGGCTCCTGATTTCTTGGAAAGTTTTTGCTTAACCAGTCGGCAATTCTATTCATGTTTTCGATGGTATCAGTCTCAGCTGCATAGTATCTTTTTATCCATCCGGTAACCTGCCTGTTTACATATCCCTCTGGTTTGCCTAATTCTATCAACTGTGTTTTAACAATATCAATTGAGTGAAGAGCTACCAGATTATCAACCAAGGCAATGGAGATCTGATGCATCAATACAGCATCAATTTCCATTTTTGCTGCGTTACCGGCTCTCAGTACCACACCTTTTATTCTTTCCATGATATAAAAAGGAGACCCAATGATAGCAGGGTTTTCGCAATAATGATATACTGCTGGAACTTTCTTAAAATGGGGTTGCAGTAAACTAATAACCTTGAATTCTCTCCCCATATCATGAGCCGATTGTATGGCAGCACCACCCGGTGGCATCCGCAGCACGAATTCTTTATCTTTTGTTTGAAGGCAATAAGTAATGTTAGAATATCCTCCGGGGAATCTGGTAACACTTGTTATTTTTCCAAGAGAAGAAGCATGATCCAACAGGTAATGATTCAATACATCAATATTAAATTGTTCTCCTTCTTTCAGTGGTATGGAATGATCGAGTTGTATCATTTTTTCTTTTTAAGATCAAGTCCATACTTCTTCAAAATATGTACTGCAATGCTTTGCTTATGCACTTCATCTGCGCCATCCCAAATTCTTGCACCTCTTTCGTGTTGATATAAATTAGCTAACATTGTTTCATCGGTTAGCCCCATACCGCCATGCACTTGAATGGCTCGGTCCAATACTTTTAAAAACATATTGGCTACATAAAATTTAATGCCAGAGATCTGATCTCTGGTAGCTTTTGCTCCATGCTTATCAATCGAGTCGGCAGTATTTAAAACCAGTAAACGTGCCGCATCAATTTCTACTCTGCTCTCTGCAATAAAACCTTGAATGAATTGTTTTTGCCCAAGCATAACACCTTCTTCCATTTCTCTGCTTACAGCTCTTTTACAAAGTAGGTCCAGCGCTTTTTCTGCAATGCCAATCCACCGCATACAATGGTGTATTCTTCCCGGTCCCAACCGCTCTTGTGCCAAACGAAATCCCATTCCTTCAGTTCCAATTAGGTTGCTGATGGGTACCCGACAATTGGTGTACAGAATTTCGGCATGACTTGCCCAGCCTTCTCCCGTTTCACCGAATATGGGAATATTTCTGACCAAATTAAAACCAGGTGTATCGGTTGGCACAATAATCATACTGGCCCTTTCATGAGGCGCCGCTTCAGGATTTGTAACAGCCATCACAACGGCAAAAGCAGCACCATCGGCAGAAGAAGTAAACCATTTATGTCCATTGATCACATAATCGTCTCCATCTCGAACTGCAGTGGTACCAAGCCTTGTAGGGTTTGAACCAGGGTACTCAGGTTCGGTCATGGAAAAACAAC
Organism: Bacteroidota bacterium; assembly: GCA_037127755.1. Taxonomy (GTDB): domain Bacteria; phylum Bacteroidota; class Bacteroidia; order Chitinophagales; family Chitinophagaceae; genus Sediminibacterium. The sequence continues at coordinate 24,949 of JBAXXT010000031.1, forward strand.
TTCTGATTTTTCCTTCTAATAAGGGGTGCAAAAATTTGTCTTTAATAGCATCAGAAGCAAAACGACTGATTAATTCATAGTTGCCAATATCTGGTGCCTGACAATTAAAAGTGTATTGTCCGTAATAAGGGGCTAAAGACATGATCTCACTTAATTGTCCAAACTCGCAAAGTGTTAAACCTTGTCCGCCTTCTTCTTTAGAGAGGTGTAAACCCCAGAGACCGAGTGATTTTACTTCTTCTCTTTTTGCCTGAAGAATAATTTCAGTTTGTTTGAAAGGGCGAATCAGATGATCTTTTTCTAAAGGGATTAATTCCTCTATCACAAATTTTCGAAGCTTCGGTTCTAAATCGCTTAATCTTTCGGTATGAAATATTGTTTCCATCTTTTTTTATTTAAATAGTAAGGCCACCATCAGCAGTAAAAATTGTACCAGTAGTATAAGAAGAAGCATCAGATGCCAGGTATAATGCAAGTCCGGCAATTTCATCCACAGTTCCCATTCTTGAGATGGGGGATTGTCTAACAAAATGTGCCAGTATTTTTTCATTGGTCCAAAGTGCTTCAGAAAATTTTGTTTTAATCAATCCCGGGCAAATTGAATTTACTCGAATATTATCTACACCATATTCTTTTGCAGTTACTTTGGTAAGCATGTTCAATGCAGCTTTTGAAACTGAATAGATTCCCAATCCTGGATCGGGTCTGATTCCTGCCACAGAACTAATATTGATAATGGATCCTCCACCTCTGGTTTTCATAAGAGGATGAACGAGTTTACTCAATTCAAAAGGTGCTTTCACATTAACACTCATGATTTTGTCGAAAGCCCATTCTTCGCAATCATCAACTGGACCGAATACAGGATTGGTAGCAGCATTATTAACGAGTATGTCAATTCCTCCATGACTGGCAATAACTTTTGCAATCAGTTCTTTACATGCTGCAACATCTCCGGCGTTTGCTGCATATCCCACACAGTCGCCACCAGTTGCGCGAATACTTTCTGATACTTTATCAAGATCATCTTGTTTTCTCGAATTGATAATCACGCGTGCACCACATGCTGCAAAAAAACGTGCTGTTGCTTCTCCAATTCCTTTGCTGGCACCAGTGATCAGTGCTACTTTATCTTTGAGATTAAAAATCTGATTAGCGTCCATAATACTTGTTTGAATATTTTATTTTGATCTTCTGATCACTTTGTTCATCGCAGCCATAAAATCTTTGGCTACTTTTTTTCTAAACCAAACAGGTGCCAATCTTTTCAGCAGCCACATTTTATAAGCTGCTTTTGGTAGAATGATATACAATTCGTTTTTGCCAGCGCGGGTCAGAATTTCCTGAGCCACATCTTTTGCTTCTAATCCAGATCTGTCAATAAACATTTGTGTAGCTTTTTTTACCAAATCACCACCACGCGCATATTGAATTACATTGGTTTTAAAATAAGTAGGTTGAATGCAAGACACTTTGATATTAAAATCAAGTAGTTCTCCATACAAAGTTTCACTGATAGCAACAACTGCAGCTTTCGTCATATTATAAGCGCCCATGGTAGGTGCACAACCAATCGCAGCAGCGCTGGCGGTATTGAGAATATGACCAGATCTTTGTTTTTTCATGGTAGGAATAAAATAATAGCATCCATACACTACACCCAGTTGATTGATGCCCGTCATCCAATCGTAATTTTCCAAAGCGTATTCTTCAAAAGAACTTCCATCACCAACACCAGCATTATTAAATAAAAGATCAATACCACCGGCTTGTGCTAAAAATGATTCAGCTACAGTTTTGTATTCGACCTTGTCCGACACATCTAAATGAAATGTAATGGGTTTGCCGCCAAGAGTAGTTATTTCGGCTGCCGCTTCTGCAAGCTGTTCCATATTTATGTCAGACATTCCAATGGTCCAGCCTTCCTGAGCCAATTCGATGGAGAATGCTTTTCCTAGTCCGGATGCAGCCCCTGTAATAAAGGCCCGCTTACCGGGATAGTTTTTGGAGAGTTGATACATATTGCAAGTTTTAGTTAGGCCTATGAATTTACGTTCAAAAATGCGATTCCTGTTTATTTATCGAATATTTTAGCATGTTTAACCATTCATACTTTGTTGAAAGACAACAGGTAAAATATTTCTATCTTTAATGCCCAAAACTTCAGCCCTTGAAACCAATTTATTTAGCAGCTTGTATTATCGTATTTATTGTTTCTTGTAAGACTAAAAAAGAAGAGCCAAAGCAGAATCCCGCACCGCAATCAGTTATTGTGGATGTGATTATTGCGAAAGCCCAAAATATCAGCAATATTGTAGAAGCGAATGGTACAGTTGTAGCCAATGAATATGCAGAATTACATCCAGAAGTAAGTGGCAGATTAGTATTCCTTGATATTCCTGAAGGAAAGATGGTTCAAAAGGGAACGATCCTTGCCAGAATTAATGATGCGGATCTTCAAGCTCAAATTTCAAAAACAAAAGTGCTGTTGAATTTAGCGGAGATAACAGAGCAACGCAATAAAAAATTATTGAATATCAGTGGGATCAATCAAAACGATTATGATATTGCATTGAATCAGGTGAATAGTTTGAAAGCCGATTTGGCGTATACGCAGACATTGATTGATAAAACTGTTCTTAGAGCCCCTTTTGATGGATTGATGGGATTGCGTGTAATTAGTCCAGGCGCTTATATTACTCCTGCCACACTTATAGTAACGATACAACAAGTAAATAAATTAAAAATAGATTTTACGGTTCCGGAAAATTATAGCAACCTCATTAAAAAGGGGAAGATAATTGAAGTAGATGTGGATGGCGGAAAGGCTATAAAAAGAAAAGCCACCATTTTTGCTACAGAGCCTCAAGTAAATTCACTTACTAGAAATTTAAAAGTGCGCGCATATCTGGAAGGAATAGCAAATCCTGGGGCATTCGCAAAAATTTATTTAGAAGCAGGTGAAAACAGTAAGAGCATTATGGTACCAGCAAATGCCATCATTCCAGAAGCAAGAACTAAAAAATTAGTAGTTGTAAAAAATGGCAAATCCACTTTTGTGGGTATTACAACCGGGTTAAGAAATACCGGATCTGTTGAAGTGCTTACAGGTATTAATGAAGGTGATTCAGTGGTGGTTAGTGGTGTGCTTTTCACAAGACCAAATGGCAATGTAAAAGTTCGTAAGGTTTTAAAATTGGAAGACACAATTCGTTAAGGTGGTAACCCATTTTTATTAATGCATTTTTGACTAGGGAATACTATGAATATATCAGAACTATCATTAAAGAGGCCGGTACTAGCTACTGTTATGAACATCATGATTGTGTTGTTCGGCATAGTTGGCTTTACGTTTTTGGCCGTACGAGAATATCCTGCAATTGATCCTCCTACAATTAGTGTGAGTACAAGATACACTGGTGCGAATTCTGATGTAATAGAAAGTCAGATTACGGAACCATTGGAAAAACAAATCAATGGTATTCCGGGTATACGTAGTATTAGTTCATCCAGTTCAATTGGCTCTAGCAATATTACGATTGAATTTAATTTGGGTGTATCACTGGAAGCTGCTGCGAATGATGTGCGTGATAAAGTGAGCCAATCAATCCGAAACCTTCCTCAAGATATTGACGCACCTCCTGTTGTAACTAAATCCGATGCAAATAGTGATTTCATTATTTTCATGGCAGTGCAGAGTAGATCAAAAGGCTTGATGGAATTGAGCGATTATGCTGAAAATGTGTTGCAAGAAAGATTTCAGACTATTAATGAAGTAAGTGACGTAAGCATTCGTGGTCAAAAAAGACCTTCCATGCGGATCTGGATCAAGCCTGATAAATTATCAGCTTATGGAATTGCATTCAACGATATTCAAACTGCTTTAAATAAAGAAAACGTAGAATTACCTGCTGGTAAAATTTATGGCAATAATACAGAGCTGATTATTCGAACACTCGGAAAATTAACCACCGAAAAGCAGTTTTCTGATTTGATATTGAAAGAAGATGCGACAGGAATTGTGAGACTGTCGGATGTAGCAAAAGTAGAATTAGGGCCAGAGCAAGAAGAATTTGGATGGAAATATAATGGGGTGCCAGCTGTGGGAATTTCAATTACGCCACAACCAGGTGCAAACTATATTCGGATCTCTGATGAGTTCAATAAAAGGTTGGAGCAAATTAAAAAAGGAAATAAAACTGATATTGAGTTTCATATTTTAATCGACAACACTAAAAATATTCGTAGGTCATTGGCGGAAGTACAAGAGACTTTGATCATTTCTTTGAGTTTGGTGGTGATGGTTATTTTCTTCTTCTTTCGTAACTGGTTAATCGCCATTAGACCTTTGATTGATATTCCCATTTCATTGATTGCTACTTTCTTTATTATGTACATTGGTGGATTTTCTATAAACGTATTAACCTTATTGGGAATAGTACTGGCAACGGGATTGGTGGTGGATGATGGAATTGTGGTCACGGAAAACATATTCCGAAAATTAGAGGGCGGCTTACCTATTCGTAAAGCGGCATTGGAAGGAAGTAAAGAAATTTTCTTCGCAGTATTGTCAACTTCTATCACACTTGCGGTTGTATTTCTTCCGGTGATTTTCTTACAAGGTTTTGTGGGAAGTTTGTTTCGTGAGTTTGGTATTGTGGTAGCCTGTGCCGTTTTAATCTCAGCATTTGTATCCCTAACAATTACACCAGTCTTAAACGTTTTCCTGAATAAGAAAGACATGGGTCATGGTAAGTTCTATGAAAAAACGGAGCCCTTTTTTAAAGGAATGGAAACTGGCTATAAATCTTTGTTAACTGGATTTATAAAGATCCGCTGGATGGCATGGGTGATTGTTGCAGTTTGTGTTGGAATCATTTATTTTATTGGAAAGAATATACAAAGTGAAATTGCCCCCTTAGAAGATAAAAGTAGTATTCGTTTATCATTGACTGCACCAGAAGGAACCAGCTATGATAAAATGCAAGGAATCAGTGATGATGTAACTAATTTTTTAAGCGATTCTATTCCGGAAAGAGATTTTGTGTTCAGCGCTACACCTGGTTTTGGTGGTAATGGATCGAATGCTGCAAGTGGCAGGATTGGATTGGTATTGCCAGAATTTAGAACCAGATCGCAGAATGATATTGCTAACGCACTCAATAAAAAATTGACAAGGTTTAATGATGCAAGAATTTTTGCGGTACAGGAACAAACCATTTCTGTGGGCTTAGCTTCAAGAGGTTCGCTACCTGTTCAGTTTATTGTACAGAATTTGGATTTTGAAAAAATTAAAAATGTAATCCCTCTTTTTTTAGAAGAAGCCAAAAAGGATAAGACTTTTCAGAACGTAGATGTGAATTTAAAATTCAATAAACCCGAATTGCAATTAACAATCGATCGTATCAAAGCGAAAGATCTGGGATTAACCACAACAGATGTGGCAGCAGTTGTTCAATCGGCTTTCAGTGGTGCAAGAGCAGCTTATTTCATTATGAGTGGAAAGCAATACCAGGTAATCAATCAGGTAGAACGTAATGAGAGAAATGAACCTCTTGACATTGAAAAGCTCTATGTAAGAAATAATCGTGGAGATAATATTCCTTTAACTGCAGTGGTGAAATTGGAGGAGAATAGTAACCCGCCTACCTTATTTCACTTTAATCGGTTTAAAGCGGCAACAGTTTCAGCTTCTTTAGCAGAAGGAAAAACCATTGGGGATGGGGTAAAAGCAATGCAGGCAATTGGAAATCGTGTGCTTGACGAATCATTTCAAACAGATTTGAGCGGTCCCTCGCGCGACTTTGTAGAAAGTTCTTCCAATACCAATTTTGCTTTGGCGCTTGCGCTCGTTTTAATTTATTTAGTATTGGCCGCTCAGTTCGAAAGTTTTAAAGATCCTTTTACCATCATGATTACCGTTCCATTGGCCATTGCCGGTGCCTTGTTAAGTCTTTGGCTCTTTAATCAAACATTGAATATCTTCTCACAAATTGGTATGATTATGTTGATTGGGCTGGTTACTAAAAATGGAATCCTGATTGTAGAATTTGCGAATAAGAAAAGAGAATTGGGATTAAACAAAACCAATGCTGTAATTGAATCTGCCACTCAAAGACTAAGACCTATCTTAATGACCAGTTTGGCAACCGCCCTTGGCGCATTACCTATTGCATTAAGCTTAGGTGCGGCAAGTACCAGCCGAATGCCGCTGGGGATTGTAATTGTAGGTGGCCTTATCTTTTCATTGATCCTGACTTTATTTGTGATCCCGGCTGTGTATACTTTTATATCAGGTAAACACGAAGCCGAACACTTAGAAATAACTGAATAATGAGGTTTCAATAATCAATGGTCCACCAATATTTATTTATTGGTGGGCTTTTTATTAACTGATATTTATTAGGTATTTGTAGCAGAACAGTTAATAACTTTGCATTCTAAATTTTGAGTATGAGCAATAGTATCGCAGATATAAGAACAGATTATAGGATGAAATCTTTTTTGGAAGCAGATGCTGCAACTGATCCGTATACTCAATTTGGCCATTGGTGGCTGGAAGCTATGGAGAGTAAAATTGAGGAAGTAAATGCGATGACTTTGGCAACTGCTTCTGCCGATGGATTTCCCTCAGCAAGGATTGTTTTATTAAAGGGGTACGATAAAAATGGGTTTGTTTTTTTTACCAATTATAATAGTCAGAAAGGACAGGATATCGCAGCAAATCCTAAAGCCTGTTTACTTTTTTTCTGGAAAGAATTAGAGCGTCAGGTTCGAATTGATGGTAGCATTGAAAAAGTTAGTGCGGAGGAGAGTGAGCTATATTTTAAATCACGTCCAGTGGGGAGTAGAATAGGGGCATGGTGTTCACCTCAAAGTTCGGTGATAGAAGATAGGTCCATACTAGATAAGAATGTAGCCCATTATACCAATAAGTTTAATGCACAAGAAGTACCACGTCCCGACCATTGGGGAGGCTATATTGTAAAACCAACTGCTATTGAATTCTGGCAGGGCAGGAGTTCAAGATTGCACGATCGATTGCGTTATACAAAAATTGCAGAGAGCTGGAAGATCGAAAGGTTGGCGCCTTAGGATTCACAGGGTTGCTTGAATTGATCAAAAAAATCGGCTTTCACAAATCAGTTACTAGGCTTTACAAAAGGGGCATTAAAAATTGATTTATAATCTTTTGCTTTGTTTTCAATATGAAATATTTATTGATCATATTAGTCACGTTTACACAATCAGCTTGTACTGTACAAAAAAGCAGTAAAAAGCAAAATGAGAACATTGAGTTATTGAAGGAATTGGCATATTGCAAGTGTTTAGAACATGCGATGGAAATGAATAAGGGGAAGGATACATCAGATATTAGTTTGGCAAGTGTTTTAGAGAGGATGGATTCAAAGGGACTGTCTTCTAAATTTGTTTATCCAGTACTTGATAGTTCTGCAAAGCTAGTCGTCTTAACTCAGTATAATTCTCAATTTGAAAACGAAGGGAAGCATGAAAATGCTTGGAATAAAAATAATTATATTTTATCCTGTCTCGAATTTTACAAATCCCAAAGACTCGACTCTTTAGTTAGATCTTTTAAAATAGAAACCTATACGGTAGATATAAAATAGCTTTTTAAATAAAAGTATATAATGAAAAAAGATTGTAAGATTTTCTTGAATTAATTTCTAATAATGTCAATTTATGTTTGGGGTATTGATATTTACGGAGCAATAGTAAAAGGATTTAATCCAGCGGGAGGAGCAATAGCTATTCTTTTTCTTGTCTTGATACAGACAGTTATTACTTTTCTAATATGTCTTTTTTTTGTTTTTAAAACGAAAGGAGATATTACTGCATTTAAAACCCTCGGTATAAATATTTTATCTATTGCTATTAGCATTATTATTTATTTAGGAGTTGACCATTATTGGCTTAGCATTTATAATTTTATTTCAAAAAAAAACTAAATAAAACATGATGATTTAGAAAAACATCTTAGGCTACTTAATTGAAAATCTAGGAATATCTATTCTAAAATACAGGTACTCGAATAATGAGGTTGTTTAAAAAAAGGCAGCCTCATTTTTTATGTAGAAAAATCGCGTTGCTTTTTACAATTGAAGTGATGTTTAGTTTAAAGGGTCAAATAATTGTTCAATTGCCTTTCGATATCATTCGAATAGCCATTCCTTTAGTGATCTATTTTGCCATTATGTTCTTAGTTAGCCTCTTCATTGGTAAGAAATTGGGTGCTGATTATGCTACCAATACCTCCTTTGCTTTTACTGCAGCTGGTAATAATTTTGAATTGGCCATTGCTGTGGCAATCGGTGTTTTTGGGATCAATAGAGGACAGGCTTTTGCAGGTGTGGTTGGGCCCTTAGTAGAAGTGCCCGCCCTGATTGCATTGGTGAATGTAGCATTCTGGCTGCGCGATAAATACTACCAAATTGATTAGTTCGTATATTGCTACATCAATTTTCGTTTATGGCATTAAGCAGGTTTTGGTTAATTATCATTCTAGTTTCTGTTACGTATATCCTTGCGCAATTATTTAGTGGGTATAGTTACTCTATTGATTATGTAGTAAATGGTAAGAAAGACGAACCATTGGTGAAGAAAGAAATGTATCTGAGCCAGGTTTCTCCATTTTTGCAAGACACATTGAAAAAAGCAAAAGACCATCGCTATACACAAAACGATTCATTATTTATTTTAGATAATAGCACGGTAAAAATAGCTGTGGGCAAACAAGCAACAGATGGGATCTTGCCTACTTGTAAAAACACCATTTTTGATTTATTGCTACCCTTAATTGCCTATCTATCTTTTTTCTGCGGAATCTTACAACTATTGATCGATTCAGGTGCGAGTGAAAAACTGGCGAAGTTGTTGAGTCCGGTTTTTGTAAAAGTATTTCCAGAGATCCCAAAGAATCATCCTTCCATTTCTTATATGACCTTAAATTTTGCTGCAAATTTTTTAGGATTGGATTCTGCGGCAACACCGTTTGGATTAAAGGCAATGGAAAGTCTGCAGGAACTGAATACTGAAAAAGATAAAGCCAGTAATTCGCAGATCATGTTCATGAGTTTGCATGCAGCCGGATTAACACTCATACCCACTTCCATCATTGGCTATCGTGCAGCACAGAATGCGCAAAACCCTGCAGATGTAATGCTACCCTGTATCATCACTTCTTTTGTGGGTACTGTAGCTGCTTTATTAATTGTAGGAATCAAGCAAAAAATAAATTTTAAAAGTGCATCGCTCATTTTATCGCTCGGTGCCA
>JBAXXT010000032.1:0-34233 GCA_037127755.1 Bacteroidota bacterium
GATTTTTGGAATAATTCTTATGCTATTGAGGCAGAAAAGAAAAAGAATTATGGTTGGATTCGTACACAGAAAATTCTAGATACAAAAAGCGGTAAGGATGCTGGACTATCATATTCAGCAAATTGGACGAACCAACAACAAAAAGTATTGCTGGAGGAAGTGACTGATTTAAATTTTAGCGTATTAGGCAATGATCGAATAATAGAACGGGTCACAAAGCTTACAGCCAAAGATGATATTAGTTTCAATGATGTGAAAGATGGCATGTTAGGGTTACGTGTAGCCCACGTATTAGAATTGCCCATTTTCGAATCTAAAAAGTATACGGATGCTAATGGAATTGTAACTTATATAAAAGCAAATAGAGATAGTTCAGTTACTGGAAATTATCTTACAAGTGAAGGCAAGCAAGGTGATGCTGCTTGGGGTACAAGAGGCAATTGGTGTATGTTATATGGGAAAATGGGTGCTGACTCTGTTAGTGTTGTTATAATTGATCATCCACAAAATCCAGGTTATCCCACTTATTGGCATGCGCGCAATTATGGATTATTTGCAGCAAATCCACTTGGTCAAAAAGTGTTTTCTAATGGCAAAACAGTGTTAAACTTTAAATTGCCCAAGGGCCAATCAGTTGTTTTCAGATACAAAATTATTATTGCGGCCAGTAAATACCGGTTATCAAATTCAACGATAGAAAAGGTTGTTCAGCAGTTTAATTCAGTAAAATAATTTGTAGTTTATTTAATGGGTAATACTTTTGAAGCATGCAATTGAGCTTTAGCTATCAGAAACCAAGAGTAATTCAGGCACTTCGCTATCATTTTGTACAAAGTCCAGAAATTAGAGTCATGCTGATTCTTGTCAATGTTTTTGCAATTGTTTCAGCGATACTTTTTTATACCAATAAAATTCGACCAGAGCCATTCTTTCTGGGGTCATTGATATGGATGGGTTTAATGGCTTCTTTCTGGTATTTTCTTCCCAATAATATTTACAAGAAAGCAGAAACATTCAAAGACAAATTCATCATTCGTTTTAATGATGTAGCAGTTGTTTTAGAAAATGAAAGGGGAGAAGTGGTATGGCAATGGGATAAGTTCAGTAAATATTTTGAGAGTCCTCATTTCTTCCATTTATATTTCGATGCAAAATCCTTTTTTTTAGTCCCTAAAGAAAATATGGGGGAAGAGTTTACACATGAATTAAGGGGACTATTGAAAGTGAAAATTAAAAAGTGAAAATTAAAAAGATATCCCTAGAGGGAATAAAAAAATTCATTATAAGTTTTTCACCATTTCAACATGTGGGATAGTTACTTCTTCAAATTCGGGGCCATCCAGATGATAACCCAGTTTTTCGTAAAAACCTTGGGCCGTTTTTCGGGCATGCATATTTAATCTTTTAAAGCCCCGGTCACGGGCAATATTCTCAGCAAAGCTCATAATTACCCTCCCGATTCCCTTTCCTTGAAGTCCGGAAAGTACTGCCATTTGCCGGAGGCGAACTGTTTTTTCGTCTTCTTTTGTCAAAATACAGCATCCTTCTAGCTTCCCGTCGTCAAAAAAACAAATTAATATATCATTTTTTTCAGCCTCTAAATCTTCCTTTGTAAAAGTTAATCCCAGAGGTTTTCTTAACACCTGAAAACGTAAATCCACCATCTGGCGATGCTGTATTGAGCCGTGGTCAATGATTTGTAAGGGCATAAGCTTATTTCAAGGCATACAAGATAGGAATCATTTTCTTATCTAAAAACAAGAAAATCAACAAGAACTAACAATTATTAGTATAATCTTGTGGAAACAAAAATGCATTAAAAGATTGCTTATTTGCTAAAAAGTATATTTTTGCGCCTGTAACAAAAACTTTTACAATGTCAGACATCGCAACAAGAGTAAAGAAAATCATAGTTGACAAGTTAGGCGTAGACGAAGCTGAGGTGACAAACGAAGCTTCTTTTACCAATGATTTGGGTGCGGATTCTTTGGATACCGTAGAATTGATTATGGAATTCGAAAAAGAATTTAACATCTCTATCCCTGATGAGCAGGCTGAAACCATCACTACTGTTGGACAGGCTGTAGCTTACCTAGAAGAGCACGCTAAGTAGATCTCCCTTCAATAGGAATAATTTAATCCGGCCCGGTTAACTCCGGGCCGGATTATCACTTCAAACAGGCTAGGAAATGGAATTAAAAAGAGTAGTTGTTACCGGTATTGGAACCCTTAACCCTTTGGGCAATAATCTAAATGAATATTGGACCAATTTGTTAGATGGTGTTTCAGGAGCAGATAATGTTACTTTATTTGATGCCTCTAAGTTTAAAACAAAATTTGCCTGTGAAGTGAAAGGTTTTGATCCTACCAATTTTATGGATAGGAAAGAAGCCAGAAAATTAGACCGATTTGCACAATTAGCTATTGTAGCTAGTGATCAGGCTGTAGCCGATGCTGGCATCAGTAAAGAGAATGTAGATGTAGATCGTGTTGGTGTTATTTTCGCAAGTGGTATTGGTGGGTTAACAACTTTTCAGGAAGAAGTAATCAACTTTGCTAAAGGCGATGGTACCCCACGTTTCAATCCTTTCTTTATTCCTAAAATGATATTGGACATTGCAGCTGGCCAGATTTCTATGCGTCATGGATTTCGTGGTCCCAATTTTGCCGTTGTAAGCGCTTGCGCCTCCAGTACAAATGGTATCATCACTGCATGCGACAATATTCGTTTAGGTAAAGCCGATATTATTATTAGCGGTGGATCTGAGGCTGTTATTGGTGAAGCGGGAATGGGTGGATTCAATGCTATGAAAGCAATGAGCGAACGCAACGATGATCCTAAAACTGCTAGCCGCCCTTACGATAAAGACCGTGATGGTTTTGTAATGGGAGAAGCTGCAGGTGTTTTAGTTCTAGAAGAATATGAACATGCTATTAAACGTGGCGCAAAAATTTATTGTGAGATCGCGGGTGGCGGCGCTACTGCCGATGCGTATCATTTAACAGCTCCTCATCCTGATGGATTGGGTGCCCGCAATGTAATGAATGCCGCTTTAAGAGATGCTGGCATGAGAGCCGATGAAATTGATTATATCAATGTTCATGGAACTTCCACTCCGCTGGGAGATGGAGCCGAAGCAAAAGCCATTACCGAAGTATTTGGTGAACATGCTTACAACCTAAATATCAGCGCTACAAAATCAATGACCGGTCACTGTCTTGGTGCCGCAGGTGTAATTGAAGCAATTGCTTGTATTCAAGCTGTGATATTTGATATTATACCACCTACTATTAATCACTTTACAGACGATCCAAACTTAGATCCTAGACTGAATTTTACTTTTAATGCTCCTCAAAAAAGAGTTGTTCGTGCTGCATTAAGTAATACTTTCGGATTTGGTGGACACAATGCCTGCGTGATTGTAAAAAAATATGTAGCTTAGGTTTGTGCAATTCCTAAAAAAACTTCTCAGAAAATCTGTCGATACTTCTTTCGAAACCCAATTGAAGAATGTATTGGGTATTAAACCCGGTAATAGCTTATTGTATAGAACCGCTTTAAGTCACCGTTCTGTGAAAGAAACGGCCGACGAAAACAACGAACGCCTAGAATATTTAGGAGATGCTGTGTTAAGTGCTATTGTTGCTGACTATCTTTTTAAGCGCTATCCTTACAAGGGCGAGGGCTTTCTTACAGAGATGCGCAGTAAAATGGTAAACAGGCAACAGTTGAATGATATAGCCCTTAAAATGGGACTTAAAAAACTTACATTCTATAATAAGTTCGATAATTCTTTAAAGGGAAGTCAGATTTTCGGTAATACACTAGAAGCATTAGTTGGGGCAGTTTTTTTAGATAAAGGATATGCCAAAACAAGTAATTGGGTGTTGAAACAAATTGTGATCCCGCATATGTTTGTAGATGATCTGGAATTGATTGATATCAATTTGAAAAACAAATTGATTGGATGGGCTAATAAAAATGGCAAAGTTCTGGCATTTGAATTGGTACAAGAAAAAATGGAAGGGAGTCGCCGTTTATTTACCATCAATGCTGTTTTAGATGGTGAAATGCTAGCTCAGGGAAAGGGTTATAATAAAAAAGATGCAAGTCAGGTGGCGGCTCAACTAGCGGTAGAAAAACTAGGTCTCTAATGGATCAGGACCAATATAAATTTCAATTAAAAAAGAAACTCACTTTATTTGGAAGTCTTTTTCTTGTAGGTATTATTGCCATCTTTTATTTTTCCTGCCACTAATCAATATCCTCACAAAGTTCAATCAACACACCGTTGGTCGATTTAGGATGTAAGAAACAAACCCATTTATTATCTGCTCCTTTTTTGGGTTCTTCTTGCAATAAAATAAAACCCTGATCTTTTAGCCGCTTCATTTCTGATCGTATATCAGTTACAGCAAATGCTAAATGATGTATTCCTTCCCCTTTTTTATCAATGAATTTTTCTATAACACCACCAGCTGCTGTATTCGCCAATAATTCAATCTTCGTATCGCCCTGTTTAAAAAAAGCAGTAGTAACCTGCTCGCTTTCAACCGTTTCAGTTTTGTAACAGTTACTGTTTAAAAGGGTCTCGAATAGGCTAATGGATTGCTGTAAATCCTTTACTGCAATACCTATATGTTCCAGTTTTGTCATAAGATTCTATTATGTCTGTTAGCTTTACGAAAAGAGGAAAATCATTGTTCATGGGCCTTCCACCTCCAAATTTATAGAACCTATTGCTATACTTTTGCATTATAAGTTAGATAAAACAAAATTGATTATGTTGAAGTTCCCAATATACCTAGATAACAATGCCACCACACCCATGGATCCCCGTGTGTTGGAAACGATGCTCCCTTATTTTACCGAACACTTCGGTAATGCGGCAAGCCGTAACCACCCTTTTGGCTGGGAGGCTGAAGAAGCAGTTGATTATGCACGTGAACAAGTTGCAAAATTGATTGGCGCAGATCCTAAAGAAATTATTTTCACTTCAGGCGCTACAGAAGGTGATAATTTAGGAATTAAAGGCGTGTATGAAATGTATGCCAGCAAAGGCAACCATATTATTACCTGTACTACCGAACATAAAGCGGTTTTAGATACTTGCAAACATATTGAGCGTAGTGGCGGTGAAGTAACTTACTTAGAAGTAGGGGCTGATGGTTTGGTTAATCTGGCAGAATTAGAAGCTGCAATTAAACCCACCACCATTTTAATTGCCATCATGTATGCAAACAATGAAATTGGTGTTGTACAACCTGTAAAAGAAATCAGTGCTATAGCTAAAAAGCATGGTGTTCTGTTTTTCTCTGATGCTGTGCAAGCAGTTGGAAAAGTTCCAGTTGATGTAAATAAAGATGGAATTGATATCATGGCTTTTACAGCACATAAAATGTACGGCCCAAAAGGTATTGGTGCTTTGTATGTACGTCGTAAAAATCCACGCGTAAAAGTAACCGCTCAAATGGATGGCGGTGGTCATGAAAGAGGGATGCGTAGTGGTACTTTAAACGTGCCAGGAATTGTAGGATTTGGTAAAGCATGTGAATTAGCAAGACTCGAAATGGCTGATGATGCAGTTCGTTTAAGCAAACTTCGAGACAAGTTAGAAACTGCTTTAATGCAATTAGAAGAAGCATATGTGAATGGAAGCCGTGAGCATCGTTTACCACATGTTACTAATATCTCTTTTAAATATGTAGAAGGAGAAGGATTGTTGATGGGCTTTAATAAAAATATTGCATTATCATCTGGTTCTGCTTGTACTTCTGCATCATTAGAACCTAGCTATGTATTAAAGGCATTAGGTTTAGGAGATGACTTAGCACATAGCTCTTTGCGTTTCGGACTCGGACGTTTTACAACTGAAGATCAGATAGATTATACTATCCAAGCAATCAGTGAAACCGTTTTGAAACTAAGAGACATGAGCCCACTTTGGGAAATGTTTAAAGAAGGTGTTGATATGGATAAAATTGAATGGGCACACCATTAATTAGTAATAATAAATTCTAAATCACCCCACAAAAAATAAAAATCATGGCATACTCAGAAAAAGTTATTGATCATTATAGCAATCCTAAGAACGTTGGTACTTTGGATAAGGCAAAAAAGAATGTAGGCACTGGTTTAGTAGGTGCTCCAGAATGCGGAGACGTTATGCGTTTGCAAATTGAAGTAGATGATGCAACAGGTGTAATTACAGATGCTAAATTCAAAACCTTTGGTTGTGGATCTGCTATTGCTTCCTCTTCATTGGCAACAGAATGGTTGAAAGGGAAAACAGTTGATCAAGCTGTTACTATCGACAATATGGCATTAGTAGAAGAGTTAAACCTTCCTCCAGTAAAAATTCACTGTTCTGTTTTGGCTGAAGATGCAATTAAAGCGGCAATCAACGACTATCGTTCTAAAAATGGATTGGAGCAGTTAGTATTTGAAGAAAAAATTCACTAATATTTTATGGCAGCAGTAGCAGAAGAGAATAGTATATATGTAAGCGATAAAGCAAAGAAGAAAGTGCAACAGCTCATGAATGAAGCTGAAGTAACAGGCGACGATTCTTATTTTTTAAGAGTAGGCGTTGTGGGTGGCGGATGTTCTGGCTTAAGTTATAAATTAGATTTTGATAACGAAATCAAGCCCATGGATCAAGTATTTGAGGACAATGGCATCAAAGTGGTTACCGACCTTAAAAGCTTTCTTTATTTAGTAAATACAGAATTAGATTTTTCTGATGGGTTAAACGGAAAAGGATTTTATTTCAATAACCCTAATGCAAGTAGAAGTTGTGGTTGCGGAGAAAGCTTCGCAGTCTAGTTTACAATATATAATTAAAAAGAGCCGCTACAACAATGATGTAGCGGCTCTTTTTTGTAATTATATCTTGCAATTATTATGAACTTTCTTATTGATCCTCGTCAATTTGAGAAGGAGGGGGTGGTGGTGCAGGTAAATCACCAGATTTTTTTTGTTTTACAACCGTAGGCGGCGGAGGAGGAGGCGGCGGTGGAACTTTTTTTTCTCCATCTTTCACAATCACTGGAGGCGTGAATTTAACGGGCTCAGGTGGTTTCGGTGCCTTGGGCTTGTTTTTCTTTGAACTGCTGGTAACGGTAACCGGAATTGCGTCTGCACCCTTTTCAACAGTTGGTTTAGTGGTTGCATGAGTTACTTTTTTCTCCTGCGCATTTGCAAAAATGCCAATACCAAAGAGGAAGAAGGCGATCAGTAAAAGTCGTAGGTTCATATTTTTAGTTTTAGATAGGATGCTAAATGTGATAATTTCCATAAAGTGCTGAAGAATTAAACTAGAAGATTTAGTTTTGAAGCATGTGGATGATCTGCAAAAAAGAATGGCAACAGTTTTTTAGTAGCCTCACTGGCTACCTTGCCCTAGTTGTTTTTTTATTATTAAACGGGCTTTTTTTATTTGTATTCCCTGATTCTAATCTCCTAGATTTTGGATACGCCAGCTTGAGCGGTTTTTTTAATCTGGCACCCTGGCTATTATTGTTTCTGATACCCACCATCACCATGCGGAGTTTTGCCGACGAATACAAGTCGGGTAGTTTTGAAATTTTAAAGACATTGCCTCTAATACCGAAATCCATCGTTGTGGGTAAATATTTGGGGGCCCTGCTAATTGTACTTACTGCTCTTTTGCCCTCCGTTATTTACGCATTCTCCATTCAAAGCCTTAGCGTTACTGGTGGGATAGATATTGGAGCCACCATTGGAAGTTATATCGGTTTATGTTTGCTTGCAGCTGTCTTTACTGCAATTGGAATTACTGCAAGTAGTTTTACAAATAATACCGTTGTTGCATTTATCGGCGGAGCATTCATTTGCTTTCTTTTATATACAGGCTTTTCGTCCATTAGTAAACTACCTGTGTTTAATGCAGGATTTGATTATTATATCGAATTATTAGGTATTCAATATCATTACCGAAGTATTAGCAGAGGCGTGATAGATAGTAGAGATATTATTTATTTCTTAGGAATAATATTGTTGTTTCTTTTTATTACTAGAAAAAATCTGCTCAAAAGATAACCAATGACTATGAGAAAATTATTGGAAGGAAGAATCGGTTGGGCAATAGGGATAGTCCTGTTTATTGGGTTAGTATATCTCTCGAACTTGTTTTCTTTTAGGGCAGACCTTACTGCAGAAAAACGTTTTACAATTAGTACGGCTACCAAAAAAGTATTAAACGAATTAGATAGTACCGTAACTGTTCAAGTATTCTTAACAGGAGATCTGCCTGCAGACTACCGAAAACTGAATCAGGCAGTTCAGGATTTATTAGCAGAATTTAAAAGTATATCTGGGGGTAATTTGATTAAAGTGAGTTTTGAAAAACCAGGGGAGTCGATTAAAGATGATACGGCTAAAGTACTTTTCTATGATAGCCTGGCCAGATTAGGAGTAGTGTTTGAACAATCTGCTTCTATCTCATCTGAAAAAGAAAAATCAACGCAGCAATTGATTATCCCTTCTGCTTTGCTTACGTATAAAAATCAAAAACCTATCGCCATCGATCTTCGTAGCAGTAAAAAGGTATTTAAACAATACAATGTTTTAACGGAAGATCCTCAGGAAGATATTGAAGCTACTAGAAATGCTGCTGAAGCTTTATTAGAATACAAATTTGCAAGTGCAATAGATAAACTTACCCGTAAAAATATTCCTACAGTGGCTTATGCAGTTGGAAATGGGGAACCTATTGATCTAAAAGTAAATGACCTAGGAGAAAGCCTCCGTAATGAATATCGACTGGCTGTTTTTGACTTAAAAAAAGGATACCCTGATGCTTCCCTGATCAATGCATTAATGATTGTAAAACCAACTATCGCTTTTACAGAAGAAGATAAATTGAAACTGGATCAGTACTTGATGCATGGAGGTAAAATAATCTGGTTTGTTGATAAATTGTATGCCGAATTAGATAGCTTAAAGCGAAATCAAGCAAACTATACAGCCTACGATCGTGGCCTTGATATTGATGATTTACTTTTTAAATATGGTGTTCGGATCAATGGAGATCTGATACAGGATTTAAATTGCTCAAAAATTCCAATTGTAATTGGTCAGAACCCGGATGGGAGCCCTAAAATGCAAAGAGTTCCATGGCCTTATTATCCTTTCCTCTCATCTCATAGCGATAATCCCATTACCAAAAACCTGGATCGTGTATTGCCATTATTTCCCTCGAGTATAGATACCGTTAAAGCTCCGGGTATTACAAAAACTATTTTATTGTCGACCGATAGTAATAGTAGAAGACTTACAAGTCCTGCGATGGTTTCAGTAAATAGCGTAAGTACAGAGGATGATATGCGCAGTTTTACTAAATCATATATTCCTATTGCCGTTTTGCTAGAAGGAAGATTTAATTCTTTCTTTAATAACCGTGTGAGCAAAAATTTATCTGATTCTATCTTACGAGCAACTGGGAAACCTTATTTGAATCAAGCGGAAAAAGATGGCAAACAGATTGTTGTAGCTGATGCAGATATTGTAACCAACGAAGTAACACAAACAAAAGGGCCATTGGCAATGGGCTTATTGGGAATGGAAAATTATCGTTTTGCTAATCGCGAATTCTTTTTGAATAGTATTGATTACCTGGTTAGTACCAACAACCTTTTTGAAACCAGAAATAAAGAATTTGTTTTGCGCTTACTAGATAAAAAGAAAATGCAAGAACATAGAACAGAATGGCAACTCATTAATATAGGATTGCCTATTGGCTTCACACTCATTTTAGGTAGCTTATTTCAATGGCGCAGAAAAAAGCGCTATACTGCTTAATTCTGTTGGCCAATTAGTATCTTTAAACGTAAAATATTTTAATGAATAACCATCAGTTCATTTATTTGATTTTTGGAATAGTGCTTTTATTAGCACTTGTTTTTGATTTAGGACTGATCAGCAAAAAGAACAAGGCAGTATCCATTAAGCAAGCTTTTATTCAAACAATATTCTGGGTTTCTCTTGCCTTATTGTTTTTTGTTTTTATGTGGATCCAGGAAGGTAGTAAGCCAGCTCTGGAATACTTAAGCGCCTATTTAATGGAATGGAGTTTGAGTGTTGATAATATTTTCGTCTTCATCCTAATTTTTAATTCTTTCAAAGTGAAAGAAAAAAATTATTCGAGGGTTCTATTAATTGGAATTTTAATGGCCATTATTTTCAGAATCATCTTTATCACTTTAGGCGTAGCGCTAGTTGCGAAATTTCATTGGGTATTATATGGGTTTGGTTTATTTCTACTGTATACGGGCTATAAAATGTTTACAACAAACGAGGACGATACTTTTGAACCACACGAAACCAAAGTGTATAAATTTCTTAAAAAATACCTGCCACTGGCTTCACACGATGGTAATGGTAAATTGATTATTCGGGAAAATGGGAAACCTTTATATACCACTCTTTTCGTAGTAGTTGTTTTATTGGCAACTATTGACCTTGTATTTGCCATGGATTCAATACCCGCAGTTTTGGGAATTTCAAAAGACAAGTTGGTTATTTATACTTCCAATATTTTTGCAGTTTTAGGCTTGCGGTCCCTATTTTTCTTACTCAGAGGAGCTGTAAATAAATTCGATTATTTGCAGCAAGGCATTGCCATTGTGTTGGTTTTTATTGGCATTAAAATGTTGGGAGAACATTATCTTGATCAATGGATGGATAAAACCATTCAAACAATCATGTCGCTTGCTGTAATTCTGTTCTGTATTTCCGGATCCATTGTTTATTCGATATCCCACTCAAAAAAGGGAATGATTGATAAATTGCCAGATTTTAAAAAATAAAAATATTGACTTATTCCATTTTAGATATCGCAGACAATATCCATGCAAAACATGCAGATCTAATGGATAATGATATTTCATTTCTTTTAATTGATAGCAGGAAATTAATTTACCCTGAGAAGTCGATTTTCTTTGCTTTGAATAGTAGCCGAAAAGATGGACATGAATTTATTACCGAACTATATGAAAAAGGGGTTCGAAATTTTGTAGTGCAGAATAACTATTCAGTAGTTGCTAAGGATGCTAATTATCTCTTCGTTGAAAATGTATTAGAAGCATTACAAGAATTAGCAACATATCACCGAGCAACCTTTAAAAACAATATTCCTGTTATTGGGATTACCGGAAGTAATGGAAAGACCATTGTTAAAGAATGGCTGTATCAGTTATTACAAACCGATCAACAAATTGTGAGAAGCCCTAGAAGTTATAATTCACAAATAGGAGTGCCTCTCAGTATTTGGCAAATGAACGAAACGCATACCCTTGCTATTTTTGAAGCTGGCATTTCTAAGACAAATGAAATGACTGCTCTTTGGAAAATGATACAGCCTTCTATTGGCGTATTTACAGGCATTGGCCATTCACATGACGAAGGGTTTAAAAATAGATTGGAAAAATTAAAGGAAAAATTAAAATTATTTTCTTCTTCGCAACAAACTATTGTGGCGATCAATGAAATGACGCAAGAAGAAATAGAACTGGTGCATCAGCAATTACCCAATGCATTTACCTGGAGTAGAAAAACCTCAGCAAGTTTAAAAATAGAAAGCGAGGAAAGGAAATTAAACACTACAAGTATTTTTGCTATTATTAATGGGGTAATGGAGAATATTACAATTCCTTTTGCCGACCCTATTTCAATTGACAATGCCATTACATGTTGGTGTGTATTAAAATCAATGGGGTATAGCACAAGTTTTATAGCCACAAGAATGAAACAGTTAGAGCCTGTTGAAATGAGAATGCAATTAAAAACGGGGATCAATAATTGTTATCTGATTAATGACAGCTATAGTAATGATTTATCTTCTTTGTCATTGGCTCTTTCTTATTTGAAACAACATGCTGCTGCGCAAAAGACAACTTTAATTTTGTCGGATATTTTGCAAACTGGTATGGGCGATCATGAATTATATCAACAGGTTGCTTCTGAATTAATACAGTATAAAATTCAAAGACTCATAGGTATTGGATCTCATATCAGTGCTTTTAAAGATCATTTTTTACAACAGGGTATTGTTTGTGATTTCTACGATTCTACTGAATTATTTTTACAACAAGCCACCCATCATCTTTTTCAGAATGAATACATTTTGTTGAAAGGTGCCCGGGTTTTTGAATTCGAGAGGATTAGTAAGTGGCTCGAAAAACAACAGCACCAAACAGTGATGGAAATCAATCTCACTGCCATGTTGCACAACCTTAAATCCTATCAACAAAAACTTAGACCCGCTACCAAAGTGATGGCGATGGTAAAAGCTTTTAGTTATGGTAGCGGATCTGTAGAAGTAGCAAGATTATTGGAATTTCATAAAGTTGATTATTTAGCTGTGGCTTATGCCGATGAAGGTGTGGTGCTGCGAAAAGCTGGCATACGCTTACCCATTATGGTGATGAGCCCTGATGAAGCTAGTTTTGATTCCTTATTAGAATATCACTTAGAGCCTGAACTCTTTTCAAATAGTATATTCTATTCTTTCGAACAATATATTCAAAAACAGGGTATTGCTAATTTTCCTGTTCATATCAAATTCAATACGGGTATGAACCGATTAGGATTTGAAATGAATGAGGCAACAGCATTGTCTGATAAAATTAAAAAGAGCCATTGTTTTGTAGTAAAATCTGCTTTTAGTCATTTAGCTGCAAGCGAATCTGCAGACATGGATGATTTTACTTTTAAACAAGCAACACAATTTGATGCCGCTTGCTCAAATTTATCAAATGGATTAGGGTATAGTTTTATTAAACATCTTTCAAATACCGCAGCAATTTTTAGAAAACCCGAATTGCAATATGATATGGTTCGTTTGGGAATCGGACTTTATGGCGTAGATCCTGCAAATGAAAAGGAATTGTCTTTACAAACTGTAGCGTCTTTAAAATCTACTATTGCTCAAATAAGAACTGTGGAAGCAAATGAAACCATCGGGTACAATCGAAAAGGTAAATTGAATCGGGTTAGTAAGATTGCAACCGTAAGAATTGGGTATGCTGATGGGTTTAACAGAAGACTTGGTAACGGAAGGGTATCGATGTTTGTGAATGGGAAACTAGCTCCTGTAATTGGGAATGTTTGTATGGATATGACGATGATTGACATTACGGATATACCTGAAGTACAAGAGGGAGATCAGGTTGAAATTTTTGGCAATAATTTACCGGTACAGCAATTAGCGGAGTGGAGCGAAACTATCCCTTATGAAATTATGACTGGCATTAGTCAGCGGGTTAAACGTGTTTATTTGGAAGAATAGCACTATTTAGTACCTATGTGGCGCTTTATTAGAAATATTTGGCTTTTTCTTCATTTTTGACTTTTGACTTTTGACTTTTAACTTTCTATCTTTGCCCACCTTAAATTTTGGAAGTGAAAGCAAGACAACTCATTTTAATCATACTCTTTATTATTGTTGCTGATCAAGCAATGAAATTTTATATCAAACTCAATTATTTTGCGGGCGAGGAACATTTGATCCTGGGGATGCATTGGGCAAGATTACATTTCGTGGAAAATGAAGGAATGGCCTGGGGTTGGAAATTTGGAGGAGGATTTGGAAAAATTGCACTCACTTTATTTCGTCTGGTAGCCGTTATTTGGGGAAGTTTCTTATTGCGCGATTTTATCAGGAAAAAATATCACAAAGGATTTATTATCTGTGCAGGCATGATATATGCCGGGGCATTGGGTAATTTAATTGACAGTATGTTTTACGGATTGATCTTTGAGAATAGCGACAACTTCGTTCAGAATGTAGCCAAACTATTTCCGCATGCAGGTGGTTATGCGGGGTTCTTACATGGCAAAGTGGTTGATATGATGTATTTTCCTTTGATCACCAACGCACATTTTCCAAACTGGGTACCTATTTGGGGAGGTGATGATTTCGAGTTTTTCCGCCCTGTTTTTAACATTGCTGATGCAGCGATTTCAGTTGGAGTAACAATAATTCTTTTATTTCAGAATAAGTTTTTTGCTAAGCATACCACCCCAGTTTATAATACGGTGGAAACACATTCAGTAGTAGATGATCAGAACCAGATCTCTTAAAAATTTTTGAAGTACTATTTTATTGTCCAACGAATGATTGGGATATTTTCTATTTTTCCCCCTGGAAGATTAATTGCCTGATCGATTAATCCCACACCCTTGGCATACCAGGCTGTTCCATCCATTACTTTAACGAAGCCTGCAGTACTACCTGTTTCCTGGAACATAATATCTCTTCGAACACCAATTACATTTTGGAAGGTATTGCCAGCAACAGCATGCGTTTGATTTACACTCACAATGGTGAAAACATCTTTAGCTAAACCAGGTTTACTAGTTAAGTTCCAAGCGCCTCCGAAACTAACACCAACAGAAGGAGATTCCCAGCTTGTACCAACAGGTTGATTGGTTTTTAAATAAATGTATTCGATGAAATTGTCGACCTTATCGAAAATGAAGGTATAGTCAAAATCGAGTGTGCCGAATTCATAGTAGTCGTTACTCTGTTTAGAAAAATAAAAAGTATCGAGTAAAGAAGTGGCATATTGTATATAGGTTTTCCCATTATAAGGAATCGTAGGCGGCGTTACAATTACATCGAAACTATCAATTTTTGCACCACCTGCACTTAGCACAGCTGGTATGTATTGAAACCTCCAGGAGGAGGCATTGGTGCTTGGGAGATAATCATCGCCTGCAGTAGCAGTAATTGAAAAACCACATCCATTCGAATTATTATTAATTGAAAAGGAACTTACAAGGGGAAGAATTGGTTGTCCATATCCCTTTAATTTGATCACAGTAGGGCCAGTTACAAGTACATACCCTGAATCGATAAATTCCATTCCATTGATGCTATCAGAGCTAAAATAGTATTTCCCGGTAGTGGTAAAATTAACATGAATATTTACGTAACTGCTATCTGATAATGTAGAGTCAGCCCTGTACGTTCCATGAACTTCAGCCATAGAGCAGTTTCCCGTTGAATCTAGTAATGAATAAATAGCATTCCCATCTAATCTGGCGTTTTCCAAACTGTACTCTTTTTTACAAGAGAACAATGCAAGAGCCAAGATTAGGAACAAGAAACGATATTGATTTACTCTCTTCATATTAATTCTATTACCAAGCTACGAATATCAGATAAATATTATGCCAAAAACGCAGCCTTGTTTTCTAAATTTCCTTTTTCCAGGAAATCTTTGATATTCTTTAACGTTGTGGTAGAGATTTGACTCAATGCGTCTTCTGTAAAGAATGCTTGGTGAGCTGTGATGAGTACATTCGGGAAACTCATTAAGCGCTGAATTAAATCATCCTGAATAATATCCGACGAAAGATCGCGGAAAAAAAGTTTCTCTTCCTGCTCATAAACATCAATACCTAAGTAACCAATTTGACCAGATTTTAAGGCCTGAATCACAGATTTAGTGTCTATCAATCCACCCCTGCTTGTGTTTAATAGCATCACTCCTTTTTTCATCATAGCGATGGTGCTTTCATTAATGATATGCTTGGTTTGGTCGTTCAATGGGCAGTGAAGCGATATGATATCGCTCTCTAAAACAGCTTGCAAGGGCTTAAATTCTACCCCAATCGCTTCCAAATCCTTATTTGCTATTACATCAAAAGCAGAGACTTTGCACCCAAATCCTAACATGATTTTACAAAAAGCCTTACCAATATTACCTGTTCCTACTACACCAATAGTTTTATTATGCACATCAAAACCCAATAAACCATTCAGTGAAAAGTTCTGTTCTCGAACCCTGTTATAGGCCTTATGTGTTTTGCGGTTCAAGGTCAGTAACATCGCAACTGCATGTTCTGCAACAGCTTCAGGAGAATATGCCGGAACTCTGCAAACCTTGATTCCATTGCGTTTGGCAGCTTCCAGATCTACATTATTGAACCCCGCACACCTTAAAGCAATTATTTTTATCCCCTGTGCGGCTAATAGATCCATAACTTCTGATGTAAGCTTGTCGTTTACAAAAACGCAAACTGCTTCGGCATTTTCAGCTAGGCTGACGGTTTTTTTACTCAGGGCTGATTCAAAATAGACCAATTCGAAGCCAAATTCGTCTTTATGAAGGTTAAAAAATTGAATATCATAGGGCTGAGTAGAAAAGAATACAACTTTCATGTATCAAAGATAGAAAACCAAGTTTAAAACGGGGGTTTTCTGTTTGCAGTTTCGTACCTTTGCCCACCTTAAAAATAGGTTGGTAAAGTGTTTTAGCGTATGAAGTATCCCGAATTCTCTGGTTTAAACCTGCCCAAAATAGAGCAGGAAATATTGGCAAAATGGAAGTCAGGCCAAGCATTTGAAAAAAGTATTTCTCTGCGTGAAGGGAGAAAACCTTTTGTATTTTATGAAGGGCCACCAAGCGCAAATGGTATGCCAGGCATTCACCATGTAATTTCCAGAACGCTGAAGGACATGGTTTGCCGATATAAAACCATGCAAGGTTTTCAAGTTAAACGGAAAGGTGGATGGGATACACATGGTTTACCTGTAGAATTAGGAGTAGAGAAAGAATTGGGTATTACCAAAGAAGATATTGGGAAAAAAATATCAGTAGAAGAATATAATCAGAAATGCCGTGAGGCTGTATTAAGATATAAGGATAAATGGGATGAGCTGACTACTAAAATGGGATACTGGGTTGATTTAAACGATCCTTATATCACTTTTGAAAATGATTATATCGAAACACTTTGGTGGATTTTGAGTGAATTGTATAAGAAGGGGTTATTGTATCAAAGTGTGAGTATTCAACCCTATTCTCCGGCAGCTGGAACAGGATTAAGTTCACACGAGTTAAATCAACCTGGCACTTACAAAGATGTGAAGGATACTTCTGCGGTTGCTATGTTTAAAGCCCTGAAAAGCGATAAGACGCAATTTTTATTTGATGCAGCGGCAAGTGAAGAAGTTTTTTTTATGGCATGGACAACTACGCCATGGACTTTACCTTCTAATCTTGGATTAACTGTTGGCGAAAACATTGATTACGTTTTAGTAAAGACCTTCAACCCTTATACTGCATTGCCTGTAAACATTGTTTTGGCAAAGGCATTAGTTGAGAAATATTTGAAAGTAGAAGGAGAGAATGGGGATTTCGAAAACTATACTGCTGAAACAAAATTGTTGCCTTGGAAAATCATTGCAGAATTTAAAGGCAAGCAAATTGAAGAAAGCACTTACGAGCAATTATTGGCATACGAAGCAAACAGCCCAGCCGTAATAGAAGCAAATAGCGAAGGTGCAAAACCATTTAGAGTAATTGTTGGCGACTTCGTTACGACAGAAGATGGTACTGGTATCGTGCACACTGCTCCTGCATTTGGTGCAGATGACTACAAGGTTGGAAAGAAATTTAATATTGGGATTCTTACGATGGTTGATCGTCAGGGGAAATTTTTAGACGGACTGGGAGAATTCAGCAATCGCTATGTAAAAAATTATAAAGACGAAGCAGATTATCAAGACGTGAACGTAGACATCTGCGTGAAATTGAAAAAAGAAAATCGTGCATTCAAAGTTGAAAAATACGAACATAGCTATCCGCATTGTTGGAGAACAGATAAACCTATTCTTTACTATCCTTTAGATGCTTGGTTTATTAAAACTACTGCAGTAAAAGATAGAATGGTAGAATTGAATAAGACCATTAATTGGAAACCAAAATCAACCGGCGAAGGTCGCTTTGGTAACTGGTTGGAGAATATGGTAGATTGGAATTTAAGTCGCAGTAGATATTGGGGAACGCCATTACCAATTTGGAGAACTGAAGATGCCGAAGAAGAAATTTGTATAGGTTCTATTGAAGCATTAAATGCAGGAATCAGAAAAGCCAATGAAGTGTTGGGTGGAGATGTAAATAAAAATTATTTGCATGATGCCGTTTTGGATTTGCACAAACCTTTTGTAGACGATATTATATTGGTGAGCCCTTCAGGTAAACCAATGAAACGTGTTTCTGATTTAGTTGACGTTTGGTTTGATAGTGGTGCCATGCCCTATGCGCAATGGCATTATCCATTCGAGAATAAAGACATGATTGATAAAGGGGAGGCATTTCCTGCCGACTTTATTGCAGAAGGTGTTGACCAAACACGTGGCTGGTTTTATACTTTACATGCGTTAGGAGTGATGCTATTTGATAGTGTGGCGTATAAAGCAGTGGTAAGTAATGGATTGGTTTTGGATAAGAATGGCAATAAAATGAGTAAGCGTTTGGGCAATGTGGTAAATCCATTCGAAACAATTGAAAAGTTTGGAGCTGATGCTACTCGTTGGTATCTGATCACTAACGCATCTCCTTGGGATAATTTAAAATTTGACCTGGCAGGAATACAAGAAGTTCAAAGAAAGTTCTTTGGAACTTTATACAATACCTATCAGTTTTTTGCATTGTATGCGAACGTGGATGCTTTTGCTTTTTCTGAAGCTGTAATTCCATTAAATGAGCGTCCTGAAATTGATCGTTGGATCCTTTCCTCTTTAAATTCTTTGGTGCAAAAGGTAACAGATTCTATGAATGATTTCGAACCCACTATTGCGGGTAGGGCTATCGAAACTTTTGTAGATGAGCATTTGAGTAACTGGTACGTAAGATTGTGTAGAAGGCGCTTCTGGAAAGGAGAATATGAAGCCGATAAAATTTCTGCCTATCAAACTTTATACGAATGTTTAGAAACAATCGTAAGATTAATGGCACCGATATCACCTTTCTTTAGTGATGCGATGTTTCAGAATCTGAACCTGGTTTCCAATAGATTTAAAATTGAATCGATACACCATGCAGATTTTCCTGTAGTAGATATTAACGTTATTGATAAAGCTTTAGAAGAGCGAATGCAATTGGCTCAGGATGTATGTTCTTTGGTTTTGTCACTGCGTAAAAAAGTGAATATTAAAGTTCGTCAGCCACTGCAGAAAGTGCTGATACCAGTTTTGAATCCAGAAATGAAACATCAGTTAGAGTTAATTGAAGACCTGATCATTGCTGAGGTAAACGTGAAGGAACTGGTCTATATCACTGAAACAGAAGGTATCATCAAGAAAAAAATTAAGCCCAACTTCAAATTATTAGGAACTAAAATGGGGGCTAAAATGAAGGCGGCTAGTGCTGTAATTGTGGCTTTTAGTCAACAACAGATCGCAACCCTCGAAAAAGAGGGGCAAATTGAGGTTTTGGTAGAGGATTCTGCTTTTACAATTGAATTACAAGAAGTTGAAATAGCTGCCGAAGACATTCCAGGATGGAGTGTGGCGAGCAAAGGTGGAATAACCGTTGCACTTGATATTATACTGTCCGATGAGCTGAAACAGGAGGGAGATGCCAGAGAATTTGTGAATCGGATACAAAATATCAGAAAAGAGAACGGTTTTGAACTAACAGACCGTATATTCGTAAAATTGCTTGACGCTGACGCGATTAAGCAGTCAATTATTAAATATAACGATTATATTTGCCGCGAAATTTTGGCAGAAGTCATTGAAATTGTTCCTGTATTAGACAATGGTATTGAAATTGATGTAAATGACATTTTGTTGAAAGTGGTAGTCACAAAAAAAGGATAAACCGTATGCCTTCTAAAAAACCTGCTCCGAAAAAAACAGCAAAACCTGTTGCAAAGTCTTCAAAACCAGTAGCAAAAGCTGCACCGGCTAAGAAAGCTGCGCCTGTACATAAAGCTTTACCAGCTAAAAAGGCAGCTCCAGCAAAAAAAGCGGTACCTGCAAAAAAAGCGGCTCCAGCAAAGAAGGTTGTGGCAAAGCCTCAACCAAAAGTTGTAGCAAAACCAGTTGCGAAGAAAGTAGTTGCCAAGGCGGCACCGGCAAAAAAGGCAGTTCCTGTGAAGGCGGCGGCTCCATCCAAAAAAGTGGTACCAGAAGTAAAGCATAAAGTTGCAGCAAAACCGGCTGCAAAACCCGCTGTGAAACCGGCAGCTATACCGGCTCCAAAACCAATATCAAAAACCCTAGAAAAACCTTTGGCTAAATCGACTACGCATACAGCTCCTAAACCAGCACCTGCTCCGGCTCCGGCTCCAGCACCTGCAGTTGTTCAAAAAGCGAAAGTACCTGCAGTAAAAGTTGCACCACTACCTTCTGCTAAACCAGTTAAAAAAGCACCAGAACCTATTAAGGATATCAAGGTTCCTAAGACTAATGTTAAAACAAGTGTTCCTTA
Organism: Bacteroidota bacterium; assembly: GCA_037127755.1. Classification (GTDB taxonomy): domain Bacteria; phylum Bacteroidota; class Bacteroidia; order Chitinophagales; family Chitinophagaceae; genus Sediminibacterium. Next base: position 20,251 of record JBAXXT010000032.1, read on the forward strand.
CAAACCTCATTACACTCCTCTGGAAAAAAGAGAAGACGAGAAAACAGGTTTGAATCAGACTTTGGTTAAGTATAGTGATCAGGACTTACAGGATTTCAGAGATTTAATTACTAAGAAATTAGAAGCTGCTAAAAAAGAGCTGGCCTATTTACAAGGATTAATTACTCGTAAAGACGAAATGGGTGGCGATAATGATGATGCGCGTTACATGACCATGGAAGATGGCAGTATGAGCATGGAAAGAGAGCAGTTAAGCCAAATGGCCAGCCGTCAGATTACTTACATCGATCACCTCGAGAAAGCAATCATGCGTATCGAAAACAAAACCTATGGTATTTGCCGTGTAACAGGTAAGTTAATTGATAAGGCACGTCTAAGAGCAGTACCACATGCTACACTGAGTCTTGAAGCAAAACTAGGATTAGTAAGACATTCTGCTGAATAGAATTCAAAAGTTAAAATTCAAAATTCAAAATTCAAAAATAAAAAAAGCCCTTTTCTGAAAAGAAGAGGGCTTTACTTTTTATCAACAAAATATTTTGACTTTTGAATTTTTATTTTTGACTTGTTTCGTTTATTTCACCTCTTGCATCTCCACAAGTCGGCGGTAGATGCCATCTCGAGAAAGCAATTCATCATGGCTTCCGCGTTCCGCGATCTCACCTTTTTGTAGTACGATGATCTCGTCTGCGTGTCGGATGGTAGAGAGACGGTGTGCAATAACAATGGAGGTCCGGTTTTGCATCATATTGTTGATGGCGTCTTGTACCAGTCTTTCACTTTCTGTATCCAATGCTGATGTTGCTTCATCCAAAATCAGGATCGGCGGATTCTTTAAAACGGCACGTGCAATGGTTACACGCTGGCGTTCACCACCACTTAATTTACTTCCTCTGTCGCCAATATTCGTATCGAATTTTTCTTCTTTTAGTTGAATGAAATGATAAGCATTGGCAACTTTTGCAGCGTGCTCAATGGCTTCCATATTTGTGTTATCGATTCCCAGTGCAATATTGTTGGCAATCGTATCATTGAATAGGATTGGTTCTTGTGTAACGATCCCCATTAGATTTCGAACTGAATGCAAACTGTATTCTTTGATGTTCACACCATCGATTAATAGTTCACCCTCACTAACATCGTGAAATCTTGGAATCAAATCTGCTAAAGTACTTTTGCCTGCACCCGAAGAACCAACCAGGGCAATGGTTTTGCCCTTTTCAATAGTAAGGTTGATGTTTTTTAAGATGGTAATATCATCATAAGAAAATGAAACATTCTTGAACTCAATACTTTTATTAAATACTGGTAATACTTTTGGATTTGGATTGTCTACAACAGTTATAGGCGCTCCTAAAATTTCTTCAATTCTAGCGATTGCGGCACTGCCCCTTTGGGCATTATAGAAGGAAGTAGAAAGTGCTTTTGCAGGTTCAAGTATTTGAGTGAAAAAAACAATATACATAATGAAGCCACTAGGACTTAATCCAGCTTCATGATTGAGTACTAATAATCCACCAAACCAAAGTATGCAACATAGAACAAGCACTCCTAAGAACTCAGACATGGGCGACGCTAAGTCGCGCCGAAAATTCATTTTATTCCGAATATGATTGAGTGTATCGTTCGTCTGAAAGAATTTGCCTCTCAATATTTTCTCTGCATTAAAAGCTTTGATGACTCTCAGTCCACCGAGTGTTTCATCCAAGATCGACATAAGTGTTCCCAAATGTTCTGCAGAAGCAGTTGACTGCTTTTTTAAAGATCTGCTAACCCTACCAATGATAAAACCTGCAATTGGCAACAAGACCAGCAATACTAATGAAAGTGCAGGGCTCATGAAAACCATGATGGTTAAAATGATGATGATCTGCATTGGGTTTCGAAGAAGACCTTCAAGAGTGCTCATCACACTCCATTCAATTTCGTTCGCATCATTACTCATCCTACTAATCATATCCCCCTTTCGCTGTTCCGTAAAAAATCCGATCGGTAATTCCAATATCTTGGCATAAAGATCAGCGCGTAATTTTGTCATCACATAATTACGCATAGGAGCCAGTACTCGATAAGAAAGATAGATAAACAGGTTCTTGAAAAAAACTGAAATGATGATAAGGATACAAATGGCTGCTAGTGCATAAACTTTATCATGTTGTACAATTAGCTGACTCAGCTCATAATTGAGTGTATCAAGCAAACTTTTGGAAGATAATTCCAGCTTTGGTTTAATTAGTATTTGTTTGTCTAATCCGAACAACATTTGTAAGAATGGTCCCAATAAACCCAATGATACCAAAGAAAAAGCAAGGGAAGATATATTGAAGACTACGTACAAAACAATGTTCTGTTTTCTGTCTTTCAGGTAATGCAAGATTCTTGAAAATCGCTTCATAAATAGGAAAAACGGTTAATCCACGGCAAAGTAACTAATTTTACCGCCAAACAAACGTTAGAAAATGGAGGAAGGAAAGCGCCAACGGCAGGTGGCAAGTGCCCTGCAGGAAGAAATGAACGATATTTTTAGGAGATTAAATCTAAATATGATTGATGGGGGAATGGTTTCTATCTCAACCATCAAAGTAACTCCAGACCTTTTGGAAGCACGTATTTATATCAGCCTTTTTCAAGTAAAAGATGAGAAAGCTGTAATGAAAACGATTGACAATAGGGCTTGGGAGATTAAGAAAGAGCTAGCAAATCGGGTAAAACACTCTTTACGAAGGATACCGGTTTTACACTTTTATCTAGATGATACTTTGGACTATGTATTCAAAATGGAAGAAGTATTCAAGAAATTAAAGGAAGAAAAACCATTAACTGGTACTGAAACACCTAGCAGTGAAACTGAGTAATCCACTATGAATTTTTTATTCGCCTGGCGCTACTTCAAATCTAAAAAATCTACCAATGCCATCAATTTGATTGCATGGATCAGCGTTACCGCTATTGCAGTAGGTAGTGCAGCACTCATTATTATATTGAGTGTATTTAATGGGTTTGAAGATCTTGTCAAAGGTTTATACTCAGATTTCTATGCAGACATTCGGGTAGCACCAGCTACAGGAAAGACCTTTCATTTGAATCAGAGTCAGTTTAGTAAGATAAGGTCAACCACTGGAGTATTAGGTTTAAGTGCCGTGGTGGAAGAAAAAGCAGTGTTGATGAACGGAGATTGTTCTTCCATTGTTTATATAAGAGGGGTAGATGATCAGTACACTTCTGTAAGCAAAGTTTCCAATCATATTCGTAGGGGAAAATTCGAACTAGGTACTCCTGAGTCACCTAAAATAGTGGTTGGCGCAGGTATTGAAAATGCAGCCTGCGTGGATGTGGAGCGTGCTGTAGGCCCACTAACTTTATACATGCCCAACAGATCGGCCAATAGCCTAAATGCTACTGACGCACTCAATGCTTTCAATGTACAAGCTGTGGGCACTTTTATGGTGCAACAGGATTTCGATAACAAATATATTTTTAGCAATATTGGTTTCCTTCGTTTCATGATGGACCTGCAGGCAGATGAGTTTTCTTCATTGGATATTAAGGCAGGCGCTGAAGCCGATAATGTAAAAAAAGAGTTACAAGTTTTATTGGGTAATCAATTTCAAGTACAAACACGTTACGAACAGAATCAGAGTTTGTATACCGTGATGCAAATTGAAAAATGGGTGATCTATGGAATTCTTTCTTTGATATTAGTAGTAGCTGCCTTTAATATGATTGGAGCACTTACCATGCTTGTCTTAGAAAAACAAAAAGATATTTCTGTTCTTCAAGCCATGGGGGCCAATACCAATCGAATCAAAAGCATTTTCTTAACGGAAGGAATGTTGTTGGCAGGGATTGGAGGTGTTTCAGGAATGTTATTAGCTGCTATGATCTGTTGGATCCAATTAAAATTTCAAATCATTAAACTCGGCGGCGATACTTTTATTATCAATTATTACCCGGTAAAAATGGTGTTTGCAGACTTTCTATTAGTAGGGGGTACTGTATTTATCATTGCCTTACTTGCCGCATATATACCATCCCGAAAGGCAAGCCTGCAGGAGTTTTCATTGAAGTCTTAACCAAAAAATACTTGTTAACTCTGGGCTTCAGCCTATGAGAACTGGAAATTCCCTAATGTTGTATGTTAACCCTAGGCTTCAGCCTAGGGATTAGATGCTTCAAAATAGAAATGGGCTTTAGCCCTTACGCTAAGTTTCTACTAAGTATATTCTAAGGCTAGATTTTACCACAACGTAAGGGCTAAAGCCCGATTTGTATGAGTTCATATATCCCCACCCTAAAGGGCGGGGTTAACAAAAATATATTGTTCATGAAACTACACCCTGAAGGGCGGGGTTAACAAAAGAATCTGTTCATCTTACTCCACCCTGAAGGGCGGGGTTAACAAAAATATATTGTTCATGAAACTACACCCTAAAGGGCGGGGTTAACAAAATTATTTTTATTTAATAGTCCCCCAATGTCTCAGGTAACTGTGCCAAAGCTTTTGCTAATTGTTCATCACTTGGAGCAATTCCATGCCATTCGTGACTGCCTTCCATGAAGTCAACACCTTTACCCATTTCAGTTTTCATTAAGATGCAAATTGGTTTTCCGTGTCCAGTCATTGATTTTGCTTTATCTAATCCGGCAACTAATTCTGCCATATTATTGCCATCTAATTCAAGCACTTCCCAATTAAAGGATTCGAATTTAGCTTTCAAATTTTCTATCGATAATACTTTGCTTGTTGGCCCATCAATTTGCTGTCCATTATAATCAATCGTAGCAATCAAATTATCTACTTTATTGTGTGGAGCAAACATGATGGCTTCCCAGTTTTGGCCTTCCTGCAATTCTCCATCACCAAGCAAAGCAAATATCAAATGTGGATCTCCATTTATTTTTTTAGCAAGTGCTGCACCAATTGCATTACTTAAACCCTGACCTAAAGAACCACTTGCGATTCTTACTCCAGGCAAATGTTCATGTGTGGTGGGATGCCCTTGTAAACGAGAATTTAGTTTTCTGAAAGTGGCTAATTCTTTCACATCGAAATATCCAGAATGAGCTAATGCAGCATAAAAAATGGCAGATAAATGTCCGTTTGAAAGAAAGAACAAGTCCTCGCCTTTCCCGTCCATTTTAAAATCACTATGGTGGTGCATGCTATGAAAATACAGACTTGCAAAATAATCTGCACAACCTAAGGCTGCTCCGGGGTGTCCGCTTTGAACCGCATGAACCATGCGTAAAACGTCCCTTCTCATTTGTGAGGCAACTCTTTCTAATTCTTGTATACTGGCCATAAAAATACTTTTCAGGGGCGAAGATAAAAGCTAAAAAGTAAACGGACTAAAAAACCACGTTAGAGCTTCAATATTTACCAATTTCTGGTTTAAAAATGATGTATTTGAGAGTAAATAGGCATATTTGTTAGGATTTATTAGTTTTGCCCCACTTAAACAGTAGAAAATGTCAGAAGAATTAGATTTAATAATTGAAGATTCGGAAGAATCTATGAACAAAGCGATAGGCCATTTGGAAATAGAATTAACTAGAATTAGAGCTGGTAAGGCTACTCCTTCGTTGGTTGATGGAATTAATGTGGATTATTATGGAGCTGCAACTCCTGTAGCACAGGTAGCAAATATTACTGTCTTGGATGCCAGAACAGTAAGTATTCAACCATGGGAAAAAAGCATGCTTGCTCCTATCGAAAAAGCCATCATGCAGGCAAATATTGGCATCACTCCCCAAAGTGATGGTATACAGATTAGATTATTCTTACCACCATTAACAGAAGAACGAAGAAGGGAATTATTTAAAAAGGCAAGTGGGGAGGGAGAACAAGCAAAAATTGCTATTCGCAATATCCGCAGAGATGGAATTGAACAAGTTAAAAAATTGCAGAAAGACGGACTGAGTGAAGATCTAGCTAAAGATTCAGAAAAAGCGATTCAGGATTTGACAGATAAGCATATTTCCCTAGTTGAAAAACATTTAGCAGCAAAAGAAAAAGATATGATGTCTATGTAAGTTTGCAAGCATCAACTATTGATAAGGTTCCATTTCGAAAAAATGGGACCTTATTTTTTATTAGCAAGCCATACCCCAATCAGTATAATTACCATACAACCACCTTGTAATAGGTTGATACTTTCACCTTCTAGGATACCCCAGAATAATGCTACAAAAGGGATGCCATAAGTTACTGTTGATGCAAATAATCCGCCTGCGCTTTTTACCAATCTGTAATACAATACGGTTGCAATTGCAGTGCCCCCAAATCCTAGCAGGAATGAGAATCCGGTAGATTTTATGACTGGCATACTTAAAAGTGGAAGCGAAAAATATCCTGTGAGATATAAAATAATAAAACAAGGGATGATTAAAAGCGTAAATGCAACTGCGGCAATATTCATCGCTCCAGTATTGTGCAAATGCTTACTTACCATATTTACATTAATGCCGTACAATAGCGTTGCAATGAGCACTAAGAATGCGTAGCTTAAATTTTCAAAACTAATATTATTTTGAGCTAAGAATAATAAACAAAGGCCCACAAATCCTACCAAAATCCCAATGATTTTTTGTTTGCTTGCCTTCATTTGAAAAAAGAACAAACCAACTGAAACAGTAAACAGGGGAGTAAGTGCATTTAAGATTCCGGCAATTGAACTATCAATTTTTGTTTCAGCAATACAGAACAGATAGGCAGGAAAAAAACTACCAAGTAATCCTGAAAGGATCACATAGAAGAATTCGTTTTTTGGAATTTTTCTAAAACCTTCCAGTGCAAATGGAATTAAAATAATTCCCGCGCTGAGCATCCGAATGGTGGCAACCTGATAAGGACTCAGTGTTTCAAGCCCCAGTTTCATCAAAATAAAGGAACTTCCCCAGATGATGGAAAGCAAAGTAAATAGAACCCAATTAATCAGCTTTTCTCCCAATGCTATATTTTGAGGCAAAGTTGCAGTTTTCTTGCATACAAAGCTGATTCCCCGTTGGTAAAGAAATATTTGAAAAGTAGGACTATGTATTGAATTTATTTATATTTTCAAGATTCAACTAAATCATCATTATTATGGGTTTCATTAAAGAGTTCAAAGAATTTGCCATTCGTGGCAACTTAGTAGATACGGCCGTTGCTTTTGTAATGGGAGCTTCATTTGGCAAAATTGTGTCTTCCTTTGTTGATGGGATCATCATGCCCATGGTTGGGATGTTAACCGGCGGGGTAGATTTTAACGAGAAAAAGTGGATTTTGAAAGATGCGATTCCAGAGGTAAAAGATGCAGCCGGTAAAGTGGTTGAAAAAGCAATCCTGGAGGTTTCTGTAAAATATGGTTCTTTTTTTACCAATTTGATCGATTTTATTATTGTGGCATTTGCAGTTTTTATGGTCATTAAAGCCATCAATAAAATGAAGAAAAAGGAAGAGGAAGCTCCTTCTGCTGATCCTTCTAGTACCGATAAATTGCTCATTGAGATCAGGGATTCATTAAAAAAATAGTGAATTTCAAAAGATATAAATGCCAGTCGGGCCTAAACAATGGTTTGACTGGCATTTTGGTGGATAACTATTCCTCAATAGGCTTCGTTTTTAGGATTGATTCAGTTTCTTTGCAACTAAAGTATATCTCTTGGCAACTAGTAGTAATTATCAGATCAAGCTTGACCAATTTGAAGGTCCCTTTGACCTCCTGCTTTTCTTTATTGAAAGGGATGAGTTAGACATTTATAATATTCCCATCACTAAAATCATAAAAGACTTCCTTGATTACATTCATCAAGGGGAAAAATTAAATATTGAGCTCAGTAGTGAATTTATTCTTTTCGTTTCTACATTGATGAGAATAAAAGCGCGCCTTTTACTTCCACGTAAAGAAATCGATGCACAAGGAAATGAGATTGATCCAAGACAGGAATTGATAGACAAGATTCTTGAATACAAACGTTTCAAAGAAGCCGCGGTTGAAATGGCAGAAATGGAAGCTGTCCGGATGCTGATGGTGAAGAGAGGAAATCTAAATAGAGAGATTTCACAAATTGGAGAAGACGCATCAGAAGGAACTGAAATTCAAAATATCACTTTGTTCAAACTGATGAAGGCTTTTGAAAAAGTGATGCTTCGTGTGCAGGAAAGACAGAATAAGCCAGTACATACAGTTGTTCGTTACAATCATACCATGGAGGGTTGTAGAGACTATATGCTGGGTTTTGTAAAGAATGAGAAAACAGTTGCATTTGAAAAAATATTCGAACCAGCTGAAGATCGGATACACGCGATATTTTTATTCCTTTCTATCCTAGAACTTACCCAACAGAAATTTATGAAAATGGCCATCGGGGAAGGACGCAATAATTTTATTGTAGAATGGAATGAACATAGAGAAGCGGATCTGGAAGACGCAGGTTTAACGGATGAATTATTTGCTGCGAATAGACCGGAGGAAAAGTAGAAATTAAAAAGTAACCACCCCGTCATCGCTAAGCCGCTCGACTTCCCCTCCTATGCGCAAGCGCCAGTTGGGGTGATTGTAATAATATAAAGTGATTTTTCTAATTTAATGGAGGGGTTGATGAACTCAGATAATGTTACTTAGAAAGCTACCTCCCCAATTAGTTAATTACAGTCACAGTTTCCTTCATCAATTCTCTCACAGCGCTTGCAATTCCTTGTGCATCGTATTCACATTCTCTATGTAATTCTTTAGGACTTCCATGCTCTACAATTCTATCTGGTATTCCTAAAACTTTTACGTTGGCTTTATAATTGTATTTGTTCATGAACTCCAGAACTGCTGTGCCAAATCCACCCACTACGGTACCATCTTCAACCGTAATAATTTTATCGTATTTGCTAAATGCTTCATGCAGTAAATCTTCATCAATTGGTTTTACAAATCGTAAATCATAATGTGCAGGATTGATTCCTTCGCCACGCAATTCTCTGATAGCAGATTGTGCAAAATTGCCAGGATGTCCAAAGCTTAGAATAGCAATTGAATCCCCATCTTTTAATTTTCGCCCTTTACCTATTTGTAATTCTTTGAATGAAGTTCTCCATTCCACCATCATTCCTTCACCTCTTGGAAAACGAATCACAAAAGGAACTTTATTGTGCTCTAACTGCGCAGTATACATCAGATTGCGCAGTTCTTCTTCATTCATGGGGGCACTGATCACTAAATTCGGAATGCATCTCATAAAAGAAATATCATAACAACCATGGTGTGTTGGTCCGTCTTCACCCACAAGACCTGCTCTGTCTAAACAGAACACAACGGGTAATTTTTGTATAGCAACATCATGCACTACTTGATCATAAGCCCTTTGCATAAATGATGAATAAATATTACAGAACACGCGCATGCCCTGTGTTGCCAAACCGGCACTAACAGTAACTGCATGCTGTTCACAGATGCCCACATCAAAAGCACGATGCGGCATTTTGTCCATCATGAATTTCAATGAACAACCACTTGGCATGGCAGGTGTAACCCCCATGATCTTATCGTTCATTTCTGCAAGCTCAATCATCGTATGACCAAATACATCCTGATATTTCGGAGGCTGTGGAGCATCCGTTTTTTTCTTCACTATTTCACCCGTAAGTTTATCGAATAATCCTGGGGCATGCCATTTTGTTTGGTCTTTTTCGGCAAGTGCATATCCCTTTCCTTTTACTGTTACAATGTGCAATAATTTGGGTCCGGGAATATTTTTTAAATCTTTTAATGTATCAACCAGGTTGGTAATATTATGTCCGTCAATAGGTCCAAAATAACGCAGATTCAAGGCTTCAAAAAGATTACTACTTTTTGAAACAATCCCCTTCATATTCGCTTCTAATTTGCTAGCCATTTCTCTGCTGAAAGTTTTTCCAACAGGAAGTTTTCCCATCAAGTTCCAAATCTCATCCCGCATCTTATTATAAGTGGGAGAGGTTGAAATATCTGTTAAGTAACTTTTCAATGCACCTACATTGGGATCGATACTCATGCAATTGTCGTTCAAAATAATCAACACATCACTATCGGCCACACCCGCATGATTCATCGCTTCAAAAGCCATACCTGCTGTCATTGATCCATCCCCAATTACAGCAACAGATTTTCTATTTTCACCTTTGTATTTTGCGGCCATTGCCATTCCCAAAGCGGCGGAAATAGAGGTTGATGAATGTCCAACACCAAAAGTATCGTAGGGGCTTTCTGTTCTTTTTGGGAAGCCACTGATTCCATTATACTTTCTATTAGTAACGAACTTATCTCTTCTGCCCGTAAGAATCTTATGGCCATATGCCTGATGACCAACATCCCATACCAATTGATCATATGGGGTATTATATACGTAATGTAATGCAACACTTAGTTCAACTACGCCAAGACTGGCCGCAAAATGCCCACCATGAACACTCACCACATCAATAATATATTGACGCAACTCTGTACATACCTGATGTAATTGATCTCGATTTAGTTTTTTAAGATCGTCGGGGCTATCTATTTTTTGTAAGAGTGGGCCAGCAAGTATCTCCATGAACCATAAATTTATATGTAAAAATAGGCAATTAACATTAAGCAATAGCCCTATATAAAGAATATAAACATCAACGCTTAGAGATGGTTCACCTCATTAAACATATATTTCTGCCAAATAGAAGCTGATTTTACCATTAATCCCAATTCGGGGTATTATGGTTTGGGTTTCAAGCTATATTTGTCCTTACATGAGATTGAAATCTTCCGCATATTGGTGGTGCCAATTAGGTGGTTGGCTGTTTTATAGCCTGACCTGGGTATTCTTTGCCTTTTTGTTTGAACAGAAATACACCAGCATGTTTTATTCCCGGTTATTCCTGAACATTGGATCCGGCTTGATTTTTACGCATTTATTGCGCTTTTTTATCATCAAATTCGATTTAAAACCACCCTTACAAAAGCAAAAATGGGGACGGTTAGCTATTCTGATTTTACTCACTTGTGTGCTGTATAATTATGTGAATAGTCAATTAGTAGAGTGGTTTCATTTGTTTGACCCTGCCAAAAAGATTTCTGTTTTAAAGCGTTTCTGGGGCAATGTTCTTTTTGATTCTCCTTTAATTTTTATTTGGACCAGCATTTACTTTATCTGGCACTATGTTGAATTAGGCAGAAAAACAGAAGTCCAAAAAGTTAAATTAGAATCTCTGGTTAAAGAACTCGAGCTTAAAACTATCAAGTCTCATATTAATCCTCATTTTATATTCAATGCTTTGAATAGTATTCGAGCATTGGTTGATGAAAATCCGGATAGAGCAAGAACTGCTATTACCGAGCTGAGTAATATTTTAAGGAGCAGTATGCAGACCGAAAAAATGGAGTTGGCTCCATTAGAAAAAGAATTGAATATTGTAAAAGATTATTTAGCCTTAGAGCATATTCGTTTTGAAGATCGCCTAAGAATTGAATATGATATTGATGAAGATACCATGGACCAGCCAGTTCCTCCCATGATGCTTCAGACCCTGGTAGAGAATGCCATAAAACATGGCATCAGTAAAAATAAAGAAGGTGGAATTGTTAGAGTGATATCTGACTTTACCAGTGATCATCATGAACTCATTGTTCAAAATACGGGTCATTTAAATGGAGCAGTTGAAGATGTGATTGATGGCTTTGGCATAAAGAGCACCAGAAACAGGCTGAAAATTTTATTCGGGGATAAAGCAAGTTTCGAAATTCGAGATATGAAGGATAAGGAAATGGTGGAAGCGATTGTAAAACTACCTTTGAAAGAAGTATATTAGATAACACTTGATATGTAAACTATGGCAATCAGAGCAATCATTATTGACGACGAGCGTCTCGCTCGAAATGAGTTGAAAAAATTATTACAGGATCATTCTGATATCGAAGTAATTGAAGAAGCCGCGAATGTTGATGACGGTATCGAAAAAATTGAAACCTTAAATCCTGATTTAATTTTTCTGGATATTCAAATGCCAGGTAAAACTGGTTTTGATCTGCTTGCAGAAGTAGAAAAAGCACCCAGGGTGATTTTCACTACTGCCTATGATGAGTATGCAATTAAAGCGTTTGAAGTAAATGCGTTAGACTATCTCTTAAAACCTGTAGAACCTAAACGTTTAGCTGATGCCATTCAAAAATTACATTTAGAGATCAGCAAAGAAAATGCAGGATTTAATGGCATGAACAGAGGGCCTTTAACTGAATTTGATCAGGTATTTGTGAAAGACGGAGAACGCTGCTGGTTCGTAAAATTAGGGGAGATCCGATTATTTGAAAGCGTGGGTAATTACGCAAAAGTTTTCTTCGGAACCAATAAACCTTTGATCTTAAAATCATTAAATGCGCTGGAAGAAAGATTAGATGATCGCATGTTCTTCCGTGCCAATAGAAAACATATCATTAATCTTCGTTGGATCGATAAAATTGAACCTTATTTTAATGGGGGATTGTTGGTTGACCTGAAAGGTGGTGAAAAAATTGAAGTAAGCCGTAGACAAACGGTGAAGTTCAAAGAAATGATGAGCCTTTAGTTAAGTGAAGAGTGAAGCAAACTCCCACGCTGTTGCCAAACATCTAGAGAAATACGGTAACCCCGGCTTTCAAGCCGGGGCAAACATCTAAGCATAGATATTTATATTTTGTATGGCGTGATTAATTTGCGCCTATTTTTTTAAAAAGAATTCAAACTAATGCATATGAAAAAAGTATTCTTAGCTATTTGTCTTATTACTGCATCAATTTCTCAGGCACAGAACATTGATAAAATTATCAATGCAAAAGAAGTAGAACGTATCGAGAAAACTTTGTCTGCTGATGATATGCAGGGTAGAAAAACATTCTCTGAAGGGATTGAAAAAGCTGCAAATTTTATTGCAGACGAATTTAAACAAACGGGTTTGCAAACATGGAATAATAGCGGCACTTATCTTCAGGAATTTACCCTGGTGAAACCTAAATTCCTCAGTGTTTCCGGCAGTTTTGAGCATATCCCTTTGGAAAGTAAAGATGTAATTGTTATTACTTCCAAAGCTGAACTTTCGATCACCGAAACAACTGGGTTTGAAATCGTAAGTATAAAAGCTGGAGCAAATATTTTTTCAGAGGCATCTAAATTTATCCAAGCCGGTAAAAACTATTTGGTGGTTGTGGATACCTCTTTTGCTAAAAATTTCGGTCGCCTTACTGGCTTTAAACGCCAGCTTTTTAAATCTGAAAATTCAGTTGTTTTTGTGTTAACAACACAGCAGCCAAAGGTTTTTACAATCAGTGCAAAGCATGAAATTGCGGAGCAAAAACTTTCTAATGTGATTGGTGTGATACCTGGAAAAAGTAAAAAAAATGAGTATGTCATCTTCTCAGGACATTACGATCATTTAGGTATTGGGAAAGCTGTAAATAATGATTCTATTTATAATGGTGCCAATGATGACGCAGCTGGCACTACAGCCATGATCATGCTATCTAAATATTTTAAAGAGAAAAAAGATAATGAACGCACATTGATTTTTGTGGCATTTACTGCGGAAGAAATTGGCGGATTTGGAGCACAGTATTGTTCCAGACAATTTAATGCCCAGGACGTAAAAGCAATGTTCAATATTGAGATGATTGGGACGGAAAGTAAATGGGGTAAAAACTCTGCCTATATCACAGGGTATGAGAAAACAGATATGGGAAAAATTTTGCAGGAAAATTTAACTGGAACAGGATTTACATTTTATCCTGACCCTTATCCTGATCAAAATTTGTTTTATCGATCAGATAATGCAACACTTGCAAAACTGGGTGTTCCTGCTCATACTATCTCTACTTCTAAAATGGATAATGAGCCCAATTATCATAAAGTATCTGATGAAATAGGAACTTTGGATATGAATAATATGGCCATGATTATTAAAGCAATTGCACTAAGTTCTAAAGGAATTGTAAGTGGAAAAGATACCCCATCAAGAGTGGATGTGTCCGG
>JBAXXT010000033.1:0-33911 GCA_037127755.1 Bacteroidota bacterium
GCAGATCAAGGTCGTCCAACAGGCTTCCAATTATATAATCCAATGTATCAATCTATCGCACAAACCCCTATCTCTAAAGGAGGCGGTTTGTTCATGGATAGAACTAAAGTATATACTTTGGAAGGACAATATAATTTGACTGAAGCTTTAGGTTTAGCAAAATCAGGAACTGACTTCTTAGTGGGTGGTAGCTGGAGACAATATGTATTGAATTCTCAGGGTACCATTTTTGCTGATACTGCAGGTACTATCAAAATAGCTGAAACTGGTGCTTATGCACAGTTGTCTCAACGTTTATTTAATGATGTGTTGAAATTGACTGTTTCTGGTCGTTACGACAAGAACGTGAACTTTGCTGGTCACTTTACACCAAGAGCTTCTGCTGTATTAAAATTGGTTAAAGATCATAACTTACGTTTCTCTTATCAGTCAGCTTATCGTTTCCCAACCACTCAAAATCAGTGGATCAATTTAAATACTTCTCAAGGTCGTTTAATGGGTGGTTTACCTCAGTTAAGAGATTACTATAATTTTTCTACCAATCCTGCATATACCCTTGCTAGTGTAACAGCATTTGGACAAAGTGCTGCATTAGGTGCTCCAAACCCGGGTTTATTACAAGTACAGCAATATGGTGAATTCAAACCTGAGTCAAGTACTTCATTTGAAGTAGGTTATAAAGGGTTATTTGCAAAAAGAATTCTGATTGATGTGTATGCTTATTGGGCTAAATACAAAGACTTTTTGGGTGGTGTAACAGTTATTCAATCGAATAATGGTTCCCCTGCAGGCTTAATTGGTTATAACCCCAATTTCACTCCAGGTAATCCTTCTTTAACTAGAAATATTTATAGTATTTCAACCAACCAAACAACAGATGTAAAAACCAATGGTTGGGGTGCATCTATTGAGTATTTATTGCCTAAAAACTTCTCAATTACTGGAAATGTGTATTCAGATATGATTGGTGAAACTCCTGTTGGATTTGTAACCTATTTTAATACTCCGAAGAAAAGAGTGAATGCATCATTTAATAATTCTGGTTTTGGACCAAAGAATATGTTAGGGTTTAGCATTGTATACAGATGGTTAGAAAGTTTCCATTATGATGGTACTTTTGCAGCTGGTGAAGTTCCTTCTTATAAAACCTTGGATGCAATGGTTAGCTTGAAATTCCCTAAAACCAAGTCTATGATAAAAGTTGGAGGAACAAATATTTTAAATAAATACTACCGTACAGGTTATGGTAACCCCCAAATTGGTGGTTTATATTATATTAGTTTTGGATGGAACGTATTTTAATGGATATGTTTTGACCTGTAAAAATCCTCTCCGACCAGTTGGAGAGGATTTTTTGTTGTTAAAAGAACCAAGTCTTTTGGTTTTATAGATGATAATCTTATATTTTTGCTCCTCATTTAATTCAAGTTACTTATGCGGTCAATTGCTTTTAGAGAGGCTTTAAGAGAAGCCATGCAAGAAGAGATGAGAAGAGACGAGAGGGTCTTTTTAATGGGTGAAGAAGTTGCAGAATACAATGGCGCTTATAAAGTAAGTCAGGGTATGTTAGCTGAATTTGGTGCTAAAAGGGTAATCGATACCCCCATAGCTGAATTAGGATTTACAGCTGTGGCTGTAGGTGCTGCTCAAAACGGGTTGAGACCGATCGTTGAATTTATGACTTGGAACTTTGCTGTTCTTCCAATGGATCAGATTCTTAATACTGCTTCTAAAATGCTTGCGATGAGTGGTGGCCAAATAGGTTGCCCAATCGTATTTAGAGGCCCGGGTGGTAGTGCTGGTCAATTAGGAGCCCAGCATAGTACGGCATTTGAAAGTTATTATGCTAATATTCCAGGTTTGAAAGTGGTTTCACCTTCAAATGGATATGACGCAAAGGGACTAATGAAACAAGCTATTCGCTATGAAGAAGATCCCATTATGTTTATGGAAAGCGAAGTGATGTATGGCGATAAATGTGAAGTGCCTGATGAAGAGTATTATATTCCTTTAGGAAAAGCGGATGTAAAAAGGCAAGGAAGAGACGTAACAATTGTTTCTTATAATAAAATGATGAAAGTTGCTTTAGGTGCAGCTGCTGAACTTGAAAAAGAAGGTATCAGTGCAGAAGTAATTGACTTAAGAACTATTCGTCCGCTTGATTGGGAAACAATCGTAGAAAGTGTGAAAAAAACGAATCGTCTTGTGATTGTAGAAGAACAATGGCCATTTGCTTCCATATCTTCTGAAATTACTTATCGGATACAAAAAGAAGCATTTGATTATTTAGATGCTCCAATTCGCAGGATAACTAGTGCGGATGCTCCCATGCACTATGCACCTAATTTAGCTGCATTGGCAATTCCGGATATTGAAAGAACTGTTAGACTTGTTAAAGAGGTAGTTACTCAAAAAAAATAATTATTATTTTAAATTGATATTTCATTGAATCCCGAAACATCTTCTTGTAGAAGTTTCGGGATTCTTATTTTTATATTGTGAAGTACTATTTTATATTCTTATTTATTCTATCAATTGATGCAGATGCTCAAACTATCCCAAAGCAATCGAAAGTTCAAGATAGTTTACCTTCTGTATTAGTGCAGGCCTTCTCTCCATCTACTAAATGGAAAGAGGCCGCTGCAGCAGTGGCCGTTATTAATTTTTCGGATCTTAATTCCTATGCGCCAACTTCTTTGGTGCCTGCATTTAATAAAATTAGTGGGGTTAGAATGGAAGAAAGATCTCCGGGCAGCTATCGATTATCTATAAGAGGAAGTTTATTAAGATCGCCATTCGGAGTTAGAAATACCAAAATTTATTGGAACGATTTTCCTTTGTCGGATGCTACAGGTAATACGTATTTGAATTTAATGGATCTAAGCCAGATTGATGCCGCTGAAATTATAAAAGGGCCAGCAGGTAGTATTTATGGCGCAGGTACAGGAGGGGTGGTGTTACTGAAATCTTTATTGCCTTTTTCAGACTCTTTATCACAGACAGTTCAGGTTGGATTAGAAATGGGATCTTTTGGGCTGAAAAAAGAACAAATATCCTGGAAAAAAAGTACCAAGCATTTCAGTAGTGAATTAAATCACGCTTATATGTATTCTGATGGCTATCGGGATCAATCAGCAATGCGAAGATTTAATTTACAGTATCAAGCATCCTTAAATTTTTCGCAACACGTGATTAACTTTTTAGGATGGATTACAGATCTATATTACCAAACCCCTGGTGGTATTACTTTGGCTCAAATGCAGGTCAATCCAAAACAAGCAAGGCAACCGACCCCAACTTTACCTGGTGCTATACAACAAAAGACCGCCATCTATAATAAAACAGTTTTTGCAGGGTTAAAAGACCAATGGAAAATTGCGAATAATACTATTTTACAAACTTTTGTAACGATTAATAATACTCAATTTGAAAATCCTTTTATTACAAATTATGAATTTCGAAATGAAACAAATCTAGGCTTAGGATCTAAGTTAATTTTGAATTCAAACAATTCTTTCCAGTGGATAAGCGGATTTGAATGGCTTTATAATCATTCTGTGATTACCGATTTTGGGAACAAAAAAGGAACCCCTGATACGCTACAATTCAATGATCAAGCTCATGCAAATCAATGGAGTATTTATTCTCAAGTACAAAAATTTTTTTGGAACAAGTTACACATGAGTGCTGGGTTAAGTATGAATCAACAATTATATCGTTACCAGCGTGTTTCTGCCCCTTTGTCGAATGTACAATACAAATCCACTCATCTGGTTCCTGCACCCCGCATTTCGATTCTTTATGATGTAAATCATGCAATTGCAGCCTATGGAATATTGTCCTATGGATTTTCGCCAGCTTCTTTAGCTGAACTGCGCCCCTCAGATGGTAATTATTATGGGGAATTAGCTCCTGAAAAGGGATGGAATGCAGAAGTAGGACTTAAAGGCTTCCTTTATCACCAATTCATCCAATTCGATTTGGCTTATTACCATTTTCAGTTAAAGGATGCAATCGTAAGAAGAAACAATGCTGCAGGAGCAGAATATTTTATTAATGCAGGTTCTAGTTTACAGCAAGGCATTGAACTGATGGTTAAGGCAAATGTTGTTAAAAACCATCCGGGATTTCTAACTAGCATGTCGGTTTGGGGATCTCAAAGTTTTCAACCCTACCATTTTATTAATTATCAACAGGGAAATAGTAACTATTCGGGAAATATGATTACGGGTGTACCCAGAAATATAATTGTTGCCGGAATTGATTTTCTGATATTGAAAAAGCTTCAATGGTATTCTTCTTTAAATTGCGTTTCAAGTATACCTTTAACCGATGCGAATGACGCCTATGCAAATGCTTATCAATTGCTTCAAATAAAAATTGACTACCCGATAAAATTTAAAAGATTCCAAACAAGGCTTTTTGCGGGTGTCGATAATGCTTTAAATCAAAACTATAGTTTAGGCAACGACATCAATGCAGCTGGAAAAAGATATTATAATCCAGCAGCGCAAAGGAACTTTTTTGCTGGAATTCATTTTACGTTGTATAAATAGGGCAATGATTATCTTAGCAAAACAGAATTAAATAAAATCTATGGCGCAAATTCTTATAATTGATGACGAACGTTCTATTAGGAATGTATTGAAAGATATTTTAACCAATGAAGGTTTTAAAGTGGAGGAAGCAGCTGATGGTGAAGAAGGACTGAAAAAGTTTAATTCTATTTCTTTTGATTTGGTATTGTGCGATATTAAAATGCCCAAACTAGATGGACTTGAATTTTTAGATACAATCATTCAAGCAAATTCAGAAGTGCCTGTAATTATGATTAGTGGTCACGGTAATATTGAAACGGCAGTGGATGCAGTAAAAAAAGGAGCATTCGATTATATTTCAAAGCCACCAGATTTGAATCGATTATTGATTACCATTAGAAATGCATTAGATAAAAATAACTTGGTAAAAGAAACCAAAGTACTCAAAAGAAAGGTTTCGAAAGTGCAGGAGATAATTGGAAATAGTGAAGCTATTAGAAAAATTAAAGACACGATTGAAAAAGTAGCCACTACCGATGCCAGAGTATTGGTAACAGGTGAAAATGGAACAGGAAAAGAATTAGTGGCAAGGTGGTTGCATGAAAAAAGTAATAGATCCGGGGCACCAATTATAGAGGTCAATTGTGCTGCTATTCCCTCTGAATTAATCGAAAGCGAATTATTTGGTCATGAAAAGGGTTCATTTACTTCTGCTATTAAACAACGGATTGGAAAGTTTGAACAAGCAAGTGGAGGCACTTTGTTTCTTGATGAAATTGGTGATATGAGTTTGTCTGCACAGGCAAAAGTGCTAAGGGCTTTGCAGGAATCAAAAATTACAAGAGTAGGGGGTGACAAAGAAATTTCTGTGGATGTTAGAGTAATTGCAGCAACAAATAAAGACCTTTTAAAAGAAGTTGAGTTAAAGAATTTTAGGTTGGATCTATATCATCGTCTGGGCGTTATTTTAATACATGTACCCTCTCTAAATCAGCGATTAGAAGATATTCCATTATTAGTAGAAAAATTCCTGATCGATATTGCACAAGAATATGGACAAGCACCAAAATTGATAGACAAAAAAGCAATGGAGGCATTACAATTGCATAATTGGACTGGCAATATTCGGGAACTCAGAAATGTGGTGGAGCGACTCATCATACTTTCTGGAAAGACCATCACGTCCGCGGATATCTCTAGTTTTGTAATTCCTGGTTCGTAAAATGAATGGGGAATTGAGTCATCTGGTCAATTGATGATAAGCAAATTAAATTAGGAGATGATATACTAACCTTTTTGGCAACAGGACCTGAAATAACAAGGGTTACAGAGGGGAAATGATATAGTAATTCCTCAATAAACTCATTGATCGTTTTTCCGGTAAGATTTGTAATGATATGAAAGTATAAATGGGTAATCTGTCTTTTTTCAATACAAAAAGCAAGATCTGTTATAGAAGTATTGGTACCTAGATAGCAAACTTTTCTTTTGTTTTTCTTTAATAAATAATGGATGAAAATTAATGGGATTTCATGGTATTCGCCAATTGGGGCGAATAATACAGTTGTTTGATTTGAGTCTGCTGTTTTATTGGGTAATTCTTCAATAGCCCTTATCAATCTAGATTTAATTAAATTTGAAGCAAAGTGTTCCTGAGCGGGCACCATATGATTAGTTAACCATAGTAGCCCAATTCTTCTTAAAAAACCATAGGCAATTTCAGAAATGGCTTTCTCAATTCCGAACTGTTTAATTGCAGAATCTAAGATTGTTTCGAAACTATCTGTATCATACTCAATTATTGTATTGATAAGTTGTAAAATATAAGCCTCTGTACTTTTTGAATTAGAATGATCAATATTGGCATATGTAGTAATTGCTTCGGAACTTAGTTTAGCAATTTGAGAGATTTTAAAATCAGAAATATACAAATAAGTAATACGAAGAATTGTTTTTAGATCATCATTGTCAAAGTATCTGTGATTGCTATCTCTTCTTTTAGAAATAATAAGCTTGTATCGTTTCTCCCAAACACGAAGGGTATGGGCCTTGATGCCAGTTAGATTCTCAATATCTTTAATGCTGAAATAATCCATTCTAATAAAAAAGATGTCGTAAAGTGTTCTAATAAAATTAGACCAATGTGTTAAACAGCAGCTAATTTAGGAAAACTTTTCATTTAGAATAGGTTATGTGAACTTGAAAAGGATATTTTTGTTACTTATAAATGATTATTATGGGTTTAATCTTGTTTTTTGTTGGTGTAATAGGTTGGCATATTGGAATGTATGGAATGTTTCAGAAAGCTGGAATAACCCCATGGAAGGCATTAATTCCTTTTTATAATACTTGGTTGATTGTTGAAAAAACAGAATTAAAAAAGTATTGGTTTTGGTTACAGTTTATACCGGTTGCTGGTCAATTCATTACAATTTGGATTACCATCATATTTGTGATGCAATTCAAAAAGGTGAATATGGTCCATCATACAGCCACTGTTTTTTTGCCTTTTATCTATTTCCCCTATTTAGGTTTTTCAAAGAATGAAAAATTTTATGGCCCTTCAGTCATGAAATTATACCATAAACCAGCCTCTAGGGAATGGATTGACGCGGGTGTTTTTGCAATAGTGGCAGCTACCATCATTCGTACATTTGTTTTTGAAGCCTATGTGATTCCTTCTGGAAGTATGGAAAAGACTTTATTGGTGAACGATTTTCTTTTTGTAAATAAAATGAGTTACGGGGCAAGAATTCCCCAAACTCCATTATCATTTCCATTTGTGCATAATACAATGCCAGGTTCAGTTACAACGCCTTCTTATTTAAAATGGATTCAAATTTCCTATAAAAGATTACCAGCATTTACACCTGTAAAAAGAAATGATGTGGTAGTATTTAATTTTCCAGCTGGTGATACCATCATCAACCTTCCTGAATATGGCAGTAAAATGCCTTATTATGATGTACTGAGAACGCAGTTTAAAGGAGATAGAGAAGCTTTGGCAAATCAGTTTCCTGTCATCGTACATCCGATGGATAAAACGGATAATTATATCAAACGTTGCGTGGCTGAAGGGGGAGATGTTTTACAAATAAAAAATGCAGAAGTATTTATCAATGGAGAAAAAGCATACCTACCCAAAAATTCTCAAACTGAATATCTTGTAGAAACAAATGGTACTAATTTCACTGAAGACTTCTTAATGTCTGCCCTGGGTATCAATGTTCAGGACACAGATGGACAAATTCAAACCATAGAAAACAAGCCGAATCTTTTTAAAATCAATATGACCCCAGAGGAATTAGAATTGATTAAAAAGCAGCCCAATGTAAAATCTGCAACCCTTTTTGTAGATAATTATGTGGGTGGTTATTTCCCTTTTGATGAATCAAATTTTCCCTTTAGTTTAGATAATTTCGGCCCGATTAAAATTCCTAAAAAAGGTGAAATAATCAATCTTACACCTCAGAATATTGCGCTCTATAAAAGGCTTATTGCAGATTATGAGCATAATAAATTTGAAGAACAAAATGGTAAATTCTTAATCAACGGAAAGGAAACAAACACATTTACACCTATTTATAATTATTACTGGATGATGGGAGATAATAGACATCGCAGTCAGGATAGTCGTTTCTGGGGTTTTGTTCCTGAAACGCATGTGGTAGGCAAAGCATCAATGATCTGGTTTAGTTACGATAAAGGGCCTCGTTGGGGTCGTTTGTTCAATTCTATTAAATAACTTATCTTTCATAACCGAATAGGGGTCCTCATAGTTTTGCGCTATGGGGACTTTTTTCTTAAATATATGGTATGCAACAACATTCTTTTCAAGTGTCGTATGATGAGTATGAGGATATTACTTTTTTAAATGAGCAAGATGCTGTTTTGCTCTTAGCCGCAAGAGAAGCTATTGATCTATCGTATGCCCCATATTCTAAATTTCAAGTTGGAGCAGCAGCTAGACTAAATAACGGTGTAATATTAAAAGGAAGCAATCAAGAAAATGCAAGTTTTCCTGCTGGAATATGCGCTGAAAGAGTTCTTTTATCCATCTGTTCATCTCTTTACCCCGGGATACCAATTGTTGATATGGCTATTAGCTATAACAATCAATTAGGCCTGAGTAATAAACCTATTAGTCCCTGCGGCGTATGTAGGCAAAGTTTGGGCGAATATGAAAATAGAGTTAACCATAGTATTCGATTAATTCTTAGTGGCATACAAGGGAAAGTGTTCATGATTGAAAAAGCAACAGATCTTTTACCACTTGCATTCTCAAGTGCAGATATGAAATAAATAGAGCAAATAAATTATTTATTTTTCGAAACAGTAGAAAGATATTGTAATTATCTATTATTTTTAAACCATGATTATTTATGTTCAAAAACGTAGCTTTTTACTGACATACTTAAGACTTGGATATCTTTTGCATATCATGACGATTGCTGAAATATTTCTAATCATTAGTTGGTTAAATACTTTTGATGTAGTCAATTGGATGCAGAATGAATTTGTTGTTTTAAAATCTGCATTTCTCTTAATCATTGTTTCAGCACCTATTTTTCCTCAGTTCGATGCCAGATCCAGATACCAGAATTATAAGCAGGTAAAAGATCATTTATTTATGTATGGTTTTCAACCTAGAATAATCAAACCCTTTTCTAATTCACGTTGTCAGCGTGATGCAGTAATTGCAGCCGCTGAAGAATTGGGAATGGAAAATGAATGCGCAAATTATTTTATACAAAAAGGTCATAGATGGTATCATATTTTACCAGATTTTTTGTTTCAAAAACCTGCATATTTATTTCAAAAAGCATTTTGGCTAAATACATTCTTTGTAAAATACTATCACTCTAAAATTGATTTTGCTGGAGTTGTAAAGAAGCAGAACTCAAATGCCAGAAGCGAAGAGCCAATTAATTTTAGTAGCCGTTCTTTATCTAATTAAAACAGTGGTACCCTTTAGATGAAAGGTCAGTCCTGTATCTTTGTGCGTGTAGTCTAATGTCCAGATATAGGTGCCACTCGGTTGTAATTCTCCTTTCAATCTGCCATCCCATTTTTGATGCCAATCACTGGTTTCATATATTATTTGACCGTATCGGTTATATACTTTAAAACTCAGGTTTTGAGCTTTAAACGCATTTATAGGATATAGATAATCATTTAATCCATCCCCATTTGGTGTAAAACCAGATGGTATATCAATATAGCAACTAGGTAATATAAATACTTTTTTTGTACTGGTGTCTGTGCAGTTAAATGCGTTTTGAACAACCTGCATTACTAGGTATTGATTTTGTCTGCCATTTGCTTGAAAATAGATGCCTTGTGGCTGTCTTAAGTTGCTAGTAATGCCATTTCCAAAATTCCAATTCCAACTATTCGTATTACTACTGCTATTATCAATAACTATTAAACTATCTGTTAAACAAAGTGTATCAGATAAAGTAAAACCAGCTTTGACTGTATGATCTGGTAAACTTAAATCAACTGAACTACTATCGGTACAAAAGCCATTTGATACGGATAAAACTGCATGTAGTTTTCCAAACTGATTCAATTTAAAAATGGGATTTTGCAGATTACTTTTCGTGCCATTATCTAGAGTCCAATTCCATTGAATAGCACCATTATTTGCATCATGAAATAAATTCAAAGTATCGAATTTGCACCCTACATTTATTTGACTCGAAAAATCTGCAGTAGTAATATTTTTAATTTTGAAATTTAGCGTAGACCCAACTGCAGTTGGTTTTCCGCATTCGTTTAAAATACTATTCCCGTCTGTACCTATTTTTAAATGTAATTGATAGTTGCCATTAGATTTAATTGGATTACTCAAGACCAATTGTATAATATCTGATAATCCACTACTGCAAACTCCTTTAGCCGCTTTGATATTTACGGAGGATGGTCCGGTAATAAAAAAATCAGAACCGTCTTCAGCAATAGAGTTACAATTCATTGGACGATTAAATATTAATTTTAAAGTGTCCTGAATACAAACAACAGGGGCAATACTATCCATCGGTGTAGATACTGCTGTTGTAAAGACTAAGTTTTCGGTCAATCCAACTGGCAACAGGTTTCCACAATTGTCTAATAAAGTATTATTGTCTGAGCCTATTTTAGAAGTAACAGTATACACTCCGGGTATCATGAGGTTCTGCAAGGTTAATTCTAAAGTATCTGTATCAAAAGAGAAAGCACATCCGCGACCTTCTGCTTTTATTATTGAATTAGCAGTAGTTCCAGAAACACTAAAATCAGATCCATCAGCACTTAAACTGCTGCAATTCATTTTTTTATTGAGCATTAATAAAATCTGAGTGCCGTCACATACTGCATGGCCTTTTGAAAGTAATGGAGTAACAGGATCAATAATACTTGCAGTACCTCCAGCAAAAGAAAGTTTATAGCCAACTTGTGAAGGAGAAAAATTGCTAACCAATAAGATATAATTATGTCCTACCACTAAGTCAGGCATAGTACTAAAAGTATTATTCCCTCTTACTGAGTCAGATGAACATTCATTCCATTTTGTACCAGAAGGTCCTGCACCAGTGGGGGCATGCATCCCAGACCAGTTTGCTGAAATGATTAAACTACTATTAGTATAAATATCCATTGGGTTAACGCCTGTAATATCGAAAAGCTCCCAATCATAATCGTCATGTGTGCTAAAGGGAGTAATTGTAAACCCTAATTTGCCTGAAGAAAAACATGTGAATCTGTACCAGAATGGATTAATATCTGAATATCCTGCTGCATCGGTACAGTATGTTGGAACTTTTTTTCCTCCGCAAGATGGCACAGTTTTTTGTTCAAATAGAGTTGTGCCACAAACAGGAAAGGCAGTAGTGGGATTCTGACCAAGAGTTGTACAAGTTTGCCCAGCCCCAACTTTTAAAAGAAAAAGTGCTATAGAAAAGACAAGTAGATATCGATATTGGTATTTCACTGCTCAAATTTATTACATCAACACCGAATTGATAAAATATCATGATAATCTTATCTTAAAAAACAATTTATTATGAATATTATTATTTGTATATTCTTAATTAGTTGATATACAGTAAATAATTGATAATTAACATCCCCATTTATGTTAGAATGCTATTTTTTGGCATGGTGTTTGGCTAATTTGGGAATGTATTCATAATTCATTAATGACCTTAATTGTGGTTTTTAAGTACATTACTTTTTAATAAAATTGGTATTAAGGGCAAATCTCTAATTGGAAGCATGAAAAAAGTTACCGCCATTTTGTTGTTTCTGATCTGTACCCAACAGATATTTGCTCAGACCGACACTACCATACTACAGCCTAAAACGGATACGCTAATTCAATTAAAGGATAGTCTTATAGCAGTAAAAGACACACTCAAATTAGATTCTAGTATTAAATTAGACCCCCCCGATGGTTTTAAGTTCAAACCCAATGCAAAAGTGATTACTGGGATAGCTAGTTTTTATTCTAAAAATTTAGATGGAACGAAAACCGCAACTGGCGAATATTATAGAAATGCCAAGCTTACAGCGGCAAGTAATAACCTCAAGCTTAATACCTGGGTAAAAGTGACCAATATCAGCAACGATAAATTTGTTATTGTACGAATAAACGATCGAATGCATCCTAGAATGGCTAAAAAGGGTAGAGTGGTAGATTTGAGCAGGGCAGCTGCAAAAGAGCTTGATTTTATGAAAAAAGGTCTAACTAAAGTTCGGGTTGAAACATTAGAGCGGTTGATTGTTGATTAATGGTGTAGAATTTAGCAGTTTATATTATTTTATAAAGTCAATTCTTGCCTGTATTTTTGTTGGACCAATTAAAACTGTTTATGAAGAAAATTTTATTTTTTACGGTAGTATTAGGTCTCTCAGCAATTAGTTTTGCTCAGACTACTAGTTATAAAAAAATGCCCTCTTTAGGTGTTAATTTCTTTTTACAAGACTTTAAAACCCCTGCAACTATTAATAGTGGTTCTTTATCTGGAGCACTTCTTAATAATTCCTGGGCGAAAGTAAAAGACATGAGTTCTGGGTTAAGCGTTCAGTATATGAACGGAATCACTGATCATATTGATTTTACTTCTACATTAGGAGGCACATTTGTTAATTATCCTTTTAGAGCTGCATCTGGGATGACTCCATTGGGAACCAATAAGTTATTATTGGAATTAGATGCAGGTGTGAATATTAAATTATTGACTGATAAATACTTTTTAGTTCCTTACCTAAATGCAGGTATCGGAGCATCTATGTATGCTGGATCTTATTTTGCTGCTTACATGCCATTTGGTGGTGGTTTGCAAATGAATTTGGGTGAAGGTGCTTTTATTCATACACAAATCAATTATCGTAGTCAAGTTTCCTCTTTTGCTACGAATCATTTAAACTATTCTATTGGATTTTCTACTTCTTTAAAAGAGAAGAAAGCACCAGTGGTTGTTGTTGCTCCACCGCCTCCACCACCACCACCGCCAGCTGATACAGATGGTGATGGTATTATTGATCCTAACGACAAGTGTCCTACTGTTCCGGGTACCGCTAAATACCAAGGTTGCCCTGTACCAGATACAGATGGCGATGGCATCAACGATGAAAACGATAAATGCCCTACCGTAAAAGGTCTTGCTAAATATGAAGGATGTCCAATCCCTGATACAGATAAAGATGGTATTAATGATGAAGAAGACAAATGTCCTACTGTAGCTGGTGTTGCCCGCTATCAAGGATGTCCAATCCCTGATACTGATGGTGATGGTATTAATAATGAAGAAGATAAATGTCCTAATGTAAAAGGAACAGCTGAACTTTTCGGTTGCCCTTCATTTAATTTCAAAGCTGCTGATATTAATTTTGCTAATGGAAGCAATGCTTTAACTAAAGTTTCTAAAGCTGAATTAGATAAGGGTGTGAAAGTTTTGACTGAAAACCCTCAATTAAAATTGTATGTAGAAGGTCATACTTCAAGTACCGGTAGTGTTAAATTGAATGATAAATTATCATTAGATCGTGCATTTTCTGTAAAGTCTTACTTGGTAGGAAAAGGAATTGCTGCTGATCGATTAACAGCAACAGGATTTGGAAGCAATAAACCAATTGCTGATAACAAAACCAAAGAAGGTCAAAAAGCAAACAGACGCGTTGAATTTAAAGTTCAGGAGAATTAATCTGAATTCGAAATAATAAAAGGCCCGTTACGAGTTATCGTTACGGGCCTTTTTGTTAAATAGTCTATAAGATATTGACTTCTCTTTCCAGTACGATATTAAAGTCTTGAAGTATCGAATCGATTATTTTTTCAGATAAGGCAAAGATCTCTGAACCAGTGGCATTCCCATAATTAATTAATACTAGTGCCTGCAAAGAATGACAGCCAGCATCACCTTCTCGATATCCTTTCCAACCTGCTTTTTCAATTAACCATCCTGCAGCAATTTTAATGCTGCCATCTTTATTCTTGTAGCCTGTAAGTTCGGGGTATATCGTTTTTATTTTTTCAAAATGCTCAAAAGTGATACTAGGGTTTTTAAAGAAGCTACCTGCATTTCCTATAATGGTTGGATCCGGTAATTTACTGGAACGTATTTTGATGATAGCATCTGATACAGATTGAATGCTGGGTTCTTTAACCCCCATATCGTTCAATGCTATTTCAATTGCTCCGTAGCTTGTTTTAAATATTGGAACTTTACTAAATCGAAACAGTACTTTAGTAATTACAAATTGATTTTTCCATCTACTTTTAAAAACACTATTCCTGTAATCAAATGAACAATCAGTATTGGTAAATACCTGCATGGATTGATCGGCGATATGATATGCTTCTACAGATTCTATTAGGTCTTTCACTTCTACTCCATAAGCACCTATATTTTGAATTGGAGATGCCCCAACCGTACCAGGAATTAAACTCAGATTTTCTACTCCTGTCCAACCTTGTTGAATACAGTATAACACAAACTGGTGCCAATTTTCACCTGCAGCAACATCCACATAAAAATATAGCTCGTCTTCTCTAATTAATTGAATACCCTTTATCTCATTTTTCAATACGAAACTATCTAATAAAGGTTTTGTAAATAAAATATTACTGCCACTTCCTAATACAAGATGCGATTGTAAAATTTGATCATGAAATTGTTGTACAGTTTCAATAAGGTCATCCTTACTTTGAATGATGGTAAAATTTCTTGCAATGGTTTCAATGCCAAAGCTGTTGTATTTTTTGAGTGATATATTATTTAGTAAGCGCATCTTCCTAAAAATAAGTATAATGAATTAGTTGGGATCCACATCTGTAATAATATGAACAGATCTGTATCTTTTATTTGTTTGCAAAATCAATGATTGTTGTTGTATTGCTATTTTACTTTGAAGAATAAGACGATTGTCTTTCGGTAATTTTAAAAGAATCTCCCAGATATATTGATTTCGAATTCTGTCAACTACGGGTTGTGAGGGCCCCATTACATAATTACCAAACTGTGATTTTATCCCATTTGAAAATATATTGGCAGCTTCTTCAGCAATATGTTTTTCCTTGTGTTTAAAATTAATTTTTATTAATCTTGTAAATGGCGGATAGCCAAACTGTTTACGATTATCAATCTCAAAAGTAAATAGTTGATGATAGTCATGGGCTTTTACAAAATTCAAAATTGGGTGCCGCAAATTACTTACTTGTACTATTACTTTTCCATCCGCATTTTTCCTGCCAGCTCTTCCGCTTACTTGCTCCATCAATTGAAAGGCTCTTTCATTTACTCTAAAATCAGTGAAGTTTAAAATGCCATCTGCATCTATGATCCCTACTAAATTTACATGTTCAAAATCAAGTCCCTTCACTACCATTTGAGTACCTACTAAAATATCAATGCGCTGTTGTTCGAATTGTTTAATAAGTGCATCGTGCGCATTTTTTCCTTTCACACTATCATAATCCATTCGAGCCACTTTTGCATCAGGAAATATTTCTAACACCTGCTCTTCAATCTTTTCTGTACCAAAATTTTTCTGAATAAAATGGTGACTTCCACAAGCCGCACAAGTTAAAACAACAGGGTACGTGCTGCCACAATAATGGCAAGATAGTTTGTGTTTTGATTTGTGATAAGTAAGTGTAACATCACAATGTTCACAATGAGGGATCCACCCACAGGTATCGCAAAGTAAGTAGGGAGAATATCCTCTACGGTTTTGAAAAAGTATGATTTGTTTGTTTTCTTGTAATGTTTTTTCCATGCATTTGAGCAATGCGTCTGTAAAAACAGTCATGCCATTCGCCGTTTCAACACGATTTTTAAAATCTGCTAATTCCATTTTTGGTAATTCAGCATCTCCAAATCTTTCGGATAAAGTTACCAGGGCATATTTTTGTTGTTGGCAGTTATAGTATGTTTCAATACTTGGTGTGGCGCTTCCTAATAAAACTTTAGCCTGAAATAAACCTGCATA
Organism: Bacteroidota bacterium; assembly: GCA_037127755.1. Classification (GTDB taxonomy): domain Bacteria; phylum Bacteroidota; class Bacteroidia; order Chitinophagales; family Chitinophagaceae; genus Sediminibacterium. The sequence goes on from JBAXXT010000033.1 coordinate 16,014, forward strand.
ATAAATAGCGCTATCCCGCGCATGATATCTGGGTGCAGGATCCTGTTGTTTATAAGAAGGATCGTGTTCTTCATCCGCAATGATTAATCCTAAATCGATAAATGGTAATAGGAGGGAGGATCTAGCGCCTAATACCGCTTTCATTTCCCCTGTTTTTATTTTATTCCAAATTTCAACTCTTTCGTTTGCATTGAATTTTGAATGGTAAATTCCAATTTTGTTGCCAAAATGTAATTGGAGTCGTCGAATGATTTGTGAGGTAAGTGCAATCTCAGGAAGTAGATAAAGTACCTGTTTGCCCTGATTAATATATTCTTCAATCAATTGAATATATAGTTGCGTTTTTCCACTTGCAGTAACTCCGTGAAGTAAACAAACTTGTTTAATTAGAAATGCTTCTTTTATTTTTTTTAATGCAAGCGTTTGGGCGGGAGAAAGTTGAATATTAATATCAATCTCTTTTGTATAGGCAGCAATTCTAGAAACGCTTCTTTTTTGCACCAATAAAATTCCTTTATCTAGTAAGCCCTTCAATTGAGCAGCAGAAGCATTCGATTTTTTTAAGAGTGTTGATTGAATTACTTCCCCTTCTGTTTTTAAAAGGTATAAATAGGATAGTAATAATTCCATTTGTTTCGGAGCCTTCCCCCAGTTATTTAAAAGCATTGCCAATTTTTCTTCACTATTATAATTGGAATGCAATAAAATATAGGTTTGCTTTTTCTCCTGATATTTTTCAATCAATTCTTCCCAGACATAACAAATTTTTCTATCAATTAATTTTTTAATGATCGGATATACATGTGAACTATCCAATAATTGTTGCACTTCACTTAGTCTTAATTCTTTTTTTAATTCTAAGGCTTCTGCAATAATAAATTCTTCATCATTTAAATCATTGTATGATTCATCCAGTTCTTCATTCCAAATTAAAATACTCTCACTTGATAATTTTAAATTCGCAGGAACAGCAGCCTGCATTACTTCGCCTTCACTGCACAAATAATATTTTGCAATCCAATCCCATAAAGCGAGTTGTTGAGGATTTACAAGTGGCTCATCATCTAATATATTCAATAATGGCTTAGGTGAAAACTCAACTGGGGGATCAGAAAAAATCCTTTTTACAATTCCTGCATATTTTTTGTGTTTACCAAGAATAACTTCCACACGTATTCCAGGTTGGATTCGATTTTGCATATCGAATGGTACTGACCAGGTATAATTCTTGGGTAATGCTAACGGTATAATTACTTCAGCAAACATCAATGCCCCATTGAGGGGAAATGCAGAAAGTGCCGTAAAAGAAGGATTCTTTGCCATGAAAATTAGAGGGCTAAGTTAAGTAGCTTTCAACAATCAAACAGAATAACTGCGATACCTTCTTAAACCTGCATCCATCAATTGAAATACCTGTTCTCTAAGTGCTGCTATATCTGAGATCCCTAATCCTGTTACCGGAACTTCTTTAAGATATACTACTCTGTTTTTACCTGGGGTTAGCGAAAAAATGGATTTAAAATGTAATCTTTCAATGGTGTCAACTAGTAATACGGGTTTAATGGGAGTTTGAGTTTCTATAGCAATTCTAAATGCACCATCAAAAAACGATTTTAGGGGACTAGCTGATTCATTGAAAGTTCCTTCTGGAAAAATAAAAATGGATATATTATTTTTTATTGCAGCTTTTAGTGCTCTAACACTTTTAGACCTCGTTTCTGAGTTACTTCGATCAACAAGTATTACAGCAGCCCTATAAATTAACCCAAAAACCGGAATTTTCACCATTTCATATTTGCCAAGCACGCGAATTGGTTGATGAGCAATTAATACAATGGGGGGAATGTCGATATAAGACGAATGATTGCCAACAAAAATGTATTGTTGATGGATATTGTGTTCTGATTCAAATATCTCTTGGTGACGAATACCTATAAACAAATACCAAATCCAAGCCCAGGTCTTACAAATCTGATAAATCATATTACCACCCTTGATCTTACCAAAAGATAGCGACAACATTACAAAAGGAAATGCGATGAATGTAAGTAAGGCAAAAATTAAAAACGCGTATATACAATAGACAAATTGCAAAGGCTTCCAAATCCATTTCATTATTCTAACTTAAGTAGAATATGGGATATTTCTTTAAAATATTATAGTAGCAACAAAAAAAAGCAACCCAAAGGTTGCTTTGTAAAATATGGCTAAGCTTATATTTTAGATCGTAGTTTTTGCTTCGTTTTTCCAAAGTAATAAAACGATGGAAATGATACAAGCGGTAACTCCAATAATCATCAACGGACTTTCGTTTGGTGCATTATTAGCGATTTGGGCTGCTAGTAAGATCATGTTTTGAGTTTTAATTTGTGGTTAATAGGATACAAATTGAGCTCAAAATTTTGAAATAAACAACAATCTGAAACTTCAAGTAAGTCGACTAATATATTAAAATTTAATTTAAAGTAATGTAGTTTTCAAGATACTAAATCAAAAACCGGTGATTTACGAAAAATGTTTTATTATTTCCAATTCTAATCGATCCGGGAGATATTTTTCTATATAGAAACTCAATATTTTGGATTGAAAAAAAAATTAAAAAAAATGAAAATAATTGAAAATATTTTTTAAAAAGCTGTGAAAATGGGTTTAAAATGACATTTTAATCATTTTAAGAATCAATTTATAATAGTTACAAAATGCAAAAAGGACCATACTAGATGGTCCTTTTACTACAATTAAAAATTGTAAATAGTTTTTCTCAGATATTTATAATTCTAATCATGGTCATTATAAGCAGCAACACCATGTTCAAAGAAATCAAGACCACCCGGTCCGGTTTCAGCTTCTGGTTCTACTCTTAATTTCCAAGGATAAGGCAATTTATTAACGATAAACATTAAAATCAATGCTACACCGAATGTGGCAAGCGTAATAACTGCGCTACCTATCAATTGAGCTTTCAGTACGTCCCATCCACCACCATATAATAATCCTTTTACGGGTGCAGAATTATCTGCTCCTGTTGATCCGGTTGCGCCATATTGACCACTGGCAAAAAAGCCTAATGATAATGTTCCCCAAATACCTGCTGCAAAATGCACAGGTACAGCACCTACCGGATCGTCAATTCTAAAATGCTCTAAAATCAATGTACCATAGTATACAACAGCACCAGCAATTAAACCAATGATTACGGCACCTAATGGAGACACCCAATAACAGGGTGCCGTAATGGCTACTAGTCCAGCTAATAAACCATTAATAGTAAATGGAAGATCGTATTTGCCTTTATTTGGACCAAACCAAAGCGGTAATAACATCGCAGTTAATGATCCAGCACAAGCGGCAAGAGTAGTATTAGCTGCGATACGTCCGATACCATCTGCATCCATGGCAGATAATGTACTTCCTGGGTTAAAACCGTACCAGCCAAACCAAAGGATAAATGCTCCAACAGCTGCTAATGGTAAGTTATGAGCAGGAGGTAAGCCTCCCTTTTCTTTATCATCTCTTGTAAATACTCGACCTATACGTGGTCCTAATACCAATGCACCTGCTAATGAGATAGCACCACCAATGGTATGAACTACAGTAGAGCCTGCAAAATCGCGGAAGCCTTGTCCAAGACCAGGTAAGAAATGACCTTCTGAACCCATTAAAGCCAACCAACCATCTGGGCCCCATGCCCAATGTCCAATAATTGGATAAATAAATCCTGTTACACCAATACTGTAAAGGATATCTCCTCTAAAGCTTGTACGCCCAATCATTGCACCAGAAGTAATGGTAGATGTAGTGTCAGCGAATGCAAACTGGAAGATCCAGTGTGCTAAGATTGGAATACCAGTTGCCTCATAAGTACTAGGGGCGCCATTTAAGAAAAACCAATTTTGTCCAATAAAGCCATTACCATGACTAAACATAAATGCATAACCAACTGCATAAAACAATACACCGCAAATGGCGGTATCGAAAATACACTCTAATAATACGTTTACTGTTTCTTTAGTTCTAGCAAAACCTGCTTCTAACATTACAAAACCTGCTTGCATACCAAATACTAAGAAAGCGGCTACCAATGTCCAAACAGTATTGATGGAATTCATCATACTGGTTTCATGAGCAGTATAAGTTTCAGCTGCATTTGCTGAACTGAACATCATGCCAGGTAACATTTTCATGATGCCTAAAACAACGAATAGTCCAAGAATTTTTCCTGTAAAAATGGTAATACCCATTTTCCATTTTTCAGCTTTTGTAAGTTGGATAACAACTGCAGGTGCTGAGTTCCTGCGGCCCATTTGTCTCAAGTTGGTTAAAGTGTTTGAAAACATGGCTTAGGGTTTTGGTTTATAATTGTGTTATTGGGAATTGAGGATTAAAATTTGTAAACGGCTGCCAGAATAAATCCACTTGTTGTTTGTGTGGCAGCTCCACCGCTTTTTAAGAAGATGGCATTATTACCATTATCTACACGGATTTCAGGAATGATTGTTAGATTATCAATCTTAATATTTGCTGAAAGTGTAGTAGCAAAGACACTAGAGGCAATCCCAGCTGATGTAACTGATTTTTTATCATCGAAATATTCGCCTCTTAATGTCAATCCAAATTTGCTAGAAGGATCAAAATTTAAATACAAGGCATTGCTAGACCAACTGCTAGATGTTCCGTTTGTTTTTACGGAGGCAATGGTTCCATCATAATTAATTGCAAACTGACTGCTTAACACACCGTTTAATACTACATCAAATTGACTAAATCCACTTTTTTCACCAGTGCTGCCACCCTGATAATTTAAGAACGCTTTTAATTTGTCGTTCTTGGTGCCCGTACTAAATTGTGCGATTGCAACTTTATTTCCTGATGTAGTGGTGGTATAATCTGTAGGATTAGCAACTCCAATCATGAAGGCAGATTTTCCACCTAAAGAGATGTCGGCTTTTAAACCAGTATGGAAGAAGGGGCCATATGAGAAACCATATGACATGCTATAGTTTCTATTAGCATAAGCATCTAATACTTCAAAACCAACGTGGGTAGCCCATTTACCCATGGTTAACTTTATTTTATCGCTTAGTGCATAGCTGATATACAATTGTTTGATTGCAGTGATTGCTCCAGCATCATTGTATGAAAATTCGTTTGCTCTTCTACCAAAACCTAGATCAGCAGTTGCAGAAATTTTACCTAATGAATGATCCCATCTAACCGATGCCATTCCTAATTCAAATGAATTCTGCGAATTCGTAAAGCTAGTTAGGTTGTTAGTTTTTCCTTCAGGTGCATTAAAATTAGATCTGTAATAAGCATCTGCAGAAACTGTAAATGTGTTGGTAGCAACAGGCGCTTTTTTGGTACTGTCTGTTTGTGCGTTTACAGAAATAAAGCCTAGGATTGCGATTGAAACAGTGAGAATTTTCTTTAACATTGCGGTTGGTTTTATGATTAATAATAGGTACAGCCTTTAAACTTGGTCAGAAGTTTAATATATGGCTGTACCTTAATTTTTTAAAGGCGCAATCGGTAGGATCTCACCGTATATAAACTTGGTCAGAAGCTGATATGCAGTTAGTAATCGAAGAAAATAATATGTTGTTGAACTATCTCCGATATTGAACGAAGATGTTTCAATTTAGTTTATGCTAATTCTGGTGTTCTTCCGTATTTCTCATTATGTTGAGAGGCATCTAATCCCCTTTTTTCATCTTCAGCACTTACTCGAATGGGCATCACCCAATTAATAAATTTAAAAATGATTAAAGACATAGTAAAGCTATATGCAACAACAATTCCAAGTGCTTTTACTTGTATTAAAAAGAAACTTACATTGCCATATAATAAGCCATCTGCACCCGCACCATTTACAGTTTTTGTTGCAAATATTCCAGTCATTAACATACCAACCATACCACCTAAACCATGACAAGGAAATACGTCTAAAGTATCGTCTAAACTTGATTTGCTTTTATAATGCACTGCCAAATTCGAAATAATTGCTGCTACAAAACCGATGAAAATACTTTGAGGGATAGCCACAAAACCAGAAGCAGGAGTGATGGCTACTAAGCCAACAACAGCTCCGATGCAGAATCCTAGTACAGATGGCTTCTTGCCTCTTAAAACATCAAAGAACATCCAGGAAAGACCCGCAGCAGCAGCGGCAGTATTTGTTGTAGCAAAGGCTGAAACAGCTAAAGCACTTGCAGCACCTGCAGATCCAGCATTAAAGCCAAACCATCCAAACCAAAGTAATCCTGTACCTATTAAAACGTATGGAATATTTGCAGGAGGAATCTCTTTTTGATCAATATGTGATTGACGACGTTTTAAAACCAGTGCTCCAGCTAATGCTGCACAACCTGCAGAAATATGTACTACAGTGCCTCCAGCAAAATCTAAAGCTCCCATTTTAAATAAGAATCCATCAGGATGCCAGGTCCAATGTGCAATTGGAGCATAAACTAATAAACTAAATAATAAAATGAAAACAGTATAAGATGTAAAACGAATACGCTCTGCAACAGCACCTACTACAAGTCCTGGAGTTATGATGGCAAACATTAATTGGAAAAGTGCAAATAATGAAAGTGGAATGGTAGGAGCTAAACTCCAGGGAGCACCTGAAGCAACTCCTTTAAACATAAAATGTGTTAGAGGATTTCCAATAATACCTCCGATACTCTCACCAAAACATAAACTATATCCAACTACTACCCAAACTATTGAAACAACTCCTGTTGCAACAATGCTTTTCATCATGGTAGATAAAATATTTTTACGATGAACCATTCCCCCGTAAAAAAAGGCTAGGGCAGGAGTCATTAAAAAAACTAAAGCAGTAGCCACTAACATCCAGGTAATATCTGCTGTACTGTATTTACCTGCATCATTAAATGCGGGTAAAGTAGGAACAAATATTGCGGCAACTGCAATAATTAATAAAATTGAAAATGGCAATAAACTTTGTAGGGATAGTTTTTTCATTAAATTCAATTGTTTGATATATACTTTATTATTAATACTGTATTTTCATTGCTAAAATATGAATATTATTGATTAAAAGTAAAATAAATCTAACATTTAATTTATTGTAATGTATTAAAATGCTGTCAACTTCTATTATAATGTCTAAAAATATACTTAGAACATTAGATGAAATGAGCATAAAAAAGAAACCCGTTTGATTTTGTCAAACGGGTTTATAACTTATAGGGTAGGTTTTTAGCTATTTACTATATAGCTACTGTCTTTTGTTTCTAATAAAGAATGTCCCATCAGATATTCATCCACCTTTCTTGCGCACTCTCTGCCTTCACTGATGGCCCAAACAACTAAAGATTGACCTCTTCGCATATCACCAGCAGTGAATATTTTATGAATATTCGTTTGAAATGCCTGTTCGGTAGCTTTTACATTGCCCCTTTCATCTAATTCAATCCCCAATTGATTGATCAGTCCTTCGTGTTGAGGATGTACAAATCCCATGGCTAATAAGGCCAGTTCACAAGGTATTTCTCTCTCAGAGCCTTCTTTTTCTACAAATTTTGCCGGGCGGCCATCCTCGGTAATGGTCCATTCTAAATCCACAATTTTAAGTCCTTTTAAATTGCCATTCTCATCTCCGACAAAGGATTTTGTTGCCACTGCCCAATATCTATCTGCTCCTTCCTCATGTGAAGAAGTAATTTTTAAAGTCATGGGATAGGTTGGCCATGGCATATTTTCTGATCTGCCAACTGGAGGCTTAGGAAGTAATTCAAATTGAGTGACTGTTGAAGCACTATGTCTATTAGAAGTGCCAACACAGTCGCTGCCGGTATCACCACCCCCAATCACCACTACATTTTTTGTGGTAGCTAATAATGATTCTCCTTCAAAAGGAAGGGTTGCCACGCGTTTGTTTTGTTGTTTAAGAAATTCCATGGCAAAATAAACACCTTTCAATTCCCTGCCAGGAATGGGTAGATTTCTAGGAACGGTTGATCCACCTGCTAATACGATCGCATGGAATTCACGAAGCAGGTCATTAATACTTACATTAACACCTACATTGGAATTACATTTAAAGATTACTCCTTCTTGTTCCATCACCCCAATCCTTCGATCAATCACCCATTTCTCCAACTTAAAGTCAGGAATGCCGTATCTCAGTAATCCTCCAGGAGCATCGTCTCTTTCAAAAACTGTTACTTGGTGACCCGCATAATTTAATTGAGCAGCTGCAGCAAGTCCAGAAGGTCCCGAACCAACCACGGCAATTTTTTTGCCAGTTCTTAGATTTGGTTTGCGGGGTCTAACAAAGCCTTTGTCAAAAGCGATCTCAATGATATGTTTTTCTATTTCCTCAATGGTAACTGCAGGTTGGTTGATACCTAGTACACAAGCGCTCTCACATGGGGCGGGACAAATTCTTCCAGTAAACTCAGGAAAATTATTGGTTGATGTTAGGATATCGTAGGCTTCTTCCCAGCTCTTATTATAAATAGCATCGTTGAATTCCGGTATCACGTTTCCTAAAGGGCATCCATTATGACAAAATGGTACGCCGCAATTCATGCATCGGCCAGATTGTTGATTCAGTTTCTCTTCTGGTAAGCGTTCTACAAATTCTTTATAATCCTTAATACGCTCTGCTACCGGGCGTTTGCCAGGTAATTCTCTTGTGAATTCTATAAAACCTGTTGGTTTCCCCATATTGGTTGGTTTAGTAGATTATTTTTTATGACGGATTAACCGGCAATTTTTTCTTTTTTAATTGACAATGCCTTCTTGTAATCTTTAGGAAATACTTTGATGAAATTTTTCAGTTGAGATTCGAAATCACCTAAAACAAATTTTGCGACAGTACTAGCTGTATAAGCATAGTGTTTAGCAATCAAATCGTTTAGTATTAAGGCATCTTCCTGATCAACTCGATCCAGGTCAATCATTTCCATATTACATCGACTTGCAAAAGTGCCATCTGCATCATAAACAAATGCGATACCGCCACTCATGCCTGCTGCAAAGTTTCTACCTGTGTTGCCAAGGATTACAGCAATACCACCAGTCATATACTCGCAACCATGGTCGCCAACGCCTTCCACTACCACTTTTGCTCCGGAGTTTCTTACGCAGAATCTTTCTCCTGCTTTTCCTCTGATATAAGATTCTCCATTAGTAGCTCCGTAAAAGGCAACATTGCCAATTAATATATTGTCTTCAGCTACAAATGTGGCAGTTCGATCTGGATACACGATTAGTTTAGCCCCACTTAATCCCTTTCCAAAATAATCATTGGCGTCTCCTTCTAATTCATGAGTTAGCCCTTTTGCATTGAATGCTCCAAAGCTTTGTCCGGCAGTACCTCTGTAATTGAAATGAATGGTATCATCTGGAAGTCCATCGGCTTTGTATTTTTTCGTGATTTCATTCGAAACGATGGTTCCAACTGTTCGATCCGTATTCTTAATGATGAAACTGCCCTGAACACGTTCTTTGGTATCGATGGCTTTCTGTGCAATTTTTAAAAGTTGCCAATCTAACACTTCACTAAGTCCGTGGTCTTGTTCCTCTGTTTTATATAAACCAGTACTTTCATCTGCGGGCTGTTTGTATAAAATAGGAGATAGGTCTAGTTTACTATATTTCCAATGGGTAATATCATCACGCATGGTTAAGTCCTGCACTTGTCCGATCATTTCATTCACCGTTCTATAACCTAGTTCCGCCATGATTTCTCTTAACTCCTGCGTCATGAATTTGAAGAAATTTACCACATGGTCCGGATCTCCTTTAAAACGTTTGCGCAATTCAGGATCTTGTGTGGCAACTCCCACTGGGCAGGTATTTAAATGACATTTACGCATCATGATACAGCCTTCCACAATTAGTGCTGCAGTGGCTACTCCCCACTCTTCAGCACCTAATAAAGCTGCAATGGCGATGTCGCGTCCAGTCTTCATCTGGCCATCGGCTTGTACTACCACACGACTGCGTAACTTATTCTTTACCAATGTTTGATGAGCTTCTGCTAAACCTAATTCCCATGGTAAACCTGCATGCTTAATAGAACTGATGGGAGAGGCTCCAGTACCACCATCGAATCCTGCTATCAAGACCACATCAGCTTTTGCTTTTGTTACTCCTGCCGCAATGGTTCCAACCCCGGCTTTTGATACCAATTTTACATTGATACGGGCAGCCCTATTGGCATTCTTTAAATCAAATATTAATTGAGCTAAATCTTCAATCGAATAAATATCATGGTGTGGAGGTGGTGAAATTAAACCAACACCTGGTGTGCTATGTCTGGTTCTACCAATCCAATCATCCACTTTATGACCAGGTAATTGTCCGCCTTCACCAGGTTTAGCACCCTGTGCCATTTTAATTTGTAATTCATCGGCTTCTGTCAAATAATGACTAGTTACACCAAATCTTGCAGAGGCAACTTGTTTGATTGAAGAGCGCATTGAATCGCCATTCTCCATTAAATTAAAACGGATGGGGTCTTCGCCACCTTCACCTGTATTACTTTTGCCACCTAAACGATTCATGGCAATGGCCAATGTGGTATGTGCTTCCCATGAAATAGAACCAAAGCTCATCGCCCCTGTAGCAAATCTTTTATAAATAGATGCTGCAGGTTCAACCTCATCAATTGAAATAGAGGGTCGAGAAGGTTTGAATTGAAACTGACTGCGAATGGTACAAGCTTTTAAAGATTGATCGTTCACCAGTTTGGTATATTTCTTGAATGTTTCAAAACTATTCGTTTTCGTTGATTCTTGTAATAAGTGAATGGTCTGTGGGTTAAAGAGGTGGAATTCTCCTTTTCTTTTCCATTGATATAAACCGCCTACTGGTAAGCGATCTACGGGAATTTCTTTTCTACTAAAGGCAAAGAAATGTTTGGTTAGGGTTTCTTTTGCAATTTCATCTAAACCCATTCCCTCGATACGAGAAGTAGCACCAGTGAAATAGGCATCCACCACTTCTTTATTTAAACCTATGATTTCAAATATTTGTGCGCCTTGGTAAGACTGTAAGGTAGAAATACCCATTTTAGAGAAGACTTTTAAAAGTCCTTCATTAACAGCTTTGACATAATTTTTCTTCAGATAATCAGGATCGATATCAGTAACGAGACGTCCACTAATTTTCATATCACGAATGGAAGAAATCGCTAAGTATGGATTGATAGCTGTTGCACCAAAACCAATTAAACAGGCAAAGTGATGAACCTCCCAAACATCTCCAGCTTCAACAATAATTCCTACTTGTCCGCGGTAACCTTTTCGAATTAAGTGATGGTGTACTGCAGCGCAGGCTAATAAAGAGGGGATAGGGGCGTGATCAGAATCAATTGCTCTATCCGTTAAGATAATCACTTCAAATCCGTCTTCCACTGCATCAACTGCGTAACGACATAAACGATCAAGTCCTTTTTTTAAGGAACCAGATTTGCCATCCGCTCTAAAATAAGTTTGTAGTGTTTTGGCCTGAAATACACCCGTATCAATACTTCTAATCTTTTCTAATTCATAGCTACTCAGTACAGGTTGTTGTAAAGCCACCACGTGACATGCCAGAGGATCTTCTACCAAAAGATTTCCGGTACTACCTGCAAATGTAGCAAGCGACATTACCATTCTCTCTCTGATAGGATCAATCGGTGGGTTTGTTACCTGCGCAAATAACTGTTTGAAATAACTGCTCAAATGCTGTGGCTGATCACTTAAAATAGCTAATGGCGTATCTGTTCCCATCGATCCGATAGGTTCTTTGCCATCAACAGCCATTGGAGAAATAACATTATCTAAATCTTCAGAAGAATAACCGAATCCCTTTTGGTATTTGAAAATTTGATCAGATTCCAAATGAGTAAACATCACTCTTGGTTCAGGTAATTCTTCTAATCGAATTTTGTATTTGTTTAACCATTCAGCATATGGCTTTCTGGAACAGATATCAGCTTTCAATTCATCATCACTGATAATGCGACCCTGTTCCATATCTACCACAAACATTTTGCCTGGTTGTAATCTGCCTTTTTCAATAATGGTTGCAGGATCAATTGGCAACACGCCAGTTTCAGAGGCCATGATTACACGATCGTCGTTTGTAACGCAGTAACGAGAAGGTCTTAGACCATTTCTATCAAGTGTTGCTCCAATAATTTTACCATCAGTGAATGAAATAGATGCAGGGCCATCCCAGGGCTCCATCATACATGCATGAAATTCATAGAATGCTTTTTTAATAGCATCCATATCCTGATTCCCATCCCAGGCTTCTGGAATCAACATCATCATAACATGTGGTAAAGAACGGCCTGTAAGTGTAAGCAATTCAATCATATTGTCAAGGCTGGCAGAATCACTTTGTCCATTTGTTACAATCGGCAACAGCATATCCATTTCCTCTTTACTAAAGAAAGGAGAAGTGAATCCTTTTTCGCTGGTACGCAACCAGTTCAGGTTACCTTGTAAAGTGTTGATCTCGCCATTATGAGCAATATATCGGAAGGGTTGAGCTAATTTCCAGGAAGGAAAAGTATTCGTGGCAAAACGAGAATGCACTAAACCAAAAGCAGAAACAACACGCTTGTCACTGAGGTCTGGAAAATATCCCCTAACCTGCAAGCTTGTTAGCTGTCCTTTATAGACGATAGTTTTATAAGAAAGAGAAGAAAGATAAAATCCAACTTCGTCTTTGATCACTGTATTTTGAATGGTGTGTGTGGCATAATTGCGCAGTACAAATAGTTTTCTTTCGAAAGCTTCTGGATCTGTGATATGATCGGGGCAGGCTATGAAAACCTGTTCCATACAAGGTTCTACAGAAAGTGCAGAAGGTCCAATATCGGTTCTATTAACAGGTACTTTTCGGTAGCCAAGAATTTCTAAACCTAATTTTTCTGCAGCACGGTTAAAAATATCGCGGCATTCTTCTCTAACTCTGATTTCTTTTGAAAAGAATAAAAATCCAACTCCGTATTTTCCGTAAGATGGTAAATGAATGCCCAGATTGATGCATTCATCAAAGAAAAACTCATGTGGCATTTGAAGCATGATACCAGCACCGTCTCCTGTATTGTTTTCACAACCACAAGCTCCGCGGTGTTCCATATTTTCTAATACTGTTAGGGCATCAGAAATATGTTGGTGACTCTTATGTCCCTTGATATTCGCTACAAAACCAATACCACAGGCGTCATGTTCAAACGAAGGATCGTATAATCCTTGATTGTTTTTTGTCTCAAGCATACTCAACCGAATTATTAATATTCAGGAAATTAATGGGGCAATCGATAGTGGCAATTTACAACATAAAACGCAAATTCAAGCGGCAAACTTGTAAACTAACGAATAATAGTTGATATTGTCTAAACAATCAATCGAATCGTTAGAAAATATCTAATCAACCTGCGCGATATAGTAATGTTTTGGAAAAATTGGAAGTTTAATGGGGCCTTTTGGGAAAATTCCAAACAAGGTACTGCCGGAACCTGAAAGAGAGGCATAAATAGCACCATGGTTATATAGTTGATGAATGATACTTCCAATTTCTGGATAATGCTGGGTAACTGGCTTCTCAAAATCATTCACAAGAATGTTCTTCCATTGCCCTATCGGTATAAAAATGGTTTCTTCAATAGTATAAAATGCTCTTGTTGGTTCGATTTGTGAAAAAGCCCAACCCGTTGAAATATGGATTCCTGGGTTTACGATCAAAAATTGGTATTGACTAAGGTCTAGTTCAATCTCAGATAAAATTTCCCCTCTTCCTTTTGCTAAACTTGGTTTATTTAGAATAAAGAATGGGCAATCGCTTCCTAGTTGCAAAGCATAACCCATCAATTTATCTTGAGAAAGATCCAGTTGATATTTTTGATTTAATAACGTAAGCGTAAATGCGCCGTCAGCACTTCCGCCACCCAAACCTGCACCCATCGGTATGGTTTTGTGTAAGTGAATTTTAATTGGAGGTAATTGAGGGAAATCTTTTTTAAGTAATTGATATGCTTTTACACAAAGATTATTTAAAGGGTCTCCATCCACTTGTAATCCAGAGGCGGTGTATTGGATATTGTTGATTAGGTCAATATCCTGACTTGTTATAATTTCTAAAACGTCTTGGATAATTATAGGATAGAAAACAGTTTCTAAATCGTGAAAGCCATCAGGTCGTTTATTAATAATATTCAGGCCAAGGTTAATCTTACAATTCGGAAATGTAACCATAGATGGTTGGTAGATTATTTTCTTTTATTGATCTCATCGCGAATTGCGATGGCTCTGATATAATCTTCTTGTTCTAAAACTTCGTTTAAAAGTACATGCAGTTCTTCAATTCCTAAAGCGTGGAGATCTTCTCTATCGCTACTGATATTCTCTTCACTTCCAAAAGATTCTGTTCTTTCTTTTTTTGTAGCATTGTCATCCATCAGGATTCCAGCATTTTCTAAAATATGCTCATAAGTATAAATAGTACATCCAAAACGAACTGCTAATGCCAATGCATCACTTGTACGACTATCAATTTCAACGGTATCGTTTTCAGTGTAACAAACAAGTTTAGAATAAAATATTCCTTCTTGAAGATCACTAATAATTACTTCCTGAAGTTCCACTCCAAAACTGTTCATAAAATTTTTCATGAGGTCATGTGTCAAAGGCCTACTGGGTTGCATATGTTCCAAGGCAACAGCAATAGCTTGCGCTTCAAAACCACCAATTACAATGGGTAAGCGACGTTGCCCTTTTACTTCACCAAGCACCACTGCATAGGAGTGGGTTTGAGTAATGCTATGGGAAAGTGCTACAATTTCCAGTTCAATTTTCTTCATAATGAGCTACAAAAGTAAACCAATTTAAAACACGAAAAGCAACTAAGGCTTCTTAACTTTCAGCTTTCTAATTTAAACATAAAAATATACTTATGCCAGTTATCGAATTAGCTTCCATACAGCCAAAGACAATTATTGATGGATATGACGCCAAATTTATACATACATCCGGTATGACTTTCTCTTATCTTGATGTTAAAGCTGGTGCATCTTTGCCCTCACATTCGCATTTTCATGAGCAAGTGAGTCATGTGTTAGAAGGAAGTTTTCAATTGACAGTAGCGGGAGAACCTATTGTATTTGGCCCTGGAACCGTGGTGGTAATTCCCTCTAATGTGATTCATTCTGGAATAGCAATAACGGATTGTAAAATATTGGATGTATTTAATCCAATCAGAGAAGACTATCGTAATTTATAATTGTTGGAATAAAATAATTACCGATGAATTTAGATTTGAGCAATCGTACTGCATTGGTTTGTGGTGCTTCACAGGGTTTAGGCGCAGCTGTTGCTAAAGAGCTGGCTTTACTTGGAACCAATATAATTTTATTGGCTAGAACAGAAATTAATTTGCAACATGTGCAAAGCAAATTGGATATCTCCAAGGGGCAAAAGCATCAGTATATTATTGCGGATACTTCAAAGCCTTTTGAACTAATTGAAAAAATAAAAGCATTTTTAGCAGCAGGAAATCTGATTGATATTATTGTAAATAATTCGGGAGGGCCCGCTGCAGGCCCTTTGTTACAAACTCCTATCAATGAAATGGAAACGGCTTTTCATTCTCATGTAATAGTTAGTCATTTGTTAGCTCAGCTAATTGTACCGGGTATGAAGGAGAGGGGATTTGGACGCATCATTAATATTCTTTCCACCTCTATTAAACAACCCATTAATGGATTAGGTATTTCAAATTCAATACGGGCCGCGGTTGCCAATTGGGCCAAGACCTTGGCCAATGAAATTGGAGCTTACGGAATAACAGTTAATAATGTATTGCCGGGATATACTAATACAGATCGTTTAGATTATTTATTTGGTAAGCAAGCCGATACAGCTCAGGTATCGAAAGAAGAAATTTTAAAACGTACACTTGATTTGATTCCTGCAGGAAGACTAGGGGAACCTCATGAATTTGGAGCCGCTGTGGCATTTCTCTGTTCTCCTGCTGCAGCTTATATCAATGGAATTAATCTTCCTGTTGATGGAGGAAAATTGGGAAGTTTATAAAATTAAAAATTAAAAAGCGAGGAGCGATATAGATTTTATATAGAAATATATGATAATTTAAAAAATTATTATATATTGTTTTAAAATCCCCGCTATATGAGAAAGGTTTTGATACTAATAATTTGTTGTGCTTTTGTGGTACTTGGAAATGCACAGAATTTCAATTTGGATAGTTCTTTAAGAGGTATCAATTCACAAAAAGACAGTGTATTAAATGCTTCAAAATTTAAAAGGGATAGTGTATACCGAGCTGAACTTCATAAGGATTCAGTAAAAACAAATAAAGACTATGCAGACATTATCAAGTGGGAAAAAATAAAAGCAGTAGAAATTTTTCCAGCCTTCAATGCAGGCGAAAATTCTGGAGTTGCACCTGTTAAAAATGCTGATGAAGTTCCTGATCCAAAATTGCAATACAAATTATTATTTGAATTAACTGGTAATAATCCTGATTCTACAATCAAAGAAATAAATTATGGATTAGTAGAAGTAGCTAGAATAATTAATCTTCATGTGGCTTCTGGTATTCCAACTAAAAACATTATTCCAGTAATTGTAGTTCATGCAGGTGCGCTGCATGCCTTGAAAAACAATGAATATTTTAATAAGAAATATAAAACAGATAACCCCAATATTAAATTGATTGATGAACTTGAAAAATTTGGCGCAAAATTCATTGCATGCGCACAAGCCATGACTTTTCTGGAAATTCAAAAAGAAGCTTTTTTACCTGTTGTAAAAGTTTCACTCACTGCAAAAACAGTTATAACAGGTTATCAATTAAAAGGGTTTGTTTTGATGGGTGTTGATCGATAATTTTTATTTTTAAACTTAAGGCATTAAGCAATGCCCTTTATTTTTTTAATCTCTGCAGTCATTTGTGGAACGATATCAAAAAGGTCTCCTACAATTCCATAATCTGCAGCTTTAAAGAAAGGTGCTTCCGGGTCTTTATTGATTACTACCATGATCTTGCTTCTGTTTACGCCAGCTAAATGTTGAATAGCACCAGAAATTCCTAATGCGATATATAAATTTGGAGCAACTTGTACACCTGTCTGTCCAACGTGTTCATGGTGAGGTCTCCAATGTGCATCACCTACTGGTCTGCTACAGGCAGTTCCTGCACCCAATACCTTTGCCAGGTCTAATAAAACGCCCCAATTTTCTGGCCCCTTCAATCCACGTCCTCCACTTACCACAATATCAGCCTCCGTTAAAGGAATTTCCCCGGTAATTTTATTTACAGCAATGATTTTTATTTTAGAATTCTCTACAGCTACATTTAATTGATTTACTTCTGCGGTTCCCTCTGTTAGTACTGTTGATACACTGTTTGGATTTAGTGAAATTACTTTGATGGGAGATTGAATACTAATATTTGCAAAGGCTTTACCGGAGAAAACTGTTTTACGAACTACAAATCCATTACTGGTATCTGGTAATGAGGCGGCTCCCGCAACCAACCCTGCTTTGAGTCTAGCTGCAACTCTTGAAGCAACTGACTTTCCAGTATGTGTTTGTGAAAACACTACAACAGTTGCATTAGTTTGTGCTACAACTTCTGCAATCGTTTTTGCATATAATTGACCATCTACATGATTCAATGTTTCGTTGTTAACTTGATGCACTTTTGTTACTCCATATTTACCTAAAGATGATAAGTCATCTTGAACAGTTCCTAAAACTAATGCTTCAGCAGTTGTTCCAATTTGTGCTGCTAATTTTGAACCATAGCTCAATATTTCGTAAGCCGACTTTTTTATATGATTATCTGATTGATCTAAAACTATTAAAACTGACATAAATTAAAATTAAAAATTCAAAA